>JANRKU010000081.1:0-5026 GCA_033763335.1 bacterium
CTCCCATGCGAGATAATATCCTTGTGTCGTTTGGAACATACCCTCAATTTCACGCGAATTACCTTCCAATGTTTTGATGAGATTACCCTCTTTATCCCATAAACGGAGTGACTTATCGTTGCCTTCATGATAATATCCTGCACCCCATGTTAAAAATTGTCCTTCACGGGTTTCTACTATCTCTATGATGCTCAGGTCGTCATGACAAACTTTGATGAGATTGATATCGGAGTCCCATAAACACAATTTTTTGTCATATCCCCAAGAGAAAAATCGCCCATCAGAGGTTTGATAAATCCCTTTAATCGTATCGGTATGTACAAGCCCTGTATTCACGAGATTGCCATTCCAATCCCACAAGCGTAATGTAGGAGGATTTTCATCCCACGCATTTGAAATAATAAGACCATCTCGTGTTCGTTGAATCGAAACTTTGCCTTGATGTTGTGAGATGTGTGTGCGAGGCATCTCTTTATGCCATAAAAAGATGTCGTGTCTTTCCCAAGTGGCGATATATTTGCCACCTCGCACCTTAACTTCATCGGGTAAGCGTCTTTTTTTGTGGGGTGGCACAATAAGATTATATTCATCCAGTGAGATTGCGCGTAAAAATTGACCATCCTTATCCCATAAAAATAACTCCGCATCTTCATCAAATGGCAATACACCGATGGTCAACAATGTTCCATCGCGCAATTCCATGCCACGAATTGGCTCTTTACGATGCTTTTTCATAAGACTAAGCAATTTGCCGTCTTTGCTCCACAAATAGAAATTGAAATCATAGTTCCAAGATAAAAATCGCCCATTACGGGTTTGAATGAATCCTTCTACAGAGGCATTATGCCTAAACCGATTCGCTAATGACCAACCAGCAGGGAGTAATGGCGCAAAATCATCATTTGAATGGATTGAAAAGAGATGCTTGGGGAATTGAGTGATTTCGTCTATTAATGCTTTAATCAGTACATTTTTGCTTCGATATGGTATCAAACGACCAACTAATTGATGTGCAAGCGCAGATTTATCGGTGCGGAGTGCGTGGGCAGATAAAATTAATGTGGAGTGGATAAGGCGGGTAGCATCCAGTTCCTCATCCACAAGAGATTTTCGGTTTTGCCATTTTTCACATTCTATAATGAGGGTATCAAGATCCGTTTGTTCCAATCGTCCTTGTAGGTAGTGCCAATTGAATTTCATTTTTCTCGGCAGGTGGGTGACTGCCAAATTCCCACACATAGCTAATAGATATTCACATTATAGACGATTTTCACTCCGCAGGGGGTGTTTCTGCCACATTAGGATTATACGACCCTGCCCAATAATACAGTACAAACCCCTTTTCGATGGATGCGTGGAATTGTGTATAAAAAGGTCCTTGCAATTCGCCGCCATAATGGGCTTTTAGGCGCTCAATATTCAGCACATCTATGGGTGGCAGATAAAAAGCATGGTCTATAACACGCGGTTGAGCATCCAGATACGCATCGGTAAAATCGGCGGGTTTCATCGTGGAAACTTGAATATCGTTCCCAACATCCCGTGTGAGGAATCGCAAAATATTATACGCATCGGGCGAATACATGGTGGGAAAATCAATGATATGCACCCGCGTGGATGTGGGAAAGCCTACCGAGCGATAGAGCGCATCTTCCACATCATAATTTCGCCCTCTATCATCACGAAATTGTTGATTAAATAGGCGCAGGTGATAATCGAAATAATACACTGTTTGAAATGTGACGAGCAAACTCACCATGAATGCCAGCATATAATTGAGAAATTTGGCATTTTTTAGGGTGAGATGGGTGGCAACATACACCACTCCAAGCCCGATTAATGTTGCCAATGCAGGAAATTCCACCACATACCGCGCCGAAATACGACTTTCCTCCAAAAATACATTGCCAAACCACGTAATACCTATCCACATAAGCATCAGGGTTGCCCCTGCAATGTATTGTGTATTGAATACGCCACCAAACAACATCAGCCATAGTGCATAAAAACTACCGATTAAAAAGAACGGGATGATGAATAAAATGAGGAATGAAGTATCGCCCCCATAATACAATTGGGCTTCGGGGATGCTCACATGAATCATCAAACTTTCGGTCAACCGACTCGTCACATGCTTGAGAATATCTTGAGCCGCATCAATCTCTTCTACAGTACGTTCAGACACCCCTGCTGTATTCAGGCGGGTGGCAATATTTTGATTGCGGGCGATGAGGGTATAATACACAGGCGCACCCACACAAATCGCCACCACCCACAACACCACCCCTGCGCGGATAATCGGCATGGGGTCTATGCGTTTTAATAGGGCAAAAATAGCACCCCGTTTGCTTTTTCTGAGGATAGAAAAGGTAATCAATGGGCGAATATGGCGCAAATATGCCCAGCCACCCAAAAATCCCAGCCACGCCAATGTGAGGACTGGAAAAACAAAGCGCCCACCCTCATAAAAATATTGTGTCAGCCCCAACATTGCCCCCGCCCATGCAAAATTGCCACGCATTTGGTGGGGATACTTAAAGCCTCTGGCGATAAAATAAAAGGTCAATGTGCCAAAAAGCGGGTCTGCGATATTATTCAGCGCCAATCGGCTAAATTGGATATGAATGGGCAACGCCGCCAATGCCACTGCCGATACCATCGCTACCCGCCGATTAAATAATTCACGGGCGAGCAAATAGAGTACCAAAATATTGGCAACACCCATCACCACACTCAATGAACGCAACCCAATCAAATTCCATCCAATCAGTTCCACCAAATGCCATTGCATATAGGGGAACACATAGGGAAATGCCGCCACTGAGCTAAAGGGGATGAGCAAATCAATATTCATATTACCGTTGAAATGCAATACAGGGTTAGAAAAGTGAATTTCATCTATCCACAGGCGAACAGTGGTTTCGAGTTGCCATGAACGGGTAATGGTGGCAAAAATCAGCACTGCCAACACACCAATCACCTCAAGGCGGTTAAAACTTGCCAAATGTTGGCGAAAGGTCTTATCGCGCACAGGGACGCGCACCCGCTTGGTTTTATCCGGTGCGAGTTGCTTCTCTGCCCATGTATAGCGCCATCCCGCAAAGCCATATGCCAGCGATGTAATGCCAATAATCCATAAGGCAAATTGCAGGTGCGATGAGACAACCATCAATTGGTGAATCTTAAACACTTTGCCATTGATTTCTGCCAAAATCACCAATGCCAAAATGCCAATGACCACAAAAATCCAACGTGTACGAATAAACACCTTATTGGTGCTAGGAATATTCACAGGGGGAAGTATAGCAGGACGATTCCATAGCAATAAGAGCATAAGCAACATCGTCAATGCGCCTAGCGATGCCCATAATGCACCCTCATCAACATAATCGTTTTTGCCCACATTAAAATAATAGGCGCTAACGCACATAACCCCAACGACGATTATCATCAGCAATCGCATAAACCCATTTGAGGCTATTAGACGTTGAAATAGTGTTATCATCAATTTCATGGATAATCTTTCAAATGCGACCCAATTTCACCATACCCCAATTATTATAGAGGATATTTGTGCCAAATTGTTACATCCAACCCATGAATATATCATCTCATAGATGCCCCAAAAGGTTTAACAAACTACTCCGATTAATCTGATTAGGGTTATAATATAAGTTAGACAAACGCCATATTCAATCACAAAAAAAGTCGTTTAACCTATAATATGGTTGTGTTTACAATCGAAAGGGGATTCCATGTCACAACAACAACCACCACAAGGGGGCTATCCGCAACAAGGGGGCTATCCACCACCACAATACCCACCACAAGGCGGGGGCTATCCGCAACAAGGAGGCTACCCGCCACCACAATACCCACCACAACAATATGGGGGTTATCCACCCGCCCCACCACCCAAAGCAGGTGGTAATAGTCGCTCACCATTGGTTATAGGTGGGGTTATCGGTGCTATCGCATTAATCGCTGTCATCGCGTTTTTGGTTTTACAGAGTGGTGGCGGTGGCGCATTAGCCAATGCTTATGCCGCCGATAAAATGCCCAATACCTTCAGCATGTACGGGTCTATTCGCACCGATGACGGTTATATCAACAGCCTAAACGACATTTTTGTGCGCTTCCGTGACCCCATTGTCCAAATTTTGCGCGAGACATCGGGCAATACCATGGGGGTCGAAAGCATGACCCTCCAAAGCCTCTTAGACCAAGCCGTTCAAAATGGCGAGATAGGGCTAAATTTTAATAGTGCCATACGCTCATGGCTCGGCAATAATGCCTCTATTGGGTTGGGAACACGGCTCGATGGACGTGGATTAGATTTTCTCGTCGCCATTGCTATCACCAACAAAGATGAAGCCAGCAAATTTGTGCAAGCGAATTTCATCCGTTATCCAGAAGATTGGACACAATCAGAAGAGAGTGGCTTCACCCTTTGGACATATTATTACCCTTCTGATGAACCCCAAAATCAACAAGTCATTGCATTGGGTAGTGATGTCCTCTATCTCGCCTCATCACGGTTTGCGTTGCCACTCACAGCACCGAGTAGCCCACTTTCTGGCGATGCCAAGTTCACTGCCACACTTAGCACATTGCCTGCAGGAAATTATAATGTCACTGCCTATGGCAATATAGACACCCTTCTCACTGCCGCCCGTTTAGATGGTCAAGTTTTGAGAGCCATCAATGCGTTAGGCATGAATGGCTCATTCGCCGCAGGTGCAACCATCATTGATGGGCGGTCATTCACGGTGGATATGGTGATTAAACCTTCTACCACAGGCGAAACAGCATTTAAGGCAATTTCGACCCCCATTGACCTCGATTTTGCGCGGTTTATGCCAGAAAACACCATTGCGATGGTGCAAGGCTCAAACCTTAAACAAGCCTATGATGTGGGGTTAAATTTACTCCGTACTACCTCAACAGGCGGGCAATTGGTAGATGAATACCTCAATCAAGCCAATTCTGCCATGTCACTCATTGGGTTAAATTTACAAACCGACAT
>JANRKU010000082.1:0-17154 GCA_033763335.1 bacterium
GATTTTTGGGAATTTGTCATCCCTAGTCATTTTGTCCAACCCAGTGCCTTATTGTTTAATTGGATGAATAAACTCAATATGCGCGATAGGCGCGATGACCCCCTCACGATGTTGACTGAATTATGTAGTGCTTTGAACGAAAATTTTACCTATGCTCCCTATACCACAGGCGTAGATTCTCCCATTGACCAAATTTTGACCACAGGGGAGGGTGTCTGCCAAGATTATTCGCATGTGATGATTGCGATGGCACGACATTTGCGAATCCCTTGCCGATATGTGAGTGGCTACTTATTTATTGAGCGCGAAGAAGAACGCCATATTGCCAATGATGCCTCTCATGCGTGGGTAGAAGCCTTTTTGCCAGAATTAGGATGGGTCGGATTTGACCCCACCAATAATCAGATGGCGGGGCATCGGCATGTTCGGGTCGCATTGGGACGCGATTATCATGATGTGCCACCAACACGCGGCGTATATAAAGGGAATGCTATCACAACGCTTCGGGTGGGTGTTGGTGTATATGCAGAAGATAAACTCCCACCCATTGAAGAACTTTCGCCACCCATGACCTTTTTATCTGCGGAAGAAATTTATATGCCCGGTTTTCAACAAGATAATCATGTTGCCCAACAACAACAGCAACAACAGTAATAAAGATGATGTGCCTTTAGTCATATTATGACTACCGAGATGATGTATTTTGCGTACCTATAATAAAGCAAAGACACATACAGGGAGGTACAAATATGTACACAAGACTAAAAGAGTGGCTATATCATGATAACCGCCCAAATTGGCTGGCGCGAATTCTGAATAAATTTTGGCAATGGGTTCATTCATCCGGTATCATGCCCAATTATCTGGTCACATTAGAAGTTATCGGGCGAAAGTCAGGACGGACTATCCCTTTACCCGTTGTTGTCGCATTCGTTGATGGGCAACGCTATTTAGTCTCCATGCTTGGTAATGAAGCCCAATGGGTACAAAATATACATGCCTCAGATGGAAAAGCCTATATTCGGAGTGGTCGTCGTACCGAGGTACACCTCGAAGAAGTGCCTGTAGCGCAACGTGCGCCTATCTTGAAGAATTATCTTCAACGTGCGCCCGGTGCAAGACCACATATCCCTGTCAATAAAGATGCACCACTGGCAGAATTTGAGGCAATAGCATCATCATTCCCTGCTTTTCGGATTGTTCCAATTACATCATAAATTTGGCACAATTACACGCCAAAGCAGGTAAATATCCAACACCGCCAATGCCAAAAAGGGTATGGCGGTGAGATATGGCGCAACCCCGTTTTTCATCTGCCCAAAAATGATTTTCCGCCAACCATCTATGCCGACTACCAGCCATACCCCCAACGGAATCAACAACGGGAACATATACCGTCCCTGATATTGCACAAATTCGCTGTTGTAATACAGATAAGCGAGCATGGCTAATAGGGTGGTGATGATGAGCAGTACCCACGCCCTGCGTTGTGGATTTTCATCGCGCTTGCCGATGACTATGCCGATAATGGCAATAATCACCACCGCCAAAATGCCGATATAGACCCAACTGGGCATGGGGACAGCCATCCAACCAAATTGCCCCCAAAAACTGTTATAGGTGGTCTGCATAAATTCCGACACATACCCGCCGAAGCCCAATTCAGATATACGGGTAGCGGTGCGTAATTGCCCCACCACCACCGCATCATGCGCTCGCAATCCCAAAAAGTCGGGGAAGCCATATACACTAAAATTCCGTAGCCACCACACCATTCCTAATAGTAGGGCAGGGGTGATATACACTGCCAACGCCCTAATTATATTTTTCTGTTTGAGTAAAATGGCGAGTATCCCAATCGCCAGCAAAAAATAGGCAGTGGCTTTGGTGATGAAGGCAATGCCCACCACCAAGCCCATGAGCAACGGTAGGCGGGGGTTATCTGTTTTGATATGGGTGATGGATAAAACAAGCATGAGTCCCACCATCGCCCATGCCAGCACATCATTATTGATAGAGGCGATAATATGCAGGTGTTGGGGATGAAAGGCTAAAAATGCGCCTATTCCCAACGCAATGTGCGGGGATTTTGGGAACATCAAGCGTCCCACGCCATACCCACACCACACGATAATCATGCCAATAAAAACAGAAAAAATGCGGATGGCGTATGGATTGCCATCTGTTAGCCGATACACAGGCGATGCCAATAGGTAATAGAGGGGCGGTTGATGGTCTTCATATTGAATGGTCGCAAAGGTTTGTGGGTCAATGGCATCAAATTTGGTGCTTTTAAGGCTATCCAGATACGGGCTATCCCAATCGCCAGCCTCAATTTTGGGCAACCCAATGGTAGCGACTTGCGCGATATAGTGATAATGGGCGGGTTCATCGGGTGTCTGCCAAAGGGGGGTATAGAGGGCGAATAACACGCCGATTATAAGGTAGGCAATAGTGAGTAAGCGAATGGGTGTATGGGGATGAGAAAGCATGAAAATTGGCTCATTTCTGAATAAATTGCCCAAAAGTTTGTGATATGTGACAATTCTAACGAATTTTTCGGGAAAATTGAATAAAAAACCTTTTACTTTCTGTTTGCCCTTCATCAAAAATGGTGTACACTACATGTAAATAAGATGAAAATCATAAAAAGACAGTTTCTGAAAGGGACATATCATGACAAAAGTAATCCGCATTCTTATCGCAGTTATTATGGTGTTATCATTGTCGGTTGTGGCTGTTAGCGCACAAGAAGTCGAAACAGAACGTGCTGGTTACATGGTACATTTGGCAAAATCTGGCACGATTACCCCCAATATTGATGGGACATATACCCTCGTTTTGGAAAGCGCCGCCGATTTTAACTCCGTTGTTTTGACTGCCCCTTCCCTTGACCTGTTCAATTATAACCTGAGCGACTTGGCTGGTGACTGGGCATTTGCCAATGAAGTCGAAGCCATCGTGGTCAATGGTCGTTTGGAATTGAACGAAGTCGCCTTAGATGTGACTGTTACCGTTGCCGACTCTGCCTTTGATATTTTGACCAACCAATTCACCTATGTCATCACCTTTGAAGGGGAACTCCCCGCCGAATGGATGGATAAGGGTGGTAATGTGTTGAGTGAAATTAGCTTCACCACTGCCACACTTGCCTTTGAAATTAATGAGGGTGTGATTGCTGGTTTGGTCGCAGGACGCGAAGCCCGTCTTGATTCAACACGCGGTAGTAGTGCCAATCCTCCCTGCTGTTAATCACGGTTCTCGTGAATGAAATACGCTTAAAATATCTCGCCACCCGCTTAATGCGGGTGGTTTTATAAAAACATCTTGTTCACAAGACTATCACAATTCGGAAGAGGTCACCCAATGCGTAAATTAACACAAATACTCGGATTACTCATCAGCTTATTATTGGTTGTGGTTGCCAGTAACGCGCAAACCACAGTGGAACGCACAGGCTACATTTTGCACTTGGCAGAAGGTGGCATCATCACCCCTTTGGAAGACGATACCTATTTGATGATGCTCACCAACACCACCGATTTTAATGCGGTGGTCATCACAGAACCTGAATTGTTTTTGTTCAATTACAGCCTGAGTGATTTTGTGGGTGATTGGGAAACCGCCAATACGACCGAATTACTCGCCAGCACGGGCAAATTGGAACTTAATGAATTTACAGTGGATATTGAACTAACCGTTGCGCCGTCGGCATATGATTTACTCGAAGATACCTTTAGCTATGAAGTTCGCTTTGTTGGCGAATTGCCCGAAAGCTGGCTAGATAAAAAAGGTAATTTGCTCGAAGAAATCACCTTTGACCGCGCCACACTTGCCATTGATGTCAATGAAACCTTCACTGCGGCATTACGCGCTGGTCAAGAATTACGACTTGGGTCTACACGCGGTGGTAGCGCCAACCCCCCCTTCCCATGAGCAGTTCTGAAAATCGTCTTTGGATGGAGACGATTGCGAATATCCTATAATTGATGCTTTACAAATGACGTGCAAACGGTTTTCTACCTTGCATGTCATTTTTTATCTTTGCCTATGTGCGTTATAATTAAGCAGTAGAGAGAAATAAATTATGAGGAGATATAATTTGTGATGAACCGAACAAAATGGAGTTTAAGCCTATTATGCTTGTTGATGATGGTGAGTTTTATCACTGTTGTCTCGGCACAGACAGAAGAACGTCGTACAGGGGTCATTGATGATGAGACTCCTTTTGTTGAAATTCAATTTGAGATTCCTCAAAGCGGTAGCCTTGTTACGATTGATGTTGATGCCATCAGTGGCGATTTAGATACACTCCTTTACCTTGTAGACCGTGATGGCAACATTTTGGCAGAAAATGATGACCGTATATCGGGTCAAGATACCAATTCATCCATCGAATTTCCCCAAGCAGATGCAGGGCGTTATCTCATTATTGCTACGCGCTATGGTGTGGTGAATGGGACAAGTTCTGGTGAATATGAATTGGTCATTCGTGTTGCCCCACAAGCAGAAACGATTTCCCTAAACTATGATGTTTCCGATGAAGCCTTAGCGACTGCGGGTTATCCAGAAATGGAAGTTCGCCCGCTTGCCGATTGGACAATCATCGCCTATTATGGCGGTGATAATAACCTAGAGCCAAGTCTTGAAGTAGATTTCAAAGAATTTGAAGTGGGTGGTGGGTCTGATGGGGCGGTGAATGTCGTCTTATTTCTTGACCGTTCTCCCGATTTTTCTACCGAAAATGGCGATTGGACAGGGGCGCGGGTATTTGAGGTAACGGGTGATAGCACAGGGCAAGGGGTGACAAATCCACCTGTGTTAGATAGTACCCCATTGGCAGAATTAGGCGCTGTGAATAGCGGTGATGGTCTGACCTTTGCCCAATATGTTGTATGGGTCTTAAAACATTATCCCGCCACCAATTATGCCATCACCTTTGGTAGTCATGGGGCGGCGTGGGAAGGCGTTAGCCGTGATGACTCTGAGGGTGAAGACCTGATTTCTTTGCCAGAAATGCGTGAAGCCTTGCGCCTCGCAAAAGAACAAGCAGGCGTAGAGAAATTTGCAATTGTCATTAACGATGCGTGCCTTATGGCGAGTATTGAATATTTTGATGTAGTGGCAGATTATTTTAATTATGCCATTGCCTCGCCAGAAATTGTGGTAGACCCTGCCCATGATATGACCCTTTTGCTCAATGCTATTAAAAATGGACTTTCTGACCCAGAAACAGGGTTTGGCACGCTCTTGGTAGATAAATATATAGACCAAGATATTTTGCTTCGACCTGGGTCGGATGTGGCATTTTTGACCAGTAACCTGATTCGACTGGATAATTATAGTTCTGTCGAGACGGCTATCAACAATTTTGCCGATGTCATCAAAGCCAGCCCTGCTGTTTATAGCACCTTAATCGGACGCGCACGCTCTAATGCCTATGTCTATTCAGGCTTTTTGGGCGATGATGCGTTGATTGACTTGGGGGCATTGATGCGCCAAATCATCTTCTTGGCAAATCCTGCCACCAATGCCGAATTAATCGAATCGGCACAAGGTGTCCTCAATGCCTTGCAAGAAACAGAAGTATATGGACGTGGTGGCGGACAAGTTGCGGCACAGACCAATACCTATCAAAACATTTATTTTCCCAGCAGTAGCCAGAAATTCAATGCCGATTATTTGGCAGAGACTTATTTGGCAGGATGGGGGTCTATGCTTCGGTCATATTATAATGCTGTGACCCCGCAAGTATGGTCATTGGGGGAATCGGTTTATCGTTTCCATCCTCCTATCACGCCAAAAGTGACCATCACCAATGTTTACCCCAACAATGAATTGAGCAATATCAACCCATTGAGCATTACCCAACAAATTGTGGGACGTAATATTGCTTATACCAACTTTACAGTAGACCAATTACAAGATGATGGCACAACCCTCCGTTTGCTGAGTCAACGGGTTTTGACCCCTGTGGTCATCAATGGGGTGTTCCAACAAATTAATTCATGGAATTCTGGTGTAGATATTACCGAAATCGTATTTGATGTCACCTTGCCCCAAGTGAGCGATGGCACAAATACCTTTAATGAATTGCTCAATATCACCGAAAATGTGTCGTCATTAGAGGGGCGATACAGGGAAATTGGCTCAGAAACATGGAATAATGTGAGCTTGGTATTCAATATTCCCCCAGAAGGGCAACCCGCACAAGTACAACGTGTGGTTAACCGTTCTACCGATTCTAACGCGGTAGCGGTTGTGACCATTCCCGTTGGCGCAGAATTCCAAACATTCCGTTATGTCGTGACACCCGATGGTCGTGTGGTCACACAAATTGGCAACACCTATACATGGATTGAAGGCGGTTTAAGCTGGTCATGGGAGCCTGCCCCCACTGGTAATTATAATTTGGGCTTGCTTGTGACCACCTTTGGCGGTACGACAGGCTTTAATAGCGCCTCTGTGACGATTAATAATGATGGTGTGAACCCCGATTTACGCAGTAATATTCGCGGGACATTGGGTTATTCGTGGTCACGCCCAAAAACATGGTTGCCTGCCGTGTTGTTACAAGCTGAGTCTGGATTCACCTTCTTGCGGAGTAGCAACCCCGATAATTCAAGTAATTTCTCGTTTTATGTGGTACGCCCCAATCAGGGACTCACAGAAGATTTGCAAGTTATTGCAGAAGCCGCACAACGGGATTATGGGTTAACCCTCGTGGGTGATTATCGTGAAATCACGGTGGATGGACAGACTGCGTTGGAATTTGATTACACCGTGTCTAATGATGAGGGCAATTTTACTGGACGCGGGTTTGCTTATTATATCGCTCAACGCAATCCACCATTAGGCTTTGTGTTTGCGGCAGAAGTCAAAGACGGTTCTTTAGATGATTTTGAAGAACTTTATGCCATTGTCCGTGATGACCTTGTGCTATTTGACCCCATTGCGACCAATGCCAGTGAATGGTATTTTGATGGTGGTGACTATACCACATATCCTGTCTTGCAATCGTGGTCTGCGGTAGAGCCAGTAGAAGGGGATGTCTGGGTGCGTTATACGCAAGATGGCGACCCAACCAGCAGTACCTTTATGGCAATCAGTGAATTTACAACCGAAGCCGCCGATTCAGATGTGTTTTTGACCGAATTGTTGACCACTATCACAGACGGCACAGAGAACTTTGTAGAAACTGACCGCAGGGACTATGCAGGACTCAATCATACATGGCGTGCCGTGTTATATACGCTTGACCGTAACGGACAAACGGTGCGTGGGCGCTTATATGATACATTCTTCAATAATCGTTACTATGTTATGTGGATGGAGACCCCAGAAGGCGAAGAGGCAGAAGCCGTTTACACCGATATTTTAGAGCCGATGGTAGATGGCATGTTGATTGACCCCATTGAAGAAGAAGTAGTCGAAAATACAACCACCCAAGAGGTGAGTATCATCGCCACCGATAACCTAGAACCCGCTATTTTGCTCCGTTATGATGGGCGCTCATTGCTACTCTATAACCGCCTGCCAAGTGCAACGATAGATATTAGTGATTTGCGTTTTGTCCAAACACCCCTTTCTGGCGACCAACTCACTTTTAGCGCCACCGATTGGGAATTTGGTGATAAAGAAAATGTTGGTGTTGGGTCTTGTTATCATGTGTGGGCAAATGGGTATGCTGAATTGGGATTAGGCGAATATCCTGTGGATATTTGTAACACCCGCCAAGCATTCCGTTCTACCCGTAACCCCTTCTGGTTGAATGTAGATAGTGCGACAAAATTCCAAGTATATAATGGTCCAACGCTGATTGGGACATGCGATACTGTGCCACCGTTGACACCTGATGAATACGAAAATTCGCCAGAAAATAACGTGCAAGCGACTTGTATCATTGATTTGACACCATGAAACTGATGAAATCTGTAACATTCTCTCAAAATCGTATTTGGGGGAGGGCGCGAGTAATCGCGCTTCTCCTCTTTTTATTCATCCTATGGTCACTGGTCACATCCGTACAACCCATCAATGCACAAAGCCTCACAGGGAAAATTGACAATGCGACTCCGTTTATAGAAGTGCCTATTGCGGTTTTTGATGATAACTCTATCCTCAAAATTACCCTCACAGCCATTTCTGGCGACCTTGACCCGTTGCTCTATTTAGTAGATGCCAATGGCAATATCATCGCAGAAAATGACGATGTGGCAGATGGCGATATTAATTCGTATATCGAATTTACCCGCCCCCCATTTGGCAAATACACCGTTATTGTGACTCGTTTTGGGGTGGCTGATGGCGATACAGGTGGCGAATTTTCATTGACCATGAGCATTGAGCCTGCCATAGCGTTTGATGCCCAAACCGAATTTTTGCTCGATGAAAAAACACTTACTGATGCGGGTTATCCCGCCCTAAATCCACAAGAACAGGCAGACTGGACATTTTTGGTTTATAGCGGTGGCGATAGCAACCTCGAAGCCAGCGTCATGAACGATTTAGACGAATTTGAGATGGCGGGAGGTAGCACCGATTCGATACGCATTGTTGCCCTCTTAGACCGTCATCCCGACTATAACGCCGATAATGGCGATATTCAGACGGCGCAATTATTTGAGATTGGTGCAGATATTTCTGCTGACCACGATGTCGCTTTCCCCGCCACATTGGATAGCAAGCCACTGGCAGATTTAGGTGTGATAGATTCAGGCGATGCCCAAACTCTTGCCCAATTTTTGCATTGGGGTATCCAAAATTATCCCGCCAAGCACTATGCCGTTATCCTCGCGGGGCATGGCGCGGCATGGCAGGGAGTGGTAGCAGATGAATCTACAGGCAATAGTATTTCACTCAATGGGCTACAAAAGACCTTCAGCACCGTTTTGAGCGCCAATAATTTAGAAAAATTTGATTTATTGGTGAATGATGCCTGTTCAATGAGTAGCATTGAATATCTGATGGCGACACAACCCTTTTTTGATTATACCTTTGCCTCGCCAGAAATTGTCGTAGACCCCGGTTTGGATATGACCACGCTCACCACCTTGCTGAATGAAAATCCAGATGCGCTAGAATCAGTCGGTGTGGGATTGGTAGATGCCTATATCGGGCGTGATACGATAGACCGCCAAGGCATTGATAATGAATATTTAGGGTTAGCATTCACCGATTTATCACAATTTGAGGCGGTGGTAGAGGCGGTCAATGCGTTTGCGGAATTTATCAACACCGACCCCATTGGCTATAGCAACATCATTGGGCAGGCGCGGGCAAATACCTATACCTATAGCGCCTTTTTAGACCAAAACGACCTGATTGATTTGGGCGATTTAATGCAACAGCTAATCGCCTATAGCTCTGATACGCAACTGATTAACCTTGCACAAGGGGTCATTCGCTCATTAGAAGAAATTCGGATTTATGCCCAAGCCGCCGAGCGGGTGCAGGGACGTATTTCGTTCTATAGCATTTATTTCCCCGCCAAAAGTAAGGATTTTGAGCGCGATTATACCCTCATCACCCCGCTACAAGGGTGGGGGGAAATGCTCCGCGATTATTATAATGTCATCACCCCGCGCCTATGGCAAGCAGATGATTCGCTCCTCGCCTATCATCCCGCCATCGCGCCAAAAGTACGGGTGACGCGGGTGTATCCGAGTGTGAGTAGCATTGTGTTTCCGCCGACCATCTCGGTTGAAATTGTGGGGCGCAGAATCGCCTCTGGCGCGTTCACCATTGACCGCATTGATGAAAATGGGCTGGTCTATCGGCTGGCAGAAAATCGGATTTTGACGGAAGTCGTGACCGATACCACAGTCAATTTTGTGAATAGCTGGAAATCGGGCGTTGACCAATCGTATTTCAATTGGTTGCCCATGACCTTGCCCGTCATCACGGATGGTATCGTGACCGAATACGAATTTTTGACGCGCACAGGGGATAATGCCTCGTTGAATGGGCGCTATCGGGAAGCGGGCAGTGACCGTTGGAATGATGTCACTGTTATTTTTAACCTCGATGGCACAGTACGCGATGTCATCAGCCAAACATCAAGCGGGGCATTGGCGGCGGTTCAAATCCCCACAGGGGCAGAATTCCAGAGTTACCGTTATGCCGTAAAATCGGGCGGGGAACTATCGCCTGAACCGAACACCCTATATAACTGGGGTGAAAATGGCATTTCGTGGACGCAAGAATCTGCACCATCTGGTCAATATAATTTAGGCTTTTTGGTGACGGCATTCGGCGGGGCGAGTGGCTTCGATTCGGTTGAAGTGACGGTGGATAACCAAACACTTCCACCCAATTTATCTGGGTATGCTGATATTAATTTGGGTGTCAATTTCCAACGCCCTGCGGGATGGAGTTCGATTGTTGATTTGGGCGGATGGCTGACTGCGAGTAGTTCACGCGGGGATGCTGTGTTGAATGTGTATTATTTCCGCGCTGTAGATGATATTTTTGGCGTATTGGAGACGGCACAAAAACGCTTTGACCTAGAATTGACCACATCCGCCTCAAGTTATCGCTGGCAAGATGAGATTGGGTTGCGATTCTCGCATACCTATCAGACGGCTGATGGGGTAGTATGGGATGGGGAAGGATTGGTCTTTCATCGCCAAACCGCACAAGGCGATAGGGGTATGGTGTTCACATTGGATACCCGTGCTGATGCGCGGGTGAATCGGGATGCACTCTTTCGGTCATTTGCCAATTCCATCCAATTTTTTGATGCACAGAGTTTGGAATTAGAGGATGTATCCGATTGGCGCTACGATTTTATCAATCGCCTCATCCCGTATCCTGTCATCAAAACATGGCAAAATACCACTCGTCTCGCTGATGGTATTTGGACAGTGTATCGCCCGATTAGCGATGCGTCACGCCTCACGATTGCCGCTATCGCCCAACTAGAAGAAAAAGATACGCAAACGGCGATGGATGCCATCCTCGCGCAATTTGCCGATGGTGGGGCTGTCACCCAACGGGTTTATAATGCCGAACATCACGAATGGCTCACCGCCTCTTTTGAGGTGATTCGGGCAGGGCAACCGATGGTAGGGCGGATTTATATCACGGAATTGAACAATCGCCTCTATGCCTTCCGATTTGAGACCCCACAAGGGGTACAAGCGGTGAGCATTTTCCGCGAATTTTTTGAGCCGATGGTAGACGGATTTGCACCGCCTAGCGATGTGACCTTCTCCAGTGGGACACGCACGGCATTTGTGAAATCTGCCGTGATTGCCGCCAATGACTCCTGTGGAGATGTGGTGTGGAACACAATTTGTTATGGTGGCGGTCAACCAATTCAAGTATTGGTGGTGGATGATGTGGGCGAAATTACGACACAAACAGTTGATTCACCCCGCACCACCGATGATATTTTGGCATTCCGTGTGGGTGTCCTCGAAGATGGCACAGTAGACCCCTTCAGTGTGGCATTAGTGAATATTCAAGCCAATATCCCCAATAGTAATACCGCCGAAAATATCAAATTGATTGTGTTTGGTGGGGCGACAGTGGTCAATAAAGCCATCCTCGCGCCAAATACGATTAATCGCTTGCCTATCATCAATTTGCTTGATATTGAGGTGAATATCCGTAGTATGCCATCCACCAATATATCGGTAGTGGTAGGCACGCTCATCCCCACACAAGAAGCAATTGCGGTGGCGCGCACAGAGGATAATCAATGGGTGCGGGTACAATTGCCTGATAACCCGTATTTAACAGGGTGGGTACGGTCAGATTTGATTCAGACGGTGGATGAAGAAGCCAGCATCGAATCGCTCAAAATTGGCAACCCCAATTTACCCGATTATAGCGCCATGCAATCCATCGAGATTTTATTCGATGACCAACTCGACCAGACTGTATCGCTTAATGGGGTGCTGATTCAAACCGCCCCCAGTCAAAAAGTGCTGTATTTAGAGATAAATGGGGCATTGTTTGAAATTGCAGGCGGGTCAATGTTTTTCTGGCGCGGGGATGTAGCAGGGCTAGAGAGCGTGTCTACATCGGAGCAGATAGATGCCTTTGGTGAGACAACCAGCCGTCGTCGCCCTAGTAGCTGGACATCCGAAGTGTTGAGTGGCTCGGTGCGGATTCAAATTGCCAATGCCGATGTTCAAGCGACCATCACATCGGTTGCGGGGACACAAGTCGAATTTAACGAAGCCGATAGCAATGTGGAATTAAGCGCGGCGGATAGGTCTGGTGGCACAGTGAGCGCGGCACTCTCCGATTCGCTCGGTGCAACCCAATTGGGTGGTAATTTGACAGCAGAAGAAATTCGCCAATTGGTGCAATCACAAGGTCAAGTGAATGCGCTAGATTTGAACAGCGCAGAAGATTTGCCATTTTTCTTTGGTGGGCGAAGTGGTGTATTCTATTTTAACCAATCGTCATTTTCTGATGCGAATATATTGGATTATCTGTTTAGCGAATCGCCACCTGCACCATAGTAGTGAGATTTAGTCGTTTCTAAACAAAAACACCCCATAGCGGGGTGTTTTTGTTGCTGGATAGTGCGTATTTCTGCTTATTCGCTGAAGGTAATCACTGCCCGCACGAATAAAATATCGTCTTTGCTACTCACAGAGACAGTGGCATTATCAAACAATTGCGAAAATCCTTGCATCACATCATTAAAAGCCGTCATGGATTCGATTCCTTGCAGGCTTTGTTCGCGCATTATTTCTTGTTGACGGGTAATTTGAGCCTCTTGGGTCGGATTTGGCGTAAAGGTAGCAGATACCCCTGTTTCCACATCGAAGGTGACACCAGTGGTTTCAGACCCAACAACGGGGGTTAATAAAAACCCAAAAATCCCTGTGCCTGTCATGATAACGGTGCGGTCTAGGAACCAATAATGGGTCATATCGGGCAAGGTGTAGCCCAGTGAATTTTGATAGAAGGGGTTGCTATCAAACCCGCCTGTGCCACTTAACACGGCGGTGGCGCTCTCGCGTGTTCCTATCACAAAAACAGCCTCATTTGCCCCAATGACAATATCAAAACTGCTCATGCTAGGGGTGGCGTTTACCGTCAAAATGAGGGCATTATGACCAGCGATTTCTTCTTGTGTGGCTGTCACACCATTATTGCCACCAAACAACCCATATAGGTTGAATAATTGGTCAACCAGTGATTGGGCATTGGCGGGGTCGCTGATTTCAAAAATCACCCCAAATTCTGCAAATTGGGCAATATCAAGCGTGGGACTTGTCATTGTATTTTGATTGAGCGCATCGAGTTGCGTATTGAGCAAGTCGGTTAGCCCTTGTGGTTTATAGGTGAAATAAGTCGCAAAATCGCCCGATAGGAGCAAGCTAATCACATCAAAGCCAAATAAGGCTTGGGCTTGGGTGAGTTGGGCTTGTAAATCTTGCCCTGTATTGGCAGATACCAATTGGATGAGGGCATTATAGGCGGCGATGAGATTTGTCCCGTGAATGACCGCAGTGGCATTGGAAGGAATATATTGGGTGAAGGCAGGGTCAACGGGGGTATTCAATAAATCCGTCACTTGTGCTGGCAATCCTGTTTGTACCACATCTAGGGTGAGTGAGACCCCATCGGTGATAGTTGCACCGATAGCCGTATAACCATCCCCAACCACTGCCTGAACAATTGCATCATTGCGATTCCCATTGCCCATTTGGGCGAGTCTGGCGGTTTGGGCGATGACAATTACGTTATAACTGTCAGATGGCAATGCCTCGACTGCTTGTTGAAATGGGAGATAATTTCTTAAGGCATGGAGGGTGTTGCCTGTGAAGGGAATTAATTCACGCAGAGAGGTAATATAGATGGTGTCGTTGTTGATAGCGATGAAAGCCATATCATTGTTGGTGGTATAAACGGTGAAATCACCTTCTACAGAGGTTCTTAATGCCCCACGAGACACATTTTCGATAAAGGCTTCTGCGAGTTCTCGATTGGTATGGTCTATGGCGATAAAGATGTTTTCTGGAGATTGCTCGCCAAAATAAATGCCAATGCCTACCTTATCGCCTAACCATGGGCGGATAGCCGTCTGAAAATCACCCTCTACGCCGATTGACATCACCACTTGGTCAAGCAATTGGCGTATATTCATATTTGTGGGCATATCGGGGGCAATAGCAGATAGTCCCGTGGTTACTTTATCCAAAATACCGTTTAACTCATCAATATAGGCATCATCGGTACGGATTCCGATATAAATAGATGCCCCTGCTGGCATTTGGTCTGCGAAAAACGCATTATCTAATGCAACTTGCGCGGGATGAGCTTGCGCGACAGAAAAACTGATGAGCGATACGAGGCTAATCAATAGCAGTAATACACGATGTTTCATAGGTATCTCCTTGAGAAAGATGATATAAGGGGGGAGGGCGCAATCACTTGCGCCCGTGATATAACGAAATCAGTTAGATTGCTTATTCGCTGAGGGTAATGACGGCACGCACGAACAAAATGCCTTCTTTGCTACTCACTGAAACGGTAGTGTTATCAAATATTTGGGCAAAGGTTTGCAGATTATCGTTTAGTGTGATTACCGATTGTAACATCAGTTGATTTTGTAGCCGTGCCTCTTCTTCTTGACGGGCAATTTCGGTTGGGTTAGGGGTAGAGACTGCCATATTGTTGGTGATATTGGTGAAAACACGCCCGATTGCGGGTCCCAATAGCACTTGTGAAATCGCTCCGCCTGCCGAAACGATGTTGCGGTCTAAGAACCAATAGTGGGTCATAGTGGGCAGTGTATAGCGCAACGATGTTTGATAGAAGGGGTTGCTATCAAATCCGCCATTACCAGTTAAGATGGCGGTGGCGCTTTCGCGCGTTCCCATCACCAAAACAGTGTCATTTGCACCAATCACAATCTCAAAACCACTCATAGCAGAAGAGTTGGAACTCGCGGTCAAAACGAGTGCGGTATGACCAGCGATTTCTTCTTGACTCGCTGTCACGCCACTATTGCCACCCAACAAGCCATACATGCTAAACATCTGGTCAATCAATGATTGGGCGTTAGTGGGGTCGTTGATTTCAAAGATTGCACCGAATTCTAAGAAACTGGTTACATCAACAGGGTTAGACACGGTGGTGTTGGTGTTGAGGGCTTCGAGTTGTTCATTTAATAAACTGGTTAGACCTTCGGGCTTATAGGTGAAATACATGGCAAAATCGCCCGATAGGAGCAAGCTAATCACATCAAAGCCAAAAATGGCTTGGGCTTGGTCGAGTTGTGCTTGTAAATCTTGCCCTGTATTGGCAGATGCCAATTGGATGAGGGTATTATAGGTGGCGATGAGATTTGTCCCATGAATGACACCCGTTGCATTGGCGGGGATGTATTGGGTGAAGGCGGGGTCAATGGGGGTGTTGAGCAATGCGACTACATCTGCGGGCAACCCGACTTGTGCTACATCAATGGTTGGTGATACCCCATTGGCGATAGTTAAACCGAGTGCGGTATAGGCATCGGGCAAAAACGCATTGAGCATACTGCGAGCGCCCATGTTACCAGTATCTCCGAGTTGGGCGATAGCGCCTGTATCACCTGCCACCACAATATTATAATTGGGGGAGGGTAATGCCCCGACTGCTTTTTGAAAATCGGGGTCGTTGCTCAAGACATCGGTGGGTGTGCCATTGAATGGGATGAGTTCCCGACGTGATGACATATAAATGGCATCATCATTCAATGCGATGAATATTGCGCCGCCATTCGGTGAGCTATAGACGGTGAAAGCACCTTCTTCTGTCACATCAAACACCCCACCAGAGACAGTTTCGATGAATGTCCGCGCCGCATCCCGATTGGTGTGGTCAATAATCACGAGGACGTGTTCTATGAATTGTTCCCCCTCATAAATCCCAATCCCAACACTATCCCCCAACCATGAGCGGATGGTGGTATCAAATGTGCCATCCATACGCATAGACAACACGGCTTGGTCTAATAATTGGCGTAAGCTGATAGTGGCTGGCATATCAGGTATAAGGAGTGATAGCCCAGATGTGATTTTTCCCAAAACGGCATCTAATTCACCGATATAGGCATCATCTGTGCGGATTCCGACATAAATATCGGCACCTGCGGGTATTTGGTCTGCAAAATAGGCATTGGCGAGGGTTACTTGGGCTGGTTTGGCTTGGGCGATGGAGGCACCAATGAGCAAAAGGATGCTAACGAGTAATGCAAATATGGTGATGTGTCGTCTCATGAAAATCTCCTTTGAACTGTTTGAGATATATTCTGTTCAGAGAGTGAGGTTATTGCCTCACTCCCATTTATTATAATACGCGAATTATGGGGCTAGGGTTACAGTCATGCGTGCCGTAAATGTCCCATCTGAACTGACGGCGGTGGTAACGGTGCTACTGTTGACAAGGCTAAAAATACGGTTGCCCATGTCTTGGAAACGTTGAATTTCGGATTGGGAGAGTGGGGTTGCTGGTGTGCTACGGCTACCACTGCCCATTTCTTCTAGGATATTATTAAACACGTTTTGGATAGCTGGACCCAATACGACCAAGCCAATGCTGATTTGCAACACTTCGCGGTCTAAATAAGCGAGGGTGGTGCTATTGGGCAACATATAGGCACGCGCATCTTGATAACGACCAAACCCATTGAGGCGACCATTGCCTTCTAGGGCATTTTTGGCGCTGTTGTATGTGCCAATGACCAACACATCGTTATTTGCGCCGATGACAAATTTCATGGGTACACCCTGATTGGATAGGTCAATCACAATGGCATTTGCACCGCCAATTTGTTCCCGATTCACAATCAAGCCCAACTGACTACCCCCTAATCCGATTAACCCATTTAGGCGCTCAACCAAATTACGGGCTTTATCGGCATTGGTAGCTTTGATGAGAATGCCCGCCTCTATACCAAAATCACTAACCATTTCAGACGGGGTGGGATTGCCGATAATATTGACGAGGCGGTTGACATCGGCTGACACATAAATAGCATAATCGCCTGTGAGCCATTCGAGGATGTCGGTTTGTAAATTTAACCCAATGAGTGACATGGCAGAATTGGCTTGATTGAGGTATTCATCTACCAATTGCCCGCCTGTTGAGGTAGTACGGAGTAAATTTAACCCCACATCATAGGCTTGTTTAAGGTTTGAGCCT
>JANRKU010000083.1:0-4063 GCA_033763335.1 bacterium
CAAAAATTGGAGAGGGGCTAAAACATATCCCAGAAATCGGTTTTCTCCCCTTTCTCCACTTAGTGGGGAAAGGGGCAGGGGGATAGGGGATGGTTTTAAGGTGCTAACTTAACGGTATTGGGTTTTGAACCTCTAGCGATGCCAGAAAACGCACGATATTTGATGAAACAATAATCAAGGCATTTAACACATTATAACACTTATTGAGGGGGTAAACTTTATTTTGGTAGCGTTTCCATTGTGACATTTGCACAAAAAAGTGGCATTTTTGAGGATATTGGGCGCGATGGATGCGCCCCATATTTAGCAACCGATAAAATCAGTCTTTTACCTCACCCCCCTGCCCCCTCTCCAAATTGGAGAGGGGGAGACAACCATTTTGTGGGTGGGTGTAGGGACACGATATATCGTGTCCTCTGGGGGGATAGGGGCTGATATTATTGAATCAATCCGTCCAAAATTTCTTTGGCTTGGTCGAGTGCTTCTTGGGCGGTCAGTTCACCGTCTACCACTTGCGTAATCAAGCCATTCACAGCGTCTTGCATCTCGTTTTGACGTTCAATCACGGGTGGGGTGACGGGGCTTTCGAGTGCCATGAACACGGCTTCGCGGTTGTCGGGGGGTGTTTGTGCCAAATACGATTCAAAATATTCGGGTTGGTCGAGTGCGGGCAATTCCCAGCCACTTTCCACGCGGACAGTCGCGGCGGTTTCGCTGGCGGTCAAAAATTCTGCCCACAATGCGGCGGCTTCTGGATTGCTGGTGGTAGCCGATACAGCGACACCATTGGCAAAGAAGTGATGGGCTTTTTGGTTGATGGCGGGTTCAATTTGAACATCCCACGCAAATTCAACATCGGCAAACGCGCCAAACATCCAAATACCAGTCACCAACATGCCCAATTTGCCACTGATGAACAATTCAGAATCAGACACGCCCGATAATTCGGCGGCGGTGGGCATATAGCCGTTGGTCATAAAGCTGACCATCGTCTCTAAGGTAGACACACATGCTTCGGAATTGATGGTAGATTCGGTCATATCTTCATTAAAGAAGGAACATTCGCCATTTTGGGCGGCTTTTTTGTAGAATTCCCAGAATTGAACGGGGGAATATAAGCCCCACACATCATCACCCAATGCGCCAATGGCTTCGGCGGCGACAGTGGCATCTTCCCATGTCCATTCGGCGGTTGGGTATTCAATGCCTGCTTGGTCAAACAAATCCGCGTTATAGAATAACAATACGGTGGAAAATGTTTCTGGGAGCGCGAGTTGTGCGCCTTCATATTGGAACGCCTCTAGTGCGCGTGGATAATAGGGTGCTTCGCCACTCAGATAGTCATCAATATTCAACAAGGTATCATTGGCGGCATAGGTGACAAAATTTTCGTAATTGAGTTCAAAGACATCGGGCGCATCGCCACTGACCACATCGGCTTGCAGAAGGGTGAAATAATCGGCAAAGGGCGCGGTGGTCACTTCAATGGTGATGGTGGGGTTTTCTTCTTGGAAGGCGGCGATGATGGTATCCAGTTCTTCTAAATAATCTGGGGCGGCAGAAAATGTGAAATAGCGCAGGGTGACATTTTCTTGTGCCACAGACGGTAGAATGAGCGTTGCCATCAACACGAACATCAGAATAAGGCTTAATTTACGGTACATGATTTTTAGTTCCTCTCATTAAATAGATACAATACGAAATTTATTCAAAACGCATTTCGTCGCGTCACGAAATACCTAACCTTTAATACCGCTAGAGATGAATCCTTGCACAAACCATCGCTGTGCAAACAGATAAATCAGCAGTATGGGCAACACCGTGATAATCGCACCCGCCATAATCATGTTCCATTCGGTGAGCGAGCGCGGTCCAGCTTGTAGGGTGGCAAGCACAACGGGCAGTGTCATCATGTCATCGCGCCGAGCGACAAAAAGGGGCCACAAATACGAATTCCACAATCCCATAAAGCCGAAAACAGACAGTGTTGCTAACGCGGGTTTGACCAATGGGAGGTCAATCCGCCAGAAGATAACAAAATGATTTGCGCCATCCACAAAAGCCGCTTCTTCAAAATCTTTGGGAATCGTTTTGAAGGTCTGGCGCAATAAAAATGTGCCAAAGGCGCTGAATAAACTGGGGATAATAAGCCCCGCATAGCTATTCATCCAGTCCAATGAGCGAATGAGGATGAATTGCGGGATGACCAACACCACGGCGGGAATCATCATGGTAGACAGATACAATAAAAACACGGTATCACGTCCCCGCCATGCGATGCGCGAAAAGGCATACGCCGCCATAGATGCCACCACCACTTGCCCAAATGTGCCGATAATTGCCACAAAAAAGCTGTTGAATAGCACGCGCACCAAATCTATGCGCTCCGCGAGTTTGGTATAACTCTCAAACGTGATGGGGTCGGGAATCAGTTCTGGGGTCGTATCCAAAATGTATTCCTGCGACTTTAAGGATGTGCTAAACATCCACACAAAGGGCAATACTGCCAGCATGACCAGCAAAATCATCACGATATACGCAGTGAGCCGTGAAAATAAATTAGTCCGTTTCATAGTAGACCCACCGTTTTTGTAATCTGAGTTGGATGAAGGTGATGATAAAAATGATGATAAATAACACCCACGACATAGCAGAGGCATAGCCCATGCGGTTATAACGGAAGGCGTTATTCACCACTTGCGTCACAACCACCTCCAGTTGCCTATCGGCGGCGCTATCGCGCATGGGCATCAGCCACACTTGCTCAAACATCTGAAAATAATTGATGAGCAGTGTTATCAGCACAAAAAACATCGTAGGCGACAGCAACGGCAAGGTGATATAACGGATAGAATCCCAACGGCTCGCCCCGTCAATTTCTGCCGCTTCATAATACGTCTCTGAGATAGATTGCAATCCGCCCAGATACAATAAGGCGATATAGCCCACATCTTTCCATATACTGGTGATGACCATCGCATAAAGCGCGGTGTTTGGCTCAAATAGCCATGCGGGTCCCTCTATGCCCACCGCGCCCAGTCCATAATTGATGAGTCCGTAGGCGGGGTTAAATAGCCATTTCCAGATGAGTGATATGACCACCCAAGAGGCGACTACGGGCAAAAATGTCGCCGTCCGCACAATTAACATGCCCCGAATTTTTTGATTGAGGAAAATGGCGAGTCCCAATCCCAGCACAAACACGGGCGGGACATACAGGACGATAAAAATCAGCGTATAGCGCAGGGAATCCCAAAAGGCGGTATCTGCCAGTAGTTCCTTAAAATTATCCAATTCATTAAAACGCGGGGCAGATAATAAATTCCAGTCGTGAAAGGCATACCATAACGATGACAAAATGGGATAAACGATGAAAATCATCAATCCTAGCAAACTCGGTGCTAAGAAGAATATCACCCACCCCCATTTTGCTCGTTGATTTAAGTATGACATCGCTTAACATCTTTCATTCACTGAAAAAACAAATCTAAAAAATTTTTGTGTTGCGCTTTTTACCTCACCCCCCTGCCCCCTCTCCAAATTGGAGAGGGGGAGAAAATCGTTTTGTGGGTGGGTGTAGGGGCGCAACATGTTGCGCCCTTACGTCCTCACAGGATTTAGGGGTGAGGTTGTACTTCGATAATCGGCTTACGGCAGGCGCTAAAGCACCTGCCTAGACTATCTAAAACCTGCTAAAGCAGGTTGTTCTGCCAATTTTTAACTTTTTAAGACTATTTCCACCCAAAAAATGGGCATTGTGTAATGGACGACTAGCGCAAAGCGCGTATGTCGTCCTCAGCTATTGGTTGCGTTGCGCCTCGATAATCGGCGACTCAAACACCTTGCTAATGACCAAACTCGCCGCGCCACGCGCCCACGCTTGGTCGTCGGTTGGCTCGATGACGATGGTCACATCATCCAACAACCCGTTAAATGTATATTTTTTCAGGCTGGTCATCATCGGTTTGAGCCGATAATCACCCGCGATTGTGCCTTCACCACTGATGATGACCAACCCCGGATTCAGAATATTGATGATATTCGCCAATCCCATGCCGATATA
>JANRKU010000084.1:0-16053 GCA_033763335.1 bacterium
CAGATAGAAGAAGCGACCCTCCCCTTCTAGGCAGATTTGTTGATAGGCGGGGAATGTGGTCACGGTTGTGCCACCTTCAAGCCGATACACATCCACCGCCAATTTTACGCCCAAGCCAATCAATTCGGCGGGGATAGCACCGCTATAACTGACCACTGCACCATTCCGCATCAACACACGGCAATAGGTGTTATCTGGCGCGTTTTCGACCAAATCGGTCAATTCACATCCCACCGCGTTGGGGTCTGGTGATAATGCCACGCTCACAACTGGCACGACAGGCACAACTGGCACAACGACCACCGTGCCAGGGCATGTTATCGAAGCAATGGAGAGGCTTTCTTTATTGCCACCTTGTTCAGCGATAGACACATTGGTAAAGGTATTGGGTCCGGGGATGCTTTGGTTTACAAATGACAAATTGGGGATGGTGGTCGTGCTGGTGGTGGTGTAGCTAATCGTATAGGGTGAATCGCCAGAATATACGATGAGGCGTAAATTGTTCCCAGAGCAAAAAATAGTCGCATTGAGGGGAATTGTCACGATGGCACCCGGACAACCGGGCGCGTTGGTGGCGACATTGCCCCCTTGATTATTCAACGACCCGCCCAAACTAAGACAACCGTTGTTTTCATACGTGGTATTTTGGCTAGAAAAATTATCATCATAGCGCACACCATAAGTACCGCCACCGCCCGATGTGTTGTTGCGGATGGTGCTACCGGTGATGGTCAATGCGCCACCACTGCTTATCGCCCCACCTGCCATGGTGCTACTGGCTTGATTATTCTCGAATATACTGTTGGTGATGGTCGTGGTACTTACAAGAGAGTTATCCAACGCCCCATCAAAATTGCCCACATTATTGGTGAAATTACTATTATTGATGGTCATTGTGCCACTATTATAAATTGCCGCACCACCAAAATAGGCTTCGTTACTATTGAAGGTGCTATTGTTAATCGTCACAATACTGGCTTCATTACGGATTGCCCCGCCATAATTGCTATAGCCATCGGCAAAGGTCAGGTTGTTGAAGGTGATAGTATATGGCGTAGCATTATAATCGATGTAGAAGATGCCACGGGCATTATCGCCACTCAGGGTAATTGTCCCGCCACCGTTAAAGGTCAATGATTTGCTCAATGCGATTTGTGCCGCAAAGATGATGGTGGCTGTTCCACAACTAAAATCAATGGTGTCGCCATCGGCGGCGGCGGTGATGGTCTCTAATAAGCGCCCCGCCGCGCCTTCTGATGAGGTGCAATCGGTGACGGTGAGCGTTGCCGCCCGTGCAGGTAATAAAGCCATTGTGAGTAACATAAGTGTGAATAAAACAGTGATATATGTTCTGATGCGTGCCATGATTAATTCCTCATGATATAGATGTATATATAAAACTGATATATTCAGTATAGGTGACTTATATCCATAAAAGAATTGTTTTGGAGAAAAATTCAGAATAAATTCAGAAACAAAGAAATACGCCCCTTGTCATGGCAAGCGTGCCATCACATTAGATTAAATTTATGTTAAGATATTTGCCATTTGTCACAAAAAACGAACATTATAACCGAAAACATACGCAAAAATAGGCGTGTTCTATTGACGCATGTTCTATAATAAGAATATATGGTGGAGGTAATTTTGAGATGACATTCAAATATTTTTTAGATGTGGGTGATGATAATGCCTTTGGCGCAGAAGATGACATCACGGCGGATGTGATTTCTGCCGAGTGGCGCATCGGCTTACGCAATAGCCAAGTCCGTTTGGCGGATGAAAATATGGCAACGTTGGTGATGAATAACACCACAGGCAAGTATACGCCAGAAAACCCAGCGTCACCGCTTTATGGCAAATTACACCCGCGCAAGCGACTGCGGATTATGCACGATGACCTGCCCTTGTGGACGGGTTGGCTGATGATGCCCCAAGTGGCTTATGCCGCATCGGGGGTGGCGAGTGGCATGACGACGGCGACGCTCATTGGGGTGGTCGGCAAACAACTCTTAGAGCAATTGCCCGCCCGCCTGCCCCTCTATACCACTGTGACGGCAGAAACGATTCTCACCGATATTTTTTCTGATTATCTGCTCCCTCCTACCATTGCCGATGTGTGGCGCTTGGGCGATTCTGCCATGAGTGACTTGGGAGATACCACCACGCTCGGTAGCATTGCCGATTTTGCCAATTTTGACACGGGCAAATTTGTATTTGAGGTGTTTGGAGATACCGCCTATGATGATTTATGGGCGGTCATCCATCATCTGGTGCAATCGGAGCGCGGATATTTCTTTTTTAATCGGGATGGTCGCGCCGTGTTTTGGAATCGGCATCATATCCACGCGCCCATCGTGCCGAGTGCCACTATCAACGGAAATAACGAATTTGCCCCGCAACAGGTGGCGTATCGGTATGGCGATGGCTTGGTGAATGAGGTGTGGGTCGAAAGCCAACCCAGACGGCTCAATGCAGAGGCGGTGTTGTGGTCGCTAGATAGCCCAGTGACGCTCGCGCCCTATCAACAGGTGGTACTAGAAGCCCGTTTACGCAAAGACGGCGGGCAATATGTGGGCGCTGGTGGTGGATTGGTGGCAAATCCGACCTTTTCGCAAGGGAGCGCCAGCATCAGCATCACGCCATTGGGTGGCAAGGCATTGATAACGCTCAAAAATAGCACCAGCCAAACGGCTATTTTGACAAATTTGACCCTGCAAGGCATCTCTAGCGCCCGTCAAAATGCGTTGGCGGTGGTCGCAGAAGATATGAGCAGTCAGGCACAATATGGGCGTTTTGGGATGAAGATAAAACTCGGTTCACCCGCCAATGCGCTCGAAATTAGCAGTATCGCCCAATATGAGGTGCTGGCACGCGCCACGCCGATGGGCAAAATTGATAAAATGAGTTATATCGAAAGCGCCATAACAGCCCATCCCCAGCGACTATTATGGACACTCGGTGATGCCCTACGGGTTCAGCTTGCTGAATTACACCATGATGCGACTTATATCATCATCGGTGAGGTGCATGTGGTGGAAGGCACAACCCACCGTACCGAGTATATATTGCTCCAGCAAGGACTCCCCTTCTGGACACTAACCGCCACAGGTTATGCAGAACTCGGTGAAACAACGGTAGTAGGATATTAACGGCTATCCATAGACATCAAATCTTTGTGGCTGACATACGGGGTTGTTTTGCCTATTTTTATCGTAAAAAATGGGCATATCGTAGGGGCATGACATGTCATGCCCAATTTTTAGCGTTGATTATGCGGGGCTTGCCATGGCAAGCCCGTACATTTTGCCCATTTTCAGGGACAAATTGGCAGACCAACCCCATTTATGGGGTTTCGATGGCGCAGGCAAGTGCTTTAGCGCCTGCCGTATCGCTATCTTATGCTAGTAGGATATTAACATACAGGACTTTTTAACCATCGCCCCATCCGTAATTATTTTGGTATTGCACTTGACAGAACTAACGTATCTATGTTATACTTTAGAAATCCTGCCCCCTAAACAGGATTGTATGGGAAATAAAACGGCTGGGCGGCGCTTATCTGGCTTCCTAACCCCACAGGTCTTTTAACCCGCCCTTCTCGTCCCATACTAGAGAATTAACTGATGAAAATACCTTATCCCTACGGGGATTTTTTATTTCTGGGGAAAATGTGTTTTCTAGAAAAATTATGCCCCTATAGTTGTATCTTTTGTGGCTGACATACGAGGCTAAAGCCTCTAGTCAGCCATTACATTTTGCCTGTTTTTGAGGGTTAAATTAGCATATTGTAGGGGCTTGCGATGACAAGCCCGCTATCACCATAGATAAAAATAGGCATAGCGTAATGGCGGTACTAGCGCCTTTAGGCGCATATGTCCGCCACAAGCTATTTACGATTATTGACGGTGATTCCGCATCTTGCGGGGTCGCCGTTTTTGTTTGCCATTGGAGACCACGTACTATGAGCGAATTTGACCAAGAAGCCCTCACATGGATGCGCGAAACACTCGCCAACACCCTGCCCCACCGCGCCACACTCTATACACCCCACTATGCCCCCGATGATGGAGGCGGACAGGTGGTGACATGGGATTTGGTGCAAACTGATGTGCCATGTCGCTTGCACATCATCGGACAAAATGCCGATGGTTGGGAATTATTTGCCGATTCATTGCAAAATAAGCCCCGCTACCGTGCCGTTTTTTTACATAACGCGCCATTGACGATAGATATGCGCGTGGTCATTGCCGATTTGCCCTATCGGGTCATGAGTTGTAGCACCGACCACAACCCCAAATTAGTGATACACGCCGTTTTGGTGGGGGAATAAAGATATTATCCCCTGTGGACGCACAGAAGCGCATCTATACATTTTGCCGATTTTGCCATTAACCTCACCCCTAAATCCCCTCTCCAGTCTGGCGAGGGGACTTAAACCAACCCTCAAAATGATTTTCTCCCCCTTCTCCAGACTGGAGAAGGGGGTCGGGGGGATGAGGTTAAAAATTTTAGATATTAAAAAAATCATCAACAGGAGAAAAATACACATGAGCGTCACCATCCCACAACCCAGAGTAACAGGCGATTTAATCACGGCGGCGATGTATAACGAATTAATCGCCGCGCTCGAACACATCCTCACCTTGCAAGTAGACAGCGCCAACCTTGCGCTCGCCAATACGGGCAAGGCGTTGGGCTGGAATATCGGCGACCTCAAAATTGCCGCCCGTGCGGGGGATATGAGCAATCAGTGGTTACGCTGTGATGGGCGCACGATTGGCAGTGCCAGCAGTGGGGCGACTGCCCGCGCCAATGCCGATATGCTCACCTTATATACCCATTTATGGGAATTAACCACCAATGCCACGCTCGTCATTCAAGATAGTAGTGGCGTAGCCAGCACACGCGGGGCGAATGCCCTATCCGATTTTAATGCCAATAAACGCCTGCCCCTGCTCGATTTGCGTGGGCGCGTGGTGGCAGGCTTAGACCCCGATGATGCCAATCTTGCCCATTCATGGTCAAAAATCATCGGTGGCACAGGCGGGTCACAGGTGCATCGCCTGATTGCCACAGAAATGCCCATCCATTCGCATAATTCTGGCATCGGCACAGGGTATGTGGTCACGGTGGCGGCAGGCACAGGTGGGGCGGCGCTCAGTGGAGGCACAAATATCAGCAGTACCGCCACTACTGCATCAGCAGGTGGTGGTGGCGAACATCCCAACGTACAACCGACCATGACGCTCAATTATTTCATCTATACAGGCTTATAGGAGACCCCCACATGCCCATTCATACCACTCAACGTTATACAGGCGAAACACTCGCATTGACCTTTGGCACGACACCCATCCAAGCCGATTTTTTACGCTTTGTGGTGGATGATAGCATCGCCACAGTGGATATTACGGCGGGGAATACCAGTGACCGCGCTCATATCGCCACCACGCGCCAAGTGATTTTTCGTGTGGAATTATTGCAACAGGCAAAAAGCACCTCTGGCACACCCATCCGTCAAGCGTTGCGCGTGGGGAATCGGGCAGAGCTGATTTATGCCCCAGAAGGGACAGCCAGTGGCAAGCCAAAATATGCGTGTTATGCCACCGTGACGGCGTGCAAAATCACCTATCCGTTTGAGGATGTGGTGCGGATGGATGTCGAGTTACGGCGCGATGGGGCGTTCAGCGCCCATTTTGAGGATTTGGGGAGTGTGTTTGCATGATGAAAGACACTTTTACCTCACCCCTAAATCCCCTCTCCACTATGGAGAGGACGTAAGGGCGCAACCTGTTGCGCCCCTACACCCACCCACAAAATGGGTTTCTCCCCCTTCTCAAGACTGGATGTAGGGACACGATTAATCGTGTCCGTCGGGGTCGGGGGGATGAGGTTCAAGTTATAACGCATATTTTCAGGAGATAGTATCATATGATAACCATCAATTTATCGGCGTGGGAGACGATGCAATCGCTCCTCGCGTGGCAAGCCGCCGCCGAATCGGGCGATTTTATAACCCTCAATCGGCTGATGGCGCAGGTCATCACCGCGTGGGGCTATGATGGCAATCCGAGAGCAGAAAGCAGTTATGCACAGCTATCACCCGCCGATTGGACGGCATGTGTCAAAGAGGTGAGCGCCGCGATTGGCGCGATGTTTCGTTAATCGGCAAACCGATTTAGCGAAAGCCTTGTTGGTATGGCGCGACTTTGAGCATCCCCCCGCATTTGCCGATGCGTGGGTCTTGATGCGTGCGCGTCTGGCACATGCCTTTGGCTGGCATTTGGAGTATATTGACCGCCTCCCCCCCGCCACCATCGCCGAATTATTCGGGTATCTGATGGGTCAGGCGACATGAGGGAAAATTATCGCCTATCCCCACAACGGACACGATATATCGTGTCCCTACACACCTATTGGGTGGGGTTATTTTGCCTATTTTTATCGTAAAAAATCGGGAAATCGTAGGGGCATGACATGTCATGCCCGATTTTTTACGGTTAATTATGGCGGGCTTGCCATGGCAAGCCCCTACAGCCATTCCCATTTTATGGATGTAGGGGCGCAACATGTTGCGCCCTTACAGGCATACACCGTCTTTAATTTAATAACCCACATAATCGCATCCATACAAACCCCATTTTTATGATGAACAGGAGAAAAAAACCCATGACCGATGAAACCGATTTTCAAGAAAATGCCGATGTGTTGCCCGATGACGACACCACACCCATCGCCCCAGCAGAAGCGCCATCGCCTATCGAAGAAATGACCGAATTGCGCGATGCCTTGCAAGACCAATTGGTGGCGTATCAAAATTTATTGGCAGAATTGCGTGGCTTATTAATCACACCTGCCCCTACCCCGCCACCAACATCCATCGGCAACCCCGCCCAAAATTCCCCGTTGAATCTGGATGCGGTGCGCGACATGGATGTGATGACGGTCAAACGGCGTTTGGATGAGGTGCTAAACACCCTCAAGGGGCGCTAGTGGGTTTTTTTATGGCATATGTGGGGGCTAATACATCCTCTGATAGATTGGGCGGGTGGCGGACATACGCGCTTGGCGCTAGTCCGCCATTACATGTCTGCCTATTTTGAAGGTGTAATGGCTGTACTAGACCCTTTAGGGTCGTATGTCAGCCACAAAAACTAACGCACATAACGGGGTTGTTTTGCCCATTTTTATCATAAAAAATCGGCATATCGTAGGGGCTTGCCATGGCAAGCCCCGCCATAACCAACGTTAAAAATCGGGCATGATATATCATGCCCCTACATCATGCCTATCTATCCCTGCAAATTGGCAGACCAACCCCATTTATGGGGTTTTGGTGGCGCAGACAGGTGCTTCAGCGCCTGTCGTATCACTATTTTTATTCCTCCACACGGGGCAACATCACCCCATTCATCAACCAGACTTCGCTCCCATTGGGCAACAATAGCCGTGTGATATAGTTGGCATTGGCAATCATCAACCCGCGTGAACTCATCCCCACCGCCAATTCTGTCCCTGCCAATGTGGTGATGGGTGCAGATGGGTCTTGGGGCATCTCACTTTTGACCAACAGGTGATGATTGAGCAAATCCGTCAAGCGTGCATCATCATTAAAAAAGTACATGCGCGTATCAAATGCCAGTTCATTAAATGCCTCATCGTAGGGCAATAAAATCACGCGGTCTGGTGCCAAAAAGTCATATTCCATCTCGGAATTGGCTATCAGGCGGAGCATATTTTCATAGAGATAGGGGGGGATATTCGCCTCTGTGAGCGCGTTGAGCCATGTGAGGAAATCGGTCTCGATGACATCTATGGGCATGGGGAAAAAATCGCGCATCAAATTGCCCGTATAATCCCCAGAAAAGCCGATGAGCGCCGTGTAATAGGGTTCACCAAAGGCTTGGTCGGTCTGATATAACACCACATCCCCCACCGAAAACGCGATACTAAAATAAGCGATAGGCGCGACAAATGATGCCCATTCGCCGTGTGGCAAATTTTCGATAATCGGCTTGTCATTCACTGCCACGCTCATGGATGCGGTTGTATCTGCCAAAAAATTGCCCACCCACCACACCGAAGTCGTCTCGTCGGATGGCGTGTCGGTTATATCGGTGACGGTATAATCGCCCATGCCCAAATAAGCAAAGGCATAGCGATGCCCCACGAGGTAATCATCCCCAAGCGGAATCGCCCCATCATTGATATAGAGCGGGGTATTGGTGGGGAGGTATAGCGTGGTAGTGGCATTGGGCGCGAGTTGGCGAATATCACCTTCTGCGCCAATCAGAATATCGTTGGTGGCGGTGTTGAATACATGGACGGTGGCAATACTCGGCACTTGGTTTTGCGCGATACTCGGCACGGTGATGAGGAGGAGTAACAGGGAAAAAAATAGGCGTATTTTCATAGTCGCTTCCTTATATATGGTTGATAACACCAACAACAAAAAATCCTTATGTATCTTATCTCTGAATCCCATTTTTATCTGTAGGGGCAGGCATAGGGACGATATACGCGCTTTGCGCTAATCGTCCCGTACAATTCTGCCAATTTTGAAGATGTACTGGCGGATTAGAGCCTTTAGGCTCGTATATCCGCCATAAAATAACACCCAAATGCAGAAAAATCAGGCAAAATCATCAAAACAACTACGGACAAGCCTAGAATGCCGTCCATACAATCATCCATCAATGGGGTGTAGGGACACGATATATCGTGTCCACATGGGGATAGCCAATAAATCCCGTAACACAAAGATTTTTACCCCATCAATTGGGCTACTTTCCGCATATTATATCACAGGAGACCCCTTCACATGGCACGTATCAGCATGACCAGCCTCATCGCCCACTTGCGCGAATTAACATCCGCCAGCACCGATGAATTTACCCTCAACGATATACCCTATTTCAGCGATGACCATCTACAAACCGTCTTGGATAGCACCAGCACCCATCAATCACGGGTGGCAATTTACCCCGTGGGCGATTATATCGGTGGCGCGATGGTCTATACCCGCTATCCCCTGCCCCATTATATGGCATACACAGAAGGCGCGGGGGATGGTAGCGCGTGGCGCGTGGTGGATGGCACAGGGGCAACTGCTCCCGCGCATACGCTCAATATGTCCGCCCGCCATATCCTGTTCGATGCCCCTACCGATGGGCGCACGTATTATCTGACCGCCACTAGTTATGACATGCACCGCGCCGCCTCTGCGATATGGTTACAAAAAGCCGCGCATAGCGCCAAACGGGTCAATTTTTCGGTGGATGGTCAACAGGTTTCTGCGGGCGATTATCATGCCCATTGCCTCAAAATGGTGGCATATTATGACGGATTAGCGGGCGCGACCACCGTGCGCCGTGTGCGGATGGATGAGGTGTAGGCAAAATGAGCTATGCGCTATATGTGGATTTAGACGAAATTTTATTCGCCGTATTGACCGCCGATAGTGATGTCATCACCCATTTGGGTGATAACCCCACCCGTTTGTATCTCGCGGCTGTGCCGATAGGGTTGGCGATTGTGCCATATGCCGTTTTTAATACCATCAAAACCAGAGAGCTATATCGGACACCGACCGCCGAGCTAGAGGCGGTGTATCGGGTGAGCGTTTATGCCGATACCCGCGTGCAGGCACATGCCATACAAGGCGCTATCCACGAAGCGATTATGCCCAATGCCTTTTCGCTGGCGGATTATGGCTGTTATGCCGTGAATTGGCTGGGGGCGACTGTGGCAATATCCGAAGAAGCGGGGCGCATCGTGTGGTCAGTGACGGGTGAGTATCGGGTGGCTTGGGCAAAAATATAACCCCTAACGCCTTTTTGACATACTTAGTATGTGTGATATGATATGATTATGTTTGTTCATATCACACAATGAGGTTGATGATGGAAGTCAAAATCTTTCTAACAGCAGATTACGCTAATGTAGATAGCTCTAACAAATTAAATATTTTAGGTGCATTTACACAAATACAAGCACGCAATTTACCTGCTGTATTAATTCACCTCTATGTTGTTGCACAACTTGCCTTTGATTGGAGCGAAGAAGGGCATCGAATCGTATTCATTAGGCTATTTAATCCTGATACTAAAGAACTGGCGATACTCTCTTTTGAATTTGATATACCAAAAGCGCCATTTGGTCAAACATCTCGCGTTACTATACTAGCGCCAATGCAGAATGTTATCTTTGAGGAATTTGGGGCTTATGAATTTAAGCTATTCATGGGAGAGGATCATAGGGCTTCTATGACGGTGGATGTAGGATTACGCTCTCAACCCAAAAATGAGAGTTAATAAGTGTCTTCAAAAACTGATAAACTTCTTAAAAAACTTTATCAAACAAAAACAGGATGGTCTGCTAAGGATTTAAGCACCTTATATGAGCATTTTGGGTTTACTATAAGGTTAGGAAGCAAACATGATATCATTACGCATCCTGATTTTCCAGAAATAAGGGATATGCTTCCAAGAGGGTCTAGTGAATTATCACCAGATTATGCTAGGGATGCGTTAAAAAGCATCAAAAAAGTTCTATCTAAACAAGATGAACTCCAAGAGGATGTGGAAGAGGATAAAGAAAATGAATAAAGACCGTTTAGAAGAAGCAAAAAAACTCGCAAACCATAACTATACTATTGAGATATCACAAGATAATTTATCTGATGGGTCAGTCATATTTATGGCTCGCAATCCTGAATTAAAAGGCTGTAAAGCGCAAGGTGTTACACGTACAGAAGCGGTTAATAACCTTAGAGATGCACGGATTGATTATATCTATTTTCTACTTGAGGATGGTCTTGATGTCCCATCACCTAAGTCCCAAGAAAATATAATTACTCAGTCTATTGTTATAGCAGGAACTGTGAATTTTAAGCCAGCAGTTAATTCTGATGATACAAATATATCATCTAACAAATATGAAATAACATATAGTTAAAAGGGTAGCACGCCACCACACACCTCATTTTTGCGTATAAGATGATAGGAGCAGGATATGACGATTGTCCATAAAGGAGACCTATATCATGTCCTATACCATTCAGACCATCACCACCCCGTATTTTTCCGCCACCGTCAATTGTTACCTCATCCGCACCGAAAAGGGCTTCATCCTTGTGGATACGGGCGGGGTTAAACATCGGGCAAAAATTGAGCAGGCGCTCATTGAAGCGGGTTGCACTCCCCAAAATTTGCGCCTTATCGCGCTCACACACGGGCATTTTGACCATGCCGATAACGCCCGTTATTTTCGTGGACGGTTTGGCGCAAAAATCGCCCTCCATTCTGGTGATATGGAGATGGTCAAGCGGGGCAATATGTTTATCACCAAAGGCAAGCTCATGCAGGGGTTCATCAATAGTATGATGTGGCTGATGGGAATCCGCCATTTTGATACCTTCACACCCGATATCATCCTAAAAGATGGCGATAATTTGCGCGAGTATGGCTTCGATGCCGATGTAATTTATTTGCCCGGTCATAGCAAAGGGTCGGTCGGATTTTTGACAGGCGATGGCGATTTTATCATCGGGGATGTGTTCACCAACCTAAAAGGCAATACCAAAATCAACGGGTTGATTGATGATAAAGCGGAATTGCTCGCCAGCGCCGAAAAGGTGAAAGCCAGCCACGCGACTTGTGTCTATGTGGGGCATGGCAAGCCGTTCATGTTGCCGATATAGTCAACGGAATATTTTTTGTGGCTGACATACGAGCCTAAAGGCTCTAGTACAGCCATTACACCCCAAAAAACAGGCAGACCTGTAATGGCGGACTAGCGCAAAGCGCGTATGTCCGCCACAGATTAAAAAATATTTTACACCGTCTTTATGGCTATCAGCATTATTGCGGATTTCCCACGCAATTATTGTTAAAGTCCAAATACGCATAGAACATGGCGTTATACAGGTCATTGTATTCTGCGGAATTTGTATCGCCAGAGAATGCTTGAATGGCGCTAGTAGCATCCACATAGGCATCATACAACGCGACACAATCGGCATTGCGCGTCCCTTCGAGGCGGGTATACGCGGCATCCATCAACGCCAACGTAAAATCGAGCGTGGGTTGAATGGTCAATACGGGCAAGGTGAAGCTGGTGGGGATTTCTTTGGTGGTTTCATCCACAAAATTGATGACCTCAATCACCTGTGCATTATAGGTGAGGCTGTTTGGGTTCACATTGACATCCAACACGGGGGATGAGAGGAGCAAGCGCACATTATAGGTATCAAACGACAAAATGGCTTCGAGCGGGATGATGTCTGCCATCAGGCTCCATGTATCCACAAAGGGGAAACTATCCAATGTGACACTCCATAAGCGCGGGGTGGTCATGGTGTATTGCAAACGGGGGTTTAATCCCAACAAGGTCAATGTGCCATTTTCGCTATCAATGGGTGTCCATGTGCCACTATTGGCACTTTGCAGATAGAGTTCATTGGGGACAAGGGCGGTTTCTTGGGCAGATACAGCACCAACAAGCAGTGCCAAAATAGCTATCATGAGTGCAACTACGATACGTTTCATACAGAAGAATCTCCATTATTGAATATGCGAAAATTGTTTATTGATGAATAAATTATACCCGATAAAGGGTGTTTATCAGTACGATATGTAAAAAAGTTTTTAGGAAATTTAACAATTCAGGGGGAATCCTCATGCAACCCAATCTACCCGCGCTTCATGCGCTACAGGAAAAAATCCGAGCGCATCCTGCCCGCTTTAAGGTGTTGGCATGTGGAAGGCGCTTTGGCAAAACGACTTATTCACTATACGAAATACAAGGGGCATTAGAGGCGGGGCTACAAGTCGCCTATTTTGCCCCCACATACCGCATGGTCAGCGAGGTGTGGCGGACGCTCAAGCGCATGAACAAGCCGAATACGGCTCATCGGAGCGAAGAAGAACACCGTATCGAATTATATAACGGTGGCGCGGTAGATTGTTGGTCACTCAAAGCGGTGGATAGTGTGCGCGGACGGGCATACGACCTGATTGTGATTGATGAGGCGGGGCAATTTGCCGATTTAGAAGAGGCGTGGAATGGTGCTATCCGCCCATTGTTGACCGATAGGGTTGGTCGGGCGATTTTTGCCAGCACCCCACGCGGACGGAACTTTTTTTATCAGCTATATTTATTAGGAGAGGACGCGCTCAACACCGAATGGGGCGCGTTTCATGCGCCTACATCGGCAAATCCGTTCATCGCCCCAAGCGAGATTGAATCTGCCAAAAGCACCATGCCCCTGCGCCTATTCGCACAAGAATATTTGGCAGAATTTTTGGCAGATAACAGCGAGGTGTTTCGCAATGTGTTGGCGATGTCTACCCTATCCCCTGCCCTGCCCACCGATTTCCCATCTGGCACGCGCTTTGTGGCGGGTGTGGATTGGGGTCGCGCCCATGATTATACCGTGATGTGTGTGATGAATGCCGATACTATGCAAGAGGTCGCCATCGCCCGATTTAACGCGGTGGGCTGGGAAGTCCAACGGGGTCGGATAAAGCAATTGGCGGATGAATGGGGCATTGACCATATTATCGGGGAAGCCAATAGCATCGGTGAACCGAATATTCAGGCATTACAAGCAGAAGGCTTGCCCATCATCGGCTTCACCATGAGCGCAAAAAGCAAATCGCCGTTGATAGAGGCATTGGCATTGGCGATAGAACGGGGCGAATTGGCGCTCATCCATGACCCCATCGCAACGGGCGAATTATTGGCATATCAGACAGAACGGCTCAAGGGGGGTGGGTGGCGCTATAACGCGCCCAGTGGCGGTCATGACGATACGGTGATTGCCCGTGCGTTGGCGTGGATGGCAGTCCATGACCATGCGCCGATGATGGAGCTATCCGCGACAAATATTTTGCGGCGGCGGTAAATTTTACCTCACCCCCCTGCCCCCTCTCCAAATTGGCTAATCATTACCCATAAGTACGCTAATTTCTGGGATACGGCAGGCGGTGAACCACCTGCCTGCTTGACCGAAACCCCATAAATGGGGTTGGTCTGCCAATTTGTCCCTGAAAATTGGCACAATGTACGGGCTTGCCATGGCAAGCCCCCCCGCATAATCAACGCTAAAAATCGGGCATGACATGTCATGCCCCTACGCCACACCAATTTTTTACGATAAAAATCGGCAATTCAACCCCGTTCACGGGGTTTAGGTCAAAAAGGCAGGTGATTTATCGCCTGCCATATCCCAGAAATTTGCCTATTTTTATATCCCCCTACCCCAATGCACCCGCCAAATCTTCGATGAGGTCGTCGGGATGTTCCAGCCCAATCGAAATACGGAGCAGGCTCGGCGGGGTGGTCGTGCCGACTTCCACCGATGCGCGATGCTCAATCGTGCTATGCACCCCGCCAAAGCTGGTGGCGCGTTTTATCAACTTGAGGCGTGTGGTCATAGCGAGGGCTTCTTCTGCGCCACCTTTTATCAAAAAGCTGAATAATCCGCCGTAGCCGTGCATTTGACGGATGCCCAAGCCATAATGCGGATGTGACGGCAAGCCGATATGCAACACACGGTCAATTTTGGGATGATTTGCCAAGAAATTTGCCACCGCCAGCGCATTGTCGTTGATGGCTTTCATGCGGATGGGCAGTGTGAATATCCCGCGCATGAGCAACCAACAATCAAACGGCGATGGCACCGCCCCACCGATTTTTTGAATCATGCGGAGGCGTTCCACATAGGGCGTGACCTCTTTAACAATCGCCACACCGCCCAACACATCACTATGCCCGCCCAAATATTTTGTGCTGGCATGAACGACCACATCCGCGCCCAATTCAAACGGATGCTGAAAAATGGGGCTGGCGATGGTGTTATCACAGACCAAAATCGCGCCTGCTTCATGGGCAATCATCGCGCTCCCCGCAATATCGCTCAGGTTCATCTGCGGATTCGAGGGCGTTTCGATGATAATCATGCGCGTATTGGGGCGCACAGCGGCTTTTATCTCATCCAATTTTGAGGCGGTTACAAATGATACTTGCAAGCCCCAATCGGGGAATAGCTCGCGCAATAACACCTGAATCCCATAATACATATCGTTGGGGGCAATCACATGGTCGCCCGTTTTGAGTGCCTGCAACAACGACATAAAGGTCGCAGACCCCGATGCGAATGCCAGCGCGTTTGTGCCACCTTCTAAGGCGGCAAGCCGCGTTTCGAGTTCTATCCGATTGGGATTGGTGTCGCGGGTATACACATGCCCACGCGAAAACGTGCCATCAACATCGCGCTCAAAGGTGGTAGACAGGTTAATGGGCGGGGTTAATGCCCCTGTACTGGGGTCTATCTCATAGCCTGAATGGATTGCAAGGGTTTCTGGTCTCATATCGCCTCATGGGGTGATTTTTTTGTGGATAATATGATGATTATACCCCGCTTTAGGCAACCCCTCACGCCAAATTGGTTCACAATGGAAAAATAATGGTATGGGGTGATTTTACCTATTTTTATCGTAAAAAATCGGCATATCGTAGGGGCTTGCCATGGCAAGCCCTTACATCCTATCTGGTTTAAGTGGGGAAAAGAAAAAATCATTTTGCGCCTGTAGGGACACGATATATCGTGACCACCATACCCCGTCTCTATCTGTTATTTATATATAAGGAAGGAAGCACAACATCATGGCAGAAATCGCCACTTTAACCGCCGTATTCACGGCAGATTTATCGTCCTTTGAAATTGGCGTGGGAAAAGCCACCGCCCTCATGAACAGCGCCAATGGGCGCATCGGTGCAGATTTGTCTGCGATTGCCTCGGCATCGGTGGGGATGAGCGCCACCGTCATCAGTTCCATGAATGGCATCAGCATCGCCATACAAAGCGTCATGCGTGACCTCATGGCGCTCAAAAATGCCATGACGGACATCAACGGCATGGGTGGTGGCGCGGTGAAATCCAAGCCAGAGGGAGGCGGCACACAGATTCAGGGCGGGATGTTCGTTTTTAATGGCGTGCAGGATGTGAATAGCCTCTATGATGCGCTGGAAGATGTGAGCAAATAT
>JANRKU010000085.1:0-30483 GCA_033763335.1 bacterium
TCTTCGCGGATAGCGCGTTGAATATCTTCTAGGCGTAGCGTGCCATCGGGTTGGTTGGGGATGGTGTGTAGATGCACTCCGCCGACGACAGAGGCACTGCCTGTTTCATAACGGAAGATATGGGCTTTATCGCCCAGAATAATTTCATCCCCGCGTCCGCCACAATGCGTCATAACAGCGACCAAATTGCCCATACTGCCACTGGTGACAAATAAACCTGCCTCTTTGCCGAGCATTTGCGCCGCTTCGATTTCGAGTTGGTTGACGGTTGGGTCTTCGCCATACACATCATCCCCGACAATGGCGTGCGCCATCGCTTCGCGCATTTCTGGGGTGGGGTGGCTAACGGTATCACTGCGTAAATCTATGCTATCCATTGGGGTTATCCTTCATCATAATTGGTCATAGGCGCGATAATTCGTTTTTTAATACGGAGTATAAAGTTTCATTTGCCCGTAGTGGCATGATATATCATGCCACTACACACCTAGAATAGTCAATTTTGGTCGTAATATGTTGTACCTTATAGTGTAGGGATAAAATAAGTTCAAAACAGGTTCATTTGTCCGCTTTTTGGCTTTTTGCGGAGCGGACGCGGGGCATATAACCCGTTTTCTGCCAGCCATGCTTCTTCGGGTCCTTCCCATCCGCATTGGTCAAAATTCACGCGGTCTTTTTCATCAAAGATGATGCCTTCGCCTTCTAGTAGTTCCCGTTGCAATATGGCTTCTTTACTGCCTTCGGGCAGGCTAATTTTGCCCTGACCATTAATCACCCGTTGCCATGGGATGCTTTTGCCTTGTGGGGTGGCATACATCGCCCCGCCAACCCATTGGGGCGACCAACGGTCATAGGCGGGTGGTTCTACGCCATCGGGTGGGGGAATCATGGTGGCAATTTGCCCGTAGGTACTTACTTCCCCGTATGGGATTTGCAAGACAATTTTCCACACCAATTGATAAAAAGCACTGGGGTCAGGTGGTTGGCGCATGGCATGTTACTCCTCATAATGAACAAATTCGGTGATAATTTCTTGGGCAGATGGCGCATAATTGCCCACGCGCCTCACAACCAGCCCACTGGCGATATTTGCCAATTTCCCTGCTTGTAGATATGTCCCCCCAACACATAATGCCCCTGTGAGCAATGCAATCGCGGTATCACCTGCGCCAACGGTATCATAAACATCGGTCACGGCAGGGGCAGGGATATGATGCACCTCGCCTGTGGCTTGTGCAATGGTCATGCCATCGCCCCCGCGTGTGATGACCATCCCCCCGCGCAAATTGAGCCGATTTTGCAACGTTTTGGCGGCATGAGCAAAATCATCATGGGTGGATAATACGCCCCCCAATGCAGATTGGGCTTCATCGGCATTGCATTTGACCACATCAAACCCACGATATTTATCTAGTTCTCCTTGTGCATCTGCTGTGAGGAGTTTATCGCCCCCGCTCATGCGGATTTTTTCTACCAGCGATGGGGTGAGCAATCCGCCGTGATAATCGGAGCATAAAATAGCGTTCATCTGTGGTAGTTTATCGGCAATAACACCCATGAGGGTAGTTTCGATGTCATCCGAAACAGGCTTGCGTGAGAGCCTATCGAGTCGTGCGACTTGTTGCGGAAACCGTAGACCCATTTGTGCCATAATGCGTGTTTTGACGGTGGTAGGGCGGGTGGGGTCGGTGATAATCCCACTTATATCAATTTTTTCATCCTGCAAGATTTGGCGCAATGGTGAGGCAAATTCATCGCCACCCACAACCCCAATCTGATAAACATGCGCTCCTAATGCCGATAAATTGGCAGACGGATTGCCCGCCCCGCCTGCAATGAGCTTGCGCGATGTGAATTCTAACACAGGCACAGGTGCTTCTCTGCTGAGGCGCGTGCTGTTGCCGATGAGATATTCATCTAAAATCACATCACCTATCACCATGATATGCGATGTGCTAATTTTTTCTAAAATGGCGCTGTGATAATTTGTCATCAGGTCATTTTGATGGATAGCGCGGGTAAAAAAAAGGGGGGATTTTGATAAAAGGGGTGAGTATAGTTATATAAAAACGGGCGCAACATGTTGCGCCCTTACCGTTTAATATGGGTTGTAGGGTGATGCACGCCTCGCCCGATTGTGTTATCTGATTTTTGCCGATGTGTTCAGGGTCACAAAATTGCCATCGCGGGTATCGCCGACATATTCAAATAGGGGATGAAACACCACTTGGTCGCGCTCAACACCCATCACTTCGGTGATAGCCACTACACGGCGCACCCCATCATTGAGTCGTTGGATTTGTACCACCACATCCAACGATTCTGCCAATTGCGCCCGTAAAATGGAGAGGGGCAAATAGGGGGTATGTGCGGTGAGCAAAATTTCCATGCGCCCAAAGGCATCACGCGGGCTATTGGCATGAAGGGATGTCATCCCACCATCATGCCCTGTTTGTAGGGCTTGGATGAAGAGATTGGTCTCTGCGGCGGTATTCAGTTCACTGACAATAATGCGCTCTGGACGCATTTTCATAGCACTAGCGATGAGTTGGGCGTTATTGACCCCACCTTTGCCTTCAAAATTGGGTGGTGTGCCTTCAAGCATGACCAAATGTGGTTTATTGATGCGGAGCGTGCCAGAATCGGCGATGGCAATAATGCGTTCTTCATCATCTACCAAATGTACCAACGCATTGAGCAGGGTGGTCTTGCCACTGCCTGTCCCGCCCGATACCAGAATATTCAGACGATTTTTGATGGCACTATCCAAATAATCGGCAATTTCTGGAGATAATGCGCCTAGCTTGAGCAAATCTTCTATCATCAACATCCGATGTGGGAATTTGCGGATGTTAATGGCAGGGCTTTGTGCCACAGGGGGCATGATGATATGCACCCGTGAGCCATCGGATAAGCGGGCATCTACAATGGGGTTGGTCTCGCTGGGCAAATTGCCTGTGAAGGCGGCGAGGGCTTGAATGGTGATGAGATAATCTTTTTCGGTGTTAAAAAAATCTTGGGCGCGATGCAATTTGCCGTTTTTCTCGTAATAGATGGTCTCGTGGTTGTTGACCATGATTTCCATCACATCTGGGTCTTTAATGAGTGCTGTTAAAATTCCGAATGGGAGTGACATTTTTCATGTTCCTTTCTGAACAGTGAATTGAATCGTTAAATACAGTGTCGCAGAAAGCCGATTTTCTCCCAATGGACTTATGGACAGCCGTCCTCCTGTCCTTTTGGACGGGTAATTATCGGATTAACCCGTGTTGCACAGCAATTAGCGCGGCGGCGGTACGTGATGCCACCCCTAATTTGCTAAAAATATTATCCAGATGAAATTTGACCGTGCGAATGGTCATCCCTAACGCATGGGCAATTTCTTTGTTGCTCATACCTTCTATAACACCTTTTAGCACATCCAATTCGCGCGGGGTGATGTGAATATGGGTGGGCATGGGGGAAATATTCTCATTGGGCATTTTGAGGGTAGTATGCAAATCTTGAGCAGTGTGGATGGTTTGTTGGATGAGGTTGGTCAAAACCGTCATAGCGAGGAGCGCCTGCCGATTATCGGAGAAGGTTTGTTGATAAATAGTTGCCTGTGAGAGGACGACTTGCAATTGGGCAATTAATAATGATTCGACTAAATGAGCCAGTCGGATTTTTTCTGCATTGAGGAGGTGTTGTGTATCGTCCATGACTCGTCCTTATGAATTGTTTGGCGAAAAGCTAAAATCCGATATACTCTAGTTTAACAAAAATGAAAAAAATCTCATAAAAGCCGACTAACACATTCTTAAAGGAGTTGTTACTTATGTCTGTTACCATCCCGACCTTAATTCTAAAACAATTATATACATTTGGTAGCTTGGAAAATATCGAAGGGGGCATCAAATTTTCCCTCAAAAATCGCCTGAGTGATACCCGTGTCGTTGCCATTAAATCCATTGCCATCAACGGACACGATATGCCTCATGGGTCAATTTTGCTCGATTTGGATGATGCCGCCCCACGTAAAATTACCCCTGTTTTTGAGCCGATTGATTTTCCATTGGCGAAGGTGGTCTCTTTTATTGTTCATACCGACCATCTGCCAGAAGGCAAGCATAGCATCGAAATCACGGTAGAAGCAGAGATGTTTGGTGAATTGGCGATTGCCGTAGAAGATTCGATTACCACCAAAGATGAACATCTCGTCCGTATCCCACGCGATACAACCGATGATTATTCAGAAGCTATCATCAAAGAACGCCAAGCCTTTGTCGAAGATTTTACAGGCTCAAAATTAGAACATCTCCCCAAATATTCTTTTGACCCGCATATCACTAAAGGCAATGTTGAGCATTTTATTGGTGTGGCGCAAGTCCCCATTGGGTGCGCGGGTCCCATCCTCATTGATGGCGAACATGCTAAGGGCGAATTTATTGTGCCGATGGCGACCAGTGAAGGGACGCTAGTGGCATCTTATAATCGTGGGATTAAGGTGCTGAACCTCAGTGGCGGGGCAAAATGTACGGTGGTAGGCGATTCAATGCAACGCGCCCCCGTATTTGTATTCAACAACGCGCTAGAAGGGCGTGAATTTTTGAAATGGGTGAACGACAACATTGATAAAGTTCGCGTTGAGGCAGAATCTACCTCCAGTGTGGCGAAATTGCAGTATATAGACCCTTATCTCTCGAATAAATTTGTGTTCCTGCGCTTTAATTACTCGACAGGTGATGCGGCAGGGCAAAATATGGTCGGACGGGCAACATTTGCCGCCTGTAGCTGGATTTTAGACCACTATAAAGAACCGATTCAGCATTTTTATTTGGAATCGAATTTTGCCACCGATAAAAAAGCCTCGCAGGTCAATATTATGCGGACTCGTGGCAAGCGTGTCACCGCCGAAGCGATTGTGAAGCGCGATGTGTTGAATCATGTCATGCGCGTAGAACCCTCTAGCTTGCATCGTCATGCTGGCGTGGCAAATGTCGGCGCGTTTTTGTCGGGTGCAAATAACAACGGGTGTCACTCACCCAATGCCATCACCGCGATTTTCATCGCTACGGGGCAAGATGTGGCAAATGTGGCGGAATCATCGGCGGGTGTGGTCTATACCGAATTAACCGATGACGGCGATTTGTATATTTCCATCACCATCCCCTCATTGATTATCGCCACCTATGGCGGTGGGACGGGCTTGGCGACCCAAAAAGAATGTTTGAATTTGATGGATTGCTATGGACGCGGTAAGGTGAATAAACTCGCAGAAATTATCGCGGGAGTGGTGCTGGCAGGCGAATTATCGCTGGCGGCGGCAATTTCATCATCCGATTGGGTATCGAGCCATGAGCAATACGGGCGCAATCGGTAAATTTTATATGGTTTAGGTAGAGAGTAGGGGCATGATATATCATGCCCCTACATGCCCAAAATATGGTTGTTTTGTAAGGGCGCAACATGTTGCGCCCCTACGCCGATTGAATTATTTTATTCCTCATCAGATAGCACAGGCGTAGTGGTGCTGGTCAACCAATCGGCATCATCCCACCCCAATAAATCGCTCATCAATACCGCGCCTGTGTTGGCTTGTGGCAATTTATTCAGATAGCGTTCTGTGACGGCGATATTGCTATGGCGCAACAATTGGCTAATTTTTTCAATTGGCACTCCCGCATTAAATAATGCTCCCGCTACAGAACGGCGTAAATCGTGCGGGGCAACATGGTCTATCCCCGCATATTTTGAGCAATCGCCCACCACAAACCAAATGCCATCGGCTGACAAGCCTTGTTTGGATATGCCCCCACCTTTCCATATCCGCCGAATAATCGGTGTGTTGCGGTCTGCGGGTTTGGATAATTTTCGCCACGATTCCATCGCACTTACAACAGAGCGGGGTAGGTCTATGGTGGCAGATTTTCGCCCTTTACCGTGTACGCGCATAATGGGGCGGTTGTCTTGTACACTCAAATCTGACCATTTCGCCACCGATAATTCTTCACGGCGGAGTGCCATCGTACACAGCATGGTCATGACCAACACATTGCGTTGTGCTTGTGCTTCGGATGTGGCGATGCTCCTGCTGGCGCTCACCATCGCATGAAGTTCTTCTATAGATAGCCATTTCCCCGGACGTTGACCTTCTTCTGCACGGGGGACGCGCACACGGCTTAATGATGCCACCGTATAATCATCAATCCAACCCGCCTCTGCCATCAAATCCGCTAGGGTGATGATGGCGGCGCGTGCCTGACCTAATGCTTGTTTATGCTGGTCGCCATTGACCAACATGCCCAACCATGCCCGTATTTGGGGCGGGGTGAGTGCCTTCTGCAAAATTGGCACGGGAAGCGCCATCATGCGCTTGACCCGTGCATCGCCTGTTGTCGGTTTCATCCCCGCCACATCCACCAAAAAGGTGTCTACCCACCGAAAATATGCCCGTTGGGTATGGGTACTGCTGGCACGACCGGGCAATGCCAACATAAAATTGAAGGTGAGTGCTTCGAGTTGGTCGGTGATAGGTGTTTCTGGGCGCGGGATGATATTCGACATCGTTTTTACTCGCTGGTTGTCAATACAAACGGTTCTAATGCCCCAGTTGACCACATGGCAGGTCCTGGGTATCCAAAATGGACTTCGCCACTAGCACTCCCCGTTACGCGGATTTCATCGGGTTCATTGACCATAAAGGTCATGACGACATTCCACGAATTGAGGGTCATTGCGCTGACGAATGAGAGCGATGATAAATCTGACCCCACTTCATATTGTGCAGTGGCAGGGTTATAACTCACTGTGAGTTCTTCGCCTTCGATATTGCTCAGGGTGAGAAAATAGATGGGCATCCCCAAATCAATTGCCCGTAAATAAATAATCCAAGCCTGCCCAACTTGTGGGATTTCTGGCGTGGTGCAAAAAGCGACATGAGGGTCAATTGGTGCGCCAACATTGGGCGAATTCATGGGGTCTGGCATTCGGGTAGGGGCGTTAACGGGTGGCTGGCGGACGGTGATGCTACAGGGTTCAATGACCGCCTCAACATTGGCATTGGGTGTCGGTGTTGGTGATGCACTAGAAAAATCGAGCGTCGGTGTTGCAGAAGGCTCACCCCTAGAATGGTTATCTGTGGGGGTATAGGTCGGTGATGGATATATTTCGACTATTGTAGGATGGGGTGGTCCATCGGGATATACGGGCAATATGTCTACATTTGCGATACTTGTACATCCCCCAAATAGCAAAAGAAAAAGAAAAATAATGATGGTCATCGCCTAGCTCCTATTGTCTACCGCGCCTGATGACCGCCCAGACAAAGCGGGGCAGGCGCATCATGCGTCCAATACGGGTTGGTTGCAAATACAACCGATATAGCCATTCTAACCCAGAATTTCGCATCCAAATGGGCGCACGGGGTACGATTCCTGCGATAAAATCGAATGAACCACCCACACCCATCGCCATTTTGCATTTTAGGCGTGGTTGATTGCGGGCAATCCACAAATCTTGTTTGGGCGCACCATACGCCACAAACAGAATATCCGCCCCGCTATCATTGACCATTTGCACAATTGCTTCTTCTTCATCGGGTGATGGACTGCCCCCATATACCCCAACAATTTGCAGATTGGGGTGCTTTTCGCGCAGAATATCCGCCGCCTTTTGAGCAATGCCTTCACCAGCCCCCAGAAAAAAGAGTTTCCAGCCACGCTTGCTGGCTTCTTCTGCGATAAGTGGCACACCATCCGACCCCGTAACCCGTTGTGGGAGGGGTTCACCGAGTCGTTTTGCCGCCCATAATAATCCCACCCCATCGGGAACGCATAACGAGGCGCGGCGTAAAATCCCCGCAAAAATCGTGTCTTTTTGGGCAATCATCATAAATTCGGGGTTGGTCGTACACACATGATGCGGAAATGTCCCCCGTTTGACCCATCCATCAATCAATTTTAGCCATTGGTCGTAGGTGATGCCATCCACAGGCAATCCGAGGATGGTTTGACGCTTCCATGCCCGATTCGCCAATGGATTGGCATTTTCGCTATAAATAGAGGTATAGGTGGTATCTGGATAGTCGAGATGCTCATAGACGGCTTCTAAAACATTTTGGGGTGTGATGAGCTTCATGCACGTCCGCGCGACACAGCCCTCGCGTGCGCCGATACCATGCCCAACATAACTGCATGGGCTACATTCAGTGGCACTTCGGACAATAATCGTGCGTCCGTTGGGTGAGGGCGACCATGCCCCCCATGCTTTATGATTGCTTGGACCAAACAGTGCCACAATCGGCACACCGACTGCCGATGCGAGGTGCATGACCCCACTATCCGCGCCGATATACACATCGGCATCGGCAATCACGCCCGCCAATTCTGCGAGGGTGGTTTGTCCTGTCAAATTCACAGCAGGGGCAGTCATACAGGCTTCTAGGGCGATACCATCATCACTTTTTCCGCCGACAATGACCATTTGCGCGTCATAGCGCCGATGCAATTCATCCGCCACCAACGCAAAATTTTCCACATCCCAACGGCGTGCGAGGCTATAGCCACCACTGCCTGCATGAATGATAATCCGTTTTTTATCCACAGGCTTGGGCAAAGGGGATGCCCCTATAGCCACTTTGGTGGGATATTGATTCTTTTTTCCGCCTACCAGTGTGACCAATTCTAGCCAATATTGCGCCTCGTGTTTTGCGCCAAATCCATCATCAGGGAGGCTATCGGTCAAAAACCAACCATTGCCATTTTGGAGTCCAATGCGTTTTTTGGCGTGACTCGCAAAGCCGATAAAAGCGAATTTTAATGTACCGAGTTTGAGTGTGAAATGACGAAAAAATAACACCGCATCATACCCATTTTTGCGGAGCGCCCAAATACGACGTAAATTTTTCGGTCTAAAAAAGGCGGTGGTGCTATTGAATTGACTACGGTCAAATGGGATGATTTCATCCACCAAACCCGTATTCATCACCACAGGGGCAGAATGAGAAGTTGCCATGAGGGTGATATGTGCGCTGGGATGTGCTTCACGTAAGGCAGATAGGGCAGGTGTTGTGACGATGAGGTCGCCAATATCGCCTGTTTGGATGACTAAAAAACGGGTCATTTTGCCCCTACCTTCTCCAAAATCGCCAATGTCTGATGGGCGGCGCGTTCCCATGAAAATTTTTCGGCTTGGATATGCCCTTTTTGGCGTAACTTGTCACGCAATGCCTCATCATCATGTAGCCGATGGAGTGCCTGCACAATTTCATCCACTGACTGCGGATTCACCAATAAGGCAGAATCCCCCGCCACTTCTGGACAACTGGATGTGGTGCTGGTGATAACAGGTGTGCCACAGCCCATCCCCTCTAAAATCGGGAAGCCAAAACCCTCATATAAGGATGGAAACACCAACCCTTGTGCATGGGCATACAACGCGCCCTTATCCGCTTCATCAATATAACCCAATAGGTGAATACCTTCACCGCCTATCCATGCCTCATCAAATAACCAGCCCTTTGCCCCTGCCAAGATTAAATTGGGCGGATTTTTGGCGGTGAGTCGGAATTGCCGATAGGCTTGGGTGATGGTGGCAATATTTTTGCGCGGTTGCAATGTGCCGATGAATAAGAAATAGGGGTCTTTTAGGGCGGGATGGTCGGGCAAGGTGGATTTTATGTTTAGCCGATTGACGGCAGGATAAACCACATTGATTTTACCTGTCTGTGTGCCATAAAAATGATGTAAATCGGTGGCAGTCGCTCCGCTATCGGCTAAAATCGCAGTGGCTCGCCATGCACTGTAACGGGTGGTCAAATCCAAATAAAATCGTCCCCGTGCGGGATGTGCGTGTGGAAATTGTTTATAGCCCAAATCATGCACCGTCACCACTGCTCGACTCGGAAAGAAAAAAGGCAATGTATGGGCGGGGACGAATACCACATCGGGGCGGGTGCGCCATAATTCCCACCCCAAACGGATATGTGTCCATGCCCGTTTGAAGGGGATAATATGCGTTTTGACGAGTGGGTTAGGCGGGAATAAATTTGCAGTTGGCTCATCTCGAAAATACAGGTGTAATTCATGCTTGGTATTGATGCGGATGAGGGCATCTATCAGCGCACGGGCATAATATTCTGTGCCTGTGGTTTTGGCGATAGTGGTCTTGCTGGCATCAATGGCAATGCGAAGTGTCATGATTAGCGATGCCGTTTGAAAATGGCAGGGATGAATAACAACACACCCGCAATACCTGCCACAATCGCCCCATATTGGGTGATGAGGGGCATGATAGTCGTTGGCAATAATCCCGCCGTGAATACAAATCCAGATGCACCCATGACGATGAGCAATATGCCGACAAATAGCCCTTGTGTGGTTTGTTTGGGAGATAGCCACCCGCTTAAAATGACGGATGCGCCCCATCCACACAGCAATAATGGTAATCCCGCCACGCCCCATGTTGTTTGTGGCAAATAGGCGAGGATACCAGCCGTTGTCGCAATCATCAGCGCCAAAAATAATGCCCCACGCGCCCATCTGCCACTGGCAAGCCATACGAGCAATAATAATAGGCAAATCCCGCCGATGGCGAGGATGCCCACCAAGCCTGTATTGACCGATTCTGCCCCCGTGATGAGCAAAAAGGTCAGCCCTGCACCAATAGACATGAGCGCCAATGCGGGTATCACAGAGGGCATTTGTCCGCGTTCTAGTGATAAGAAGGGAGGGCGGGGAAAATTGGATTCAAACACGGGTGGAGGTGTTTCTTTATGAGCAGATTTGGGCTTGGCATCCACTTGTACCATTTCGCTGGTATCAGTGATGAGTGCGCTCAAATTGGCAACCGAAGCCAACGCCGACTCGATGTCTAATTCATCGGAAAATAACGATACCGCCTCGGATTCAGGTTCTTCTGCCGATGGCGTTTCGTCTGGGGCAGATTCTACAGGGGTTATATCGGCTGTAGAATCTACTGGGGATTCTACCGATTCATCATCGGCGGGTGTATTTTCAGTTAGGGTATTTTTTTCATCATCCATGTCTCATATTGTGGCGATTTTTTGCCAATTGTGCAAGGATGGACTGAAATTTTCATACTTGCTATAACAGGGGAATTTTCATATACTAAATAAAGTTCAATGGCGATGTAGCCAAGTGGTAAGGCAGAGCTCTGCAAAAGCTCCATCCACGGGTTCGAATCCCGTCGTCGCCTCAAATAACAAAAAAACGGGCATAATAGCCCGTTTTTGATTTTTGTATAGGAGTGTATTCAGCTATAATCCTGTAATCCGTGTTTGAGCAATTATAGTACGCGCTTCATCTAATGTTTTGGCTGTCCGTATTTTCTTAGCTCCTTGCCGATTAATCTTACGATAGACCTCTATCATCCGCAAAATAAATAGACTATTGGTGACTAAAACGGTCACACCAAACTCGATAGACTGTGGTCTATTGAGTGATTTTTGGAAATTTGAAATCATATTTTTAGGGATGACCCCACTCTCAGAAAAATCGGCAATGACATCAACGATAGCGATAGTTGCTTGTGTTTTAAGCGCATAGGCATGTTTGATGGCTGTTTCATAATCATCCCATGTCCAATTTTGGGCATAAGTGTACCGTAAAATTGTGCAACCTTCATCATCCCATACAACAGATACACGCATTATTGTTCTCTATTCACTCAATTTTGTTTTCGCCGCATATTGTACCATATTGACAATGCCCATCAGCCCTTGCCCTTTGCCCATCGCCACTTCACGCCCAAAAATCGTGAATACAATATCGCTTTTGATATTGGCAACAGCATCTAATGGCTGATTGCTGAGTGATTCGCTCAAAATGACGCTGAGTGCCATTGCAGATAAGCCTTGTGGATTCAACACATCAAAATAATATTTTTGTGTGCCATCGGCTTGTGGAACTGCCCATACATAGGCATCAGATTCGCACATCTGCACATGATTTTCTTCTGGGTGTGGGCGGGTGGAAATATCGGCTGGTACACGCACATCTTTGAATCTATCGGCAATTTCGATGAGATATTCGGCGCGTTCATGACGGTCTGTGATGGCAGAAAAATCGGTGAGGAGTGATTGTAATTTTTGTGGTGTGTCGGTCATGGTTTTATCCTTCATATCATATATACAGTAAGGGCGCAACATATTGCGCCCTTACATCGTGTTTTCTATTCAAGATGATAATTCATGCAAGCATGAATTGACTAGACATTCTTTTCGATGGGTACACCGACAGAATTGCCCCATTCAGTCCAGCTACCATCGTAATTGCGAACATTTTTATACCCAAGCAGATAGGTCAATACAAACCAGCTATGGCTACTACGTTCACCAATACGGCAATAGGCGATGATGGTATCATCCGATTTCAACCCTTTTTCGCCTTCATAGATGGCTTTGAGTTCTTCTGATGTCTTGAATGTGCCGTCCTCTTGATTGATGGCACGCGCCCAAGGGACACTTTGCGCCCCGGGGATATGACCACCGCGCAATGTACCTTCTTGGGGGTAATTTGGCATGTGGAGCAATTCACCAGAATATTCTTGTGGGCTACGGACATCCACTAAGGGGAGGTTGGCTTTGATGTGTTCCAACACTTCGGCGCGGAAGGCGCGGATTTTGTGGTCATCACGGTCATTGGCGACATAGGTGGTGGCGGGGTATTTGGGGACTTCGCGGGTGAGTTCACGCCCTTCTTTTTCCCATTTTAAGCGCCCGCCGTCCATAATTTTGGCGTTGGTGTGTCCAAACAGTTGAAATACCCAGAAGGCGTATGTTGCCCACCAATTGTTTTTATCGCCATAAAACACCAATGTGGTATCTTTTGTCACACCAATACGTGACAACAAGGCTTCAAATTGGGGTTTTTGGATGTAATCACGCAAGACGGCATCATTGAGGTCTTGTGTCCAATCTACTTGTACAGCCCCGGGAACATGCCCACTGGGATAGAGGAGGGGGTCTTCATTCGATTCGATAATCCGCACATTGGGATTGTTGAGGTTTGATGCTACCCATTCAGTAGAGACCAACACATCGGCATGGACATAACCACGTTCTGCAATATCGGGCATTCTTAACTCCTGTTATACGACTTGTCAAATAGGAAAAGTTCATTGTATAAACAATAACATAGGGATATATGGTGCGTCAAGACAGGGTCTATATGAATTGTGTTAAAAATGCAGTTTATGGCTATAATATAAAAAGAATATCACGGAGAAAAATGATGTCTTTCGTAACTACTCCTATCTATGAAGAAATCTATCAATTCCTTGTTTCTGCACCAACCCCACAAGCTATTCTTGATTTTCATGCGTCTGAGTATGTGCAAATGCGTGTGCGTGAGTTATTAGATAAAAACCGTGATGGGCAATTGACCCCAGATGAACGTGCCGAATTAGACCAATTTGAGCAGGTGAATCACTTGGTTAGCATGATGAAAATCTATGCACGCAAGTCATTGAAAGTTTAATAATGGCAATTCCAATTGAGCTACGCCGACAAGTTGAAAAACGTGCGAATGGGTGTTGTGAATATTGCAAAACCCATAAGGATGATTTGTTTTTATCTCATGAAATTGACCATATTTTGCCAGAACATCATCGTGGCAAAACGACTTTGGATAATTTATGTGTGAGTTGTTTTGAGTGTAATCGCTACAAAAGCAGTGATATTGGCTCATATGATATTGAGACAGGTGAATTTGCACCCTTATTTCATCCACGTTTACATCATTGGGATGACCACTTTTTGCTTCAAGAGGAGATGATTATCCCACTTACACCTATAGGTAGGGTGACAGAATTTTTATTGCGCTTGAATAGTGAGGCTCGCAGGGTGCGCCGTAAAGAATTGACTCTGTTAGGGCGCTACCCCTGCAAATAGACTGTCTATAACTGCACGTAGCTATTTTCTGCCAAGATGAAGCGATGTGTGGATGGGATGATATGGTTGGCAGATGTCACCACACTGCTATCGGCAATCAGGCTAGAATCTACTCGCCCCGGAATACCGTGAATGGTGCAGTCTTTCATGATGATGCTGGCTTCAATTTCGCTGTTTTCTACCGTCACATTATCCCCAATAGAGGTATATGGTCCGATATAGCTATTTTTGATGACCACATTATTCCCCAAAATCACAGGACCGCGAATTACACTATCAATAATCTGGGTATTTTCGCCCAAAATCACACGGCTCGATACTTCTGATTTTTCGGTGATATGAGCGCCTTCTGGTTTTGGCGTAAAGGGCATATCGCCTAGCACAAATTGATTGGCTTCGATAATCGCATTGGGCTTGCCTGCATCAATCCACCAGCCATTCACTTTATAGGGGGTCACTTTTTGCCCTTCGGTGAGCAACATTTGGATGGCATCGGTGATTTCATATTCCCCGCGTGCCGATGGCTTGATTTTGCCGATGGCATCGAAAATGCTCTTGCGGAACAAATAAACCCCACAGATGGCAAGGTTTGAGGGTGGGTCTTTTGGTTTTTCGACCACGCGCAAAATTTGACCGTCTTTAATTTCGGCAATCCCAAAGCGGGTGGGGTCGCTGACTTCGCCTAATCCGAGCGCGGCTTGAGCATCGCCATTGGCGAAATTTTGCAACAAATCTTGCATTTTATCTTGGAAGATATTATCGCCTAAAAACACACAGAAAGGATCATCGCCCACAAAATCACGGCAAATGGCAGTGGCATGTGCCAGTCCCTTTTGCTCTTCTTGGACGATATAACTCAATTTGACATCATATATCTCCCCAGTACCGAGTATTTGCACAATGGGGGAGGTAAGGCTATTGACTACAACACCGATGTCGGTAACACCTGCATTGCGTAGCACTTCGATGGCATACACAATGAGAAATTTGTTGGCAACAGGCACGAGTGATTTGGGCATTGTGAGGGTGACAGGGCGTAGGCGTGTACCATGTCCTGCGGCAAGGATGACTGCTTTCATAAAAGAACTCCATTCTATGAATTTATATAAATTTTATACACCATGCCCTCAAGTTTACCTTAAAAAGAGGATAACTTTCATCCCCCATTGGGATGAAGTTAAGTCAATGTACTCACCTCACACTGTGGAGAGGGGGTAATTGAGTTATTAGCTTGATGCCTATGCGGGGATGTTGGTCATCCCCTTTTTATCATTCGTAACGCATCGCTTCTAAGACATTGGTTTTTCCTCCAATGGTGGCAGGCGCGAGCATCGCCAAAATGACCAATATCAACAAAATCCCCAGATGAATCATCACCTCTGATAGCTCCAACTGAAATTTGAAGCCCATAATATTTTGTATCCCCATTTGTTGGATACTGGTGGCTAAATAGGCACCGGGTACGGTGATAAAACAGGTGACAATAAACAGTAATAACCCTTCTTGCATCACACTTTGGCGAATTTGCCCCTGTGTCATGCCCAAAGCCCGCAACATCCCAATTTCGCGCCGACGGTCTAAAATAAGAACGTAGAAGGTGCTTCCCAATCCAACTGCTAAAATGATGGTGAACAAGCCAGAGAACAAAATAGATACCGTGCTGACGCTCGTTAGGCGCTCAGAAAATGCGCCGAGTATTTCATTGACATCATAGACGACTACCCCTTGCATGGCATATTGACGGAGCAATTCACGCCGTATGGTTTGAATATCTGCCCCATCTGCCAATTGGAGTGTTAAGCGGTTGGTTCGGGTATCGCCCCATAACTGTGTATAGAGGGCTTTATCCATAATAAGGGTGGTCTCATCCAAGCCCATCCCCCCATAAATTGTCCCTACGATTAGAAAATCAATTTGTCCGCTTGGTGTTGTTAGTGATAGGGTATTTCCCACCACGATATTATTAGAGATGATACCACCGCCTAAATTTACGAGGATAGATGGCATAGAGTGGTCTAATAAATCGGCAATAGCACCCGATTCACTCCCTGTACTCCAAATAAACTGCCCGCCAAAGCGTGTGAAGGCATCAATATCAATAGCGCGAATTTTATAGGGTTTGCCTTCAGATTCAAAATCACTACTGAGTTCTGCCAGAGAATTGGTCACATCGGGACGCGCTAATACCTCATCTATGACGGCTTGTGGGATAGTCACCAAAGGCATAAGCGGGTTTACCCCTGCGCCCAATAAGGTTAAATCGCCCACATTTTCGGTTTTGCCCCACTCATCTGCAAAATTGCTAAACCCATAATTGATTTGGCTAGTATACACAAACATCACGCCGCCGATACTCAATAAAATACCTGTGGATAGTATGCGCTTTGGACGGCGGGTGAGGTTGAGCATCGCCAGCCAACTGCTTAATCCCCATCCGCGTTGATTTGACCATCGCACAAGCCTATCAAGTGCGACCAACAAGGGAGCAATCAATAAAACAGTCGCAAAAAGCATAGAGTAGGTCATAATATTGGATAGCATGATACCTGTTTGAAAGTCACCGTTAAAGGTAAAGCGGACAATCATCACCCCAACAATGATGCAAATGGCAAAAATCAGTCGTCCTTTCCGCAATGGCATATGACCTGCTTCGGAACGAATTTGTATCATGGCTTCGGTGGGGTCAATTTTGATGGCTTCCTTACTAGCGAAATAGCTGGCTAATAGCGGGAATAATATCCCCATGAACAGTGTTAAAAAGGGCAACCATATCGGCACGACAAATGATGCTCTGGATTGTAACGGGGATGAACTGATAAGCGTTTTTGGCAGAATTTCTAAATCACCTGATGCACCTAACATCATATACCCGCCAATGATGCCCAAAATTGACCCAATCAGCCCCATAACAGCGGCTTCTGTCATGAACATACGGCGGATATGGCGTTTTTCTAAGCCGAGTGCGCGTAAAATGCCAATTTCGCCTCGTCGTTGCGCCACAGATACGGCAGTCGCATTATAGATAAGAAATGAGCCGATAGATAAAATCATCAGGGTGATGATTCCCATGAGCGCATTGAGGAGCATAGCATTGTTTCTGGAATTGCTCAGATGTGAGGCGGGTTGGGTAATTTTGAAATTGATACTGAGTGCAGATTGTAAGCGTTCCATCAGTGTTGTAACCGACACACTATCATTAGGCACAACATGAATGGTATCTGCACCTGTTTTGCCATTGATTATCATCGCATCTTCGAGCGTCATAGTGATGATGTCGCCCCCATTCAGACGAGCCACCCCGCCACTATTAGCCAAAATGCCGACTACTTGCAACGATTTTACGCCCCCTGTACCGACTAGGGTGATGGTATCGTTTAGCCTAATGCCTTTGTTATCGGCATAGCGTTGGCTGATGAGGGCTTCTCCTTGTGCGCTGATAAAATTACCGTCTGTGAGGGTATAAGCACGAATGTCACGGTCTATGGCAGGGTCTATCCCCCAAAAAGCCAGTAATTCGCTTTCCCCAATGAGCAATCCACCGCCACTTGCCGATGGAACGGCTTGTGATACGCCATCAATGGTACGAATTTGGGCAAGTTGGTCGGGTGTAATGCCTGCTTCGGTGGTGATTTCGATGCTGGCTTTGCCTGCGAGGTCATCGGCGGTCATGTCCAATGAGGCGACAAGGGTATTGCCAATGGTCGGGGCAAAAATGAAGGTGGTTATGCCGACCACAATGCCCATCAGTGATAGCAATGTGCGTAGCCACTGATTACGTAAATGGCGAATACCGAGTAAACGGGTGAGTTGAAACATAGCCAATTTCTCCTTATGACAGCACAGGCGTGAGTGAGCCGATGGCGCTGAGTTCTTCAATGACACGCCCATCGCTGAGGGTGACGATTTTATCGGCATAGGCGGCGGCTTTGGGGTCGTGTGTGACCATCACAATGGTACGTTTTTGATTTGTGACCAATTCGCGCATGAGCAACAAAATTTCTTCGCCCGTTTTGCTATCCAAATTGCCAGTGGGTTCATCTGCCAGCAACAGTGGCGATTGGTTGATGAGTGCGCGAGCGATTGCTACCCGTTGTTGTTGCCCACCCGATAATTCATCTGGTCGGTGATTTTGGCGCGAGGTTAAATCCACTAATGCGAGAAGTTCCTCCGCTTGTGGACGCACATCGCGTAATTTTTGCCCACCGATGAGCAAGGGCAATGCGACATTTTCGAGCGCGGTCATGGTCGGCAGAAGGTTGAATGTCTGAAAGATGAAGCCCACATGCTCCCGCCGAAAACGGGTGAGTTGGGCATCATTCATGGTGTGAATATCTTGCCCAAACAGTGAAATTTCGCCACTGGTAGGGTTGGTTAGCCCTGCAATTACATGCAGTAGGGTACTTTTGCCACTGCCAGATGCGCCCATGATGGCGACGAATTGCCCTCCGCCGATGGTCAGGGTGATATTGGATAGGGCAGGGATTTGGGTTTTACCTTGTGTATAGGTCTTGCTAACCGATTTGAGTGAAATAACATTGGTGGTGTGCATGATTTTTTCCTCTAGGTCGTGTTTTATGAACGAAAGAATAATTCTTTGATGCGAACCTCGCATTGACGCAACCAGCGAATATCTGCCTCAGCATGAAAAATCGCCACATCGAGTAGCGCCATTTTGATGACTTTTTCACGTTCTATCTGATGCTGTGCTTCGGATGTATTCGCTTTGGATAGTGCTATTTTTGATTCTTGCTCAATATGAAATTTACGGTTGGTGAGCGCCATCATCTGTGCCATGTAGGTGCTATGCTGGCTTTGGATAAGCATGAGGATAGACTCGGCATCGGTATCATCCATAAAGGCAATTTTGACATATAGCTCATCACGCAGGGAGCGCGGTTCAACCTTGAGTGGGCTTATGCGCCACGTCTCAAAAATATCTTTGCCAGCAGGGGTGATGCGATACACCTTTTTATCGGGTTTATCCGATTGTTCGATGGTGTCATATTCCACCAATCCCTCGCTATGCAACCGTTCTAAGGTGGTATAAATTTGCCCCACATTCAAAACCCATAAATCGCCCAATTTATCATCAAAGGCGCGTTTGAGGTCATATCCATGTTTGGGGGCTTCGTTGAGGATGCCCAATAAGGCGTGTTTAACCGACATAACTGTAAATACTCCAATATATACTAGTATATAAAACAGTATATAGTTATCTTTTATGGTGAGTCAATCGGATTTTAATAGGACTTTAGTCCTAATTTATTGCGATAATTAAGGATTTGGACTTAATTTGTTAGCGATTGTTAACGAGATTCCTATTATAATGGCAGAGTGCTAGTTCATCTCATCAGAAGGAGTTTTTTATGCCCAGAGTCGCATTTGTCTCGTTTACCCATACGATTCCATCCTCACAACTCACCGGATTTTGGGCAGAACAAGCCAAACATGCCGAAGAAACAGGCGAAATGACTTATGTGAATAACGATTTTCGGGTGTTGAATAACCAAAAAGCACTCTTAGAAGAAACAGGCATTATTTTAGAGAATGTCGGTTGGAATGACCCGACCGTTGATTGGGAAGCCTACTCTGCTATTGTTGTGCGAACCACATGGGATTATTTCCGTGCCGATAATTACCCTAAATTTTTGGCATGGTTTGACCGTATCGAAAAATTACCCGTTTGGAATCCGGTAGCCATTATGCGCTGGAATGCAGATAAGCATTATTTGCGTGAACTGGCGACTTTGGGTGTGCGGATTCCGCCATCGGTATGGGTCGAAAAAGGCGAAAGCGCCAATGTTGCGGCTATTATGCGCGAACAAAACTGGACGAGTGCCATCGCCAAGCCGTGTGTTGGTGGTGGGGCATACGGCTTGTTGCGCTATGACACGGTTGAGCAAGCAGAGGCTGGTCAAGCCGAATTTGAATCGGCGGTAGCGGAATCGGCATTATTGGTGCAAGCCCTGATTCCGCAAATCAGGACAGACGGCGAATGGTCATTTTTATTTTTTATGGGGTCAGATGGCACACTACAATTTAGTCATGCGTTGCAAAAAACCCCTGTCAGTGGCGATATTCGGGTGCAAGGCGGTGTGAATACACCCCAAACACCATCCGATACATTAATAGAGCAAGCCCGTGATATGCTCATGGCGGCACAGAGCCTATTCCGCACACCATTATTGTATGCGCGGGTGGATGTGGTGCGGGTAGATGAGGGCTTGATGCTGATGGAATTGGAATTGATAGAGCCTTATTTCTTTTTGACCGAAATGGGTGATGATACTGCCCCTACGGAACGGTTTATTCGGTCATTACAAGTCATTTTGGGCTGATATGATTAGGGGGCAGGGGTAAAAATATCATGCAGGACAATTTTTAAGTTGGGGAATAAATTCGATTCCAATGTGTCTGCAATGGTATATCGAAATGCTTCGCCAGCTTGTTTGTGCTGATATAAAATGTGTTGGTCTGGATGAATGAGCCATGCCTCATCTGACCCTGCCTCTAAATAACGGCTGATTTTATTCAATTGTTGGGCGTATGATTGCCCGCGTGAAATAACTTCTACGGCTAAATCGGGTGCGCCGATAAAATCACTGTCCCATACAAAATTTTCTGGAAAACTGTCTTTGCGAATGAACGATAAATCGGGTACATAAGCGGTGGTGATACTGGTATTTGTTTTTGTGATGATATATCGGAATCCATCACTATGAACATAACCTAAATGATGTAATTTTGCGTATGGCTTGAGTAAATCATATAAATTTTCGATAATTTTATGATGCCAATACGTCATGGATCTCTCCCCTAAAATTATTTGTCCATCTTCAATTTCTACACGATTATCCTCATATTGCCCATCTAGCGTCAATAAATCGGCTTGAGTAATTACTGCTTCCAGTATTTTGTCGGTCATTGCTCATACCTCTTATCTATATCCCTCAATTATAGCCCACTTTTTGCGGGGCGATGTAAATGTTCCCAGATATAGCTAGTGGGCAGGGGTAAAAATATCATGCAGGACAATTTTTAGATTGGGGAATAAATCAGATGTGAGTGTGTCCGAAATACCATAGACAAGTGGCATATCACCATCAATCGTGTATTGATATACCACTTGTTTATCGGGATAAATGAGCCATGCCTCTTCCGTACCCGCTTCAAAATAGCGGTCAAGTTTGCTAATCATCTGCTTGGTCGTTTGTCCATGTGAAATGACTTCTACAGCTAAATTGGGTGCGCCAAAAAAGTCACCATTCCAGTCAAAATCTTTTGGAATACGCCCTATGCGGATAAATGATAAGTCGGGTTTATAAGCACGTTGGATTTCGCTTTTTGTGCCGACGAGAATATATCTTGCCCCATCTACAAACACATCGCCGATTGGATTATGTTGTAAGAATAAGTGGATTTGAAAAAATAACATCTGGATAATTTTTGTATGTAAAAATCCCATGATTCGCTCCACAAACACAATTTCACCATTCTCGACTTCTATATGCTGATTATCATCTTGACCATCAAGTAGTAGTAAATCTGCTTGCGTAATTATTTTTTCCAGAATTTTGTCAGTCATAACATTTACCTCTATCTCTTTCCATCATTATATATCGGTTTTTGTGGGGCGGTGCAAATGCTCCCAGATGCCCTCTGCGATTTGCCATACGGCATCTGGCAGGGCGATTTTTTTGGCATTTTCCGCATAGTCCTGCCAAATGCGTTCATCCATCAGCCATTGCTCCAAAATGGTTGCTACTTGTTTTGGACGACTGGCATACACCCCCGCTTTGTTATCCACCACATGCCATACATTGCCATCTTCTTGCCCCGGAATTTTGCCACTGAGTATCATCGGCAATCCCGCAATCGTCGCTTCGGTGATGGTGGCGGGTCCTGCTTTTGTGACCAAAATATCTGCCCCGCGCATTTTGACGTGCATATCATTGATGAAGCCATAAATATACGTGGGCTGATTCCATTGCATGGCTTCTAGTTGGGCTTTGCGCTCTTCACTTTTGCCTGCGATGATGACCAATTGGCATTTGAGCCGTTTGTTGTTGATGGCGGTGGCAGTTTGAAGCAATTGTCCCATGCCATCGCCCCCAAATACCAACATCACCACAGGCAGGTCATCTGACCAGCCATGCTCATGGCGGACAGTCGCTTTATCTTTTGGCGAATCGGTAAAACGGGGATGCACAGGCAAGCCTGTCACGCTCATACGGTGCGGGAGCAGACCGAGTTTTTTCCCGCGTTCATAAGCGCGTTGGGTGGGTAAATAGGTGTGATGGGCGCGTTTTTCATACCAAAAACGGGGAGTCGAGACCAAATCTGTCACCACCACCAAAAAGGGGATGGTCATTTTTTGCGCCAGATACGCATACATCGAAGGGGGTGTGATGACTGAGTGAACACTCACAATCATATCGGCAGGGTGGTCTTGATACATTTTTTGTAGGCGATTGTGATTGGTGATATACAACCAACGGCGCACGATGGGCGCGATGAAGGGCAAATTGGCAAAATAATACCCCAAGCCCCATAGCCAAGGGGTCTTGTTGACCATCTCTGGGTACATTTCGGGTTGGATATTCATGGGGTAATTCATTTTGCGATACACATCCACCAATTCAATTTTGAACGTATCGCGTCCATATTTGCGATAGAGGGCTTCGCTGATGGCTTCTGCGGCAGACCGATGCCCCCCGCCTGTATCTGACATGAGAAAAACGATTCGGTGCATGATGATTTCCTATAAGGGTGATTTAGCACAGATTTAATTATCGGATATAATCTGGATTATGGGTAGTTACAAGCAAGGAGTACAGTGGCTTATGGATAAAGAAGATTGGGAAGCAATGCAGGCGCAAAAACAAAAGAGCGCCTCAACTGGCGGAATCCGTGAAGCATTGCGCGATGTATCAGAGCGATTGCAAGCCCAATATCCCAACCTCACATTCAAAATACATCCGTTTGATGATGGAATATCGTTGATTGTGCGCCAACCAACAGGCGCAGATGTGGCGAAAATTATTTACGAAAATAATCAATACACATTCACCATTGCAGGGCAACCGCGCAAGCGCGTCACCTTTGACCAAGCGGTGAATTTGCTAGAAGAAGCATTAGCGACTTTAGCTTAGAGAGGATGATATGAATAACTATCTCATATTAGACCAACTGAGAGATGAACTTAAAGAAAAATATCCCCAACTGACCATTAACCGTGATAGCGGAATACCTGCTGAATTTTTGATGATTCGTCAAGGGGATAAAAAACTTGTCCAATTGGAAATCACGAATCAAAATGGGGATATTTTTTTAACTTTCACCGCAGAAAATCCTAAACCAGAAAAATTTTCGGCATTCCCAAAAGCCAAAACGCGCTTGAACGACTGGCTAAGAAAGCAATTTCCTTCGTGATTGTTGTGGTGTTAGAGTGAAATCCCGTGTTTGCCTGTAGTAGTGGCATGAACTATCATGCCACTACACGTCTAAAATAGGCGATTTTATTCAGAATAGGGGTTTTCGATGCGGGTAAAGGTCATTTTTGCGCCCTCGCCATAATAGATGACCAATTCATCAGCAGAAATTTCGTAGGTAGTGGCTTTTTCTAGCCCAAAGAAGAATGACCCTTCTTGTGCGTTGATGTCATCGGGACATGCCATCATGGTGGTAATGACCTCATAAAAGCTAATTGTGTCCCCTCTGATGCCATATCGTCCGCCATAATCATTACATCCACCAGACCCGCCGATATAGAATGCCTCATCAAATGTGATGGTGACAACACTATTTTCGATAACGGGTGTGTCATCAAACGAGACCAATTGCCATGAGGTATCCACAAGGCTATAGAACTGTTCAAATATCAATTGACTGCTTCTGCCATAATCAATCACCAAACGGCTAACCGACATAACGGGGATGGTTGAGGCAGTGCTTAATGCTTGCAAATAGTGGCTTTCTTGTTCCATCACGCCTTCAATCATGCACGCCATTTCGGTGCTGAACACATTACTAAAACTAATATCACCCTCCCAAATGCTATAAATTCCACCATAGCTATTGCATCCGCCAGACCCCGATACCGTTTCTTCATCCTCAAATTTTAGGGTAATGGGGGTATCGCCAACCACATCAATGAGGGCATCAGTTGTGCCATATTGGACGAGTTGCCATTCAGTATTTGCCAAACTTGCCAGTCTGAGTTCCATAAATATCAATTGTCCCCCTTCATAATTGAGGATGAGTTGGTCTGGTGATAGCTCATAGCTGGTGACAGTTTGCAAGGCTTGGAGATAAATCAGCTCTTGTTCCATGTGGGCATCGTTCACACATGCCATCATGGTACTCATGGGCATTGAAAAGGTGATTGCTTTTTCATTGAGGTCGCTGATGGTATAGCTTGTGCGATAGGTATTGCATCCCGCATTGCCATTGACACCGATAAATCTGTCAAAAATTAAGGTGACGGTTGTGCCTTCAATGACAGGGGTGGGGGAATCCGGTGAGCCATACGATACCAATTGCCACTGGGTATCCATGAGTTGGGGGTCAATGAATGAGGTTTCTTGTGCTGATGTCGTTGCTAGTCCCAAGAGGAATAGGCTAATGGTTGTCAAAAATAGAGTTACAAATTTCATCTTTTTGCTCCTTATTGTTATTGTTTTTCTACGCTAGAGACGGCAGATATATCTTTTTTGTTCCCATGATAGTGGAATTTAGATATAAAAAATAAGAGCATGTTACAATAACAAGACAATTTATAGCAATTGATGATGATTGTTTGTTATAATTCTCCCATCCTTAGACAGAATAATGATAAGATGCTGATAACTATACCAACATCTTTAGGGAGTTCACCACATGAAAGCATTATGGACCCAAATCCCACTGCCAAAAGTCACTGATATTAAGGTGGCAGAATATTATGTTGCGCGTGGCTGGGTAGATAAAATTGAAGATATTTATATTGAGTTGACTGATAAGCAAAAAGCCTATCGTCAAAGTTTATCTGCCAAAAAGATTTATATCAAAGATGCACAATATAAGTCGGTTTGGACAAATTTACCTGTTTCTCGTCGGATAATGATGGCACGCGATTACTATAAAACACAAACAGTTTAGGGGGAGTGATGGACAATGATGCTCGATTGCCACGATTATTAGCTGATCTTAAAAGGGTGATTGACAGCGAAGGTAGTGGCATCATTTGTGAACCAAGTGGCATAGGGCTTAAGATTGAAGATAACCGTGATACAGAAGAACAACAGACCGGTGGAATGTCTACAGCCGCAGAATTGACGGAAGATGGCGATATTTTACTCATTTTACGCATAACTCCACCTATACCCATAAAATATGAGTCAGATGCGAGAAATTACCTATTACCTCTTTGTGACGAGTATGATTTAATCTTCAAAGAGGCAAAAAATGGCGACACAATGCAATTTGGTGTTGCGGTGCGTTTTCGCTGGTATCGAGATAAAACCGCCTTATTTGATGCGTTTGACCATAATTATACTTTATTGGGACGTTTTAATGCGGAACAAGCAACGAATATCGGTCGTTGGTTAGCAAAGAATGAGCTATGAGCCAAGAAAAATCTCAAAAATCAAAACCATTATTTTTTATTAGTCATGCTCACCATGACCAAAAGCTCGCCGCATGGTTGAAACGTAAAATAATCAGCTTTTTTTCTAAAACAGTAGATGTATTTGTTTCTAGTATGCCTGAAGACAATAAAAAAGGTAAAAAGTGGTTTGATGACACCCTCATGCCTAACCTTCAGAAATGCGACATTTTTATTTCTTTAATTACGCCTGTTTCGATTAAAAAACATTGGATGTGGTTTGAATTAGGCATTGTTTGGAGTAATACCATCAAAACCAATATTTACCCCATTTGTTTGGGTGTTGATGCCCCACTCATTCCTATGCCACTATCAGAAATTCAAGCAACTATTCTTGAACCAACCGCCGAAACCGAAATAATAGGCTTATTTACGGCATGGTGTGAGATTCTAAATGGTGGAGATATCTCAAAGTTGCGTGCTAAACCATCGCTAACAGAATTATATAAAGTTTATGAAGAAATTTATGCACATTCTAAACTGTCAATACAAACCAATTCGGATGTGATTGAAGCATATGAAAATAACTTAACAGAAGCACTAGAGGTTTTAATTGATATTGGCAAAATAAACGCGACAAATCTATCACTGTTTAAGCAATTTGGTGTGCTTTCACAAGACAGAATTGACCGTTTAAGACAAATTGCTTTACAAGTTGCCAAACAAAAATCAAGCTAATTTATGATTTAGGCTTAATTATTTCATGATACCACCAAGAGATAATATGGCTTTGGTGTAAAATACCAACAGGTTCTAATCCTTTGACGACAATTAGACTCCGTGTATTGGCTTTAACCATCTCTTCGGCAGATTCAAGCATAATCATATCTTCTCTAATATAAGCCAAATGACGTAAATCGGTCATAATGTGTTCAACAGACTCTTCTAGCAAGGTGGTTGATTTTATATCATCTGATGTAATTGTTCTTAGAATATCACTTAATGTGATAACACCTTGTAGACGTTGATTAGGTGTTACAACAGCGACAATCCGAATGTCTTTTTCAATCATTTTGCTAATGACACTAAGACAAGATTCATCTACCCCAACTAATTCTACTGTGTCCATATAATCTTTTACACGTTTTGACATTTTTTATACCTTTGCATGATTACACAGAATACCTTTTTATTATATCAAAACTCTTGTGTTTATATGGATAAGTTCCTAGCCCAAATTGTTACTTAGCGTTATAATGAGTTTTAGTATAGTAATCGGTTCAACAATCAAAAAGGTTGCCATTATGTCCGAAACACCCAAACTTACCCCAGAACACATGCAAACGCTTTATGAAATTACAGGACAGATGATTTCATCACTCGATTTTGATGTGGCGCTCAATAACATCATGGATTCTGTGATGCACATCACCAAAGCCCAACGCGGTTTTTTGATGATGGCAGATGAAGACGGGGAGTTGCGGACGTTGGTTGTGAAGGGTGTGGATGTAGATACCCTCAATCAAGAAGGCTATAGCACCACCATTGTGCGCGAGGTTGTGAACACGCGCAAAGTGTTGCTCACCAACAATGCCCAATTTGATAGTCGTTTTCAGGCAGGGCAGAGCATCATCATGCGTGGGTTGCGGGCGATTTTATGTGCGCCGATGATGGTTAAAAATCGGCTATTGGGGATATTGTATGTGGATACCTCGATGAAATCCGGGAATTTTACCCAACCCGATTTGGATTTGTTGAGCGCGGTGGCAGGGCAAGCAGGTATCGCACTTGAAAATGCGCGACTTTATACAGTTGCCGTAGAAAAAGGGCGTATGGAACGGGAATTGCAAATGGCAAGCGAAATTCAACAGGCGCTTTTGCCCCAAACCATGCCCAATGTCGCTGGTTACGAAATTGTCCCCTTCTGGCAAGCCGCCAGAGAGATGGCGGGTGATTTTTATGATGCCTTCAAATTGGCAGATGACCGTTTTGGGGTCGTGATTGCCGATGTATCCGATAAAGGGGCAGGGGCGGCGTTGCTCATGGCGGTATCCCGCACGATGATTCGCGCCAATGCCTATGCGGGATTATCTCCCAGAGAGACGATTCGGCGCACCAATGACCTCATTGTAGAAGATGTCGCTAGTGGGATGTTCGTCACCGTCTATCACAGTTTGTTTTTCCAAGATGGACGGAGTATCCATGTGAATGCAGGGCATAATCCGCCACTTTTATATCGTAAACACACCGATAATATCGAGATGCTCCCAATTGGTGGGCGGGCATTGGGTTGGGAAGTGGATAACCCTGTGCAAGAACTCCCCATCCAAATGGAAGCAGGGGATATGGTGGTTTATTATACCGATGGACTTACCGAAGCCGAAAATCCACGCGGGGAACCCTATGGGGATGGGCGTTTAAGACAGGTGATTTTGGCAAATGCCATGCAACCAACGCCCATCATCATGCGTAAAATAGTTGAAGATGTGGAGCATTTTTGTGAAGGATTGCCTCCATTTGATGATATGACGGTCATGCTAGTTCGCTATAAAGGATAAAAAACGATGATAAATCGGCTACGAGATTTTTGGGATAATGTAAAACGAATTTTTTTCTTGATAGTTATACTGTTTGGCATCGCCATTTTGACTATCGCCCTGATTAGTCCAGATAACATCAAACAATTTATTGAAAGCATATCGGTTATTCTGCGCGTTTTGTTCTTGGTGGTACTGTATGGCGTATTTGGGTTTTATGCCTATACCATTTTGAGTGGCAGACAAGAAGAACGGGGTATTGATGGGCTTGTCTCGCGGGTAGGGGGGAATGTTACGGGTATCAGCACCGATGTGGCACAGGCGCAAATCAATAAAGCATTGCGCGAAATTGGCGGTATTAAAGCCTTAGATGTGGATGTTGTGGAGCGCCGTGGGCGGGCATTCATCAAGGTGACAATTGTATTTAGCGAAGCCAACATCAATATTATCCAAAAACAAAATGAAGTTCGGCGCAGATTAGACCAAGTGGTCAAAAAACAATTAGGTGTTTCTTATGCAGAAGATCCTGTTATTGGCTTGAATGTACAAGGCGGAGCAATGCCAAAAATGATGCCAGAACAAAAATCAGCGACCTCATCATCCAATGACGACGATAACCCAGAATGGCAAGCGATTCTTAAATCGTCACAGCCACCAGCCGAAGATAACAAATAAGATGATACTTAACAAGTACACGAGTTGCGACAATTTCAATGAAAACACCTCCAATGCCCAGTTTTAATAGCTCTCGTTGGATTTGGATTTCACTGGCGCTCTTTTTAATGGGCTTTTTATTGTGGAATATCCGCAATATTATGCTCTATGGATTAGGGGCGATTATTTTGGTTATCCTTGTCACCATGCCTGTACGCTTTTTGGCGCGATATAAAATTAGGCGTACTCCTGCTGTTTTTGCCAGTATGATTGCGGGGACAGTTATTTTATGTGGTATCACCTCATTGCTACTGCCGACAGTCGTAGACCAGTTTATCCGCTTAGGCGATACCATCGCACAAGGTGTTGACCAAGTGGTGGAATATTGGAATAGCGGGGAATTGCAAAAGAGCTATCCATTCCTTGTCAACATGCCCCTTCTTAATACGGCACAACCAATCACTCTCTCACTGGATAACTTGCGTGCGAATCCATTCACCTATCAGGTAGCTGTGGTCAATTTTGATACACAGGCATTCCAAATTGACACAGAGACTGTTCGTAGTTTGGCAGAACAAGCCTTTAATGCGGTGGGGCAGTTGGGTGGAACGGTATTGCCATTCATCACAGGTATTGCCAACACATTTTTAACCGCCCTCATCGTTTTATTTTTGACGATGTTCTTCTTGGCAGAGCCAGATAAATATACCAAAGGGTTTATCAAGATTTTCCCGTTATGGTATAGACATCGGGTGGAATTTATTTTGCAACGAATAGATTACCTATTGCGCCGATGGATTGTGTCGCAATTTATAGGGATGGGCATCACATTTTTAGGCACCTATGTCGGTTTGGCGCTTTTGGGAATTCAACCAGCAGTGGCTTTGGCGGTATTGGCGGCTATTTTTTCACTCATTCCCAATTTTGGTCAATTACTAGCCGTATTGGTTGCTGTGTTGGTGGCATCTGTTCAAGCCCCCGATAGGCTTGTTTTGATTGTGCTAGTCATTTATGGTGTGTCGTTTATTCAAGGGCAAATTATCGCCCCTATCCTCACTGCGGGGGCGGTAGATATTCCGCCTGTATTGTTCTTATTAGGGCAAATCATCGCCGCAGGCTTCTTTGGTATACTGGGGATTGTCCTAACAGGTCCGCTTTTGGTGATTATGATGGTGATAATCCAAGAGGTATATGTAAAGGACATTTTGGGGGATAGGGGGGCAAAACTCGAACCGTTTGAAAACCAGCCATTATCTCCGGATGATAGCGGTCTTATGGCGGCAATTGACTGAATTTGGTATGAAATTGGGTAGATTTGCCCTTGACGGGTGGGTAAGTGGATGATATATTTACCCACGCTCAGACAAAAAAGCCCAGATTGAATGGGAATTGACAGAGCAAAGGAAAAGGTGCTATAGTAGGCACATGGAAAGATTAACAAAGCAATCAACGGTATAGAGACAAGATAGCCCTAGCGGAAAACCACTAGAGTTATCTAGTGGTGGCTAGGCGACAATGACGATGCGCTAGAATAAAGTGCATCTGAAATACGCGCTTCGGTGCAACAAAAAGACCGAGCCACCGTTAACCGAAAATAGGACGAAATTCAACGAGTTTGAAATTTGGTCTTGACAGGTTAAGGGTAGGTTTGGTATTCTAGTCTCATAACGAAAAAACGGAATCACAGCGATGTGAAGCACCTTAACAGCAGAATAGTGAAGATGGAAAGACGTAAGCGAAAAGTTTCGAGTCAATAAACGGAGAGTTTGATCCTGGCTCAGGATGAACGCTGGCGGCGTGCCTAACACATGCAAGTC
>JANRKU010000086.1:0-77152 GCA_033763335.1 bacterium
GAAATTCGGGTCATCTTCGCCACGAATCCACACCGTTTTAACCAACCATGCGTCTTTTCCCTCTTCTGGGATATGTTTTGCGACCACATGCAATGGCTTTTTTTGTCCCTTGCGCTCAATATTCCGAATAAACTGAACATCGCCATCTTCCTCAAATTCTTTACTCGTCGGTTTTTCGATGGTCGCTTTCACATGCGATTCAGCTATACTTCGCAATTCCATCCGTTCACGGGCGTGTTTCGTCAATACTAGCTTTGCCATACCAATTCCCTTATATGATGTATATATAGGCGCAAATGTCCCCATTTTATCATGAAAAATAGCGGGGCAGGGCTATGATATAATAGCCCCGTTTTGATATGCTGTCACAAGGATTTTATCATGCACCGTATACTTACCCACCTGCCATTTATCGCCTTATTTTTCATCCTCCCCCTGATTTTATTTTTTCAACAAACTATCGGCGGAAAAACATTGCTCCCCACCGATAATTTATATCAATATGAACCGTATGCCACCTATCGGGATGAATTGGGCGTGCCAGAAATTCCACATAATGCACTCCTCTCTGACCTTGTACTCCAAAATGTGCATTGGAAAGAATTCATCCGCCAAAGTTTGGGCATGGGCGAAATTCCGTTGTGGAATCCGCATCAACTGTCGGGTGTGCCATTTTTGGCGGCGGGGCAACAATCGGCATTTTATCCATTGGGCATCCTCTATTATGTCTTGCCACTTGCAAGTGCCTATGGCTGGTTCATGGTGGTGAATTTGGGGTTAGCAGGTGCGTTGATGTATGGCTTGGCGCTGAATTTGGGGATAAACAGGCTCGGCGCGGTGGTGGCGGGCATCACCTATCAACTCTGCGGATTTTTCATCGCCAGCGCGGTGCATCCGATGATAATCGGGGCGGCGGTATGGTTGCCCCTCATCATTTGGATGGTGGAATGGGTCATCAGCCAAAAACGGCTCATGGGCAAAAATATGACGGCACTCTACATCGTCATCGGCGCAGTGGCGATTGCGTGCAATATTTTTGCGGGGCATGTCGAAATGACGCTATACACCCTGTTAATCGTTGGCTATTACAGCGCGGGTCGCTTGCTCTATGATTGGCTACGCGGAAAACGGCGTGAATCGCTGATTTCGGTGGGATGGCTAATTGCGATGGCGGGATTGGGGATTGGCTTGGGCGCGATTCAACTCATCCCCCTATACGATTTTGTAAAATCGAATTGGCGAGCAGAACGCGCCAGTTTAGACACCGTTTTGACCTATGCCCATCCCATGCGCGATGTGGTTTCATTCCTCATGCCCAATTTTTTCGGCAATCCTGCCCATCATAGCTATGTGGATATTTTTACAGGGCAAACCATCACCCAATTGACCAATTTGGCGGGGACACCCATCACCACCATAGATTGGGGCATAAAAAATTATGTGGAAGGCGCGTTATATGTGGGCATATTTCCCCTGATTTTGGCGGGGATTGCCATTTTCGATGCGTTCAAAAATCGCCGTAAAAATAGCCCACCCCATCGGCTACTATTGGTGATTTTAGGCATTATCGCGCTCACATTCATGTTTGGATTGCCCACCTATGCGCTCATTTTTGCGCTCCCCGGATTTAATCAACTGAATACCCCATTCCGATGGGTGTATGCGTTTAGCTTCTGTGTGGCATTGTTGGCGGGATTCGGCATGATGACCATCACCAATGCCTCATCACATAAAGCAATACGCCGATTCGGGATAGCTTTGGCGAGTCTTGGTGGATTGGTGATAGCGGGTGTCGCGGTGGGCAGATTTGCCTTTTCATCCGTAGAGCCGATTTTGACACGCCTCATCACCTCACTGGAAAAAGCCGATGGCGCATTTAGCTCTGCTGGCATGTTTTTGAGCTATCAAGCGCCTAACATCCTCATTTTTGGCGGGATGCTCATTTTTGCGGGTGGTATTTTATTTTTTATCCCCATAGAAAACGGTCGCAAGCGCCAACTATGGGGGATGCTTGCCATTGCGGGGATTGCGCTGGATTTGCTCATCGCCTCGTGGGGATTTAACCCTGCCAGTGACCCCGCATGGGGTGAGTTCACCCCGCCGTCAATCCAATTTTTGGCGGATAAAAAAGCCGATGGCGAGATTTTCCGTTATACCACACTAGATAACCATGAAGGACACGCCCCCCTCATGCAAGCCAATATGACATGGCGCTATGGGTTGGATGATGTGCGTGGCTATGAGAGCATTATTTCTGGGCAATATGTCGCCTATATGCGCGAGACGAATAATCAATATCAATTGGATTTTAACCGCGTCACAGGGCTATATTATTATCAATTGAATAATGGCGAAATTGATTGGGCGCGGGTGAATTTGCTCAATGTGAAATACATCGTGACCCATGTGGATTATCCCATGCCAGATATGCCCCCATTCACCGAAATTTATGCCGATGATGCGGTGCGGATTTACGCCAATGCCGATGCCTTGCCCCGTGTCTTTTTGATGGATGCCATCGGGGAAGAATTGCCCACCCTAGCGACCATCAATCCCAATGCGACCATCACCCATGATACAGGGCGGGAAAAATTTGTGGATGTGACGATTGGACAGGATGTATCCTGTCCCTACGAGTGTTATTTGGTCATGAGTGAGACGTATGCCGATGGCTGGCGGGCATTTATCCGACCACAAGGCGCGAGTGATGACCAAGAAAAGCCGTTGCCTGTGGAATTGGTCTATGACAATTTTCAGGGAGTCAAATTGGATGTAGAGGCGATACGTGTCTTATATCCCGATAGTGATTTGACCGATAATTTCACCTTGCGCGTGGTCTATAGCCCGACCAGCTTTCAGGTGGGGTTATTCGGCAGTATTATCAGCGCGGGGATGGTGATGTTCCTCGTGGGGGTATGGGTATGGGGTGCCATGACGGGTGGTGGAAAAGCTGATGAAGGCAGTACCTTCAATCGTGTGGCACGTAATAGCATTGCCCCGATTTTGCTCAATTTATTCAATCGTGGGGTAGATTTTGCCTTCGCTTTTGTGATGTTGCGCGTGTTGGGTCCCGAACAAGCGGGGATTTATTCGTATGCCATTGTAGTATTCGTCTGGTTTGATATTTTTTCCAATTTTGGACTCGATTTGTTCCTCATCCGCGAAGCCTCGCGCCAACGTGACCGCGCAGGTTATTTATTCATCAATACCAGCATGATACGGGCTATTTTGGTGGTGGCGGGGATTCCCCTGCTCATCGGATTTTTATTCATCCGCCAAGCGACCATCACCCCGCAACTCGGCACAGAGGCATTATGGGCAATGGGGCTACTCTATATCGGACTCGCACCCGCCAGCCTCAGCAAGGGATTAACCTCGTTGTATTATGCCTTTGAACGGGCAGAATATCCCGCCGCAGTCGCCACCATTGCCACGCTGAATAAAGCCGTTTTTGGTGTGATTGCGCTCATTCTGGGATATGGCATTATCGGATTGGCGGGAGTGAGCATCGGTATTAATATCGTCACATTGGTGATATTATGGCTCGGTAGCAGAAAATTTTTACAGGGACAAACTGTGCCACCCCGCCCAGATACAAAATTGATGGGTGGCATGATGCGCCAAAGTTACCCGTTGATGCTCAATCACCTGTTGGCGACCATTTTTTTCCAGATAGACATCATCATACTAGAAGCCATCAGTGGGGCGCGGTTGGTGGGGCAGTATAGCGTGGCGTATCGGTGGTTGTTGGCGCTGAATGTCATCCCTGCCTTTTTTACCTCTGCGCTGTTGCCAATTATGTCACGGCAGGCACAAAATGATAAAGAGGCGCTCAAGCGCACCTATACGCTGGGGGTCAAATTGTTATTCATGCTGGCGATTCCATTGGCGGTGATGTTCATCTTTTTGGCGGAATCGCTCACCTTATTTCTCGGTGGTGCGGAATATATGCCTGTGGGGGCAATCGCCCTGCAATTGATGATGATTAGTATCCCCATTGGTTGGATAAATAGCCTCACCCAATATGCGCTCATCGCTGTGGATTTGCAACGGCGGATTACAGGGGCGTTTGTGGTGGCGGTGAGCTTTAATATCATCGGCAACCTGATTTTTATCCCCCAATATGGGTATCAGGCGGCGGCGATTATCACCATTTTGAGCGAATCGGTGTTACTCGTGCCATTTGGCTTATTGCTCCAATCCGCATTGGGGCGGTTGAATTGGCTGGATATGGTATGGCGAAGCCTCCTCATGGGCGCAGTGATGCTGACCGCCATGCTCATATTATGGAATAGCTCCCCCCTGATGGCGCTCATTATCGGCATTGGGGTTTATATCGGCGGGATGGTGATATTACGCCCGTTTGATGCGGGTGAACGGACAATGCTCGCACCTATCACACGGCGGTTTAGTCGTAAATCGGTGTAGAATAGAATAAATTGAGGAAAGGCATATATCTATGGCATTTGCACCTGTAGACACATTATTCGATGATATTTTGGAGTTTTTGGCTTCATCACCATCACCAGAGGCAATCATTAATTATCATCCACCAGAAAATTTGCAAAGTCGCTTGAGCGAACTAATTGAAAAAAATCGAAAATCACAAATATCGTCTCATGAGCAAATTGAATTAGATGAATTTTTGCGGATGAATCGGTTTATGAATCGGCTTAGAATTAAAGCCCGCCAGAGATTAAGCGCATGAGTGCAACATACAATAAAATAAATTGAGGAAAGGCGTAAGATGATGATACCGAGTCCGATACGTACTGTTTTTGATGTCATTACCGATTTTTTGGCGACCAATCCAACACCAGAAGCTATTTTAGAGTATCGCCTGCCAGATGATTTACAAATACGCGCCACAGACCTATTAGAGCGCAATGGCGAGGGATTGCTCACATACGATGAAGAACACGAAATGTTTGATTTTATGCGTGCCGATGAGATGATGTCGTTACTGAAAACAAAAATGCGCCTTAAAATATCGGGTCAATAAGCATGAGCATTCCTAAAAAATTACGGCAACAGGTTATAGAGCGTGCAAATGGGTGCTGTGAATATTGTCGTATTGGGCAAGATGACCGTCTTTTATCATTTCATGTTGACCACATCATTCCACACAAACATCGTGGTGCTGATGATGAATTAGATAATCTATGCCTAGCCTGCTATCGGTGTAATGCCTATAAAAGCTCCAATATTGCTACATTTGACCCACAAACAGGCAATATCACGGGGCTTTTTCATCCACGCAAACAAAAATGGGAAGATCATTTTCGGTTATTAGATAATGGCGAAATCGAAGGGATTACACCTGAAGGTCGGGGAACGATATTCCTGTTACGAGTAAACGACCAAAATCGCGTTCAAAATCGCTTAGATTTAATTGCATTAGGGCGCTATCCTTGCCGATAAGCACCAACAGTTTACACATTGTAAACACCACTTTACCAACAGTTTACGCGAATTGTGAAATTTTGTTACATCTGAGCGCCATAGTAGTGACATAGACAAATTTAACCACGCAATTAGCGTAAAGGAGAAACACAATGAACAAGAAATTTGTATTCGTCGGACTTTTAGTGGTATTCGTACTCAGTTTGATGGTCGGCGCAGTCAGCGCACAAGGTGGCGGTGGTCGCGGGCAAGGTGGCGGACGTGGCGGTGGTGATAGACCCAATGGCGATGGATTGCGCGATATTGTGCAAGTCGTTGTGGATGCCACAGGGCTTGACCCACAAGACCTCATGCAACAACTCCGTGATGGCGCAATTTTAGCCGACATCATCACTGCCAATGGTGGCGATGTGAACGCCGTGATTGCAGAAGCACTCGTAGTCGTGACAGAAAGAACCAACCAAGCCGTTACCGATGGTAAAATAACACAAGCACAAGCCGATGACATTTTGGCAAATGCCGAAACCCGTATCACAGAACTCATCAACAACCCCATCCCAGAAGGTGGTCGTGGTGAGGGACGTGGTGGCGATGTCCGCGAAGCAATACAAGCGGTAGTAGATGCCACTGGCTTAGAAGCAGAAGCCATTATGCAACAACTCCGTGAAGGGGCTACCCTCGCAGAAATTATCGTCGCCAATGATGGTGATGTGGATAGCATTATCGCCATATTAATCGGGTTGGTCACAGAAAAAACCAACCAAGCCGTAACCGATGGTGTTATCACCCAAGAACGTGCCGATGAAATTTTGGCAAATGCCGAGACCCATATCACCAATTTGCTCAACAATCCCCTTCCAGAAGGTGGCATGGGTGGGAATCACCGCGAGTTTGAACGTGTATTTATGGATGCCCTCGAAGGGGCTGGTCTGACCCGTGAAGAAATCCGCACGCAATTGCAAAATGGGGTTTCCTTACGCCAAGTGTTGACCGATGCAGGCTTAGATGTCGAAGCCCTCACCGCCGAAGCCTTAGCGAATGCCCAAACTCGTTTGGATGAAGCTGTGGCAAACGAAACTCTCACCGCCGAAGAAGCGGCAACCCGTTTGGTCGAAATTGAAACCCGTATCAACGAAGCACTCGACAAAATCCGCACTGCCCCCAACACCGATGTGTAAATCTGAACCACACACCAGCATCACAAAAACACCCCATATCGGGGTGTTTTTGTTTAGCATAAAAAATAGATGTCATGTAAGGGCGCAACATGTTGCGCCCACATGCCCAATTAGGCTTTTTTGTTTAGCGATTTATAAAAGACCACAGTCTCTTCATATACCCCAGCACTACTGAGGGCATATTCTGGGATACCGCCCGACTCAATATAGCCAGACCGTTTATATATCCCTTCTGCCACACTGCCGCGCACCGTATCCAACACCAATAACCACCGATTGATGCTCATGGCATGTTTTTCGAGGTGCGTTAAGAGTGTCCGTGCAATACCCTGATTGCGATAATCTCGATGCACCAATAATTTTTGTACTTCGGCGCGATGATGCCCATTGGGGAAAAAAGCATTTTCCAATTGCCCACTGCCCGCCACCCGATTCGTATCGGTGTCGAGTGCGATGAAGATGGCTTTTTCGCCACCCGCTACGGCTTTTTGCACATGATTCCAATAGCGATTGGCATCATCATAAGACAGCGGCGCAATAAAGCCGATAGAAGCACCATCAGCCACTGCGTCTTGTATGAGGGCGATTAACCCCTCTTGATGTTGTGGAATGTCATCTGCTGTGATTTGAAAAGTGCTAATTTGCATCTGAATTCATCCTTTTGTGATACGATAGTCAACACCATGCTTGAACATTAGCGGTTCTTTGATTAAATTAGAAGGGTAATTACCATGCGCCCTTATCGGCGCACAGCAGAGGAAAAAATGATGCACGCACGCAGAATCTCCCTCATTGGGTTATTGCTTCTTCTCATCACCACAGGATGCACATTATCGCTGGCAGGCACGGCAACGACCGATAGCACCGCGACACCTGCCGTATTGCCCGGTCAGCCCCAAGTTCAAATTTTACCGCGTTTGGCAAATACTGCCTATCGTGAAGGGGTATTGGTGTATATCCTCGCCACTGTCAGTAATGCAGGGGCAAATATCGCCCGCCTCGAAGTATTGGTAGATGGCATCATTGTCGCCCAACGTGATAATCCCAATGTAATGAACGAAGCCACTTTTACCGTTCAAGAAACATGGTTAGCCACAGGTGTTGGAGAGCGCATCGTCACCGTAGCCGTGACGCGCACCAACGGAGAACGTGGCGAAAATAGTGTTCGGATTTCTGTCACAAATGAAGGGTTGGCACTAGCCCCTGTCGTGACAGAATTACCAAATGTCGTCACTGCCATAGACAATACAGAGCAAGTCATCCCAACATCAGAGCCATTAACCATCCCCACACAAGGTGGGGAAGTGGTGGTTGCGCCTATCGCCACCAATACCCCATCATTAGAGGTCAATCCGAATGCGCCTGTTGCCGTGTTTGAAGGACGTGTCAATGTGCGCCGTGGACCCAGCCAAGAATTTGCGCCACCTTTGGGCATTTTTGAGGCAGGTGATAGCACCCCAATTTTGGCGACGAATGAAGCAGGCGATTGGCTAAAAATTGTCTATAACGGTGGTGAAGGTTGGATATTGGCGAGTATTGCCAGAGTCGAAGGCGATATTAGCACCCTCCCGCGTGAAGCAGGTCCTCCCATACCAACCCCATCGGCATAAAAAATCTTATAGGGCATGAAACTATCTCATGCCCTATAGTTGCCCTCATCAGGAATGGTTAATCTATTGCGTCTTTATCTGGGGCAGAGATAATGATTGTCCTATTTTCCCCCACCCAAACGCATATCGCCTCTATTGCCGATGCAAAACAAAACTCATTATCAGCAGTTATATCCGCAGTCATCTCAAATTTTGTTTCTAAAAATTCTTGATATGCTGTGACAAATTCTGTCGTGTCATCCGATGTATCCCATACAATTATCCACTGCCATATCACTTGGTCAGTGGTGGGTTGGTGATAAATTGTGATGGCATCGCCGTTCCAACCTGCCGCCGCATCAACCGCCATGCGGGAACGCAAATGCAATTTAAGATATTCGCGCAAATAAAATTCCCCTACGGTACGGGTGAGGGCTTGTTGCCAATCGGCGCTTAAAGTCTCACTGATGTCTGGCGCTGGGACGAAAATGGGCAATTCGGCATCAAAGTATTTTTGTGGATGGAGAATATGCTCACTGGACGCAGGCAAATTCTCAAATACACCATTTACCGCATCCCACCCGCCACGCACTTGCACCTGCCCGACAAAATTCATCCCCTCAAAATAGGCAAAGCTGATTTCTGCGATGAAAATCGGCGGGGTATTGGGTGGCATAGTAGCCCCACCAAGCGCCGATATGCTATCGTTCAACAATATCCCCATATTGGTTATATTGTCTTGCACCAAATTGAACGTGAAGGCTTGCATCATATAAGTGGCATCCCCTTCAATGAGTGCGGTGAGTGCCAAAGACTGGTCGGCATTGCTGGCAGTTTGTTGGGTGAGGGTTGATAGGTCAAAATGTTGGTCTTGGAGGGCGTGGGTGAATTCATGGGCATAAATAATTTGCTCCAAAAATGGTAATTCATCCCCCAAAACACCACCCGACATCAAAATCGTATTCATGTGCTTGGTTTCGGTATCATAATAGCCTGCTACTTGCTGGCTGAGGAATCCGCTATAAAATTCGCGCATGTCAAAATCTGGGGCGACAAATCCCAATGCCCGATAAAATAATTCTTCACGCATGGCAATTTCTGGGGATAAATCCGCTTCATACGAGGTGGTGATGAAGGTAACGGCTTCTTCACGAGTCGGGAATTGGCGGATGGTGGGGGTGACAATTGGCAATCCGCGTGACGCACTGATAAACATCTCAATGCCATTTAATTGGTCATCTAACGGAGGAGACACATCCGTTTGTGCCGATATTCCCATGAATAACCCCAGTATAATAAGCAAAATTCCAAGTGTTTTCATTATCTGTCTGTCCTATAAATTGAATGGACGAATTGCACTTACACTATTGAGGATAACCATAAATATGCCAAAAATCCACACAGGGATGAAAAAGGTGGTGAATAGTTGGTCGTTATAGACTATTTCTTAACCAAATTTTTGTAAATACAAACGATTTTTGCAATTGAATAAATCATATTTTTACGGTAAATTAATTTGAACAACCGTTCTTTTAGTAGTGAGCCAACTATCATGGACAAAGATTTCTTCATTGACCTGTATTTATATAATTTTTGGGCAAATATGCGCGTGTGGGAGTGCATAGAAGAATTAAGTGATGAAGAATTTTTGCGCGAATTATCGTATTCTATTGGTTCGATACATAGTCAAATCATACGCACCTTATCTGTAGAATCATGGTGGTTTCGGTTTCTACAAACAGGTGTGGTGGAATTTATTGATGAAAAAGACCTCTACAACCGCGAGACTATCCAACAGCAGTGGGTTGAAACCGAAAAACAGGTCATGGCATATTTGAACATGCTCACCACCGAAGAACTCAACCGCAAGGTATTGCCGCCCTTCTGGGAAAATAAGCCCGCCATCACCGTGCGCGATGCGCTGGTGCAAGTGGCAAATCATAGCACCGACCACCGCGCCCAAACCTTATCGGGCTTGCATCAATTGGGTGCAACCACTTTTGAACAAGACTACCTGTTTTATCTGTGGGAAAAAGAGACGGGCAAATAGCAATCGTTAGGTAGTCGTGGGGTGCATTTTATGTGGCTATGTCTATAATGAAGAAAGTAAGCCAAGATGTGGTTGTAATGGCGTAACATGTTGCGCCCTTACGCATACTTGATATACAAAAAACTTAGCAGAATGAGGTTATATCCATGAAATATGTTGCCCTTATTGGTCTAATATTGCTATTTGGGGTCAGTGTTGGTTCTGCCCAAGAGACCACGCCCCCCCCACCAACCCCATTTGCACCACCCCCGCCATCGTATCGCCAAACGGGATTCACCTATCATGCCCAATGGTGGAATAATTGCGGACCAGCCACCGTCACCACCGCCCTCAGCTATTTTGGGTATACCAACGACCAAGCGCGTGCCGCCAATTGGCTAAAACCCAATACCGAAGATAAAAATGTCAGTCCATGGCAATTGGAGCAATTCGTAAATACCCAAGTAACCGAATTGCCTGTGACTTCGTTATATCGCTATGGTGGGACACTTGATAGGCTCAAACTACTCATCAGCAACAATTTTGTGGTGATGATTGAATCGGGCTATGACCCAGAACGCGCCAATCAAGGGTGGATGGGACATTATTTGTTGGTGGTCGGCTATGATGATATGCAACAGCAGGTTATCACCAACGATAGTTATGATGGCGAAGGACTCGCCTATAGCTATGCCCATGTTGAAGAATTTTGGAAGCACTTTAATTACATGTATTTTGTGATTTATAACCCCGCCCGCGAAGCGGAGCTATTCGCCCTGCTCGGTGAAGATGCCGACCAACGCGAAAATTATGTCAATGCCTTTGAAATCGCCCGTGACCAAGCCACTTTGAACCCTGCTGATGCCTATGCGTGGTTCAATATGGGCAGTATGCTCACCGAATTAGAGCAATACGAAAATGCCACCATCGCCTTTGACCAAGCCTTCGCATTAGGGATGCCGTGGCGCACCACATGGTATCAATTCGCGCCATTTGAAGCGTATTATGCTGTTGGGCGCTATCAAGATATGTTGACGATGGTAGATACCCTACGTGATAGCAGTAGTGATTTTGTGGAAGAAGCATTTTATTACGCAGGACTCGCTCGCGCCGCATTGGGTGAAACAGAACGTGCCATCACCAATTTTAATGCTGTACTGACCTTTAACCCCAATTTCACACCTGCCCGTGAGCAAATCGCTCAACTAAGCGAGACAACCCCTTAATCTCTATAGTGGCGGACATATGACCCCTTGTGTCTAGTCCGCCACTATAATCTCCTCAACCGATTTTACAAAATTCTCTATAATAAAAAATAGCAAAAGGATTTTCTCATGTTCTATAGATGCCATGAATGGCAATTATGGTTGTCCTGCACGCGAATTTTTAGATGAATTGCGACGCCAGAAAACATCATGACACTATTAGAAGATTTGCCGAATGGAGATGAATCGGATGAGTGATAAAGAATTAGAAATTTACCGTCGGTTAAATTTGCCACCCAGAGGTATTTTTCTCCAAAAAATGACCATCTCCGATTGGGGGAACACCGTTCATATCCTCTGCCAATATGACCCCGACAACATGCAACCCTTTGAATTACTTTTTTCTGGATGCGAAAAGGTCTCTATGACTGTTATTCGTGAGGAATTTGCGAAAGAGGACTATGCAGATGTCTTTGGGATGACATTGGGGGAAGATAATTTGGTTGAAGAGGCTTTTTTTAGTACAGATATTGGTGAAATTGTCATCCTCTACAAAAAACTCACTATCACAAAGAATTCATAAAAAAATCGCTATTTTGTTTGGCAAATGAAGGCATGGTTGGGTATCTTTTCCACATCGTTGATGCACGAAACTTGGAGGATGCTCATCATGATTAAAAATGCAGTGCTATTTGTCTTGTTGTTTGTTGTTATTGTTTTAGGCGGGTCTATTTTGGCACAAGACCACGGCGGTATGGTGACCGGTGGTGAAATTGACCGTCCTAGCCCCATCCCACTGAATCCAGCAGGGGGGAGTGAAATAGGGTTTGTATATGAAGCCTATTTAAGCCCGCATCAAGAAGGTGGCGAAGAAGAAGATACCCCCGGATTCGTCCCCCCACAATTCCGTTCCACCGCACCCTCTGTCCCGCGTGACCAACGCACATCAATGGGGCATGGGGTCATCGAATTTACCAACGACCTCAGCAAAGCCTATGTACATTTGGCAATTGCAAATGTGAATTTGGCAGATATTACCATGTTGCACCTGCATTGTGGTCGTCCGGGTCAATTGGGTCCCATCATTGTGGATTTTGGCATGAAGGGCAGTTTTACTGACCTGTTTGCTGATGGTGTGATGACTGTTGAAATCACCAATGCCGATATTGAAGCCGTCACCGCCAATCCAAATCCCAACCCCATCGAAGCCTTCACGCTCGGATGCCCCATCACCACATCTAACCCAACCGACAAGGTGAAAACCATTGCAGGGCTACAACTCATCGCTGAACAAGGCGAAATTTATTTTAATCTGCATACCGCAGGTCAAAATTATTTTGGCGATATCCGTGGTCAAGTGCATGAAGTGGATATAAACGATTAATACAGATTTATGTTGTGGCGGACATGCGAGCTAAAAGGCGCTATAGTCCGCCATTTGTTTACATGAAGGCTAGTGTTAGTGATTTAACCATCAGTTTATAGATTGATATATCGAAACGCCCCATTATCAATTCAATGGGATTATCATTAGTCACGCTTGCCGTATTTTTTCTCACCCTTCAAAAATTGATAAAGCCGAAAAGGGTCGGTGCGCGAGGTCATATCCAAACTCATCGGTGTGACCGAGACAAATTTGTCGTGCAACATCGTGTATACATCTGAATCGGGTTCTGCGATGGATGGGTCTGTGTCGTATTTATATCCCAAGCGCCCAATATCTTTGATGCTGGCGCGTTCTGGGCGGGTGGGCCAATATACCCGCCGACGACTAAGCCGTGTGACCTTCCATTCGGTATCAATGGTTGCACCCAATGGCACATCCACCTTGAGCAAATCTATGTCATCGGGGATAGCTTCATTTTCTAGCAACCATTTACCAAACAGACGGGCAAAATGGGCGGGAATGCGGAAATCTATTTCTTCTGAATAAGAGAGATGCAAATCTTTGGGGGTTTGTTGGGATAGGGCAATGGCACGAATCCCCAAGCTGGCGGCTTCGATTGCCGCGCCAACCGTCCCCGATATGGTGACACCATTGCCCAAATTATCGCCATAATTGATGCCCGATACCACGAGCGATGGCAATCTTGGGGCGAGTTCGAGTACACCATGTTGGACGGATTGGGCAGGGGTGCCATCTACTGCGTAGGCGGTGACATTGGGTTCATCAGTTTCGTAGGTATAAATGCGCCCTTCGCTGGTGACAGGCATACTGCGCCCCATGCCCGATTGTTGCTCACGGGGGGCAACCACTAATAAATCACCCAACCCCTGAAAGGCGCGTACTGCCGCCCATAACCCGGGCGATTTGATGCCGTCATCATTGGTAAAGAGGATAATTGGGCGTTCATTTGACATAGCATTACATCCTTTGTATGACAATAAGGGAGATGTAATAGACTATTATGCACCAAATTGGTTTAATTGCGTTATGGTCAAATTAAGATATGGTTATATTCGCCATAACACCCATAGTCATATCCTTAATTTTGGCGTGTCATGAACACACATCTTTACTTCACTAGCGCATCCGTTGGTCATACATCACAGGCAACCCGCCCAATACCCGGGCGATATTTAATGCCACTCCTTGCATCGCACTCATAGGGGTATCGGATGTGGCTGGTGTGAGTGGATACACACCATCTTTCAATTTTTCGGCAGAAATATATTCCTGATTCTGCTTGGGTGTCTCTTCTAAGAGGCGGTCAAACCGATTTTCTCCCAAATGAAAATTGATTTCGCTCAGTTGAATGAATTCCTTGTTACGGCGTTTGCGGAGGATATGCGAGACATATACCGCCACAAATTGCTTGCCATCTTTTTCCCATTTGACTTTATCGCCACGGGTAGCGATGACTTTGCGCGTTTCACCATCGAATACAATCCGATTGGGTGTCATGAGCAATTCGTAGCCAATGACAATAATCAATATTGCCATCACACCTGCCATCGCCAACCCTAAATAGGGCAGGATTTCTGGGCTGGGGAGCATTGTCCCCGCATTGGGGAGCGCCAAATTGGTGTTGAGTGTGGTGACAGACAACAAAATATACAATGCTGTCAAGAAAAAATACCATAACATACGCACGACACGCGCCCGTACCCAACGGGTAGGGCGGGTGAGCGCCAATGAGGAATTTCCTTCTGGGACGGCATCCCACCATTGAAGGGCGATGGGCAACGCTGGCATATTGGTGGCGGATGATTGTGTTTGTGGGCGGGGTGGGATGACCTTAAAGGGTAATCCGAGAACTTCTGCCAGACCTTCACCCGCTTCTTGGGCAATTTTTCCGAATACATCATGGTCGGGGTCGGGCCAATTGGCAATTTCGCACCAGCGACTCTTGCGGGCGGCGGCTAAATCTGGCACGACCACCAAGCCCAAGCGCCATGCTTCGTCCTCATGCGACCAGCCGAGAACGACCTGTGCGATGAGATACAACGGCAAGGCACGGCTAGAGGGCAAACGCCGTGTGCTGGCGAAATCTGCCGAATAGCGTAAGGGTTCATTTTTTTGCACCACCACATGGGCAATTTCTTCGCCCAAATCGTTGAGGCGCAATAACCGCCATGTCGTTTCGGTCATTTCGATAATGCTACGTTCTGCGGCGGCGAGTCGTTTTAGGGTGGGGGAAAATTGTTCCACTATGCCAATGTCCTATACTATCCAATTCATATCATTATTTTTTCATTATCCCCAAAATTGCCAAAAAATCATATCCCCATGTGGCTGAATCGGGCAAAGAGAGGTTGTGAATGATTTTTAGGATAGGCGTATCTGATTATAATTAAAGTATTGGGATACTGCATGTCTCTAGTAAGGGCTTGCCATGGCAAGCCCCTACCACATCCCAAGCCCCTGCTCAGGATAATCAAAAACGCCAATTTTCTAAGCCGATAGCTGGCTCATTGCCGACTATCATCAACGCATATAAATCTAGCGTAACGCGCATTATACGTAAAAATCACCCCGATATGACCACCCCGATTTGGCATCGGAATTATTATGAACATATCATCCGAGACGAAATTGCCCTCATCACGATTCGCAATTATATAGAAAATAACCCTGCGGTATGGGAACAAGATAAATTTTATAAGGCATGAGATAATTGGGCTTGCCATGGCAAGCCCGTACAGTGAATTGGTTTAACGGTACATGCTATGTTTTTGCACCAATCACATGGGTAGCCCAAAAGGGGGGATATGGGCTACAATGAGGGCGGATATGATTGTAGGGACGGCATACATGCCGTCCAAAAACCCATCATTTGATAATAGGTAAGGGCGTATAATGTCAGACCATCCTCAAGACGAAAATAACCCAGAAAATCCAGAAATTGAGACCCGCCAACCGCCTGCCTCTGTCGTTTTTATGGAGATGATGCGCCGTGCCGCCTCAAAAAATACGCCACAATTCGATGATGACGAGGTGGATGATACCCCGCCCCAAGAGGTGGTCGAAGCCATCATCGCAGATGAAAAAGTGACACCGCCACCTGTAAAACCCCTCTATAACACACCAGAGGAACGCAGACGCGCCGCCGCCCTCGAAGCAGAGCGCATCCGCCGTATTCAGCGCAGACAAACACAACGTAAAATTCGGCGTGGGAGCATGGTCGGCGGATTTATCAGCGCATGGTTGCTCACCGTCATTTCTGGTGGATTGATTGCCACTATTCTCAGTTGGGGGACATCGCCAGAGGCATTGAATCGGCAATTACGCCTCGAATTGGGGCAAATTCAGGCACAAGCCGATAGTGGCAATGCGCTCTCATTATTAGAACCTACTGTTACTCCCACCATTATCGCCACGCCCAACTTTTTACGGCGGATTGGCATTGTATCGGGGCATCGTGGTCCACAAAATGACCCTGGTGCAGTCTGTCCAGATGGACTCACCGAAAATTCGATTAATTATAGTGTCGCCAGTCGGGTGGTGGTGCAATTGCGTGAATTGGGCTATACCGTCGATTTATTAGAGGAATTTGATTCCCGCCTCGAAAATTATGTCGCAGATATACTGATTTCACTTCATTCTAACGATTGCCGAGATTATGGCGGGGCAAGTGGCTTTTTGGTGGCATTTTCTGAGGCACGCCCACAAGATGGTTTGGATAGTCGGTTAATGGAGTGTATCGCCCAAGCCTATGGCGCAAAAACAGGCTTACAACGCCGCTTTGGTCTCACCCGCGATATGACCGATTATCATATTTTCCGCGAGATTGATGTGCGGACACCGGGCGTTATTTTGGAACTCGGATTTATGCGTGATGACCGCGCTATCCTCACCGATGACCCCGAATTGCTGTCGGATGCGGTGATTGAAGGGGTGCTATGTTATTTCAATCCCAATAGCATTGTGCCAACACCCACCGCGCCATAAAATAATAATTTTGTGATGAATAAACAGTACAGACATGCTATAGCGTGCCTGTAGGTTTTTATGTACATTGGGATGCGTTATAATTCCCAAACACTTGTCGTCTATCCAATTATTTTAGGTGGATACTATGGAAAAAGAATTGATTATGTATAGCCGTTCATCGGGATGCCCTATGATGACCCTCGCCAAGCGCGTCCTCGATGATTATCACGTCCCTTATCGTGAGATTTTTATTGACCAAGATAAAAATGCCCGAAATTTTGTCGAGACATGGACAGGCTTTCTCTCTGTGCCAACACTGGTCATCGCCAATGTGGGGGATGTTTTGCCCTACGAAGAACCCGCTCCCTTGCCTTATGGGGATAGCCCACGCGGGATTAATCGTGGGACGATGATTACCGAGCCGAATATCAAGGAACTCACCGCATGGCTCATACAACATCAGCTCATCACTGCCTCAAGTGAGGCATAATATGGATGAACAATTTATCAAAGTGAATGATAAAGCGGTGCGCTATTTTGAGATGGGGCAACCGCATAAACCGTGCGTGTTTTTACTTCATGGGGCGTTTGGGTCTGCTAAAGTGCAATGGGCAGAGGTCATGCCTCTATTTGAAGAAGATTATTATGTGGTAGCGGTAGATTTGCCCGGTTTTGGCGGGAGCGAAGCCGTTGACCCCATCAATGCCGATACACTCACTGAATGGACAAAACAGGTATTAGACGCACTAGGGCTAGATAAGGTGATTATCATCGGCAACCTGTATGGTGCATTGGTCGGGCGTATTTTTGCCGCGACTTATCCAAGTTATGTTTTGGCGTTGGTGATGGTGAATGGGGGAGCGATTCCGAGTATTCCGCCATTAGGCAAATTTTTAGCAAAAGCCCCTGTCATTGGCAAGGCGATTTTCAAGCGTTTGGCACGGTCAGAATATAACAAATCACGCTTGGAAATGGTTTTTGAAGATAAATTACTCCTTACAGACGAATTTATCACGGCTGTCCGCCAAGACCAAGCGGGGCTTGCTCAACTTATGCGTGGGTTAGCCATTGCTCCAACGCCACAAAAGCGTATTCCTACCGCCCCTGTATTTTTGCTTTGGGGCGAAGAAGATGCGATTGTCGCTGTGCCAATCGCCAAGCAAATTCAGGGACGCATTGAACATGCTAAATTGTCACTGATTAGCAATACCCGCCATTTGCCTCATCTGGAAGCCCCTGATGTGTTTTATTATCAGGTGAAGGGGTTTCTGAAAGATACATTGCCGAATAAATTCTTTTGATAAGGTTTAGATGGTGTAAATGGCGGACTAGACCCATTTGGGTCGTATGTCCGCCAAAAAAGAATTATTCCCATTTACCTACCAGTGGCACCCAGCCAGAATCGGCTGAACCATATGTAAAACTGAGGTCTGCTTCACCCCCATTATTGCTATTTCGCAAGAAAAAAGTTGCTGTGGCAACATCATAAAGCCCAATGGTCATAATACCATCAGCATCCCAATCTCCCGCAACAGGCAATAATCCCCCATTGGGTGTCCCAAATGTTACTTTAATGGTGCGTCCCACTGTATTGCTATTTCGCAGATAAAAAACCGATTCCGTTGGGTCATATAAGCCCACTGTGACTTCACCATCACCATCCCAATCACCGACAACAGGCAATGCACCATCTACGGTCAATTGAAAGGTTATATCGGCTTCGCCCGTTGAATTTTCATTTCGTAAATACCACATCCCCTCAGTTGGGTCATATAACCCAATCGTGGTTGTGCCATCGCCATTCCAATCACCGACAACAGGCATCCACCCTGTTCCGCCAACTCCAAAGGTGAATGTGAGGTCTGCTTCACCATCACTATTGGTATTGCGAAGGAAAAAGGTTGCACTACTGGCATCATATAGCCCCACCGTGAAAATGCCATCGCCATCCCAATCACCAACAATGGGTGTCCAACCAGAACCAGCACTGCCATATGTGACCACAATGGTCGCATCCCCTACGGTATTCTCATTTCGCAACAAGAATAAGGAATTGGCGGGGTCAAATAAGCCGATGGTGGTGGGGGTGGGTGTTTCTTCCGATTGTGCCGATAGGGTGGTTACGAGTGGGATAAACAAAATCAGAAAAACGAGGATAGAACGAGAAAATATACGAGTATGTGTGTGCATGGTTTACTCCTATGTTTTAGAATTCCATGACCTTACATTATATTACGTGATGCCATTGTTTGATAGTGAGGAATATTTGATGCAAACCTCATTATATGCTATAATAGAACAAGTGGGCTTATGGTATGTTTGAGGGCAATCCATGACACAAACATTATTTGCGAATCGGTATATGTTGCATGACCAATTGGGTGCGGGTGGCATGGGGAGTGTGCATCGTGCCACCGACCGCCTGACGAATAAAACCTTGGCGCTCAAACGAGTACGCCTCACACTCAATGCCCTAGACCCTACCTCACAAGATAGCCATGATGTGCGCCTCGCCATTGCGCGTGAATTTCGCACCCTCGCGGGGTTGCGCCATCCCAATATCGTTGCGGTGTTGGATTATGGCTTCGAGACCCATACCGAAAATGACATCACAGCCCGTCACCCCTATTTCACGATGGATTTGCTGGTAGAAGCCAAGCCATTAGACCTCGCTGGACGGAAAAAATCCACAGAGGGCAAAATTGGCTTATTGGTGCAAATGCTCCAAGCCTTATCCTATTTACATCGGCGCGGGGTGATTCACCGTGACCTCAAACCCGCCAATGTGTTGGTCACACCAGAAGGTGTGGTGAAGGTATTGGATTTTGGCTTGGCGCTAGAATCATATAGCTCTTCTACCAATGCGGGCGAAATGGCGGCGGGGACATTGACCTATATGTCGCCTGAATTATTCAACGACACCCCCGCCACCGTCGCATCCGATTTATATGCGGTGGGCGTGATGGCATGTGAATTGTTTTTGGGCAGACACCCTTATGTTGTCAAAACAATGGCGCAATTGCTCAATGCTATTTTGAATCAATCCCCCGATTTAACAGGATTAAATAGCGATATTGCCCCTGTGGTTGCGCGGTTATTGGATAAAAATCCAGATAATCGCTATGCCTCTGCCGATGCCGTGATTCATGCCCTGTGTCAAGCCGTGGCACTCCCCACACCGACAGAATCTGCCACCATGCGCGAAGGATTTCTCCAAGCCGCCAAATTTGTGGGTAGAGAAGCAGAACTACGCCAATTACGCACAGCACTCATGAGCATCCTCAATTCCAGTGACCCCGTTGGGTCTGCGTGGTTGATTGGTGGCGAGAGTGGGGTAGGCAAATCACGGCTGGTGGATGAATTGCGTATCCGCGCCATGGTCGAAGGGGCGCTGGTCTTGCGTGGGCAAGCGGTAGTGGATGGGGGCTTGCCCTATCAGCTTTGGCGCGACCCACTGCGCCGATTGGCACTTTCGGCGGAATTAGATGCGCTGGAAATAAGTGTGCTAAAAGATATTGTGCCAGATTTACCCGATTTACTGGGTGTTGAAACGCATAATTTACCCCCATTAGAGGGGCAAGCCCAACAAGAACGCCTGATTGGGACGCTGATAAAGGTATTCAAACGCCAAACCACACCCATTGTCCTTATCCTAGAAGATTTACAATGGGCGCGAGAAGGATTAACCGTCCTCCAAATTTTGCTTAATAGCATTGAGCAAATGCCCATCCTCATCATCGGCAATTATCGAGATGATGAAGCCCCAGACCTGCCAGAGACCCTCTCGCAGATGAATTTATTACGGTTGGGCAGGCTCGATTCTGCCACCATCCGCGATTTGAGTACCGCAATGTTGGGTGAAAATGGCAAAAATCCACAAATTCTCAGTTTCATAGAACGTGAAACCGAAGGCAACACCTTTTTTATTGTGGAAGTTGTACGCGCATTGGCAGAAGAAGCGGGTAGCCTAAGCCGTGTGGGGCAAGAATCACTCCCGCGTAGTGTGGTTGCGGGTGGCATCGAACAAGTCATCCAACGCCGACTCAGCCGTGCGCCACAAGATGAAGTCTCTCAACGTCTGCTCAAATTGGTCGCCATTGCAGGTAGACAATTGGATTTAGAGGTGTTGTATCAAATTGTCCTGAATTGGCGCGAAGAAGGGCTATCTGCTCAAGAGACCGATGTTGACCACTGGCTCACGGCGTGTACCAATGCCGCCATTTTCGAGAGTGCCGATGGCGAATTTCGTTTTAGCCATGACAAATTGCGCGAATATTTATTAGATCATTTGCGTGATGATGAACGGCGCTTTTTGGCGCAAACCCTCGCTTCTGCCATCGAAACGGTATACCCCGATGATAACAGCCGTGCCACGCCATTGACAGAATTTTGGCTACAGGCGCGGGATTATCAGAAAGCAGGTTATTATGGGGTGATTGCCACACGGCAATTGAACCGCGCGGGCAATTATCGGCAAGTGGTGATGTTGACTGAGCGATTGCTCAAGCGCAGTATCCGTCAAATGGAGCGAGTAAGCCTATTACGGGCGTTGGCGATTGCCTATGCCAGTCTTGGTGATTTTGAACGTGCCGATGCGTGCTATGGCGAGAGCGCCACCATCGCCCAAGCCGCCAATGACCATCCCTCATTGGCACGGGCATTATTGGGACAAGTCACAACCAGTATGCAACTCCGTAAAACAGGGCTAATGCAGGTCTATTTAGACCAAGCCATGAAAATTTATCAGCAACTCAATGATAAACATGGCATTGGGAATGTGTTGCTCCAACGGGCAGTCGTGGCAGAATCACGTATGGATTATGAGAGCGCCCAAAATTTTGCCCAACAAGCCCTCGAAGCCCACTTGCAGGTAGATGACCATGAGGGTATTGGGCATGACATGATGATTTTGGGGCGTGCGTATATGCACCAAAGCCAATTAGAAGAAGCACATGGGTATATGCAACAGGCGCTTGGATATGCCCGACAATCGGGTGCAATGCGCTTTATCGTGCAAGCCCTCTGCAATTTGGCGCTCATCCTCATCGAACAGGGCAGTGATTTGATGCCCCAAGCCCGTATTTATTTGGCAGAGGCACAAACCCTCGCAGAGAATAGTGGCGACCAGCCGAATTTGGCGTGGGTTCACGATTTATTGGGGGTGTTATCGCTCAAAGAGGGTAATTTAACCGAGTCGTATGCCCATTTTCTGACGGCGCTCAAATTGGCACAAGCCACTAAAATCACCTATAAGCAACTCGACATCCTCACCGATATGGCGGGATATTATATTGCCATTGCCGATTATGAATTGGTCGCAGAAATTATCGGCATGACCACCGCGCATCCGCATTTATTAGAGATGACGCGCATGTCATCGCTTGAGCCAATCACCTCTAAGCTATATGATGCAAAATCGCCCCAAGAACTTGCGCCCGCTTTTATACGGGGACGCAACCAGAGCATTGAGGCGATGGTACAAAAAGTGTTGGGTGCATAGCGATTAAAACCCATAAATAGGACGGTTTGCCGATTTTTTGAGGGGCAGATTGATGTGATGTAGGGGCTTGCCATGGCAAGCCCGCCTTAAAATCATCATTGAGGGTTCATTGGCTCCCACAGTTCAATGGGGTTGCCTTCTGGGTCATGCACTCTGGCAAAGCGACCATTGGGATATGTGGTTTCATCCACTGTCACCGTATTCCCATTGGCACGTAGTTGCGCCACCATCGCATCGAGGTTTTGCACTCTAAAATTAATCATCCATTGCTGAGTTGCACGTCCAAAATAATCGGTAGATTCTTCAAATTGGGCAAAGATGGTTATCCCTGCCTGCTGTTGCCACGGAATTGCATTGTAATCTTGTGGGGATTGGTTAATGCCTAAATTTTTTTCGTACCATTCTGCAAGCACCTGTGGATTTTTTGCCCGAAAGAAAAAACCACCTATTCCTAAAACTTTCTCCATGAGAAACTCCTGTTCTATTTTAGGTCATTATAAGCTAAAACGGCATATCAGACAATTAACATGAGGGTGTTATTTTTTGGCTATAATCACCACTTTCTACATCCACAAATGAAAGCGTTTCCAAATAGCCCATTTAGGCATAGAATAGAGACAAAATAATTATTGTTGATGAAAGGATTTTCTCATGGCATGGTATCACAATGCAATTTTTTATGAATTGTATCCCCGCGCTTTTATGGATGGCAATAATGACGGGTATGGGGATTTTGCGGGGTTGCGTCAAAAATTAGATTATCTGCAATGGCTTGGTGTGGATTGTCTGTGGATTACCCCCGTTTTCCCCTCACCCTTGCGCGATGATGGCTATGACATCTCCAGTTTTTATAGCATAGATGGCATGTATGGCATGATGGAAGATTTTATCCTCACGGTGAAATCTATCCGTGAACGCGGGATGAAAGTCGTGTTGGATTTGGTACTCAATCACACATCCGACCAGCACCCATGGTTTATTGATGCCCGTAGTAGCAAAGACTCGCCCTTCCGTGATTATTATGTGTGGTCAGATACCACCGAAAAATATCAGGATGCGCGGATTATTTTTGTAGATACAGAAAAATCGAATTGGGCGTATAACGAAGCCACCAACGATTATTATTGGCATCGGTTTTATAGCCACCAACCCGATTTGAATTATGACAACCCAAAAGTCCAAGAGGAAATGCTGGCTATTGCCCGTTTCTGGCTCAATTTTGGGGTGGATGGCTTCCGTGTGGATGCTGTTCCCTATCTGATTGAGCGCGAAGGGACAAATTGCGAAAATCTGCCAGAAACACATGATTTCGTCAAAAAATTACGCAAGATGGTAGATGACGAATTTCCGGGGGCGTTGCTCCTCGCAGAAGCCAATCAATGGGCAAAAGATTTATTGCCTTATTTTGGCGATGAGGATGAATTTCAGATGTGTTTTCATTTCCCCGTTATGCCCCGTTTATATATGGCACTCGCCAAAACCGATAGAACCAGTGTGGTGGAAATCCTCAAAGATACCCCACCCATCCCCAAGACGGCACAATGGGCAACCTTTTTGCGGAATCATGACGAATTGACGCTGGAAATGGTCACAGAAGAAGAACGCCAATTCATGTGGAATTTTTATGCCAAAGACCGCGCCCAACGCATGAATTTGGGCATCCGCCGTCGGCTCGCGCCATTGATGGATAATGACCGTCGTCGCATCGAATTGATGTATTCGTTGTTGCTCACACTCCCCGGTGCGCCTGTGTTGTATTATGGCGATGAAATCGGCATGGGCGATAATATTGCCCTATTCGATAGAAACGGTGTGCGGACACCCATGCAATGGAACGCTACCCCCAATGGCGGATTTTCATCGGCATCGGCGTTATATGCCCCCGCGATTGATGACCCCACCTTTGGCTATGCACAGGTGAATGTCGAATCACAACAAGCAGATTCTGGGTCATTGCTCCATACGGTGCGCCAATTGCTCCATACGCGCAAAGGCATATCTGCATTGGGTGAAGGGGCGCTTATCTGGCTAGAAGAATTGCCCATCACGACATTATGCTTCTGGCGAGAAGATGCCACTAGCAAAATTTTGGCATTACACAATTTGGCGGGTGAACCCATCACCATACCGCTCCCCACAGGCACATTCACCGACCTGCTGGCGGAGAAATCCGAAGCAGGGCAGGTGATACTCCCCGCGTATGGGTATCGTTGGCTGAAACTTCAAGCGTAAAAATGACGGACACCTTATAATAGAGGTGTCCATTTTTATTTAGGGAGTTTGATATGAACGAATCGAATAAATCGTATGCGTTGCAAACATCGCTGGTCATCCTTGCGGTGGCATTTGCCACACTTGGGTGTGTTTTGTTTCAGCCCGTTATCGGCAATGTATATAGCAATATTATGCCCAATTTGGGTGGTCAGTCTTCGCCCTTGCCAGAAGATGTCGCTAAAACATGGTTTGAGGCACTTTTTCGTGCCGATGGTCAAGCCTTGCGCGATAATATGTGCCAAGCGCAACGTTCTGCCATTACCGATGACGTTGTTAATAATTTGGAAAGTTCGTTAAGTGGCGCTGGTGCAACCATGAATACAGAGGGTGTCACGTATAGTTATAATGATTCGACAAACACAGTGACATTAGGTGGGACAATTTCTGTGACTGTATCTGGTCAAACCGTAGATGTGCCAATGGATACTTTTCCATTGGGAAGTTTGCCGATGATACAAGAAAATGGCAGGTGGTTTGTTTGCTTGGATATAAATGAACCTTTGGGATAGTAATTTTTTTTGAATAAAATAGGATGAGGATAAATTGATGAATAAGGTCTTGGTTAGTCTACAGCCACAAGGTCAAAGCCAACCGATAGATTTTCCCATCACAGAGTATTTATTCACCGAGTTGCCGATGGTCAAAGAGGCAGACGCATGGAAGGTATGTATAGATTTGGGCGTTGCTATAGGGGGGTAATTGCTCCTATTCATAAAAATTTCGGAATTTCTTAACATCAAACTACTTGACATAATTGTTAAATAGGTGTTAAATAGAGTTTAAGAGTGCGGTACAAAAACCGACACTCTTTTTTCATCTAATGTTAACATCCAGATGCGACCATTCACCGCATCTTTAGAAAAAAAGGAGGCAGAATGAATACTGCAAACGCTCGTACTATCCTTGCCGAAACCGCCCGCCTCGTGGAATTGACCGCGATTTTTCAAGCGCGTTATGGCAAATCTTATCGTGTTTCCGCCACCAGCCCAAGTGACGCATGGAAATTGCATCATGCTATTTTGGACACCCAACACATCATCGCCCACCTCATTGACCCACAAGTGTTGGAACACCCCCATAATCGTTATGGAAAATGGTGGGAACGTCATGATGTGATGGAAGCAAGTATGGCACAACAAATGATTAACGAAGTGGCACATCTCATCGCTGTCGTGGCACATTATGAAGCCAACGAACAAGACGGTAAAGCCACATGGTCTCATGCGCTCACCACCACCCAAAGTGCCATTGCGGGGATTTTGCACCCACAAGCCTTTGTCGTGCCTGCATCACTCACTCAGGATGTCCAACGCAACGCAAGTTGAGGTGTTATGTGTTTAATCACAAATAATTTCTGAAGAAGCGAGCCACCCAGCTCGCTTTTTTATTTCCCCGTCCATTTTTAGGTGACGGGCGCAACATGTTGCGCCCTTACAAAGGTAACGCTAACAATTACCCACGCCCACGAATTTTTTGTACCAGCCAGCGCAATTCTTCTAAGCGCAATGCCCATGCCAAAATCAAAAATATGCCAATGCTCATGCCACCAGAGACGATGAGCAATAACGATTCGCGCACAATCCCATCAGACCCAATCCAATTGGTGAGCAGGGGCAAACTCACAGCGCCCACCACACCCATTGCACCCGCCGCGATGCCCGTTTTGATGAGCGTCATCCAGAGGCGTTCACCGCCCACACCGCCGATTTTAGGTATGAGTAGAATGGCACTAATCCCCGCGTGCAAAATATGTTTGGCGCTATCGGCAATCATCAGGCTTAACAATCCATATTGGTCTACCAATACTAGCGATACGACCATATATGCCACCAAACAGAAAAACCCGATAATCGCAGGTGTGAGCGTATCTTGGCGGGCATAAAAGGCATATACTAACAATAAATCCACCGCCGCAAATGGCAATCCTGCCAAATAAACATGCAAGACCAGCGATGTCATGTGGGTATCGGCAGGGGTGAATGCACCATGTTCAAATAACAGGGCAATGATGGGTGTTCCCAATACGAATAAGCCAATGCAGGCGGGGATAATCAGCGCGAAGGTGAGGCGCAATCCCAAACCGAGCGTACTGACGAAAGCGCGATTATTGTCATCGGCAAAATTCTTTTTATCCACAATCAGCGCCGCTTGACGCGATAGCGTTGGCAAAATGGCGATGCTAATGGCAGTTGCTACCAGCCCTTGCGGAAATTGCATGAGGGTTGTGGCGAGTTCCATATAATTGATGCTGGAATTCCCTGTGCGACTGGCGAGATTATAACTGAACGGGCGAATCACAAGGGTATCCATAATCAGCGAAAACATCACAGGCAGATAGAGCCATCCGATTTTTTTGAGGGCAGGATGCCGAAAATTGAACCGATACCGCGCCTGATTGCCAAAAAGTCCGGGGGCTTGGAGTAGCATTTGTGCCAATGCCCCAATGAGCCACCCAACAGCAACGGCAGTGATGCCATAATCGGGGCGACTCATCACCCACTGCGGTGTGCCATCTCCCCATTGCATGGTGAGGGCAGGGGGTGGGGTGAATACGAGGGCAATAACCACAATACACGCATTAAAAATAGTCGTGGCGAAGGCAGGATAGCTAAATACATGCAAGGCATAAAGGGCGGCGCTGATGATGGCAAAAATCGCCATGAATATCAACGCAGGCGATGTGATGCGGAGCAATGTCACCGCCACCGCTTGAATATCGGCAGAATATCCCCCGCCAAAAATTTGTACCACCAACGGCGCACCCAATTGTAGCCCAATCACCAGCACCGACATGAGCAACACGACAATGTTGAGCAATGCCGATACAATCCGCCATAATTCGGCTTTTCCCTGCTTGGCGACAATTTCGCTCAAAACGGGGATGATTGCCCCATTCACATGCCCTGCAATGAGCAAATCATAGGCACTTTTGGGGATGAGGATGGCAACGCGCAAGGCACTCGCCACCGCACTTGCACCGAATAGATTGGTGATGACAATTTCGCGCAATAAGCCTAATACGCGACTGGTGATATTGCCTAATGCGAGCAAGCCTGTGGCTTTGGCGAGGCGGGTTTCGGTGGCTTGTTGTGATTCGGCTACAAGGCTCATGGGAGTCCTTTGATACGGGCGATGAGGGCAGAGGTACTGCGTTCTGGCACGAGGTCTATCAACACGACTTGCCCGCCATACGATTCAATCAGAGGGCGTTCTGGCAGGGGTTTGGTGTGATAATCGCCACCTTTTACATAAATATCGGGACGTAGGGCTTCGATTAGTCCATTGGCAGTATCATCTTCAAAAATAATCACCGCCGAAATAGGGATGAGTGCGGCTAATAATCTGGCGCGTTCTGTGGCGGGGATGAGGGGACGACCAACGCCCTTGAGCCGTGTGGTGCTGGCATCGCCATTGAGTCCCAAAAAGAGGGCATCGCCTAATGCCCGCGCTTGCTCCAAATAGTCCAAATGCCCCACATGGAGCAGGTCAAAATGCCCGTTGGTAAAGACCAGACGGTGATTTTGCCGATGCAATAGCTCGCGCTGGTGAATCGCCTGTGAAAGTGTGAGAATTTCTCCCAAAATAGCCCCTATCGTGTGTGAAATGTTTGGGTTATTATGCAAATCACCATTTTATCAAAATTCCAAAAGGTGCATAGATGACAGGTTTGATTTCCCCCTATGGTAACACACTCATTAACCTTGTTATACCCCAAGACCAATTAGCAGAAAAATTGGCACATGCCAAGACACTCCCCGTTGTGAATTTATCCATGCGGGCAATTTGTGATTTAGAATTGTTGGCGACTGGTGCTTTTTCGCCATTAGCTGGTTTTATGAATCAAGCCGATTTTGAATCGGTGGTACACACCATGCGCCTCGCCAATGGCACATTGTTCCCCATGCCCATCGTCCTCCCTGTGCCAGATAATGGTGCATTGTCGTTGGATACGGAAGTCGCACTCGCTGATGAACGCAATAATTTGCTGGCAATTTTGCGCCTCGATGAATTATATGCGTGGGATTATACCGCCACCGCCCAAGAAGTCTTTGGCACCCTCGATACCCGTCATCCCATCGTGGCAGAAATGACCCGTTGGCACAAATTGTTTGCATCGGGCAAATTAGAAGTCCTCAGCTTGCCAAAACACTACGATTTTCTCCCCTTGCGTCGTACCCCTGCGGAAGTCCGTGAAGCCCTTACATCATTTGGCAAATCGAATGTGGTGGCTTTCCAAACCCGTAACCCCCTCCACCGCGCCCATGAAGAACTGACCAAACGTGCCGCCCGTTCTATTGACGGCACATTGCTTTTGCATCCTGTGGTTGGCATGACCAAACCGGGCGATGTTGACCATTTCACCCGTGTGCGGACATATAAGGCGTTGGTAGAAAACCACTATCAACCCCATGAGGTGCTATTGTCATTGCTCAATTTGGCAATGCGGATGGGCGGACCGCGTGAAGCCGTCTGGCACGCCATCATTCGCCGTAATCATGGCGCAAATCATTTCATTGTGGGACGTGACCACGCGGGACCGGGCAATGATTCCAACGGCAAACCCTTCTATGGACCGTATGATGCCCAAGAATTAGTCGCCCAATTTGCGGATGAAATCGGCGTGAAGATGATTCCCTTCAAGGAATTGGTCTATTTGGCAGATGAAAATCGGTATGAAGAAGATGATAAAGTGCCAGCAGGGGCAACTGTCAAAAAAATCTCTGGGACACAAGTCCGTGAAGATTATTTGGGCAAGGGTATCCCCCTGCCAGCATGGTTCACCCACAAAGAAGTGGCAGAAGTCTTGGCAGAAAGTTACCCCCCACTGCACCGTCAAGGTTTCGTGATTTGGTTCACAGGATTAAGCGGGTCGGGTAAATCCACCACCGCCGAAATTTTATCGGCATTATTGCTCGAACATGGCAGACAAGCCACCATGTTGGATGGCGACATTGTCCGCCAACACCTGACAAAAGGGTTGGGATTTTCTCCAGAAGACCGTGATACCAATATTCGGCGCATTGGCTTTGTCGGGAGCGAAATTTGTCGGCATGGTGGCGCGGTGATTTGTGCCGCCATCAGCCCCTATCGCGCTACCCGTGACGAAGTGCGGGCGATGGTCGGTGAAAATTTCATCGAAGTGTTCGTGGATACCCCTATTGAGGTTTGTGAAGAACGCGACATCAAAGGCATGTATGCCAAAGCACGGCGCGGGGAAATCAAAGACTTTACGGGTGTAGATGCCCCATACGAAGCCCCACTCAAGCCAGAAGTTACCCTGACCACGGTGGAACATACCCCCGAACAAAATGCCCATAAGCTGATTGCGTATTTGCGCTCACGCGGATTTGTCCACGCATAATGATATAGCCTATGCCTTCTCCAGTGCGGAGAAGGCATAAGTGTCACCGTTTGGCGAACAGGGCATGAATTTCGGTGTCGGCAAAAAATGGCTCTTGTTCGTGGATAATGGTTGTAAAGCCATGTGCTTCAAGTAGATGAACAATTTTTTCTAGCCGGTTATCACGATTATGCACCTCGATAAATACCTGCTGAATTTTATTCCAATCGGCATCATTAATCCCATGCAATACATCTAATTCGCTTTTTTCGGCATCAATTTTCAAAAAATCAATCCGCTCTAGGTGCTTATCATGGATGAATTGCGATAGGGTTTTGAGTTGGCATGTCACGAATTGTCGCCGATTGATAAATTGGGCAATAAGGTGAATAAATGGGGTTTGTAGGCGTTTGGGTAAGGCTTGAATCCACGACAATGGGGCAGGGAGTTGATGTAGGCTACGTTGGAGAAGGGTTTTGGTCAGATGTTGGTCTTGTTGTGTAGAATCGGGATAAGCAGTAGAGGCAAAGCTGGCATTAGGATAATAGGCAAACGTGATGTCTTGGGCGCGGTCAGATAACCCCATCTGAAAGGCGTGGAGGTTATGGGGGGCGATACGCATAAAATTGGCTTGTAATAAATCAAAAATTTGCGGGATTGGCTCGAAAGCATACACTTGCACATCGCCCGCGCACATCTCATGCGCCCATAACGAAAAAATGCCGATATTTGCGCCCACATCCACCACAGTCGCACCTGCACTCAGGTTCAAGTCGTGTTTGATATAATTGCCGACCTCGCCATACATCAATAAGGCTTCTTCGCGCCGTATGCTATGCACAGTCATTCCATTGGGTAATTGTGCTAATTGTGATTTCATCTGCATGTCCTTTATAAGGCATGTCCATGTGCCATGCGCCAGATAATATTGGAAATATCGAACACACCCTCATGCCATTCGCGTTGGATATGGTTTTGGATGTTTGGGGATGTTAACACGCGCTCAATGGCGTTGGGCAACTCATGAACATGGATAACCTCTCCCACCCCAGATTGCCTAATCCACGCCTCGTTGTCCCTTTGGACTAAGGCGAGTGATTTCGATTTGATGGCGAGGATAGCTTTGGCGGTGATAATGGACTCTGTGATAGTCATAGACCCGGGTTTTCCGATAATGATATCGGCGAGATGATAATAATAGACGGGTGGCTCTGGCAGATAGCTCAAAACGACTTTGGGATAGTGTGTTTTGGTTGAGGTGATTTCTCGATACAATTTGGCGTGTCGTCCACATAAGAAAATGACATTAACAGGTTTGTGTGACTGTGCTAATTTCTTTGCACATCGTTTGACCATGACCGAGCCTTGTCCACCAAATCCTACCAGAACAGTGGGGTAGTCGGGATTTAATCCCAACTGAGTTAAGACCTCACGTTTATTTATATCTGGTTTTTCATAAAATATGGGGTCAATGGGCATCCCTTTGATTGAGATAGCGCGATTTTCCTCAATGCCCACCTCAATACATTGTTGATGGAGTGTGGGAGTGGGGTTAATATAATAGGCATCTATACGCGAGTCGAACCAATATCTGCTTTTGTTCTCCGCATAGTCCACAGGGATGATGATATAAGGGCAGGTAGGACACGCCACATGAAGCGCACGCTCTAATAACCAATTGGAGATAGGCAATACAGAGACGACCGCATCAGGTGGGTTAGTCTGCCAAAATTTGGCAACGGCGTTAATAGCAAATTGAGGGATATGGGATTGGATAAACTGAAATAGCCCTACTTGTTGGCGCAAAAACCATGCCTTTTCTCGTTTAACACCCCAATTAAATACATCCACGCCCATACGAGCAATCATCTGCAACACTTTTTGCGATTCTAAAATATCTACCAAGTTCAAAACACGAACTTGAATCGTGGGATTTTGTATCTTTAAGGCTTTTTCGATAGCAAAGGCGGCTGTGCGATGCCCCGATGTGGCATCAAAATAGATGATGTCTACCTGTTTCATACCTATAACCTTGTCATGTCATGATGATAAATTCTAGCAATTAAGATTGATATCTTATTATGGTGCAAATTAAGAAGCCGATGGGATAAAATAAAAAAACTTTAATACCGCGCCTTTTTTCTTTGGCATAAAAAGACCAATTGTGCGATATAATCGGTGTATCGTGAAACAATTTTTCTGAAAGGGATATGATTTATGCCATTTGTGACTGTGAATGACAAGCCAATTTATTATGAAAGCGTGGGAACAGGGGAGCCATTGGTGCTGATTCATGCCTTGCTGATGAATGGGCGCATGTGGTCTGACCAAGTAGCGGCATTTTCTGATAAATATCGGGTGATTACGGTAGATTTGTATGGGTATGGCAAGTCAAAACTCACGGATGTGCGGGTTCTTGATTATGTAGCCGATATCAAAGGGCTATTAGAGGCACTCGGTATCACAAAAACACATTTGGTCGGGATTTCGATGGGGTCTATGGAGGCACAACGTTTCGCACTGACCTATCCGAATATGGTTGAAAAATTGGTGCTGATTAGCACAGGCTCGGCTGGCTTCGATTATCCTGAGAGCGCCGAAGATTGGTGGGAAGAATTCATCACGGCAGTGAAGGCACATGATTTTATTCATGCCAAGATGGTATTCGCCGCGGCATTCATCAATGGACATCATTACCCCGCCACAGAAGCCATGAAAGCCCGCGCTCATGCCCTGATGGACGAATACGATTTTAAGCATTTTTTGGATGATACTTTATTGCGGAAAGAATATGATATTACCCTAGCTGGCTATAAAGCCTATACCACGCCGGTATTGATTCTGGCGGGGGATAATGAACCACCCAATCAGATGGTGGTAGAGGCATCCCAATTTTTGGCGCAACAATTTCCCAATGCCAAATGTGTAGTGATTGCCAACGCGGGGCATTTTATCAATTGGCAACAACCAGAGGCATTTAATCGGGCTGTTCTGGATTTTCTGGCTGGCTAGAGGTGTCTAAATCGGCAAATTCCCCGTGACCGATTAAATCCAACACGGGTAAAAATGGCTTGACATCATCGAGGATGAGCGCGACCATGACTTCTTGCGCCCCGCGTAAATCGCGCTCACTCATTGCACGGCAAATCGCCTCATAATGGTTGAGCATATCGCGGTGATGAATGGCGTTGCGTGGGGCATAGTGCATCCGCATCACCTCCAATAACCATACCTGATTATAAATTTGGTTAAGTAGGGCAGTCGTTTGGGGTTTATTGGCGAGTGTCAATAAAAAGTGATGAATCTCAAAACGGGTGACTTGCATATCACGCGCATGTCCATATGTGGCTTGGTCACGGGCGATGGTGATAAGTCTGCGAATATGGGCAATTTCGGCGTGGGTGATAGTCGTCATCACCCACTGCAACACCAATTTTTCCAATGTTCCCCAAATGGTGAATAATTCTTCTGCGCTCACACTGGTGAATTGGCGCACGGTGATGCCATAGCGTGGACGTTTGACCAGCCAACCTTCTGCGATGAGCAGATAGAGGGCATCACGGGCAGTATTTTGGCTAATGGACATTTCTTTGGAGAGCGTGAGTTCTGCCAATTTATCCCCACAGCGATAGACCCCTCCGCGCAAATCGGTGCGGATGGTATCGGCGACAATTTCGGATAAAGTGGCAGATGATTCATTAAGGGGCATTTTGCCGTACCCACGAGGGATAAAATCCACTGATGGCGGCAATGCGTTGCACATCAGTACCGTCGCTATTCATCACATAAATGAATGATTCGTTTTGAATTTCGCCCGTAAATGCCACATAGCGTCCATCTGGGCTATAACTCGCGCCCCAATCATAGCCAACCCCATCATAGAGTAGGGTAGGGAAGCCGATGCCATCCACAGGGATGGTATAAATTGCGCCGTTGCCACGCCCAATGCTGGAATAGATGATGGTGCTATCATCGGGGCTAAAGGATGGGAACGAATCGCTCACATCGTTTGCGGTTAAATACCGTACTTCTCGCGTGCTAATGGTGAGGATGGCAATTTCCCATAGGGCAGAATCGAGTACCGAGCCTGTGGTAAACACGATATATTGCCCATCATGGCTATAACGGGCATGGCTATTGCGATTATCATCGCTATAGAGCAATTCTGGCTCGCCCCCTGCGAATGGGATGCGATATAAATCGTGTGCGCCGTTGTTGCGTGTGTCGGATGAATAGGCAACCCATTCCCCATCTGGCGACCATGTGGCGAGTCTATCGCTAACGGTGTTATCGGTCAGTTGGCGCACTTCATTGGTGGCAATGGTGAGGATATAAATTTCAAAATCACCGTCTCTATCCGATTGGAATGCGACATATTGCCCATTCGGTGAGGCGACAGGGTAAGAGTTGCGGGCGCTGTCTATGGTGAGGCGCAATTCCATGTTGGTATCAAAACGGTATAGATACAGGTCATATAAATTATCGCGCAGGGCAAAATAAATGAGCTGGCTATCCGCTAATGAAAATGCGGATAGGGTAGGGGATGGTGGGGTTGTTTCACGTTGCCCAATGGGTGCAAAAGTGGCTGTGATGAACACCGATGGGGTATTGGCATTATCGAGTGGGGTAGGGGTAGCATCCCCCAAAATGGCATCACGCGCCGCTTGACTGGTGGCATCTAATGTGCCGATGATGGTCGTCGGCGCAGATACCTCACTGGTGGTTTCTGGGGTTTGGGTGGCGATAATAGGCACATCTGGATTGAGCAAATCATTCAACACCATAAACCCGACCACCGCGATGATAGATAATAACCCACACCCGATGACACCTCCTACCAATAGGCTGATGAGCAGATTGGGGCGCGGTTTGCGCTTGCGGATTTTTTTGCTAATTGGGGTTTGGCGCACAGGCATATTACTGCCAGATGACCCTGTTTGTGGCGGTGCATAAATGATAGGGGCGTTGGATGGCGGGCTAAAAATGACGCTAATAGGGGTATTTTCTTCGAGCAATAACGCGCCAGACGGGGCTGTTTCTTGCGAAACCAATAAATTCCCACCGCGTTGGGTATCATCTTGTACCAAATGGGGTTGCTCAACGGCTTTTTCTACTGCCGCGAGTAATTCTTGCGCGGTCTGATAGCGTTCTTCGCGCCGTTTTCGCAATCCTTTGAGGATGACTGCTTCCAGCGATGGGCTAATATTTTTATGAATGGTGCGCGGATTGGGTGGCGGTGTGGTCACTTGCATGACGGCGATGCTATAGGGGGTATCATTTTCAAAGGGACGGCGACCGGTTGCCATCTCAAATAACATGACTGCCAGCGAATAAACATCACTACGACCGTCCAAAATTTGCCCTTGTGCTTGTTCTGGACTCATATAACTGGGTGTTCCCACAACCCCTTTGGTCGTGATTTTATCCCCAGATTCATTTAATACGCGAGCGATGCCAAAATCGGTAATATATGCCCCACCCGCTTCATCCAGCAAAATATTACTCGGTTTGAGGTCACGATGAAGCACCTGCTTGCTATGGGCATAATCGAGCGCAGGGGCAATCTGCTTGAGGATATTCACAATATCGCGCTCATCCATCGCCCCATTTCGGAGCAATTCGTCTACAGAGCCACCTGTCATATAACGCATAGCGACGAAGGGTTGCCCATCGTGTTCGCCATAATCATGCACAGGGACGATATTGCGATGCTCCAATTGCGCGATGATACTCACCTCGCGTTGGAAGCGTTCTAAATAGGTATTATCACGCATGAGATGACGGGGCAAAATTTTGAGCGCCACCATGCGATTCATCGAATGTTGACGGGCGCGATACACACTCGACATCCCACCCTGCCCGATGATTTCTAAAATTTCGTAACCGCCAACCGTCTTGCCAATAAATTCGTCAGACATAGAGCCTTGCCAATGTGTCATAAATACAGAGAGAATTATATGATAATAACGGCGCTTCTGCTAACTGAATTGGTTTTTATAAGGATTTTGATATGACCACACACACACTATATCCCCTTTTGCTGAATTCTCATTTGCTCATTAAGGTCTGGGGAGGGCGAAAATTGCAATCTGTTTTGAATAAAACCCTGCCCACCAACGACCCCTATGGCGAAGCATGGGAACTCCATGACCACTGTAAAATTGCCAATGGATTATATGCAGGGCAATCATTGGGCGAGCTATTACACCAATTCCCACAAGAATTGATTGGCAAGCCATACGATGTATCGCAGGGATTCCCGTTATTGGTCAAATTTATTCACGCTGAAGATTGGCTTTCTGTGCAAGTACACCCCAATGATGAGCAAGCGGCAGAATTGGAAGGTGAGCCACGCGGAAAAACCGAAGCGTGGATTATTTTACATGCCGAACCAGACGCAAAATTGGTCATGGGGGTGACACCGAATACAACCCGCGAACAGATGGCAGAAGCCATTGCCAGCAATACATTAGAGTCGTTGTTGGTCTATACGTCAGTAACGGCGGGGGATGTGTTATTTATGCACGCCAACACTGTCCATGCCATTGGACCCGGAATCGTTTTATATGAGGTGCAACAATCATCCGATACGACCTATCGGCTTTATGATTGGGGGCGGATGGATTTGGATGGCACACCACGCCCGTTACACATCGAAAAAGGGGTGAAGGTATCGAATTTGGTCAGTTTGCCTCATATCACCCATACCCCGTTGGATGGTGGGGTTGCGCCGATGATAGAAAGCAGTTTTTTTAGCACCCTGTTTTATCCCGTGACCGATTCTGCCCCCATCCACTTGGATACACAGGGAAAAACATTTCATGGTATCACCAATATTGCAGGGGGGGTGACCATTCATGCAAATGGCGAATCCTATCCATTGGGCTTGGGTGCAACGGCGCTCATTCCTGCCGTAATAGGGGCGTATATGGTGACGGGTGAGGGCAAATTGTTGGTGTCATGGTGCTGATTCACTTATGGTGTCATGGGCGCATATAGTTGCGCCCATATACCCTACATGATGATATAATTTTGAGTATCAAAGAGTTTAAAGGACACATTGCCATGACAGTGAAGGATATTATTCAACAAGTCGAGCAACTTTCTCCAGCAGAACGTCAAGAACTGTTTTTGTATATGATGAAGGCTTCACAAGATGCTGATTATCTTCCTATTTCAGAATATGAGGATGGGGATGATGATGAAATGACAAAAGAAGAAGTTTTGAATAGTTTACATCAAGCGATGAAAGAGGCTCTGGCAGGTAATTTGCGCCCTGCTCATGAAGCGTTAGAAGAAATTGAACGGGAATTGAGGGACGATGCCAACAAAGGTTAGCACCCCGCCCGAATTTCTCAAGCAAGTTAAACGGTTAGCACGAAAATATCCCACCATTCCCAAAGCGATACATGAACTCATTTTTGAACTAGAGGCAGATAATCGACCCGGAGACCAAGTGCCAAATGTTGGGTATGAGGTCTATAAGGTTAGGCTAAAAAATCCAGATTCTCAACGAGGGAAAAGCAGTGGTTTTCGACTCATTTATTACCTACAAATGATGGATGCTATTGTTTTATTGATTATTTACTCAAAAACTGAGAGGAATGATATCTCACCAAGCGAGATTCGAGAGTTAATTGAGAACCTTGCTTCTTTGGATAATTCTAACGACAATCAGGAATAATGGTGATTTTCTTAACCTAAAAATTCATATACACCTTGTTTCATAAAATACACTTTACGGATATAATCACTGTCTGAAATCGTTAAGTTTTTAACAAAGGCTTAATCACATGAGCAGTGATGCAAAAATAGTCTTAGAAGTGCGTGGTCTCACCAAGCAATTTCCGGGTGTATTGGCAAACGACCACATCAACTTAAAATTAAAGTATGGGCAAGTGCTTGGCTTGCTAGGCGAAAATGGCGCAGGCAAATCTACCCTGATGAACCTCATTTACGGGTTATATACCCCCGATGAAGGTGAAATCTTGGTCAATGGGGAGGTGGTACACATCCACAATCCCAATGATGCGATTCATCTGGGAATTGGCATGGTGCATCAGCATTTTCAACTCGTCCCCGTCCTGTCTGTCACCGAAAATATTATGCTTGGCACAGAATCGGTACGCGGACCGTTCCTCAATAAGCGGGTTGCAAAAAAACGTATTTTAGAAATTTCTGAGCAATATGGCTTGTCTGTAGACCCCGATGCGCTGGTACAAGATTTATCTGTGGGGATTCAACAACGGGTCGAAATCATCAAGGCGCTGTATCGGGAATGTAAAATCCTCATTTTAGATGAACCCACTGCCGTCCTCACCCCACAAGAGACAGAGGGCTTATTTGAGGTGATGAAAACCCTCACAGAACGCGGTGTGAGCATCATTTTCATCTCGCATAAGCTCAAAGAGGTGTTGCGGATTTGTGATGACCTAACCGTGTTGCGCTTGGGGCGGGTGGTCGGTGTTGCAGACCCACGCACCACCACCCAAGAAATGCTCGCGTCCACGATGGTGGGGCGGGAGGTGTTGTTGCAAGTGGAAAAAGACCAAGCCAATATGGGGGATGTTATCCTCAATATTCAAGACCTCACTGTGTTGGATGATAGAGGCTTACAAGCCGTTAAAGCCTTATCTCTCCAAGTGCATGAAGGCGAAATTTTGGGGATTGCTGGTGTTCAGGGCAATGGTCAAACCGAATTGATAGAAGCCATCACAGGCTTACGCGCCATTGTGAGTGGGCATATTCATTTGGTAGATACCGAAATCACCCACATGACCCCGCGCAAAGTGACCGAAACAGGCATTTCTCATGTGCCAGAAGACCGCCAAAAATATGGCATGGTCAAAGCATTTTCGATTCGGGATAACATGCGAATCCAAACCTACTATGCCAAACCGTTCTCTAGGGGCATTGTGGCGGATGATGAAGCCATAGACGAAAAAGCGCAAACATGGATTGATGCCTATGATGTGCGTACCCCCAATATTTATGTCAATATTGGCTCATTATCGGGGGGGAATCAGCAGAAGGCAGTGGTGGCACGCGAATTTTCACGTCCATCAAAATTATTGATTGCCGCCCAACCAACACGAGGGATTGATGTGGGGTCTATCGAATTTATCCATAATCAATTGGTCAAAATGCGCGATTCAGGCGTGGCTGTATTGCTCGTCAGCACAGAACTGGATGAAATTATGGGCTTATCGGACAGAATCGCGGTCATGTATGCGGGTAAGGTCATAGACATCATCCCCGGTGAAGGTGCAGACCGCGAAAAAATCGGCTTACTCATGGCTGGAATCAAAGAAGAGGCGCAACATGGCTGAACCACAAGCACCGTCAAAGAAAACCCCTCTGGATAGTGTTGCAAGCGCATGGGGGCGCATATCCCCTTCGCTTGTACCCGTATTAGCAGTCATCACGGCGTTGATTTTTGCCATCCCCTTCATCATCCTCACCCGTAGCGGGGGCGATATTGGCAGAGGGCTAAATGTGGCGGGACTCGCCTATGCAGGGCTGATAGAAGGCTCTGTGGGGATTGCCATCAACCCTGTCATGACTACCGATGATGTCAGTATGGCGCTCGATTTTGTCAAACAACTCGAAGCAGTTGATGGGCAACCTCTCAATTTTAATATTTTGCGCCAAATTTCTGAGCGCACCAATGCGACTGACCGCTTGGGCATTGATACCGTTAGGCGTTATGGCGCTGTTTTAGAGAAATATTCGGCAGTCCCCGCATTGGATAGCGATGATAAACTCGAAACATTCGGCAATATCATCCCAGAAATTGTCCGTGTTGGCGATGAAAGCCTGTGTCGGTTTGGGACATTTTTGGTGGCGTTGGATAGCCTCCCCCGCGCCGATGTGCGGACATTCCTCGCTAATTACACCACATTGGATGTGGTAGACAGTGATATTCGTGCCGAGATAGAAGCCTTTGTGCCTCCAGTTACCGAAGCCACAGAAGAACAACTCGCATCGGGGTGTGTGGTCATCCCAGAAAATGGGGTGTCATCGGCATCACTGTATACCGATGAAGAATTAACCGATGTCATCACATTGCTCAATGCACGCCAATTTAACCGCCTATTTCGGGCATTTGAACATCTGGTGTTGATGAAAGAATTGGGCATTACCTCGCGTGACCAAGATGCCAAAGATTTGGCAGATATGCACGCACTCAGCTTTGACCCATCAAACCCCAATGGCATTGCACGCACGCGCCAATTGGTGAGCAACAATGACCGTTTGGTGAGTGTGGCTGTGCCAGATGGCGATATTTCGCAATTGGCGGGTGAATTATTTTTGGTCACGAATTTATATAGCAGTGGCTTGTTGACCAATACCAATATTGTGCCAGCACTCGAAGCCGATTTGCCTGTGGTGTTATCGCAACAACTCATCATCTTGCGCCCCAATAACCAATTGCTCATCCTCAGCGACCCCAATGCCACTTTTGGCATCAAAACGATTGAGCGTGAATTGGGAGAAGGCGAAACCCGTACCGTCCCCGATGTGGTGTTCGCGCATTTGGGTGGGCGTGTGGTGTTATTTTTCCCCTCTAGCTTAGAACAGACCATCACCCGTGCATTGCCCTATATCATCGCAGGGTTGGCAGTAGCATTGGGCTTTAAGACGGGTCTATTCAATATCGGCGGGCAGGGACAAGTCTATATTGGGGCGACACTCGCCGCATGGGTGGGCTTCTCGACTATTTTTGCCGATTTTGACCCATTTGTCCGTATCGCCCTTGTGCTGTTGGCTGGCATGTTGGGAGGGGCGTTATGGGGCATGATACCGGGCTTGCTGAAAGCGTATACAGGGGCGCATGAGGTCATCAATACCATCATGCTCAATTTCATCGCCTTGCGTTTGGTAGATTGGCTGGTGCGCTCTACCGACCCCGTGATTTTGAAAGACATGGAATCGGGTAGTTTTGAGCGTACCCCTCTCATTGGCGATAATGCCAAACTGCCCACTTTTGATAATTTGACCCTACAAGTATTTTTATTTGCGGGGCTATTCACGCTCGTATGGGGATTATGGGGTATACGCAATAAATTAGCGGGTAATCCGCGTTTAGCGTTGCGCCCTGCGTTATATGCCCTATTGGTCGTTGTCGGCGGAATTGCGCTCCAATGGCTCAGTGTGGGCGGGAAATTGCATGTCGGTTTGGTGATTGTCATCTTCTCGGTGATGTTCGTCACATGGTTGTTTAACCGTACCACCATCGGCTTTGAATTGCGGACGGTGGGGGCAAATCCCGATGCGGCGCGGTATTCTGGCATGAATGTCAAACTCAATGTGGTGCTGGCATTAACCCTCAGTGGCATGTTGGCAGGGCTGGCTGGTGCAGTGGAGATGAGTGGCGTGGTACATAACATGCAACCCGATTTCCTTCCCGGTTTGGGCTTTGATGCCATTGCTGTCGCATTGCTGGCACGGAATAATCCGCGCAATATGGTGTTTGCAGGGTTGCTATGGGGGGCATTGCTCACAGGCAATTCGCTCATGCAAGCCAATGCGGGTTTATCTAAGAACTTAGTGGGCATTATCCAAGCCCTGATTATTATGTTTATCGCGGCGGATGCCATCATTCGTACATTGTGGCGGGTGAGAAAAGCGACCCCAGAAGAAAGAGCCGCCGCCGTTATTTCTAAAGGTTGGGGAGGGTGATATGGGCAATGTAGTCAAATTTTTATTCAATCGCACCGTATTCTTTGGCATTGTGTTCGTCTTGTTGGGCGTGATTTTGCTCCTCGCCACGCCCAACACCATAGACCCCACTGCCAATTCAATTTTGCGCTTCCCAAACGACAATCCATCGCTGACCTTTGACCTCATCATTCCCACACTTGGGTTTACGATAGTCGTGGCGTTTATTTATTTGGCGGGTGGGGCATTTGCCATCAGCAAATTGGGTGGCGCACAAACCGCACGAGCGCGGTCTGTGGGGTTGGCGGTATGCGCCGCGTTGCTCATCCCGATGGTGTTGGTGCTATCGGCGGCGGGCAAAGATACCAATATCGTCTCGATGTTGGCGGCGAGTTTTCGCTTGGCAACGCCCATCATCATCGGCGCGATGGCGGGTATTTGGTGTGAGCGCAGTGGCGTGGTCAATATCGCCATTGAAGGCATGATGCTCACAGGCGCATGTTTTGGGTATGTGACCTATACGGTGGTATCACAGACCATCCCCGGTCAAAGCGGATTGTGGCTTGGTGTTGGCATTGCCACCATCGCAGGTGGTTTGATGGCATTGTTACACGCATGGCTATCTATCACCTTCAAAACCGACCAAATCATTAGCGGGACGGTCATCAATATTTTGGCGCTCGGATTGACCAGTTTCATCCGCGTAGAGGTATTGGTGAGTTCTGATGCGTCTGTCGAAAAACTCGCCGTCATCAAATTGCCGATACTCGGTGATTTACCTGTGGTGGGAGAAGTGCTATTTACAGGCAGACCCATCTTTTTCTTGATGTTCGTCATCGTCATTGGCACGCATGTCGTCCTCTATTACACCCGTTGGGGTTTGCGAACACGCGCCGTTGGCGAAAATCCGGGCGCGGCAGATACATTGGGCATCAAAGTCCAACGCAACCGTTATGTCAATGTCATCGCAGGTGGGATGATTGCAGGCTTGGCGGGGGCATGGTTTTCATTGGAAACCGCAGGCGGGTTTGATGATGGCATGACCAGTGGGGCAGGGTTTATCGCCTTAGCCGCGATGATTTTTGGCAAATGGACACCTTTTGGGGCGGCGGCGGGTGGATTGCTCTTTGGCTTTGCACAGGCGCTCGATACCCGCTTTCAATTGCTCCAAGTGCCGATTCCTGTCCAATTTGTGCAGATGACCCCCTATATCATCACCATGATTATTTTGGCGGGTGTGGTCGGACGCGCTGTCGCACCAAAAGCCGTTGGTAAACCATACGAAAAGGAATAAACGATGAGCGCACGCGCTTTTCTTGTGCATGGTGAAGATGATGTTGGCATAGAAGAATATGTCAATAAATTGCGCGGGGAGATGGGAACATCTCCCAACGCCGATTTTAATATCAGCGAATTTGATGGGCAAGTTGCCGATGTCGCAGAAATTATATCGGCAGTGAGTTCCTATCCATTTTTGGCGGATGCCCGCATGGTCATTGTGCGCGGATTGCTCAAATGGCTCACCCGCAAAGGCGCAGGCGAAACAGGTAAGGCGGGAATTGCTCGCTTATCTGAAGAATTGATACACCTGCCCGAATGGGCGCGGTTGATATTTGTTGAACGTGAAACCTTGCCAGATACCAACCCCATCCTCAAGGCGATGAAGGAAATCGGTCATGCCGATATTAAATTGTGTGCCATCCCCAAAGATTTACCGCGTTGGCTGATGAATCGCGCCCAAAAGGTCTATGATGTTCACCTAGAAGAAACCGCCGCCCGTGCATTGGCGTTGGTGGTGGGGTCAGATTTGCGCGGGGCAGATAATGAACTGTGCAAATTGGCAGATTATGTGGGCGATGCGGGTAAAATCACCGAAGATGATGTCGCTGTGATGACCAGTTACCTGCCCGAAGTGACCATTTGGGCGGCGATTAAAGATATTGCCGAAGGGCGGGGCAAAAAGGCGCTAGAACGGATTCATCAATTATTGATGGATAAAAAAGGCAATGACCCGATTGGCATTTTTGCGATGATTATCCGCCAATTCCGATTTTTACTGCTCACCAAAGAATATTTGACCATGCCCAATGACGGTAGACCACTAGCAGATGCGTTGGGCGTGAAAATGGCGGGGGAATATATCTCGCAGAGCAAATCGTTTAAGCTGGATGAGTTGGAGCGTATTTATAAGGCGTTGCAAGAGTATGATTTTAAGATGAAGGTGGGCATGATAGAGCCAGAAACTGCGCTCGATATCATGATTATCAGTTTGTCTCGATAAAACAAAAAATGGATGGTGTACTCGTCTCCACCATCCATTTTTATTACTGTCCCTGCTTCTCACCAAGATATGAGCAGGGGAGGGTTAGCGTGATGGTCTCTAGAATTTGATGTTATCTGACCATTCGTCAATTTGCTTGTTGGCTTCTTCTCTGGTGATGGCATATTTTTCTTGTAATTTTCCCGCTAAAACTTCACGGTTGCCATTGATTTCCATCATTTCGTCGTCGGTCAAATCACCCCAACGCTTCTTGAGGTCACCAGTGAATTGTTTCCATTGCCCAGCGATTTTATCCCATGTTGTGCTTCTGTTTGATTTTGTTTGATCCATGATACTTATCCTTTCATTTTATAAATATACTAAGGGTATTGCTAGTTAACCTTATGTTACAAAAGATGCTGATAGATTAGCGGGGACGGCTGAGAACTAACCACAGTACCCGCGCAACAATCCAAGCAACTATTGCCCATACAATGATGGCGATAATGGTGGTGATTTCTAATATAGATGTCCCACTAATAACTGGGTTTTGCACCACATTCGCAAATAATGCGACGAAGGGCGAGGACACCGAATTGATAAACCCACCGAATCCATTGGTCATGTTTGCGCCGACCAAATACAAAATAAAGCGCACAATCAGTAGTAGTTCTAATACTCCAAACAAGAAGTAGGAAATATTGATGATACGGGCAACTGAAGAATTTTGATTGGCAACCGAGATACGACGCTTCTTTTCATTCAGATTCATCGCCTGATATTCTTCAATGTTTTGGTCTACTACATCTTCATGACGACCTAATTCTTGGTTACGTAATTCATTATTTGTTGCCATAGCGATTTACTTTCTACTGATTATTTCGAGTTTTGTTTGAGACGTTCTTCGACGTTTTTGCGGAAATCATTAAATTGGTCTTCCAGTTTTTTGATGACTGGTTCTAATGATTCGCGCCCATTGTTTACGCTCTCGCCAATATTTTGGGCGAGTTCTTTACGTGTTTTTTCGCCACTTTCGGGGGCAAAGAGCAAGGCTAATACTGCTCCAATACCCAACCCAGCACTTAAACAAATCAATGTGAGGAGCGTTTTTTGTCGTGCCACGCGCATTTCGGCATCGCGGCTATAGTAAATGCGTTCATTATTCATGTTGGTATCCTTATTCGTTAAAAGGGTGTGTGATTGAGGTGGAGGGGAGAATACAGACAACGCATTGCCTGTATTCTTCATATATCCGGTGCTTACTATCGGGGGAGTACGCTACGCCCGTTGAAGAGACGTATCACCGCCAATAATACAACTGCACCAACGAAGGAGACAAAGATGCTCCAAATATTGAAGCCTGTCACACCTGCGGTATCAATTTGGCTAAACAAGAAGCCACCGATGAAAGCACCCAAGATGCCTACGATGATGTCCATGATTAAACCTTGGCTACCACTGGTTTTCATCACTTTACTGGCTAACCAGCCTGCGATTGCACCAACAATAATCCATGCCAACCATCCCATTTGTCCCATATCCATGTTTTGTATCTCCTATTGTTTGTTTATATCCGTCTATATAATCAGTATAGGATATAGCATTTATTGATACATCCATCATGTGAGTGGTGTTATATCATTCTTTGGTATGAGATAGCCCTTAAATCGCTCATCATGGCACATAAAAATCGCCTAAACGGATGTTATAGTCCAATACGAGGATGATTGCCTCGGTACGGCTGGTAACACTGAGTTTCGATAAAATATTGCTCACATGCGATTTTGTGGTGGAAAGTGTGATGACCAATTGACTGGCAATTTCGTTATTGCCCAAGCCTTTGACCATTAACCCCAGCACTTCGCGTTCACGCGGGGTTAATTCTGCAAAGATGGAATGGGGTTGCCGAACCGATTGAACAAGGATATCTGTGACTTCTGACGCATAGGTCGAAATGCCATTTTTGGCGGCGCGGATGGCGCTTGCAAGCTCATCGGCGGGAATTTTTTTGAATAAATAGCTAATTGCCCCCGCTTCGAGTACGCCTTTAATCAACCGTTCTTCGCCAAAACTGGTTAAGATAATCACTTTAATATTGGGGAAATTGAGGGTGAGATAGCGGGTCGCTTCAATACCATCCATGACGGGCATCATTAAGTCCATCAAGACGACATCTGGCTTTGTATTGGCACATATGGCGATGGCTTCTTTGCCATTGCTGGCTTCTCCGACTAATTTGAGGTCAGGATAACTTATCAAAAAGACAGCCAGCCCTTGCCGTAGCATGGCATGGTCGTCTACTATCACAATCCGAATGGGGGTCTCTGTGGTCATATCTCATTACTCGCGGTTTCTAAAATAGTCGAATCTGCTGATGCCCAAACAACCTTAATAAGCGTTCCCTCACCCCTACGACTAATGATATTGAGTGTACCCCCAATCGTTTTGATACGGTCGCCCATAATGCTTAACCCAAAGTGACCTGTTGCAATCTCTTCTGGATTAAAACCAATTCCATTATCCTGTATGCTGAGGTCAACTTGCCCCAGTTCGCTATTAAAAATAACCTCAACATGGCTTGCAGACGCATGGAGGGTAATATTATTGAGGGCTTCTTGTGCCACACGGTATAAAGCAAAATGCACATCTTCTGGGAGAGGATCTTGTTTATTGGTGTGGACTGTAATCTTTAATCCGGTGCGATTGGTGATGATGGTCGCAACTTGACGGATTAAATCACCTAACTTGGCATGTGTGAGTGATGCAGGACGAAGCTCTAATAACAATAATCGCATTTCTTCTAAGGCATTTTTTGCTAGTTCATTCATAATAGAGAGGCTATGCCGCCCCTCATCTTTATTAATTTCCCAAATGGTAGGCAATCTTTCTGCGATAAGGCTCATTGACCATAGGGCTTGAGAAATGGTGTCGTGGAGTTCACTGGCTAGGCGATTGCGCTCTGCTAACACCGCCGAGCGTTTGGCACGGTCTAATAATCCTGCATTTTGGATAGCAATAGCGGCTTGGTCGGCAAACGTCTGAAGCCGTTCCGCATGGATTTCGGTAAAAAATTCGGGGGTGGCACTATCTAAAGACAAAAACCCCAAAATTTTGCCATTTGCACGAATGGGAGCAATCACATTGGAGTGAACCCATTCTAACCCCGGAAACCCAATCCATAAGGGTGAGGTGGAGATATTTGCAATGGCGACAGGTTTACCCATATCCATCAGCTGTTGTAAAATTGCCAGTTTCATCCCCGGGATATGTTCATTTAACCAATTTTTTTCTAATCGCTGGTCTTTATATCCCGTTTGACGTACCACCCGCACCACATTAGATTCGACCAGCAATACATTTGCACCATCATAAGCGGTCACTTGTCCCACTGTATTGAGGATATGGTCAAGAATTTTATCTAAATCGAGGGTGCTACTCATGGTTGTCAATGTCTTGCGAAGAGCTTCTGTAAAAGTATGTTCTTCATGTTCAAGCACCTGCATCCGTTTATACTCAATGATTTGTTCTTGGAGTTGCTGATTGAGCTTAGAATGACTCTTGATATGTTCTTTAAGGCGCATTTCTAATGTAGAGTATGCTTTTTGTAATTTAAGTGCAGATAGCTTGCGTTGGGTAATCTGGCTTTTAAGGTCTTCTGTCGCCTGATTGAGGGTGGCAGTTTGTTGAGCGACTTGTTTTTCAAAATCGTCATATGTGGCAGATAAATTTTGTTCAAATGTTGCTGCGGAAATATCGTGTTGAATGAGCGTCACGATATCATCTAGTAAAGATTCTACCATGGCGAATGTAGTGGAATTTGATGTATGGCTCTGTGATATAACCATGAGCCAATTTTGAATAATCTCAATTTTGTTATTGAAACTGCCCATTTTGATACTTGCCTCCTCACTTATTATGATGCAATGAATGCACCATATCCCCTATCTTACCAATATAATGACGTGAAGAGTCCCTAATAGACAAAAAATCATCCTAAAGGATGATGCTGAACTTTGGCATTATGAACAGCCTGTGAGAGTTTCACAGGCTGTTTTTTGATATAAAAAAGTGAAAAATAACAATAAAACAGCTTATCCGTTGGTAGCGGAGTAGGCAGAATTGTTTAAACCGACTTTATCAGGCGGAAATTTGGTCAAGTCGCGCGGTATTCGTAGGCGATGCGGTCGAAATTGATATTTTCCCCACAATGCCGCTCGAAAAGATTGCCACAGCGTGTTAAATGACCAGCGTCCACCGCCACGCCACCACCCGGTCGGTACTTCTGGCGCATCGCATAATCCCCAAGTTTGGTAGCCCGCCAACACCATTAAGGCATAGACCCAAGCACTCCATTGCACACTCGCCACGGCTGCCTCTGGATGCCAACATTGCTTATCCCCCAACCCAAAGGTGGTCTTGAGTTCACGATGACACACCTCAATTTCCCACCGTTGCCATGCCCAAAAGATGAGCGATTCGACTGTCATTGGCAATATCCATGCACCTGTCTCATCCTGCACGGCATTGACCAGATAAGCCACTGGCTCACGGTGTTTGGTGGTTGTGCCTTTGGTATAGCGTTCACCGCCAATGACGATGACAAATAATGGCTTATCCGCCATTCTCTCACGAATAACGGGTCCTTCGACACGGTAGCGTAACTGACGTGATTTGCCCCGAATGGTCATCTCAGTCGAAACCCAGTCGGGTAATGTCTTATCCCACATCTGTTGCGGTGTCTTAGCACGCTCCCCATATTTCTTTTTGCGCCCGTTGGGGTCGGGTAGATGATACAACACGCGATTTTTTGCCGTTCTCACCAGCAAATTGACCCCATTGGGCAGGTTTTTCCACAAATTAAGGGTGTCAAATGCCCCATCTGCCACCAAAAGTACCTGTTGGGATTCACGACCCAGTTGAACCAGTTGGGTATGTAACCAATGTAAGCACTCCACCGTCACCTCCCACTCTTTGCGAGCTTCATACACCTGTCGCTTGGATTTCTCGGTGAAGGCAGGCAGAAAGCGTAACGGAATGAGGCGCGTGAACCCATTGTCAGGAGGCAGTAACATACCCATATGCAACCAGCGTTGTGTGAGATGAATCCCGACCATAAAGGCTGGATTGCGTGGATTTCTCCCCCAGCCAACGCCTTCGATATGCTTGCCTGTGCGTGGGGTTTGTGTCCCATCACAGGCGATGACGATGGGTGTGTCGCTTGGGATATGGGCGAGAGTTTGTTCCAAGAGGATAGGAGCGACTTCTTCCTCACAAAAACGTTTTTGGCTGAAAAGACGGTAAAACGGGCTGAGTAAGGAGGCTTGGGTGATGCCCTGTGCCAGTGCCAGTCGGGTAATGGTGTGGCGACCAAAGACAAATAGTTCAGCTAACACCAATGAGCAGGCACGTTCAAAGACACGATACTGTCCAAAGGTGGCAGAATAAGCGTGGAGTAATGAAAAAAGGGCTGTGAGTAAATCGTGATTTTGTGCGATAATTGGGTTCATAAGGATGTCTCCGGTCTGTTTTTTTCTGATAAATAATTCATACCAGAAACATCCTTTTTTGACAAGAAAAGCCAAAGTTCAGAATCATCCTAAAGGATGATGAAAGGAGAATTATTTTAAGATAAAGGGCGGCATGGGCTGGTAATGCGGATTATCCACCTATCAAAAGAGGTGCTATTATCCCCCCAATGCCCGTTTGAGTGCCTCAAGAACTTGGACAAAATTTGCCAATTGGGGATTTTGCGTTTTTCGCATGAAATCTACGACTTTTTCTTGATAGATAACAGCAGTTTTGAGGTCACGTAGGTTGGTGCTGGCTTGTGCCATCATCCGCCAACCTGTAAAACGGATAGCCATGCTATTTTTGCCCTCACCCTCAAATTTATCCGCCACTTGCAAGATGTATTCTGCCAACTTTTTTAACCCAGCCCAATCATTGCGTTGTGGATAGCGCATAGACATCAGGCTAAAGGTGTTGGCGATGTCTCCTAATGCGTCTAATTGCCGATAGTGACGGATTGCCTTGCCAAAAGCCGATTTTGCTTCATCGTGTTTGTCTAAGTTATCATAGGCAATGCCCATTGAATCATATAATTTGGCTTTGACCATCGTGGCTTGGTTGCTGGTGGGGTAGCTGGAAGGGACAATCAGTTTGAGTTTCCCCAGTTCCTTATACCATTCCCCCTCAAAACTCAGCACCCGTTCTAATCGCGTATAGATTTCGATAGCTTGCTCAAATTTTAGTAAATCGGCATAACAAAAGGCGATGCACATCATAATATCTTGATATTGCATCACCCCCAATACATCGGTTGACTTTAGACAAGCGGTGAAGGCTTGTAATGCTTTATCATGTTGCCCTTGTGATTGTAAGGCGCGTCCATTTTTATAATGCCGAAACATATCTGGATGAGTAGATTCGTTTGGTTCTTGTGGTGTCATCAAAATGCCTCCCTATTAGTGTGTGCAAAAACAGTTTAGCATAAACTTTTTTGTGGTTGCAACTTTTTTTACCATCTTCACGTATAAAGATATGTAACAATCGAACAGATAAGAAGGAGTGCTTAACAATGATAGGTATACTTGCGTTAGTCGGTTTGTTGGTCTTTGCATATATTTTGTTCAACATCCTGTTTGGTGTGGCGTTCACACTGATTAACTTCATCATCATGGTGTTGATTTGGATTTTCATCGGTTACTTGGCGGGTCAATTGATTCGTGGCAAGGGCTATGGTCCTGTTGGTGATGCGGCGCTCGGTATCGGCGGTGGTATTGTCGGCTCACTGCTGTTGAATCTGCTGGGTAGAGATGCTTGGGATTCTGGCTTCATCGGCAGAATCGTGTTTGGGGCAATCGGCGCAGTCGTGCTGGTGTTCCTTGTGCGTTTGGTCAACAAAGACTTTGGCAAATAACGCACATCTCGTAAAATAAATTGCAAGAAGGCGGGTAGGATTCCTATCCGCCTTTTTTATTTGTTACCTCTCTAAATATTTTTTTACTACTTCCCAATCTATGAAAAAAGTATGTTACCATTAAGCTAAATAACGGCATCATCCACGCTCACCATCCTCTAACTGCCAATCACATTAGCTTATGAAGGGACGACTTATGTCGAGATATTTTCGCATTATTTGTATGTTGCTTTTATCATTTTTTTTGAGTATTCCCCTGACCCAAACACAAGCGGCGGGGGTAGTCTCTAATTGTACATATACCGATTTTGCAACTGCTTTAACAGGCGGTGGTGTTGTAGATTTTGCCACTGGCGGAAATTGTACTATTTCAATCTCATCAAGAATTACCATTAGTCAAAACACCACCATCCAAAATACATCTGGATTTGTGGTGACATTTACCACGCCCAAAGGTGGGTCGCCATTATTTTATGTGGATGGTGGTATCACCTTCAATGCGAGTAATGTCACCTTTTATCAGGGTGGCGGATTTGCTATACCGAGTGGGACGTATAATGGCGGGGCAATTTTTAATTTTGGTGGTATAGTCAACCTAACCAATACGCGCTTTGATGATAATTTTGGCGGTTCTGGCGGTGCTATTTATAACAACGCTGGCACTATCACTATCAATAATGCTGTTTTTGTGAATAATAGCGCCATATCTAGTGGCGGGTCTATTTTGAATGATGGCGGTACAATCACAATAGATAATACGCTGTTTAGTAGTAATAGTGCGGGTACTGGTAGTGGTATTCGCAATGAAAATAGCGGGACTGCTACTATCCGCAATAGCACGTTCTCTGGGAATACGCCCGGTGGCGCTGTCTATAATTTTTTTGGCACAATAACTATCACCCATAGCACCTTTTCTGGGAATAGCTCATTTTTGAACCCAGCCAATATTGATAATGCGGGAGGCACAACCACTGTCACTGCATCTATTTTTAATGGTGGCGATTGTGGTGGTACATTGACCGATGGTGGCAATAATATCGCCTTTAATGCCGCAGGATGTTTGGGTGCAAATGTGAACCCGCAATTGGGTGCGTTATCGGGTGTGGTGCATATCCCTGCTAATCGTGCCATTGAATATGCGCCTGCGTGTGTGTTGGGGACAGACCAACTCGGCACAGCCCGCCCACAAGGGTCACTCTGCACCCCTGGCGCAGTCGAAGCCGACCCACCACCACAATCCGTCACGGTACAATTTAGCTCTGCGAGTGGCTCTACACCAGAAAATACCAATACAGGCGCATTTATCCGCGTAACCACCTCCGATACCCAACCCGTTGGGAGTAATGCCAATGTGACGTTATCCGTCACAGGCGGAAGTGCCTCTGGTGCTGATTTTAGCTTTTTGGGTGGCACGATTAATATCCCCGCAGGCACAGCGCATAATGCCACTATATCCATTGACCCCAATATCACCATCGTGAATGATGCTATTGATGAAAATAACGAAACAATTGATTTATCATTATCTGCCCCATCGGGTGCATCACTCGGCGTACAAAGTACCTATATTCACACCATTTTGGATGATGATATTACATCTGTTTTCATTGGCAATCCGTTCTTTACTATTAGCGAGCCAAATACGAGTAATAGTTTCAATGTCAGGCTTAATAGTCAACCTCTTGCGGTTGTGACAGTAAATATTCTCAGTACCGATATTACAGAATGTTTGCCAGATGTCTCTAGTATCAGTTTTGATGATACTAATTGGATGAATCCACAAACGGTACTTGTTACTGCACAAGACGATTTGTTGCTGGATAGTTCACAACTTTGTGATATTTCGCTGACATTCACTACGACAGACCCTACTTATAGCCTCTTTTTCCCGCAAACTGTGAATGTGACGGTGAGCGATAATGATATTCCCAACGCGATCCTCATCATCGGCGGGGATAATCAACAAACCCCAATCAACACGGCATTCACCACTGCGCTCACTGTCCAAGTCAATGATGCTGGTGGGCAACCCATAGAAGGCGCAACCGTCACATTTACCCCACCAGCCAGTGGTGCAAGTGCGGGATTATCACAAACCAGCGTGTTAACCGATGTGAATGGGCAAGCGACCATCACCGCAACAGCCAATGGCGAGGTCGGTGCGTATCAAATTTTGGTGGAATCGGGCATATTGACCCCTGTCAATTTTAACCTCGAAAACCTCGACCCCGATGTGTTGGATGTGACGGCTGTATGTGTGGGTGATAATTTGGTCATCACCATCAACGCAGGTGCGCCGAATTTTGACATTACCGCCATCAGTGGCGCAGACATGCCATTGTTGAATCAACCATTAGGAGCATATACCTTCTTTGGACCCGATACATGGGTTGGTGTGACTATCACGGAATTGACAGGCGATTTGGAATTTATCACCTTGCCCGATATCACCTGTGATGCGACTGTGATTACCCCACCTGTTGTCCAAGCGCCGCCACCACCTGTCCCAGATAGATGCGATATTCGCGGGTATAGCCTAGAGATGCCCGTTGGAATTTTCTGCACCGATTTATATGAGAATGGGCAATTTACCATCGCGGGGAGTGTTCCAGCCAATCTTGCCCCTGTGATTGATGCGGTGGATGTGGGCAAATTCAACGGAGAACGCACGGTTTCTGGGGAATTTGGAACAGGTTTACCGATATGTTTAATGGGGCAGGGGCGTTTGTTTTTCTTGGATGCCTCGACCAGCCCACGCGCTCAATTTGAACTCACAACATTCTCGGTGGATGGTAAAACATGCGGATTTATCATCAATAGTGGGACAGTGGTCTTAATTGCCCCCTAGAATCAATTTGGTAGGGGACGTGATGATTGTCGCATCCCCTATAACAGGGTGTAGGGACGATATACGCGCTTTGCGCTAATCGTCCCGTACAATTCTGCCAATTTTGAAGGTGTACGGGCGGATTAGAGGCTTCAGCCTCGTATATCCGCCCTATGATGATGCAAAAATGCTGAAAAAATAAGGCAAAACCCATCGAAAATAACTACGGGCAAGCCTTATATGCTGTCCGACTATCCCTCAGATTCGCCCTCATCTTTAGTAGCGGCGACAGCCAACCCACCCAAGACAAATACAATGACAGCGATAACCGCCCCGCCCGCACAAATTTGTAGGGCGAGGGACCCATTTCCGCCGATGGTTGCAATCGCAGAAAAGGCAAATGTCAGCATTGCCACAAAAATAATGCGTTTTGCCACCAATTGGGCGACAGGACTCGATGACCCTTCTTGCATAATAAAATTACCCTTTCCGTGTGATGACCGCGTGCGTGACCACTGAGCGATTGCCCAATTTCAACTCGCGCCGTGTAATTTGTAAAAATTCTAAATCGCCAATATCGCCTTTGGTGGTGATATGTTCTTGCAAGCGCATCCCCAATGAAGGGGCGACCAACATCGAGACGAGCATCAGCGTCATTGTCCAAGAAATTCTATCCAGCGTCAATTTTTTTCTGCGCCCAAATCCCAGCCACCCGCTAAAGGTGGTCAATCCGCCAGCAGTCGCCAAATTTGTGCCACAATTGGGGTGAACTGCCAATTGGGATTCGCCAGCTTTTAGCCGTGAGATGGCTTCTTTAACAGCCGCCTCTAACGATTCTGTGGGGACATCACCAATCACAATGAAGCCGTTATTATTGCTATGGGCGGCGATGGGCATCTCTTTATGTTTGCGACTGAGCATGTGAAAAGTGGCATGTTCGAGGGCATGATTCCGCCGTACCTTGCGGATGAGGGGAAATTCTAAGATGGGACGCAACAATTCTGCGAGTTTAGCTATCATCAAAAACCTCTTTATAGAGTCACTATTTATGATGAGTAGCATATCACAAAATAGCGTGGTGGGGGTAGTCGGCATCTTTAGCGAAGAGCGATATTGTAAGCAAGTGCATCATGAAGATTGGGAGTTCATCTCTTGTAATAACCACGAATTGCCATCGGGGTCACTAAACCGCGCATATTTGATACGTCCGCCATCATATTGTTGTAATTCGCCTACAGCAACACCTCTTTCAGTGAGTGCTTGGCATATTTGGGCAATATTTTTCACAACAAGGTGCAATACCTTGATAGTACCGGGTGTCATATCAGAAACTTCATTGATGCCTGTTCCAATCAGGATTGAACAGGCAGAGCCTATTGGCGTAAGTTATACAATCCGCATGGTTTTATCTGGACTATAGACATCGTAGTCTAAATGAAATCCAATTTTATTGATATAAAAATCTTTAGCGCGGTCAACATCGGATACTGGCACTGGCACTAGTTCGAGTTTCATTTCAAATTGAAGGGATGTTGAATCGGGGTTTTCCATGAGTCACCTACTTTTTAGGATATACAACAGTACGTCTAAAATATGAAAATTTGTTCTTTTTATTGTAGCAGAGGATGAGATATGTATAGATGAGTATTTTGTTAAATTTGGATATAAAGAAAAAACGGATATAGCGAACTATATCCGTTTTTGTACTTTTATAATGTTATAGGGCAAATGCCCTTATTTACCGTTCAATCGAAAATTCGATGACGGAATTGCCATAGTTCACATCTTCCACGCTCACTTGGACGGGTCCATCGGCAGGGATTTCGAGTTCTAAGATGAGGCGTTTGACTGTGCCAATGCTTTGGACTGCCAACACTTCTTCGCCTTGTGTGACGGTGACATAGGGTTGATTTTCTGCGCCAGCAATCACGCGGATGCTCAACATCACGGTTTCGCCTGCTGTGCCTTCAAAAATCCCAACGCCTCTAAAGGTCTTATCGCTCAAACGAATGGTGAGGGCAGATTCATCCAACGCCATCGAATTATTTGCGCTAACCGAGACGGTGAAATCGCCACTATCACCCTTCACATAGGGTTGGACGAGGAGCGAGTAGGTGCCTTCTTCGGTGAGGATAATGCCCATCAATTCGGGGTCAAATCCAACACCGCTATCATCATCAGAGGCAATAACTGTGCCAGATGGCGAGGTGAGAGTGACGCGGGTATCTACTGCGCCTTCGCTATTCACCACAACATCTAAACCATCACCAATTGCGCCTTCAAATGTATATACATAGACCGATTCATCGGCAGAGAAGGTATTGGTTTCGGGTTCATCATAAGCGATGGGCAATGGGTCAATCGTATTCACCACAAAGCTATAGTCACTGGGTTCAAAGAGGTCATAGCTACTCACGATAACCACATATAAACCCGAATCTGACAAGATGACAGGTCCGAGTAACGCATTACCGCCAGCCGTTGTTTGATTAATCGTTCCGTTGGGACCCAGAATTTGAACATAGAGCGAATAGCTGAGGGTAGTGAGGTCTAATGTAACCACATCACCCGCTTCACCTTCAAAGGCAAAGGTGGCAGAGGTATCGCCTTCGGCACTCAATTGCCCTTCGGCGGGGGTAGCATATTCAATTACAGTTGGGACGGCTTCTGTGGCACTCAATGTAAATCTGCCAGTGACCGTTTCGCCCCCATAGAAATAAGAATAGCTGGTGGCGACAACTTCATAGGCAGTATCTTCTGTTAATTGGAAAGGTCCGATTTGTGAGTTCAAAGACCCTGCCGAATCGTCATTTTCTGCAATGATATTGCCTTCGCTATCACGCAAAATGAGATAGGTATCTATATCTTCTGATGCGAGCGATAGGGTGATAAGTTGTCCAGCAGTTCCAGTGAAGCTATAGATGGCTTCTTGGGCATCTGATGAGAAATTGCCAGTGACCGTTTCGCCCAAATCGAGTACACCATCATCAGGCACTTCGAGGGTGACGGTGAGGGTTTCGACAGGGACGACGGTGCCTGTTCCATCTAATTCGAGGCTGACGGTGAATACACCAAAGCCCGGATTGATGCCCACCACATTCCCAAAGCTATCTGCACCGATGATATATTCACCTGTGACAGGAATGGTATAGGTGATGCGTGGGTTGCGGTCTCCTGCGCCATCATCATCTTGTGTGAGGACGACACCGCCCGCATCATAGAGGAACAAATAGCCGTCAAAATCGGTTGAGGTCATGGTGATGACCACTACATCGCCTGCGGTTGCGCTAAAGCTATAGCGTTGTTGGGCAAAAGTTTCTGGGATGGTGGAGCTGATATTTCCCCCATAGCTGATTGTGCCAGCTAATTCTGGATTGGATGGTGCAAAGGGGGTGGGGGTAGCTGTTCCAGATACAGGTTCTGGCGTATTAAATGCCAATGTAGGGGTTGCCATAATAGCGGGACCGGTTGGAGTGGGTTGGGGTTGGGTTGTGCCACCATCACCCGTTAGGGACAGGGTAAAATCGCCTGTGGCGGCGAATTGCCCTTGTGACCGATATGCCCGCAAACTGGTAGCAATAATGCTATATGCCCCGTCAGATGGGAGTGTTGCGCTAATTTGGGCATTGAGCCGTCCGCCACTATCATCATCTTCTGCGATTACGTTGCCATTAAAATCAATCAATACTAAGTAAGCATCAAAATCATTGGAAGTCATGGTGATGACGACAGATGAATTGGCTGTCCCCGCAAAAGAATAACGGGCTTCGCCATTACTATCAGCCGTGATAGTACCATTCACCGTATCGCCAACGGCAATGATGGTTTCGGTTTGTGCTTGTACACTAGCAATTGCTATGCCAAAGCACACGAGCAGGATAAATCCGAGAAGCGAGAATTTTTTCATAACAAACCCTTTCGGTGTATAACAATCTCTTTTGATTGTATCCCAAATCGTGTACTTACGCGCACTACGTTATAAAATCGTAGCGTAAACGTGTACTTTTCGCCTTATCCGCATCCCCCATCATACTCAAAAGTTGATTAATCTTCTTATCCTACTCTATGGGCGGGTTGTCTAATTGCCCAGATTGGTGTTCGACCATCTCATGCAATACTTGGCGCATATTATCTAAAATCCCGATGATACGCGGGTCGCACAGGCTATAAAAAATTTGTGTGCCAGAACGCTCAGTTTTGAGCAACCCATTTTGACGCAAAATAGATAAATGGCGCGAGACAGTGGGTTGTGGCACATCTAAAATCCCGACCAAGGTATTCACAGGTAATGAACCTGCTTCGAGTGCATAGAGCAATTGCAGACGACGCACATCGCCCACAGAGCGACAAACTTTGCTATGCAATAATTCGAGTTCATCTAAATTTACGCGCATGTGGTTTTGTCCCCTGCATGGTATGGTAATCGGCAAAATATCCATTCGCTTATGCGAATATAAATTCAGTATAAACGGTTGTATGGCGAATTACATACCACATTCATCATGTTTTTGGGGTGATGAGTGTCACATTTTGGGGATAAAAAAGGGCGCAACAGCTTGTTTGCACCCTTTGGGGAATTTTATTCGTTTGCCAACACGTCTGCTGTGACCATATCCCCAGGTGGGGTGAAGATTTGTTCTGGGATGGTCGCCCCTGCCAAAATGCGGATAAGGGCATCTGCCTTCACTTGGCTAGAGATGGTACGGTCAATATCTACCGATGCCCGCATATATTGTCCTTGCCGAATGGCTTCGCGGGCGGCGGCATTGGCATCAATGCTGACAATGACCACTTGGTCTGTGGGGATATTGGCGGCTTTTAATGCCTCAATTGCGCCTAATGAGCCTGCATCGTTAATGCTGACGATGACATCAAATTCGACCCCATCTGCCAATAATTGCTCAACGGAGGCTTTGCCAAAATCTTCGGTTGCGCCCAAATAGCGCCCAACAATCGTGGCGTTAGGGGCAATGCTCAAGACCCCTTCTTCTAAACCATCGGCACGCGCTACGATGGCGGGCAGGTCTGGATAATCGAGGATAATCACCCGTGCTTCGCCACCCAATTCATCCAAGATGATTTGCCCCGCAAATTGACCGGGCTTAAAACCAAGTCCATAGTCATCCCCAATGGTCACAACCCCGCCATAACCATAGCCTTCGGCATTGCCCGAATATAGGGTTAGGGGGATATTGGCTTCGTCCAAAGACCGCAAGGTTTCGTCCATAATATTGATATTAAGCGGGCAAATCACAAACCCCACAGCGCCATCACTACGAGCTTGTTCAACAATAGATGGCTGACGACTTTCGTTGTTATCGGCATCATAAACAGTCGAATTGATGTTATATGCCCGCAAAAAGTCGCCAATTTCACGCACACTACCCGAATGATATTCGCTGGTGCGGTTGCAGGCGATAATGGCAATAAATCCATCTCCCACACGCGCTTGTGCGAGGGCTATTTCTTCTGCGCTGGGAATGGTATCTTCAACCGTACCAGATTCGCCTACGAGGATAGTTGCAGATAGATTGCGTATAGCTTGCATGGTTTGGGTGGCATCAATAACCAGTTGTGCTTGTTCGGCGAGTTGTGTTTCATTGGCGACTTTTGCGACACCAGTCGCTTCTTGGTTGGTCGTATTTTGAGAATTGCTCATGAGGGCGAATAAAATCACCCCAATAATGAACACCCCGCTCAAAATGCCACCCAGCAACAATAATGAGTTATTAGAGCGGGGCTTATCGGCTAATACCGATTTGACATTTGGGGAACTGCCCGTACTCACCTTTCGGACTGCTACAGCAGGATAACTGCTTGACGCACTAAGGGTTAACCCAACCGATTCACGCAAGGCTTTATCCATCTCGCCCATACTCTGAAAGCGTTCTTCTGGATTTTTGGCGATGGCTTTGAGGATGACCGCTTCGGTTTCTTGTGTGATGTCTGGATTATGAACACTGGGCGCTTCTGGCATTTTTTCCAGATGTTGATAGATGATAGACACCACATTGCTACTAGGCGAATCGAATGGTGGTTTGCCTGTGAGCATTTGATAGAGGATGATGCCCATGCTATAAATATCGGAACGATGGTCTACACCATCTCCCCGCAATTGCTCTGGCGACATATAGGCAGGTGTCCCCACAATATTGCCAGTACGGGTGATATTTTCTGTCCCATGAATCCATTTTGCCAACCCAAAGTCGGTGAGATGGGCATTGCCCGCATCATCCAACATGATATTACTGGGTTTGAGGTCACGGTGAACCACACCTTTGCTATGGGCATACGCCAACCCGCGTGCGACTTGGCTAAAAAGCTCGACAGCGCGATTAATGGGGATTTGCCCCTTGTTCATAATTTCTGTGAGCGTACCACCCCGCAATAGGCGCATTGCCAAATAGAGGACATTGTCTTGAATCCCATAATCATATACGGGCAAGACATGGATATGCTCTAATGAGGCAACGACTGCCGCCTCTTGTGCAAAGCGATTGCGAAATTCCGTACCGCGCTCTAATAGGTCATCTACTTCGATGACTTTTAATGCCACATCACGATTCATGGCAGATTGATGAGCGCGGTAGACGGTTGCCATTCCGCCACGCCCAATGCGGTCTAAAACCGTGAACCCACCAACTTGCTTATTGATTAAATCGGGCATCGTTGCCTCACAATCTATGGATGAAAAAACAGCGCGATGAATATACCCTTAATTATTCCGTGAAAATTCAAATGTCGCAAGCAATTCATCTTAAGTTTTCATGAATTTTACAGGATATTGAGCGGGTCTAGCTCTAATGACCAGTCTCGGCGGATATTTATGCCCTCTAAAAGGCGCGTTGGGGCAACACAAACCGCCAATACATGCCACCGATAGACCTTATTAATTTTGCCAAAAAAACAGGGGGCAGGGGCAATGAGGTTTATGGGGATTTCGGTTTGCTCACTCAAACTTTTCAACATTTTGGCGGCGATGACTGCTTCATCATGGGCATGACCTTCCCGCTCCGATTGACACAAAATGCGGATGATATGGCGGAAGGGTGGGTAGCCAATATCGCGCCGATAGGCAATTTCTTGGGTATAAAAACTGGCATAATCATGAGATTTTGCCGCTTGTATGGCGTAGTGTGTGGGTTGATAGGTTTGTAAAATCACATCCCCGCCCAAAATGCTCCTACCCGCACGTCCCGCTACTTGGGTGAGCATCTGAAAGGTGCGCTCCCCAACCCGAAAATCGGGCAAGCCCAATTCGGTATCGGCGCTCATAACACCCACCAATGTCACGAGGGGTAAATCGAGTCCTTTGGCAATCATCTGTGTGCCAATCAGCACTTGTGCATCTTGTTTAGCAAATCGGCTCAGGATGACCTCATGGGCGAGGGGTGTGGTGGCTGTGTCGGAATCCCATCGGATGGTGGAAATATGCGGAAAATGGGTTTTGAAGGCGCTCTCGACCTGTTGCGTTCCTGCGCCAAAAAATTTGATGCGACCAGACCCGCAATTGGGGCATTTTTGTGGGGTTGGCTCAGAAAATCCGCAATGATGACAGCGCAGGGCGGTTTGATTATCATGATGGGTGAGCGGGGTATCGCAACGCGGACATTTTGCGATATACCCACAATCCCGACAAAAAACGTAGGTCGCTGTGCCACGCCGATTCAAAAACAAGATGGCTTGCTCATCTCGCGCAAACACCTCATGCAAACTCGCTTGCAAGCGCCTGCTGAACATATCCGTATTGCCTGCAATCAATTCTTGGCGCATATCCACGATTTGCACAGGGGGCATGTCGCTGATATAGCCATCGGGGGAATCGTGTGTGGGTTGATAGTGCGGTTGGCGGTTAATGCGGTTGGCTTGGCTGAGTACCGCGTGCCGATGTCCTAAAATGCGATTGGGCATATTGAGCAAGGTCAATGCCCCCGATTGGGCGCGGTAATACGTGCCAATATCGGGCGTGGCACTTCCGAGCAATAACACACCCTCATTATGGCGCATCCGAAATTCTGCCACACTCCGCGCATGATAATAGGGCGGGGTCATGGGGGGTGACTGTTTATAGCTATGGTCGTGTTCTTCATCCAAAATAATCAGCCCCAAATTTTGTAATGGGGCAAAAACCGCCGAGCGTGTGCCGATAATCACGCGGATGTCGCCCTTGCGTGCGCGATTCCATGTGGCTTTGCGGTCTGTATTGCGGAGACTACCATGCGTCAATCCGATGACGGATAAGCCTTCTTCCCCCAAAATATCGGTCTGCGAGGCAAATCGGGATAGCACCCGTTGGATGGTTTGGGCGGTGAGGGCAATTTCTGGCACTAAAAATAAGGCACTTTTGCCTTTTGCGAGGGTATGCTCAATGGCACGCAAATAAATTTCGGTTTTGCCACTGCCCGTCACCCCATGCAATAAAAATCCGCTATATTTAGCCACATCCAGCGCATTGCGGATGGGATGCCATGCGTTCCGTTGGTCATCGGTGAGGCGGGGCGGGATAACAGGCACAAATGGGTGCAAGGTATTGGCGAGGTGGTCACGTCCTTTGGGTTTTTCACCAGCATGAATAAATCCTGCCTGTGCAAGCCGTTTGAGGTCGTCTAAGGTCGCGCCTGTTTGGGCATAGAGCCAGCTCACATCCATCGGTTTTATTTCGCGCCCCAAAACGCGCAAAATATGGTCATCCATCGCGCCACCGCGCAAATCGAATAAAATATCTTCGGCATTATCTGCCAGCGCCAACACACCATCACCTAAATCGTGTAATGCGTCCGCTTCGATGAGTTTATTCACCGTTCCGCGCCCTATGGCGGGTAATTTGACCAATTCTTTGAGATGAAAAGTTGTTTGTCCCTCTGCATGGGTATTGATGAGCCACTCTAATAATAAGGTGTGGCGATTGGGCTTGCCCAAATTTCGGCGGATATGCGGGATGTCATCGGGTGAGATGGCGATTTCTGCCACCTGAATACGGGGAACAGTGGGTTTATGCAAATCGGCTGTATGCGGATTGATGAGGTTGGGAGGCAATAATAACCACAGGCACATGCCAAGCGGGGTGAGGTAGGTTTGGTGCATCCACCATGCCAATGCCAATTGGTCGGCGGTCATGGGCGGATGTGCCTCTAAGATGGCTTCGATGGGTTTGGTCGTAATGGTGGGGTTGGGATTTTCTGGCGATAATGCCACGACCACACCCACATCGGTGGCTGTGCGAAATGGCACGCGCACCAATTGCCCCATCTGAATTTGCGCCACTAGGTCATCTGGAACATGATAGGTAAAGGGTGTATTGACATTGATATTGAGCGCGACTTGTGCGAATACTGTGTCCATGCCTAGATGATAACATAATTTCCCCCTTAAAAGCCAAACGACCCCAGTGGGGTCGCGTGGTTATCGGGGAAGTTTTAATTTGACGGAGTGGTGGGGGCATCGCCCGTCAAACTATGTATAGAATATCATGCCTTTATGCCTTCAAAATGGACGGAAAGGCTACGGCTACCCTACGCTGGTGGGGCAGGATGGAGGCGGGTGATATTGGGAATTTGCAAAATGACGACGAAATTTCCGTCTAATTGCCCAAATTGCAAATCGGGGGTACTGCGTTGCAAATATATCCATAATAGGCGTAACCCTTGCCCTGTAATCCATTGTGGCTGACCACTATCGGCAACGGCTTTGAGGTCTAAGCCTGTTACGGTTGGCTCCCATAACACCGAATTGGCGTTGTTATTGAAGGGTGCTTCGCGCACACTCAACCATGCCCCTTGTGGCTCATATTCTTGGGGTTGTGGGGTGAGTTCTTGACAAGCCGTCAGAATTTCTGCGAAGTAGTTGGTGGGCCATCCGCCAAAAGCATCGCTATTATGGGCAATGCCGTTCACATTCAGGTATAACGTCTCGACCACAGGGGTGACGCTATTCATTTGTATATCGAGTTCTGTCTCGTAGCGATAAATTTCTTTATAGATGGTTAGCCATTCGACAAAACGGCGAATCCGTTCATCATCCAACGGACCAAATAGCACTTTGACCCCGCCAGAGCCTGTTTCTTGTGACCAAACGACTGTGCCATCACCATAAATGGTGCAGAATGGCACTTCTCCGCCCAAGAAAAAGGGGTCGGTGTTGGGGTCTGGGGAGACATCGGCGCGGAAAACGATATAGGATGGGTCGCGTTCCCATTGAATGACCATATTCGGTTCTGGGGTGGGTGCGGGGGTGGCGGTTGCGCCTGTATCGCCCACAATAGATTGACAAGCTGTTAAGAGTGACAAGGTGAGGATTAATAGACAAAAACGTAATTTCATAGGTGATGTCCTTCAATCTCTTGAACGGCATAATTGCCGTCCCTATAATTATAGCTCTATTGGTTTTTCGTACATGGTTTGTAGGGACATGATATATCATGTCCACTTTTGGAATACATCTCAAGTATAATGGTGATACGTGTTTAGACCAATAGTAGAGGACGATTTGTGATGTATCCAAAACAATCCCAATCAGAAAATTTATCGGATATGCCCAAACCAGATGAATCAACCCTTCCGCCACAATTGGTCGAAAATTTGCGCTCCGCCGCCCGCGCCATCTTGCAATATGTCACCAATTTTAATCAGGATGCCGATGAGCAAGAACGCATTGCCCAACAAACCAATCATTTGGTAGACAATTTTTTGCATAATGCCGAGCAGATAAAAGTGCAATCACGAGCGATGAACCAAAAAAATGCTGAGATGCGCGTCCTCGCCAAAAGCGGAAAATCCACCATCCAAGAATCTGCGAGTAGCATGGGGCAAATCCGCTCCCAAGTGACTGCTATTGCCAATACCATCATCAAATTGGCACAACTCACACGGCGCATTGATGAAATTATTTCGTCTGTCCAAGAAATTGCGACACAATCCAATTTATTGGCGCTGAATGCCTCTATTGAAGCGGCACGCGCTGGCGCACAAGGACGTGGGTTTGCGATTGTCGCAGATGAGGTGCGGTCGCTCTCAAAACAATCGAATATGGCGGCGGAGCAGGTGCAACATATCTTGGCAGAGATTCAAACGGCGGTGGGGCAGACGATTCGCGCCACTGATAGCGGATTACAAAGTGTTGAGGCGGGGTTATTGACGGTGAGCGCAGTGGATGAGGTGATGAGCAAATTATCGCAAAATGTGAACGCATCCGAAGAAGCGACCACCAGCATATCAGAATTGCTATCGGTGCAAATTAAACATATCGAAGAATTGGCGATTGCCGTAGACCGTGCCAACCGCATCACCCAACAACATTTGACAGATATACCGATGTTGTCAAAAACGGGCGAAGGGCTGGCAGGTCTTTTGGGATAAGTTTATCGCCAATCACCTAAGATGTTTGCATCATCACTAAAGGTCAATTGGAATACTTCATTGCTCGATAAATTTTGGATATATATCTGATAATCGCCTGTTCGGTTGCTGGAATATGCCAAATAACGCCCGTCTGGACTAAAGGTTGGCATAATTTCATCTGAATCGGGCGCACTAATGCGAATTTGCCCCGAATCTGGATTGCGAATATCAATGAAGTAAAGTTCGTTATTTTGTTCACCTTCTGGACGTGCCGCATACACCACAAGGCTACTCGCAGAATCCCAACGGGGCATGGTTTCGATGGTGATATTACGGTCTGTAGTGAGCGATGTGGGCGTACCAGATGCGACATCAATAATGACCAAATCCACGCCAATACTATCGCCTTCTAACACATTACGCACAACGACAATTTTAGTGCCATCGGGCGAAAGGGCTGGATAGCTATAAGTGGCGGTATCGGTGGTGAGTTGGCGAATGACTTGTCCGCCACCATCGCCTGTCACTGTCAACAAAAACAGGTCATCGCGGTCTTGACCAAATTGTGTGCCGATGAGTGCCATGCGACTTCCATCTATCGAAAAATGGGGTTGCCGACTTTCAATAAATGCCTGAATAGCGGCTGGTGCGCTCAGATTACTGGTAATCTCTAGCCCTTCAACATCTACTAATTCAACCGCATTGGCGAAATTATTGTTGACATCTTCAATGACATAAGCAAATTGTGTGCCACCCGCAAATGTTGTGATGGTTTGCCCACGTAAACTGGCAATCGGTACAGCCTCGCCTGTGGTTAATGAGAACATGACGAGTCTTTCAATACCAGCGAGATTGCCATTATTGCCAGAACGCCCCACCATAACCCCTGTCAAATCGGTGGGTGGGGGGATAAGGGTCGGTGTGGGTGTGGCAGATGGGGGTAATGTCTCGGATGGATAGGGTGTGATAGTGGGTGTGGCGGTTGGCGGATTAATTGCCACAAATGCCGCGGTTATATCCAACGCGATTTGGGTTTGTTGCTCCAATTGACGGGTTTGTTGTGCTTCAAATTCTTGTGCAGTCGCCAATTCATTGAGTGCTACCTGTGTCGCTTGGGCATCGGCGGCGCTCCGATTTTGCCCAATAATGGCAATAAGCCCTATCATCAGGATGACGAACACCACCAACCCGCCAACGATAAAGCGCACCAAACGCCGACTGACACCGGGTAGCACTTCTTCTTCATCACGGGTTTTGACTTGTGTTTCGAGTTTTGCCAATAATTCTTTGGCTTTTTCGTTATTGGGTTCTAATTGCAATAGCGATGCCAGCGCAATGCGTTTTTCATCGTTATTGCTGGTGAGACGTGCCAATAGTAGCCACGCTTTGGCATTTTCCTCGTCTTCTTCTAACACCTCTTTCACTTTGATGAGTGCGGTGTCTATATCATTATTTTTTGCCGCTTCGACAGCTTGACGAAGCAATTCCTGATGAATTGGATCCATAATTTCCCCCTTCAGCGTAAACGGAAGATGAGTTCTGGTAGGTAAATAACTTGAAGAACTTGTGCGGTGGTTGATGTGGCGAGTGGTGTGAGTTCGCGCCCATCATAACTGGTCAGGTAGACTGCGAATTGGTCGCCAATACGATTAGAGATGAATGCCACATAGCGCCCATCAGTGGTAAAGGCAGGGGCGCGGTCTTCTGCGTTATCATCCCCTACAGTGAGTACATTTTGACCTTCCCCATTAGCTTGCATGATAAAAATGTCGGCATCGGTATTTCTATCGCTCACAAAAGCGATATGTGTCCCACGCGGATTCCATGTGGGTGCATAACTGCTTTTATCGGCGTTGGTGATACGGCGGGCTTCTTCTGGGGCATTGGGTTCTGGGATGGTCATCAGATAAATTTCGGTAGAGCCAACACTTTCTCTATCCGATGCAAAAGCGATTTCTCTGCTATTGGCAATAGGCGACCATTCTGGGTCTATATCCACATAGGGATTGTTGGTGATGGCATATTGCCCGCCACCATCTACTTGTGTATACCAAATATCGTCATCGCCATCTACATTGGTCACAAAGACCAACGATTGGGCATCTGGCGACCAACTCGGACTTGTCAGGCTTGTCCCTGTTAGGTTGGTAATGGCTTGTGCCTCAAGCAAATTATTGATAGGGGCGATATGTAATTGTGGGCGTGGGAGTGTTTGCCCCTCTATATCGGTTGGGACATCACGGATAAATGCCAAAAATTGCCCCGATGGGTCTATGGCAATATCGCGGAAATCGTCACCCACAAGCGCGAGATTGGTCGCATCTCCCAAGCCAAGATAGAGCGATGGCACAACTGCATCGGGCGCTAATCCCACATAATACAGCGTAAATTCTGTAAGGGGATAAGGAGTGGCGGTCGGTGTCATGGTGGCGGTGGGTGTGACGGTGGCGGTGGGTGTAAAAGTTGGTGGCAAGGTTGGCGCACGATTTGTCCCATCAAAGGTTGGTGGGGGCAGGGTTGGCAAGGGGGGCATGGGTGAATTTTCGATGGTTGGGATTTCTGCCTGTACCACCAGTTGCGGTGTGGCGGTTGGGATGGGTGCTGGCGCAAGAATATTTGGCAATTGAGTGAGCAAGAGCAACCCCGCCACAATGAGCGCCCCAAATATGACCACAATGCCCAACCAGTCGTTATTGGCTGGTTTTTCGCCATCGGCAAGGGGTTCTGGTGTGGGTTTTGGCGCTTTTGATGTTTTACGCTCCCCGCGCAATTGTGCCATTGTATCTTTGTTGACGGCGGATGAATCGGTTTTGCCTTGCTGACCCAATAGGGCGGCGAGTGCTTGCTTGGCACGGGCATTATCTGGGTTAATTTGTAGCACGCGCTCCAAACATTCTTGGCGTTCTTTTAGTGTATTGACGCACGAAGCCAACCAAATCCAAGCCAATTCGTTGGCGGGGTCAGATTCTATGACTTGCTCTAATAAGCGTCGCCCGGTGGCTCTATCACCACGCTTAGCGGCATCAATACCTTGTTCTAGTAATTGAGAAATATCATCTTGGGACAAAATGTGCCTCCATTGGGGTTAGCGGGTTTTTATGATGATGATATGATGATAAACACCACAATGACGGTAATCACCATCAGGGCGGCAATCCCACCAAACAAGATGAGGGTCTTATTTTGATTGGCAGACTCGCGGTAATTCATTTTATCCAATGCTTTTTTGGCGGCTTCATTGGTTGGATTCAATTCTAGGGCTTTGGTGAGCCAGCTAATGCGTTCTTTTTCGCTACTAGCGAGTTTTGCCAACCACATAATAGCGGTTTCATTGCGTTTATCGCGGGTGTGAATTTGCCTAAACATCATTTTTGCGCCGTCTTTTTGACCATCTTTGGCGGCTTTGACAGCAAGTTGAAGCAATTCTTCATTACTCGTTTGTTTATTGACCATGGTTATCACTCACATTCTGACTTATTACATCATGCCCCCTATTTTAGCATCAAATCAACAATTTAACGAAAATCGGTACTTTCTAACCATATCGTCACAGGACCATCATTATATATCTGCACCAACATCATCGCCCCAAACACCCCATGCGCCACTTTTGTCACGCCTTCTTTGATAAGACACTCAGAAAAGTGCTTCACCAATGGCTCGGCATGGTCTGGGCGCGAGGCATCTATAAAACTGGGTCTGCGCCCTTTGCGTGTATCGGCATAGAGGGTAAATTGGGATATGACCAACACACCCCCGCCCACATCCAACACCGACCGATTCATTTTGCCATCATCGTCTGGAAATACCCGCAATTGAGCCGTTTTTCGTGCCAATAATTCGGCATCGGCAGGGGTATCGGTATGGGTTATGCCCACCAATGCCACAAACCCGCGTTCTATTGCCCCTGTTACTGCCCCATCTACCGATACTTGCCCTTGTGTGACCAATTGTAAAAGCACGCGCATTGTTGATAACCATCCTTTAATCGGCTAAGATAGTAAAGGCATTAATGCCCTAACCAGATATTATAACCTACCCTGATATGTGCCTAACATGTCATCTCTGCACTAGGGGCGTGCCTGCAAACCACCCCTATCCCCCCAGCCTCTTGCTCCATGCAATGGGGAAAGAGGGTGAAGCGCATCAAAACGGTGCTTTAGCCCCCTCTCTACCCCTGTGGGGTGGGGGGTAATGACTTTGCAGGCACATCTTAGTGTAAGGGCGCAACATGTTGCGCCCCCACCATGATGACTGGGTAAGGTTATGCGAGTCTATGAATGGGAATAGCGTATGGCGGATAGCCTCTTTGATAACCGTTACCGATATGATTATATTTATCCACGCGGACGCAGTGGTGAGACCCTACGGGCGTATGATACCGCCCAAAATGACCGCCTTGTGGTGATTAAGCGCCCCGCCCCCAATGATGCCCCTCCTATCCGCGCAGGACAAGAGGTGAGTATTCTCAATGAGCGCAAAGCACTCAAGCAATTGGCGGGTCATCCCGTCCTCACTGCCTTTTTGGGCGATGGACAATTCAACATTGGCGGGATGCCACATCAATATATCGTCATTGAACGCGCAGAAGGCTTGGTCATTGCCGACGTGGTGCTAGAACTCGCCCGTAAAGGCGGACGCTTGCCCCAACTCGAAATGTTGATGATTGCCGATTCTCTGCTCGATTTACTCAGCACCGCCCATAGTCGGGATATTGTTTATAACGATGTGGATGCCAAGCATCTTTTTTGGGATAGAAGTGCCTATCGCCTCAAGGTGATAGATTGGGGTAATGCTGTTTTTCTGGATGGCGAGAGCATTAGCCCACAAGGGATTAGCAAGCAGAGCGATATTTTTCAGGTGGCGGAATTATTGTTTTTCATCTTATCGGGTGGACGGCGCATGGATGTCCCCCGTGATGCAGGTGATGATTTTGCCCTCGCATTTGGTGATGATGAAGCGCGAGTTGCACCTCGCTTACGGGCAATCATCAGCAAAGCCGCCCACCCCAACCCCAAATTCCGTTATGCCAATATCCCCGATTTACGCCGTGACCTCACCGAGTATCGCAAACCGATAGAACGGGAACGCGACACGGTGGTGAATATGGTCATAGACCGTCTGCGTAAAAATTTGAGCAAGACCGATATTCAGGGCTTACTAGAGGCATTAGAGCCTGTTTTGGCACAAGATTCGGGCTTTCCTGCGGGGGTCAAAGCGCAACAAGCACTATTAGACCGCGCCCGTGATTTGGAAGTGAGCGCAGAGCTAGATGCAGTACGGATTTATGCTATGTCGGGTAATTGGGGCAGGGCAAGTGAATTGCTCAATGACCTCAAAGACCGCGCTGGCACTGCTACCCGTCAAAAAGTGTTTTTATTGGCAGATTGCGCCACTTTCCTCAAAGATATGACCATCATCCCCGCCCTACAAACGGTGATGAATGGCTTGTTCGATGAACAATATGACCAGACGGCTCATGCCCTCATGACCGATATGAACGCCGATGATGAATTACGCGGGATTCAATGGCGGGTCGCGGAGCGCATGACGGCACATATCCCGCAAATCAAATTATTGCACCCCAATCTGTATCGGGTACGGGTGGCATTACGCACCTTGCAAGCCGAAAATGTGACGATTGGCGGTGCATTAGGGACGCTGGATGACCTTGATGCGTTGCTGGCAGAATTATCTCATCAAGAAACACCATTTTTGCCAGAATTGGCAGAAGGCTTTTTCAATGTGACCCAATTGCAAGAGAAACTCTGGGGGCAATTGGGCAGTATTGCCTCACAAACAGGCTTTTCTGAAAATAAATTACCGCGTAGTAGCCTAGAACGCGCCCAAGAAGCGACTCGTATTCTGTTGGATAATTTGCAAATCATCACCCAACAAGCCACCACCAGCCCACGCGAGGCATTGATGGCGTTGGATGTGAATAAGACCATAGACCCCACATCGCCCGTTTGGGAATGGGTCGGTAATTTGCTTAATGCGCTGTATCAACGCATGGAAGCCTATCAGTCCTTCATCCCCTCTGCTGATGGAAGCGATATTGAGGCATGGCTGACCAATAGCCGTAAAGACCTCATCCCGTTTATTGAGCGATTATCAGACCCTGCCCTCAAAACGATGGCAGAAGGCTTTAAGACTGCCAGCACGTTATGGGCAGAATATGGTAGATGTGCCTTACAGGGCAATCGTGAAGGGGCTGTGATGGCGTTGGATGGCGCGATAGAGCGTTTATCTCTATTTGCGCCAACACTCGCCCAATGGCTCAATCAATTGCATGGGATTGTGGAAAATGCCAGTTATGTTGAGCGTCATAGCCTGTTTGGTGGGTTGGGACGCGCCCTCGCTGATGGTTGGGAGGCATTTGATAGGGGACGTTTGGCAGATGCGGAACGGTTGGGGCAACATGCCCTCGAAATTGCCCGTAACGAGACAGAACGCGCTGTGGCACAACGGCTATTTTCGTTGTGTGGATTGGCACGCGATTGGAGTGAACGCGAGAGCATCACCAGTCGCGCTCGTACCCAAACGGCGCTAGAAGCAGTCACAACCCTTTTTACACCACAAGAACTTGCCATCCGCAAAAATTTTACCTCACAAATGCCCTCGCGTGAGACGTATCTCCGCGCCATGCAAAAAGGTCTGATTGAAAATCTGAGCAAAGAGAGCGCCCCCGCCTTGCGGATTTTGTTCTTCAACAATATTTTGCAAGCCTCGCTAGAAGCCCATGATGCCAATTTGAATGATGCCCGTTTTTGGCGTGAAGTGGCGGTCAAATTACTCGGTGATTATGGGGCGCGTCATGTCACCACACGCCAATTAGATGAATTTATCGAAAAACGGCGTGTCCTCAATAGTGCCTCAGAAATAATCAATCGGGTGAATGGCAAGCACGCCCTCGAAACGCTCGAAATTACCCGCAGACAATTGGAAGATAACCCAGAATCGCGCCCACTCGCGCCCATCATCCAAAGCCTACGCGACCTCGAAAATGCCCTCAAAGATTGGGCAGATGGCGAATTTAAGCCAGCAGGCATGAAATTGGAGACGGCGATAAAATCGGCACAATCTGTCAGCGCCGATGTGGATATTAATCTGAACGATTATTTGACATGGCTCAATGAATTACAAGCCGTGTGCGCCGAATTACATACGCGCTTTCGGCAGATGCGCCAACTTGTTGAACGCCGTCCCGATTCACCTGTAGATGCGATACATGAGGCACATTATCGCGCTGTGACCATGACGACAGAGCGACTTGGCGAAAGTTATGCCGCTCAACTGCTCATGTGGCATGAGACCTATGTGCAATTTTTGAGCGCCTATACCGATATTACCCTGCGCCGTAGCGCGAAATTGGCGCGGTTCAACGAATTGTTCAAAGCGATGTTCATAGACCGTCACCCTGCCTATACGTTGTATCGGCATTGGTACGACATCACCGATAATTCGCCAGAATTTCCCGCCCCGCCGACCACCGACCCAACCCCACGCTTGGATGAAAATGCCGATAGTGGGGTAGTTATGGAAGGGGATGATGATGCCCCTGTTCCGCAAAAGGTCAAAACTGCCGAAAATCCACTGGCACAATCGCGTTATAATGCCCCGCGCAAAAAACCGATGCGCTGGATTATCCCCCTCGCTATTTTTGCGATGGCGATTGGCATTGCTGGTGCAATTTTGTTGATAGGGGGCAATAATGCCAATAGTGGCACAGATATCACATTGGTTGCCGAAACCACGCCGACTAATGAAGCCACATCGGAGCTAACCGCCGAAGCCATGTCAACCTTGCCACTCATCGCCCCTGTGGAATTTTCATCCACAGAAAATGCCGATGTGACCCCAGACAACACCCTGCCGCCCCTCACATTGGTGACACCCACCCTGGTCACACCAGAGGTTGTGGCGCGGATTACCGATACGCCATCACCCATCCCGCCGACCAACACATCTGCACCAACCAATACGCCCATTCCGACTAATACAGCCATTCCCACTGAGACCCCAACCCCAACATTGACCTTTACGCCAACGGTCACACCAACAGCAACTTTGCCCGCACAAGGGTTACAAGGGTGGCAAAATTTAATCACCTTAGCAGAAGAACAGCCAACCGATACATGGGACACAGAAAAATTTGCGCCTGCCGATGATGTTGTGGGTGCATGGCGCTTGGGTGTGGGCGAGATTGTGTCTGAGGATGATTTTATCGTCACATTTGACCCAGAATTGCTCAATATCACCTATGGCAATGATGCAACATCGCGGATTCGGCGAGTAGAAGCGACTTTTAGCCTTATCACCTATGACCCGCGCCTCGTTGACCAAGAAGCCGTCTATTTTGGGGTGATGTTGCAAAGTGCCAACCGCCCAGAACTTAAAGTCGGGTTGCATATTCAGGTGGTGAATTTGACCACCCTCAATTTATGGCTACAAAATGGTGATGAGCGCACCTTCATTTTGCAACGCTCCGTCAATAGCATTAATCCCCGCGTGCGTTTGGAGCGTGATGATACCACAGGCTATGTCACCGCGTTTTTAGATGATTTTCAGGTGGGTGAGCCGATGGTCTTTGTCGCACCAGAGGCATTTGTCGCTCCTGCGGTTTATGTGCGCGATGGCGGGGTGTTGCTCAATTTGCTCAATTGGCGCATGTGGTTGCGATAAAGATAAAAATAGGCAGGTTTTATAAGGGTGCAACATGTTGCGCCCTTATAGCATCCATCATCATATTTTTTGTGTAACGACATTACGAAATATGATACTCAATATTTCTTATGGTTTCTTTCGGTATAAGTTGGCTATAATTTAATTATAGGATATGAGAGTCGTGCTTGGATGATGGATGATAAATTATGTCTTTACTTGAAGAATCTACCATAATTGATATAACACAATCAAATATTGTTGTTATAGATGGTTGTACTCGGTTATACGACATTGTTTATCCCCAATTTTCTCAGCATTTTGTGTTGAAGCGTTTATTATTGACTGATTTGAATCGGCTAGTGAATGATATTCCGGCTGATGCTGTGGTGTTGGGGATATATCCAGAACACTACGAACAAGTCATAAGTTGGATACAAGATATTCGCAAGTTAGATGGATGGGCGCATATCCCGCTTATTCCATGCTTAAAAGAATCCGCAGAAACTGTCTTTTTTCAGGCAGGAGCAACCGATTGTTGGGTATATCCTATAGCACTCGATGTGATGATTGAACGCCTGAAGCATCATATTCAGATTGCCAAAAAGCTCAATCATTATCATCAGGCACTTACTCAATACCGCAAAGCCTATACCGACCAATCACACCTCATCGAAATTGCCACGCATGATATTCAACATCCGATTAATGATTTATTGATGATAGAAGCCTTGTTACAACAATATGGCGAAACCAGCCCGCCCATGCAAGATTTATTAAAAGATATGAATCATGCGTTAGATGCGATGCAAGAGACCCTCACCGATTTTTTGACGGCACTTCATTTACGTGGACAAATGCAATTTAAGCTGGAAGTTTCACCTGTGGCGGGTGTTCTTTTGGATATTGGCTTAAAATATGCGATGCGAGCCTCTGCTAAAAAGATAGAAGTGCTTGTGGGACAAACACAAGGCACGATTTATGCCGATACCAGACGGGTGACACAAATTGTCGAAAATTTAGTGAGTAATGCTGTCAAATATAGCCCTCCAGATAAAGAGGTGCATATTTGGTCAATGGTCGCCCCAGAGGGGACATATATCAATGTGCGCGATTGGGGGGCTGGAATCCCTCTTGAAGAGCGTAACCGCTTATTTAGTGAATTTGGCAAACTGAGTACCAGACCCACAGGCAACGAAAATAGTGTTGGGCTTGGGTTGTGGGTGGTCAAGACATTGGCAGAAGCCATGAATGGCGAAGTAGGGGCAAAATTCCCACTAGAAGGTGGGTCTATTTTTTGGGTGCGCCTACCCAGTCACCCACCTGCATGATAAATCCCCCAATCAGGTGCTAGGTCATCACTGGAATTTATTGTCAATTGGCGCAAGCCACTGCCATCAGCATGTACCATATACAAATCATAATCAGGGTCAAATTGATTTTGCCGATTAGAGGCAAAGATGATAAATTCCCCATCGGTTGACCATTCTGGATGAAGTTCATTATAACGCCACTTGCCAGTCTCTGGTAATAATGGGGTATTCGTTTGTGTCTGCAAATCATAAATCCAGATGCGGTTGACGGTCTCTATATCCACAAATTCACGCACATAGGCAATTTTTGTGCCATCGGGCGACCATGCAGGAAACGTGCCATTGCCGATGATAAATTCTCGATTGGTACGATTCACCGAAGCGGGTTGGATGGTATCTGGCATCGTTAATAAATAGATATTTGACCCTAAATTGGTCATTTCTGAAAAGGCGATTTGTGTGGCATCTGGCGACCATGCCCAATGAAGCACGTCACTGCTGTCTGGTGGATTGATAATCATCCGCAACCCAGTGCCATCGGGACGACCCATAAATAAGCCATAGCGTCCATTGGCTGTTTTGGCATGAAAGCCCAGATAGGCATCATCAAATGACCATGCGGGCATGGCTTTATCATACGCAACAGCGAGTTCTCCTATATTGCTATCTGCGACAAATGGCACATACGCTTCTGATGGGGTTTTGAGGGGCATAATGACAATATCAAACGGTCTATTCTCATAACTGACATGATACGCCAGACTCTCCCCATCAGATGACCATGCGGGATACCGTTCATCGGTGTTGATGGTGCGTGTAAGGCGTAGCGTGACCCCTGTTCGCACATCCAACAGATATAAATCCCATGAATTGGTATCTTTTTTTTCTGCCATATACACAATGGTGGGGGAAGGGGGCATTTCGCCCCCCAATGTGATAGCACATATTCCCGCCATCATCAGGCTGATAAAGACACATAGGCGTAAAATGCCGATGATAAAAAATCTCATGGGGCAGGTGTTTCCTCTGCTACAGCATCGGCGGGGATGGTCTCCCACACGGGAAACAAGTTATTGCCCGTTTCGGTGAGTTGCCGTTTATTTTTTCCGTCGGTATCCATTAAATAAATGTGCCAATCGCCTGTCTCGTTGGACATATAGACGATTTGTGTGCCATCTGGCGAGACTTGAGCATCGCCCTCAAATTTTTCATCCCCAATGGGGCGAATATTGCCCCCATCGGTATCCATCAAGAAAAGGGGCATTTCGCCCGTCATGAGGATTTCTGCTTCATTAGAGACGAATAAAATGGTCTCACCATCCAGTGAAAATGTGCCATGAAATACGGAATACGCATAATTGGTCAATTGTTGGGGTGTGCCACCTGTGCGGGAGATGAGGTAGAGGTTTTCATCGTTGTTATTGATGCGATTGGAGTTGTATAAAATCATTTGGTCATCTGGCGACCATGTGGCAAACCAATCCCGCGCCCCATTTACACCATCTTGCGTGAGGCGGATTTTATCGCCTGTAGGGGGTTGGACGAATAAATCGAGGTTCAGATTGGCGATTTCTGCCCATAATTGCCAACCATCTTTAGAATACCCCGGATCCCATTGGAAACGTTGTTCTTGTGCTACCGACATAATGGCACTCACCACATCCAACACCTTAAAGCCTGTGCCATCGGGACGGACTTGGGCGGGACCTATCTCTACGCCACTGCGGTTGGTGAGCATATTAATCATTTTTCCATCAAAGGCATAGCTAGGGAAATATTCATGCCCTTCACCCTCTTTGGTTAGGTTGTTGATTACCCCCTCTGCGGAGAGTGCGACCACATCCCATGACCCGTCCATATCGGATGTGAAGGCGATGCCCCCATTGAGCCGTGCAAGTTCAACATCATTACCCCTAAAAAATAAATTATAGATGACCACACCCCCGCCGATTAAAATCACCAGAACGCCAATCCCAACAATCAGTAGTAAACGCTTTTTCATAAAAATATCCTTCTCCAATTTATTTAACAATAATATGGTTATTTATGGCAGGCGCTAAAGCACCTGCCTAGCCTTTCTAAAGCCTGCTGAAAGGCTTGTCCGATAATTCAAAATGGGACAAAAATCGTCAATTTGCCCCGCCATAGGTTCAAAACCTATGGCTATTCGATTTTGAAGCCCACTAAAGGGGCTGATTTGCCTGCTTTTTCCACAAAATTGACATTAAACCTGCCTGTTATAAGGCATATCTCTTTTTAAGAGACGGTTTTAGTCCCTT
>JANRKU010000087.1:0-13221 GCA_033763335.1 bacterium
GGTATCATTTTGTGGCTGACATACGACCCTAACGGGTCTAGTACAGCCATTACACCACCTAAACAGGCAGACGTGTAATGGCTGACTAGCGCAAAGCGCGTATGTCAGCCACCAATCACGCCTTTAGGGTCGAGAAATTCACCTTTTTAACTACGGACAAGCCTTTCTGCGCGTCCTATCCCCAAAAATCCCCCCATGCGCTATAATATCCCTCATTATTTGTTTTTAGGGAGTCGGATTTATGCCCCAAATCGAAAAATCGGTGTTCATCAGCTATCGGCGCACCAATATTTTTCATGCACGCGCCACCTTTCAGGATTTACGCGCCCATCAATATGATGTCTTTATGGATTACGAAACGATGAACGCAGGTGATTTTGAGCAAATCATCCTCAATCAAATCAAAGCACGGGCGCATTTTTTGGTCATCCTCACACCATCGGCGTTGGAACGCTGTGTTGACCCCAACGACTGGTTACGGCGCGAAATCGAAACCGCCATAGACTATAAGCGCAACATCATCCCCTTGATGTTCGATGGATTCGATTGGGTGGCTGTTCGTCCGTATTTGACGGGAAAATTGGCGACATTATCCAATTTTAACGCCTTGCCCATCCCATCCGCCTATTTTGATGAGGCGATGAACCGCCTCCGCACCCGTTTTTTGAATGTGGACATCACAACCGTGTTGTATCCCACGCCCAAAGCCGATGAAAGCGCGGTGGCACGGAAAATCGCAGAGGCGACCAACCAACCGACCGTCACCGAGAAGCAATTATCTGCCAGCGAATATTTTGAACGCGGAACTCAGCATATTCATGCGGGGCGTTATGATGATGCCATTCGGGATTATACCGAAACGGTACGCCTCAATCCCCAATATGCGAATGCCTATGTGAATCGTGGGGTTGCCTATGCCGACAAAAACGACTATGACCGCGCCATCGCCGATTATAATGAAGCGATACGCCTCAATCCCCAAGATGCGGATGCCTATTACAATCGTGGGCTTGCCTATTACAACAAAAACGACTATGACCGCGCCATCGCCGATTATAATGAAGCCATCCGTCTCAATCCGCAATATGCGAGTGCCTATGTCAATCGTGCGATTGCCTATCGTCAGGGAAAAAACGACTATGACCGCGCTATCGCCGATTATAATGAAGCGATACGCCTCAATCCCCAATATGCGGATGCCTATAACAATCGTGGAAGTGCCTATTACAACAAAAAAGACTATGACCGCGCCATCGCCGATTTTGACCGTGCGTTGCAAATTGACCCAAATGTTGCCAATGCGCGGAATAATCGTGAGATTGCCCTGCGGATGAAGCGCGGGGGGTGAGGCGGGGATAAAAATGGGCAAATTTCTGGGATACGGCAGGCGCTAAAGCACCCGCCTAGCACCTCCAAAACCCCATCAATGGGGTTGAATTGCCAATCTATCCCTCAAAATTGGCATAATGTACGGGCTTGCCATGGCAAGCCCCGCATAATCAACGCTAAAAATCGGGCATGAACTATCATGCCCCTACGACATACCAATTTTTTACGATAAAAATAGGCAAAACAACCCCGTTATGGTTGTTAGTAAATAAAGACGGTATAAAATATTTTTTTATTCTGTGGCGGACATACACGCTTCGCGTTAGTCCGCCATTACACTTTTGCCTGTTTAGAGGATGTAATGGCTGTACTAGAGGCTTTAGCCTCGTATGTCAGCCACAAAATGACACCCAAACGCGATACTATCAGGCAAAAAGGGGTGTAGGGACACGATATATCGTGTCCCAAAAGGGCGATAGGGGCTAATTTCTCACCCCACCGCAGGTTCTTGTTCGCGCAAGCCACGCCGTACAAATTTGACAATTTCCTCGACTATCGGCGGGACAAATCCCAACCCAAATAGCAGGGGCAAAAAGTCGGTTGGGACAGCCACCATGCCGATATTCAGTACATAAATTGCCGATACCGATATGCCGATGGTAATCACAGCCGCGATTAAACTCCATTTGTTGGTAAAAAATCCGATTTCCCACAGGTTATAGCTCAAGCTACGTGCTGTGAAGGCACTCCGCAGGATTTTTTGTGTCATGAACATGATGAAAATGGATGTCCGTTGCAATGCCAACCCATATTCTGGGTCGAGGTTCATCGTTTTGGCATATTCGCCAACGGCATAAAACACGCCAGCCATCAACGCTGTCACCAACACGCTTTGGAGCGCAATACTCGCCCACATATAACGGGTGATAACGGCTTCATCCGATTTACGCGGGGGTTGTTGCATGACATTGGCTTCTTCTTTTTCAGTGGCGAGGGCAATACTAAGCCACGAATCCCCTAATAGGTTGATGACCAGCAATTGCAATGCGGTGAGGGGAATCGCCCATCCCGCCAGCGCCGCCACGATGAACAAGCCCACCTCTGCCCCATTGGTGCTGAGGAGCGCATGGGTATACAACCGCGCCCGATACAAAATCGTCCGCCCCACCCTAACGGCGCTGGCGATGGCGCTATACGTGCCTGTGAGGATAACATCACTGACATTTTTAGCCAAGTCTGCCCCGTTGACCATCGCAATCCCGACATCGGCTTGTTTGAGCGCGGCGGCATCATTCACGCCATCGCCCACCATCGCACTAATCAATCCTTTGCGTTGCAAGGCTTGGATGATGACCACTTTATCTTCTGGTGTGACACGCGCAAACACGTTGGATTCGACCAAACGGTTTAATTCATCCTCATGGAAAAATGCCGTCACATCATGGCGTAATTTTTTCTTTTCCTCTTCGGTCATATTGGGATTTTGGGCGATATGCGCGTCAATTTTGCCATTCGCCTCATTAATCCATTCATGCAACACCACGCCCTGCACCGCGTATTCTTCGGTGGCATCGGCGGGAGCGAGTCCGACTTCTTTGGCAATCGAGACGGCGGTATCGGGTCTATCACCCGTTATCATTTTGGCGGTGATTCTTGCCCCGCGCAATAATTTGACCGTATCGGTGACTTCTGGGCGTGGCGGGTCAGATAATGCCACCAACCCCACAAAGGTCAACCCTTCATGCTCATAGCCCTCTGCCGCAAATTCATCGGCAGACATGGTTTTATCCACAAATGCCAACACGCGATACCCTTCTAAGGCGAATTGCTTGATTTGATGCTCAATATCACGGCGCATATCGTCCGTCATGGGGATGTTGCCCGCTTCGGTGTGGAGCGTATCGCATTTTCCCAGCAGAATTTCGGGTGCGCCTTTGATATACAGGGCATAGCCTGTCGCATCAGGATGCACCACGCCCATCCATTTGGTGGCGCTACTAAACGGAAATTCGTGTGCGCGAGATTGGGCATCTTGTGGGCTAATCGTATGCCCGCCCTTCGATGCCAATGTCGCTAATGCCAATTCAGAGGCATCTGCTTGGTTATTACACAGGCGCACCACGCGCATGAGGCGTTCTAAATCGGCATTTTTGAGGCGGTCAATCGAGGTTTCTACGGGCAACGCGCCTGTGGCTTTCGTCCACATGTGCGTGGCTTTCATCTCGCCAAAGGTGACAGTACCCGTTTTATCGGTACAAATCACGCTCACACTGCCCAAGCCTTCGGCGGCGCGTAATTTGCGGATAATCGCCTTTTTACCGACCATTTCCCGCGTGCCGAGTGCGAGGGCAATGGTGATAATCGCCCCAAGTGCTTCGGGGATGAAGGCAATCGCCAGCGCCACCGCCACCAATAACGCGGTGAGGATGTCGTATTGTTGCACCACCACGTATATCAACACAATCACCACACACAGCACCAATGTGGCTTTGGTGAGCAGGTCGCCCAATTGGTCAAGTTGTTTTTGTAGGGGGGTTTGGGTTTCTTCTGTTTGTTGTAATTTTTCCCAAATTTTACCCAGTTCTGTGTTGACCCCTGTGGCGGTCACGACGGCGGTCATATTGCCCGATGTCATAAAAGACCCGCTAAAAATCATGTTATCGCGCTCTGCCAGCGTGGTTTCTTCGGGCAAGATACCCGCATTTTTGACGATGGGCAACGATTCCCCTGTCAAAACGGCTTCGTTGACGGTGGCATCTTTTTCAATGAGGATACGCGCATCGGCAGGCACACGCGCCCCCGTTTTGAGTTCTATCACATCGCCAACGACCAATTCCGATGATTCCAGCGTGAGGCGTTGCCCGTTGCGGATGGCGTTGGTCATCTCTTTTTGCAAATTTTTAAGATTTTCCAGCGCGTTATCCGCCGACCTGTCGGTGATATAACCGACCAAAATCATGAATATCACGATGCCCATAATCCACACGGATTGTTGCAATTCGCTATATTCGCCTTTGCTGATATGCACCACCGCGCTCAAAATGGCGGCAAATGTGAGGATGAGCGCCAGCCTATCGGTGAGAAAGGCTTCGATAAGCGCCTCATACCATGTTTGTTTTTTCTCTTCTGGGAGTGAATTTGCGCCATCTCGCGCACGGCGTTGTTGAACGACTTGCTCAGATAAGCCTTGTGCGAGGTCTACTTCAAATTCTTTTAGGAGTTGCTCTTCTGAATATGTCCACCATGCCTTTTTAGGCTGGTTGGTTGGGAGGGGTGTGGTTTCTGTCGCCATAGTCTTCCTTATATATAGAGATAAATGTGAACATCTACAATAAAATTCATCCCCCCATTTTAACATCCCTTGTCGGATATGCAACCAACCAAATAAAATCGGTGTTATCAATGCAAATTGTGAGGATTTTGGGGTGATGAGGGTTTATTTTGATTGTGAATTATCAGAAAAGCCATATACTAATAGTATGGGTGATGAAATACTCTTTTACCTCACCCCCCTGCCCCCTCTCCAAATTGGAGAGGGGGAGAATATCATTTTGTGGGTGGGTGTAGGGGCGCAACATGTTGCGCCCTTACGTCGTCTCTACTATAGAGAGGGGATTTAGGGGTGATGTTGGTTGGTTTGTTAATTTGCCGTATGTACCCGCGTATATGCCAGCGCATCCTCTAAGGTAGAAAATACAGCGATGTCTAAATTGCCAAATACATCCGAGTGCATCCCCTTAGCGGAGAGTCTGAACAAATCGTTATCTGTCACCATGATGACTTGCTTAATATTGGGGTGATGCCAAAGCGAATTTTCACTACGCGCCAACCCACTTGCACCTTCTAGCAATTCTTCGAGGGTGAGGGTAAAATCGAATATGACGATATAATAGTGAGGCTCGGTCACTTTATCTAATAACGCACCAGCCTTTTGATTGGCAGGGTCAAATTCTGCCATCGTATAATCGGCATGAAGATGATTGACGATGATGGGGGCATCGGTGTGTTGGGTGAGTGTAAAAGACATGTGTTTCTCCCTTTGCTATTATGTGTGTCTATATCTAAAATTATAACATGAGAGTTTTTTGGCAATCATAAAGATTTTAGGGTTTTTTATCACCTGCCCCATCGCTCAAATCCAGCCCAATATCAAAAACGGCAGTATAGCCTGTCAGTATGGTGATTTTTTCTTCATCGGCTTCGTCAACCATTTCGATGTCGCCCGCCGTCAGCGTGAGCGTGAGCAAGTCACCACTCTGGTTAAAAATACCCTCATCTTCATTTAGCGTGTTGCGATACCCCCTGCTGGCATAGGGGTCTTGTTCATGAACAAGGTCGGTGATGTCTTCTGGGAAGAAAAGCTGTGATGTGAATTCATAATTCTGTTCGTTTTGCCCAATAGCACGAATTTTGAAGTGGATATGCACCGCCCGTCCCGGATACCACCCCGGATAGATGGTGATAAATTCTGCTGTGCCATCTTCATCTGTGACCTGATACCCGCGCAACCAAAATTCATCGGCAGTGCCTTCACTCGCTACGCCAGAATACACCCCATCGGCATCACAATGCCATATATCCACCACCGCGCCCACCAATGGCACACACGCGCCACCCGTCATATCCGATACGCGGAAAACCAGCTTGAGGGGCAATCCCGCGCGTACCGATTCATCGGCAGGGTCAACGCGAATATCAACCCGATTCAGCATCCCATCTACAAAATAAGGTCCTTCGGTGAGTTCTGGGCGCACCACACAGGCGGGGATGGGTGTCGTGGTTGGGGATGGCGTGGGGGTGCTGGTTTGCCCTTCTACCCATTGGGCAAGCGTGCCACCCACTAGCACCATCATGCCTGTACCGCCCATTAATTTGAGCAATTCACGGCGGGTTAATACGCGCCCAACGGGTTTATCATCATCGTGCAAGTCTGGCATTGTATCCCTCCAATTTTTACATACGCATTTTGACATATTATGGCACAGATATTGGCAGATTATGGAGATTTCGTAAATTTTGTTCATATAGAACATGTGGTTGCATCATCAGCCATCTTTGTGTAAGATAAAATAAACCATATCAGAAAGGGTGCGACATCATGACGAAACATCGGATATATACAATGACTGTCTCTAGTGTTTATCCTCACTATATTACCAAAGCAGAGAATAAAGGACGTACAAAAACAGAAGTAGATGACATTATTTGTTGGTTAACAGGCTATAATCAGCAAGAATTTGAAACGCACCTCGAAAAACAGACCAATTTTGAGACCTTCTTTGCACAAGCCCCACACCTGAACCCCGCGCGTGTTTTGATTAAAGGTATCATTTGTGGTGTCCGCGTTGAAGCTATTGAAGACCCTCTCATGCGCGAAGTTCGCTACCTAGACAAATTAATAGATGAGTTAGCAAAAGGCAAGACGATGGAGAAAATTTTGCGGAAGGCGTAGTCTGTCTCAGGCAAAAACCAGCCCCTATCCCCCCTGTCAGACACGATATATCGTGTCCCTACCATCCAAAATACGGTTATGAGGCTGTAGGGACGGCATATATGCCGTCCAAAATCGCCCAATTAATACCCTTTTTGGAAAATGTCAACACGCCCTAATCAGCCAGTACACGTCTGCCTGTTTAGGTGGTGTAATGGCTGTACTAGACCCTTTCTGCGCGTCCACACACCATAGAGGGTTAATTTGTTAATATCAATGTCCCTGGTGCAGGAATCCACGCACAGGTTAACCCGTCTACGATTTCACTTGGCATTTCCACACTAACACGCGGGGCATTGCGTCCATCCATATAGAATAATCTGCCCTGCCCTGCAAGGCAGATGCGGGCATACTCTGGGAAGGTGTTGATGGTCTGTCCGCCTTCTAATCTGTATACATCCACCGCCAATTTCACGCCGAGCGAAATTAAATCGGCGGGGATTGCACCGCTATAACTCACCACACCGCCATTTTTCATCAAAATTCGGCAATAGGTGTTATCGGGTGCATTGGCAATTTCGACACCATCAGCCGTATCCAACGCGCACCCCAAAACAGTCACTGTTATGGATGGGGTTTCGGTGGGGACGGGTTCAGTGGGTGGGGTAATCACGCCTTCGGGGCAAGTGATTCCGCCCAGACTGATAAACTCAGGGTTAACACCGCTTTCTGTGACCGTGACATCTGTCCAGATAGCGGGACCTGTGAGTGTCACGAGTCCCACAGGGACAGTCGCTGGGGGAAAGTTGCCACTCGTGCCATCCACCGTAAAATCGCCATCGCCCGCGTTGATGGTGAACACCGCATTATTTCCATTGCACGCCAATGCCGATACATCCAGCGCGACGAGCGCATTGCCCGGACACCCCGCCGAATTGATTCGTGTGTTGCCACCGTTATCGGTAATGGGTACTGTGCCAGAACAGGTATTATTGGTGGCATTCCCGTCATAATGGGTATCTTGGCTGTTCACTGTACTAGCAAGAGTATTGAAAATCGCCCCACCATCGGATGCCGAATTGCCCGATACCGTGCTATTGTTGAAGTTCACAATGCTATTAAGAGTATTGAAAATCGCCCCACCGTTACCGGTTGCCGAATTGCCCGATACTGTGCTACCCGTGATGGTCACTGTGCCATTATCGTTGTAAATCGCGCCACCTTCTTGGGTTGCCGAATTGCCCGATACTGTGCTATTGGTGATGGTCACTGCGCCACTACCGTTGTAAATCGCGCCACCATCAATGGTTACAGAATTATTTGTGAAGGTGCTGTCGCTGATGGTGATGATGTTCAGATTGTTGAGAATCGCGCCACCGTAATCTGCCGAATTGTTGGTGAAGTCGCTGGTGCTGATAGTTATCGTGTTACCAACACTGGTGTAAATCGCGCCACCAGAAGTGCCTGCCGAATTACCCGATAGCGTGCTACCCGTGATGGTCAGCGTGCCATCGTTGTAAATCGCGCCACCAAAACTTGCTACGGAATTGCCCGATAGCGTGCTATTGGTGATGGACAGCGTGCCATTATTTTGAATCGCGCCACCACTGCCCGGAAAGAGACCTCCATTTTGCAAGGTTAACCCGTCTAGGGTCAGTGATGCACCCCCGTTCACCGTAAAAAAGCGGGTTGTGCCACCACCATCAAATGTGACGGCATTGCTGTTGGCGTTGATGGTGATGCCAGCCCCATCATTCAAAATAGTGAGTTCCAACGAAAAATTGAGTGTGGTGCTACAATTAAAATTAATCACATCCGCCTGCCCGTTGGAGTTGGCAGTAGTAATGGCAACGATGAGGTCGCCTAATGTACACACATTAAAGGTCGCGGCTTGGGCGTGGCGAGTGGGTATGAATGCGCTGGTAAATACGATGAGGAGCAATAAGGTGAGGGTAAAACGTGATGCAATACGCATAAAAGCATCCCTTTCAAAGCTATATTTGTAGATATGTTCAGTATAAATGAAAAACGTAAAAGTCATAGAGATTATTTAGATTTATTTACTTTTTTTGGAAAAGCGATAGATGTGGAGATAATATCCTAATTTCTGTGCTACGGCGGAACAAACCTTTATTGCCTATAGTAGGCATTGCGCCGATTCGCCGTTGGGCAACACGTCTGGCACACATGATAAACTGATGTAATGTTATGTAATGCTAGTTTGAGGAGATGCCCCGTGATAAAACGGCTTGTGTTGACCATTGTATGCTTTGTCGTGGTGGGGTCATCGGCGCTCGCGCTCACCGAAACCCCTACCCCATCATCAGACCCGACCGATGACCAATTGGCGACCATTTTTGACGAAGCGGTTGCCACCGATAATTTTCAGGTGGCGGTGGATGCCTATAGCGCCATCATTGCCGAAAATCCGACCAATAGCATGGCATATTATTTTTTGGGACGCACCTATTTTGAGATGAATGAATATCTGTTGGCGGCGGATGAATATACCGAATCCATCCGCCTCAACCCCAATTTTGCCGATGCCTATTATTATCGGGGACGCTTGTATACGCTTTTTGGAGACACCGACCTCGCTATTGCCGATTATACCGATGCCATCCGCCTCAATCCCAATTTTGCAGAGGCGTATCATTATCGGGGTTCCATGTATGGCGGACAGGGTGAGTATGACCTCGCTTTTGCCGATTTCGATGAGGCGTTGGGTCTCCGCAACGATTATGCCGAGGCGTATGCGACACGGGGATTTTGGTATCATCAAATTGGCGAATATGACCGTTCTATTGATAATTATACCGCCGCCATCCAACTCGACCCCAATGACGATAGGCTATTTTATACCTATTTCCTGCGAGCCATCACCTATAACGATATGGGCAATACTGACCTTGCCATTGCCGATTACACCGAAGCCATCCGCCTTTTGCCAGAATTTACGGGTGCATATTATCGGCGTGGACTCATTTATGCCGAATTAAACAACAATGACCTCGCCATTGCCAATTTCACCGATGCCATCCACACCAGACCCGATTTTGCCAACGGATTTTATCATCGGGCGCTGATATATGAACGATTGGGAGAAATTGACCTCGCCATTGCCGATTATACCGAAGCCATTCGTATCCATTCAGGCTTTTATAGCCCCGATGTTGCCACTACTGGCGATTCGTATCTGCGCCGTGGCGCGTTATTGCGCGGGATGGGCGATTATGAGGGTGCGCTGGCAGATTTTAACGAAGCCCTTTTTAATGAACGGAGTCCGCGTTATAGCGAAGCCTATGTGCATTATCAGATAGGGGTGACATATCGGGAGATGGGTGATTTAGTGAGCGCCCTCAGTTCATTTAGGACAGCCCTCTATGGGCAACAGGGCTATGGGGACGGTATGCCGTAAGAAACGCTTTTTTATCCCCCCCCCCAACCACCTCCCCACTTTGTGGAGAGGTGGCTCAAATCCTACCCATTTTAATGGTTTTCCCCCCCTTTCTCCATGCAATGGGGTGTAGGGACACGATATATCGTGTCCGACAGGGGGATAGGGGCTGATTTTTGCCTGATTATTTATGAGACACACCAATAATGGGGATTGTTTTGCCTATTTTTATCGTAAAAAGTTGGTATGGCGTAGGGGCATGACATGTCATGCCCAATTTTTATCGTTGGTTATGGTGGGCGCAACATGTTGCGCCCCTACATCGGCAGGTGTTTGTAGGGGCGACCGACTGGGTCGTCTCGCCATCACCAACAACACGGCGCGGGACGAGGCAATGCCTCGCCCCTACAGACATAAAAATTTTTAATTCGTCAAAATAACCGTCCCAGGGGCGGGAATCCATGCACAGGTCATGCCGTCTACGATTTCACTTGGCATTTCCACGCTCACACGGGGGGCATTGCGTCCATCCATATAGAAGAAGCGCCCTTCCCCACTCAAGCAAATCCGCGCATAATCTGGGAAGGTATTCACGGTGCGTCCACCTTCTAATCTGTACACATCCACTGCCACAATCACGCCAAGCGAGATTAAATCGGCAGGCACAGCACCGCTATAACTGACCACACCACCGTTCTTCATCAACACACGGCAATAGGTGTTATCTGGCGCATTGGCAACATCCACGCCATCGGTTGTATCCAATGCACAGCCCAACACAGGTGCAGTGATAATCATCGGCGCAGGCGGAAGCACAGGGGAGATAACCACCGTACCGGGGCAACCTGTCGCGTTATTGATGGTGTTTCCGCCGTTGTCTGTGATAACATTTTCTGTGCAAGTGTTATTTTGATAGGCGGTATTTTGGCTGGATGCACTGCCAAAATTACGAATCGCACTGCCCGAATTTGTGGCGATATTATCGGCTAATGTGCTTTGGGTGATGGTTAAGTTGCCAAAATTATCTATTGCACCACCAAATTCCGCCGAATTGTCTGTGAAGGTGCTGTTGGTGATGGTTGTGGTTGTGGCAATATTGCTGTAAATGCCACCGCCCCATGTAACGGCGGTATTGCCCGTGAAGGTGCTATTGCTGATTATCAAAGAGCCGTTATTGACAATTGCGCCACCCACCGAAACGGATACGGCATTATTGATAAAGGTGCTATTGCTAATGCTCACGGTGGTGCTGGTATCTATAAAAATCGCACCCCCTGTTGACGCATTCCCATTTTGTAGTGTCAACCCATTCAGGTTGAAGCTCGCACCCAGATTAACCCTAAAAAACCGATTATTATCTCCCGTTTCATCAAAGATGACCGTGTTGCCATTGGCGTTGATGGTCAGGCTATTGCCTCCATCCACTTCGATGGGTAATTCCGATGTGAAGATGAGTGTGGCGCTACAATTAAAATTAATGATATCGGCTTGCCCATTGCTGTTGGCGGTGGTGATGGCATTTTCCAGTTCGGTCAGGGTGCATACATCAAATGTGGCGGCTTGGGTATGATAGGTCGGAATGAAGGCAATGATGAGGAGGCATACCATAAAACATATGCGAAGCAGGTAACGCATCTAAAAAATCTCCTTTTCATCAATCATGTGTAGTTGATTTGATTATAAATGAGATTTGTAAAAATACATCCGATTATAAAGAATTATTAATGTGCGTTCCGTTTTATCCGTCACGGTTGGATAGTCGCATGGTCGCTAATCCCGCCTTGCACATCAATTTGGATTATAGGGAAGGTTGTAAGGGCTTATCATGGCAAGACCGATTTTTACGGTTGGTTACGGCGGGCGCAATGATGCAAGTTAGTTTTTTAATACGGTGTAAAACCTCACCCCTAAATTCCCTCTCCATAGTGGATAAGACGTAAGGGCGCTACATGTTGCGCCTCTACACCCACCCATACATGCGGTTTTCTCCCCCTTCTCCAGACTGGAGAAGGGGGTCGGGGGGATGAGGTTAAAAAAAATTGTATACACCGTCTTTATTTACTAACAATCATCACCACCCATCGGCGGACAAAACACATGCTATTTTTATCATATTTTGCCTATTTAACCCTTATATCATGCCCACTAAGGACATAGGGTGCAATTATGACATTGCCCCTAGCGCCGTGTGGTCAATTGGCGCACAAAATCGGCTAAATCGGCACAGGTTAAATCGGGGTTGATGGCTTTATCGGTGCGTTTATAGGCGGTATGCGGATAGGTGATGAGCGCCGTATGACACCCTACCCGCTTGCCACATTCAATATCGGTATCGCAATCACCGACCATCCAGCATTGGGTTAAATCGAGGTCATAATCGGATTGGGCTTGCAATAAAAATCCGGGGTTGGGTTTGCGAAATGGCGATTCGCCCGTATATTCTGGGACAACGCCTTTGGGATGGGTGTAGCTATAATAAAATTCGGTGAATTGGATATTGGCAGGGGCTAATAATTGCACCAAACGGGCATGAACATCATATTGGGCTTGCATGGGAAATTTGCCTTTGGCGTGACCGGGCTGGTTGGAGATTAAAAATAATTGCCAGCCATCTGCCTGCAAGCGCGTGAGCGATTCTAAGACATTGGGCAACAGGCTATATTCATCGGGGGTGCGGGGCGCTTCGTATTCATTCCAATCGGCATAATATAACATCGGGTTTATCACCCCATCGCGGTCTAAAAATAATGCAGACATATCAGCAATATCACCTATCTTGGTTATATGGTCAGTTGTTTATGATGCGGAAATTATAGCATAGGTGAATGATGAAACGAGATTGCCCCTCCATAGTGGAGAGGACGTAAGGGCGCAACAGGTGGCTTGTCCGATAATTCAAAATGGGACAAAAATCGTCAATTTGCCCGCCATAGGTTCAAAACCTATGGCTATTCGATTTTGAAGCCCACTAAAGGGGCTGATTTGCCTGCTTTTTCCACAAAATTGACATTAAACCTGCCTGTTATAAGGCATATCTCTTTTTAAGAGACGGTTTTAGTCCCTT
>JANRKU010000088.1:0-9803 GCA_033763335.1 bacterium
TGTAGGATAGTCAAGCACGGCAATAGGACGAATTTCAATCATCCCGTTTTTAGCACCCGGAATCATCGCCGCCAATTCAATGGCTTGGTCAAGATTTTCACATTCCAAAATATAATAGCCACCGAGCATTTCTTTGGTCTCTGCATAAGGTCCATCTGTGATGAGGTGTTTGCCCTCACGAATACGCAATGTGGTGGCAGTATTAGCAGATTGTAACGCATCACCCATCACCATCACATCGCGCTTACGGGCTTCGGTGTTGAAGGTCATATATTCTTGAAATTCGGCGGTGAGTTCTTCTTTCGATTTGGTGGCATAAATAGCAGGGTCTTCATAAATCAAAATCATGTAACGCATGGGTATGTCTCCTCTTATGTGATATAAACGATTCAAAAGGTTTGTTTCGCGCTTTCTATATAAACAACGAATGAGCAGACACAAAATCGACATCTTTTTCGACCAATTTGTGCCAATTTGCAAAATTGGTTTAAGAGATAGCCAATATCCGATTAAGTATGCTTGCCTATGGGGTGTATCATCACTACACTACCGCTTGAGAACAAATCATAGGAGGATTTTGATATGCCCCAAGTTACGATTTTTGGCGATATTCACGGAAATTTACCCGCACTAGAAGCCGTCTTTGCCGATATGGAAACGCGCAAATTGACCAACCTGTATTGTTTGGGCGATTTGGTCGGTTATGGCACATTCCCCAACGAAGTCATTGCCATGATACGCGAGCGCAATATCCCCGTCATCATGGGGAATTACGATGACGGTGTTGGCAAAGATAGCGATGATTGCGGATGTGCCTATAAAGCACCAGAGGACGAAGCACGGGGAAAATTGTCTATCGCATGGACGAATGCCCATACCACCGCCGACAATAAAGCCTATCTCCGCACCTTTGCGCCAAGTATTTCATTGGAATTAGGCGACTTGAAGGTGCTATTGGTGCATGGCAGTCCGCGTAAAATCAACGAATATCTCTATGAAAATCGCCCTGATGATAGCTTTGAGCGTATTTTAGACGCGGTGGGTGCAGATATCTTGGTCTGTGGACATACCCACCTGCCCTATCACAAAATTTTGCCCAGTGGACGGCATATCATCAACGCGGGGAGCGTGGGCAAGCCCAAAGATAAAGACCCGCGTGCATGTTACGTGGTGTTATCGGTGGTTGGGCGTGATGTAACGGTGGATTTTATCCGTGTAGAATATGATATAGAGCGCATCGTCACCGCTATCGAAGCGAGTGATATGCCAAGCGAATTCGCCCAAATGTTGCGCGATGGCGCAGGGTGAGAATCTACCGATAAAATAAGAGGAAATCATGTATAAAAAACTTGTGTGGGTTATTATGGCAGTCGTGTTTTTGGGCAATATTGTCACCGATTCACAATCTATTTCTGAGCATCCCATTATCACGACAGATAATGCCTCACAAGTCGAATTACTTCATGTCATCGGTGGGGGCAAAATTCTTGATATACTCTGGTCGCCAGATGGTGAATCACTCTTTGTTGCTAATCAAAAAATGGTTCGACTTTTTAATGCCCAAGATTTAGAGGAAACGCCAATCCTAATTGACCGATTCGATTGTATTGATTTTTGTGAAGCAGAATTTTTGCTTACCGATGATTTTCTGACCATTGTAATCTTGCAAGGTGAAAAGCTATCAAGCCTCAGTAGAGATGTTCATATAACTTTTTGGGATGTAATAACTCAACGAGTTATAGAAGATTATGCTGGTGATTTCGATTTAAACCAATTGCAGTATGAGAGACAAGTTCTGAAGCAAAATAGCCCAGATGAACCCACAGAAGATGAAATACCATTACACACATATAGTCAGGTTGTAAAGGATAGGGTATTGAATGGTGATAATACCCAAATCGCCACTGTTGGGCATGATAGCATCGTCGAAATTTGGGATGTTGAAACGCAGACATCACGGGTGATTGCGCGGAATTTGGGTGTGAGCCTCTCATCAGTAGCGTTTAGTCCAGATAGCACAAAATTAGCTGTTGGTGGTTGGGACGGTAGTTTGTGGATATTTGATGTGGCAACGGGCGAATTGCTTCAACACTTTACAGAAGATTGGTGGGTGAATTGGAATATCACATTTAATCATGATGGGTCTATGTTGGCGCTCGGCAATGATAACAACCAAGTGGTTGTGTATGATGTAGTGGCGGACTATCCATTTTTGGTCAATCGGCGGGTTTTTGAGGGACATACCAACATTGTTTATGGTGTAGATTTTCACCCCAACGGCACTCAATTAGCCTCTGCCAGTGCCGATGGCAATATTTATATTTGGGATGTTGCCACAGGCACAATCGTCCATACACTCACAGGTAGCCCATTCTTTGATGTTGATTTTCACCCTGATGGCACACAATTAGCATGTGCAAGTGTTGATGGTTACGCGATTGTCGCTATAACATCATCTCATTGCCAGACCGAAACAAGCAATTTAGGAACAATTTATAGCGTGGTTTTTAGCCCAGATGGTACGACTTTTGCCTATGGCGATACCACTATTATGGATTTGCAACACAACCAAGAGCCGAATCTTGAATTAGATACCTTACGCGCATGGAGTGATATATTTACCCCCTTTAGGTCAAAACTCACTTTTTCAGATGATGGCAATATATTATTAAATGCAGGAACATCTCAAGATGCTTATATTTGGGATAATGATAATTGGGAAACCCCGCTTATTTTACCGACTGGTTTAATGGCATTAAGTCCTGATGGCTCATTGATTGCAGGAAATGGATTACGTATTTTTGATGTTGATAATCCCACACTTTTATATCCAACAGAGGGTCTTGCCGACCCATTCACTTATCTACATGGATACACATCAGGGCATGTTGTGTTGGATGCAACTTTTAGCCCTGATGGACGATTAATTATAACCGCACCTGCAACGGGCGGGTTAATGCTTTGGGGCATACCTGAGTGATATTAATCTGGTAAACGAATATTCAATATAAAATTGGGCGAACTCTCTTCTGGATGATTCAGCGACAGGGATAAGATTCCTTGTTCGCGCTCATATAAACTAACCGTATAGCCCTTTAAGTCGGGGATGATAGGGGTAATAGCCCCATTTAAGGCTGTATATAATGCAAATTCATCCTGATTTGTGTGAATAGCCAGTTGTTCGCCATTAACCAATTTATCTATGACAGTCCCATCTAAGTCTATTATCTCTACCTCTCCTTCTCCAAGTACAAGGAGTTGATTTTGAGTATAAAGATAAGTATCTGATAACCATTTTGCATCATATGGGACAGATGTTATCAAATGCCCATCTGATAGTCGTAAAACATAAGTGGTGAGTGTGTCAGAAAAATCTACAAACCGATAAGGTCTTTCAGAGTCGAATGGGTCTGACCCAATATCCACAACACCATTACGCCCAAGCTGTATCAAGGCATACCCACCTTGTGGAGAGACAGAAAGAATTTTTTCGACTTCACCGATGAAAAGATTGTGACTTTCTCCTGTAGTTAAATTGAGCCTGACAATACTGGCATAGGGTGTAACAGACCGATAAAGCCTTTCATCATCATCACTAGGGATAATAAACCCTCTATCACACAAATTTCCAGTGTAGTAGGTTGCACTTTCAGTTTCATTATAAATGGAAATATAACAAGGACCTATATTTGAACCGTCATCAAAATCAGACGGCACACGCTCAAAATTTTGACTTTCTTGGTTATATGGCACACCAAAGCGCAATGAGCTAGATAAACGCTCTAGGCTATTTATTTGGGTTACATCAGCAGTGTAATATCTCACTACAGACCATTCTGGCATTCCGTCAGTTGAAAATGTAATGCTTGTGTCAGAAAGCCACATACCAATATTGACCAATTCTTCACTTCCCCCACCAATATCCCCCAATAGCCGAAATGTTTGAGTAGCTATTTCATAACTATAAATACGATAATCATGAGGACTATTTATGTCGTTTATATACCCCAATAAAACAAGATACCGACCATCAGGTGATGGTTCTGGGGGATTAGTGGTGTCAAAATCTCCTGCTCCCCATACAAGATTCTCTGGGATTACCGGACTAACTTCGTAGGTTGTCATATTGCATAAAAAAGGTGTATTACCCAAATAAGTATATATCCACGCTAATTTTCCACCCGATTCCATATAATCATATAATTCGCGCCAATCGGGGTAACATCTGAATTGATATTTATTGAAAGACCCGTCACGCCTGATATACCACGCCCTATCTTCGTCATCCAATACAAACCAACCATATTCTTCGTTAGTAACTAAAAAAGGGGCGAAATTATCTTGAATACGCCTACCTTCAAAACCAGTCACGTCGTCTGGATAAGGCAGATGTAACCATTCTCCCGCATCATAAATATGAAGTATGCGGTTTTCATTATCTGCGATGGGGTAAATAGTCAGTATCTCTACCCCATCGGCAAAAAATGTTTGTGTAATAAATGGCGAGGGAGCTTCATCTTGTGCCAATAGTGGCATGGTTAAAACAAGTATCAATACCCACACAACAAAAACTCGGCGCATCATGTTGTCCTTTTTTATGGCGACTAATGATTTTAGTTTAACATGGATTAAGGGGGTGAATCTGACGGTTGAAAGGCTATTGACCACTTATTTGGGTGTAAAATAGATTATTAAAAAGGTGAGCAATATGGATGCCCAACCATCAAATTTAATCACACGACTACGCGACTACTGTGCCAAAAAGACGGGTAGTGTTGGACTCATCAAATTTGGCGAAAAACAACCGAGTTACCATATATTAGGGGGATTTTTAGATTCGTTTGCGGGCTTTCAATTAGACGAAACACCAATTATCCTCACACTAAGATGTCCTATTGACCAATTAGAGAAATTTAAGTTGCAAAAATCAGCACAGTATCATTGGGACACTGTGGGTTGGGAATGGGTGGATGTACCTCTTGATGGGAATATATCCGAAACACAATTATATCAATTGATAGACACATCTTATGCGCTCTGTATAAGTGGATTTAATCAACATCAACGCGATTTGATTGAGTTATCTGGGCAAACACTCACATTTGACATAATGATTGAAAAATTGATAGACCAATATAACCTCAATCATCGCAAAGCCGATATTCAAGCCATCATCACCAAACAAATTTGGATGAAAACCGATTTTGCCAATGAAATAGATTTGGCGCTCGGTCAAAGTAAAATTGGTGGCTCACCCGATTTGCCAATCAATTGGAAATTGCCGACTTATGAAGATAAGCCATTGGCGTTTGTGGCACAGGTGAATTTAGATGAAATCCCGATGGAGATTCGTAGCCCATTACTACCCCAAAAGGGGATTTTATATTTTTTCTCGGTATGGGCATGGCAATTACCAAATGGTGATTTGCACCCTGATATTAATTGGGAAGATGCTAAAAACCCCGCTATGTCGCAGGTGTTATATTTTGCTGGTGATGAACCCCTCACACGTTATCCATTGCCCAATGCGATAAAAACATTTCAACCCGCAAGTGTAACATTCATCGAAACGCCATCTTTCCCGCGTGCAGGTGATTATTGTTGTGATATTGCCTTACACGATTTATCGTGGACAGAAGATGAATTTGACCGTTTTGACGAATTAGGATTTGATTTTAAGTTTTTGTTGCAACAAACATTCGGACGAACTCCCGAACACAAATTATTGGGCTATGCCGATACCATTCAAAATCGGTTTGTTGAGGATGGATGGCGTTTACTCTGTCAAATAGATAGCGATTATCACCAGTTACATACCGATATGATGTTTGGTGATGGAGGGATAATTTATTTCATGATACAAAATAAAAATTTGACCCCATACGCACATGATTTTTCGCGTATCTTATCTGAACTTCAAATGGGGTAAATAAAAATCCCCCGCTTTGGGGGATTTTCGCTTATTCACCAAGAACAAGGCTTGCTACATCATTCACCAACGATTCTAAATCCACATCATAACTGGCAGATAAGGCGATAATGGTGATATCCGAATCGGGCAAATAAACGCCGAGTGAAAGAAATCCCAACACAGCACCAGAGTGTCCCCATGCCACCCCAAAATCGGTCTCCCATTCGCCCAATCCCAAGCTATAACCATCACCTTCATCATCAGCCGAGAAAGTCAGCAATTCTGCCATCATCTCCTCGCCCAAGAGGGTCTGGTCAGCTAAGAGGGCTTGATAAAATGTGGTTATATCGGCAGTATTCGATACGAGCGCCCCATCACCAAGCCCTGCCCCATCATTAATATCAGAGACATTTTCATCTTCACCATCACCATCTATATCTTCGTAACCATAGACAAACCCCTCTGGATGAGTCTCAAAAATTTGGGTATAAGTATTTTCTAATCCCAATGGGTCTAAAATACGTTCCCGTACCAATTGTGCAAGTGTCATACCAGAGGCATTTTCGAGGATGAGTTGCAAAAGGATATAGTTGCTATTGGAATAGTAAAATTCTTCATCAGGCGCAAATAATGCAGGCAACCCATAGACGTATGTAATGGCTTCTTCTGCCGTCCATTCATAACTCATATTGGCGAGGATAGCATTAAAAAATGCTTCTGTCCCCAAATAATCATCAATCCCACTACGCATCGCCAACAATTGGCGGATGGTCACAACATCGGCATTGGCAATATTTTCGACCACATCAGCAGGCAACCAATCGCTTGCCAAATCATCCAACGCAAAAACACCATCCTCAACCAACATCAATGCCACTACCGACACATACGTCTTAGACATACTGGCTATGCGGAAACGGTCATCGGGTGCTGTGGGGCGTACACCATCGGCTAATCCAGTGGTGGCTGTCCATGTGCCATCGGGTGTGGTGACTTGCACAACTACTGCGGGACCATCGGCAGGTGCATAGTCTGATAGTAAAGCATCAAAATCATCTTGTATATCTTGTGCAGATAGGGGGATGATGAGGGTCATCATCAACAACAAAAGGGGTAATAAACGTCGCATTGCACTATCCTTTCTGATAAAAAGTAATGCTCCAAGCGTATCATAGATTCACAAAGGAGAATATTAGTCTCATGAAAATAAAAGGACATATCACCTAACTAAACACATCTCTGACGGGTCAGATACGCCCCCTATACGGCATCCCTACGCGATATTGTGTAGACATGTGCTGTTGGATATGCTCATCGTCATGATGATAAAATGCCATTAGGGATGTATGATGAAAAAATTATTTTGGGGACTACTGATAGTTTGTCTCTATGTAATTATTAGAGCAATATCTGACCAAGAGCCTCCGCCACCTGCCCCATCAGATGACGTGATTATGGTCTACTACGAAGAGGAAGACCCGCCTATATTGGATTTATGGTTATACTCACGAAATATATGCCTAGAATCTTTTATACACTTAAATCCATCTGTGGATATTAACCATATTGCCTATGGCACAAAAATTTATTTGCCCGTCAATCAACCTTGTTATAAAAAGGGACAACGCTTAAAGTTTTATGAAAATGGTATATGGCTCGGTGAACCATACTATGCGGATGTTATTTTTATTGGCAACATGAGAATTAATGGCGGTAGGGAAGAGTCTTTTGATGTTCAAGATGTTGCCGATCATTTTAAGGTTTGCTTAGATAATTTATTAGAAGAAAATTATTTGCTGAAATATCATTTTGATGCGTACAAAGAATTTTATGTGTATTCAATGGATGTATTCATTCCCAGTTATCTCCCCCCTTGTTATCCATATATTGCGCCTGTTCAAAATAACCCCGTTGATGATATACCTATTGAAACAGCTAATAACGATGAAATTGCACCTCGCCTAAACCGTGTAGATGATATTATTCTGATAGGAGAGAACACTTTATTTACACCCTTATTATTTTCAAAAACATATAATATATGTATTGAAGCACTTCTTATAGATTACCCGAGATTGACAGATTATTATCGTCCATCATTACCCTCAATAACAATCCGATTCAACCAAGCTGATTATCCACCTTGTTATAATGAGCAAGGGCAACGCTTGCGCTATTATGATGAGGAGGGGCAACGCTTAGAAACACCTATATATAGTGATTTGCCCATTTATATTGCTTTGACAGGGGAATCTATACAAGATGTTGTTAATAACACGGGGGCTTGTCCCTTAGACTTAATGCGTGTTAATCAATATCCACTTCTGCCTATAAGAGTGGATATTGAATTATTCATACCACCTATTCGTCCTTGTCCAGAAATTGAGATGGTGGAAGTCCCTCGTGAATATTTTCAGGTGCTAGATATAAGTATAATTGAGCGGGGTGTCAACACCTGCCTAAAAACGTTGTTCGAACTCAATCCATATTTATCGCCAAAGTTTCAGCTAGAACGGATATTTGGCTCACCATATAATTCAGCCTCTCGAATCATATTGACATCTTATGACCCATGTTATCACATCTATACCGTTCATGAGGGCGAATCAATTTATGACATTGAGCGTGTAATTAACATTTGTTTTGAAGAATTTTTATTTAATGTTAATTATGATGCAATTAGATCTATTCATCGTATGATGAGCTACGATAATATTAAAATTTACGCACCATTAGAAGCGCAACCCTGTTATAACGAACAAGGTCAACGATTATATTATTATAGCCAATATCAATTTGGGCGACAATGTAGTACATGGACGTGCCATGGGTGGTATAGATATGAGCGCAACTTCAACTCGGAGCCAATAGAACCGACCTATTCCGCTATGCAAGTTTATGCACTTCAGGCATCAGATACGGCATATAGCATATCCAAAAAATTTAATGTCTGCTTGAATGATTTAATCACTACAAATCGGGTTTTGCGTTCTCGGTCTTTATTTTCAGATTTAGAAAAACACCCCATTTTTATCCCTCAAACCCCACCGTGTTATGATTCTGTAACTGGCAAGTCAATCATTTACAAAGATGACGATGGAAATTTACTGCCAACGCCGCAAATATCAGACCATTTGATTTATTATGGCGGATGGAATCCTAGACTTTCAGAATACTTTAATGTGTGCATCAACCGTATCTTGGATGCAAATACCAATAAATATGATGACAGAGGCAATGCCAATTATTTGGGCTTTATTATCCCGATAGATAGACCGCCTTGCTATGATGAGAATAATAATCAGATATTTTATATCTGTTATAGTCAGCCCTTCAACTTTGATGCAGATTACACTTTTTTTAACCCAATGCCAAGCGCCAACATCAATGGCACATATTGCTATGATGTTAAAAACCTCAAAATGATTGCATGGAATCAAAATAAACGAGTTCACACAGTAGAATATGGTGAAACACTCATGGGGATTGCCCAAAAATATGGTGTGCCATATCCGTTAATTTCAGTGGCAAACAATTTAGGCATCAATAACACCATTTTTGTAGGACAACAATTGATTATCCCATCACCCTCAACAGTCAATGACTGGTGGTGGTTACTCCCATTATGGGCATTATGGATAGTATCGCTAATTGGTATTGGTCGTAGAATCTTCATACGAATTCGACAAGACAGAAAAATAATCTGACGAAAAAGGTGTTAAATCAAAAGCGCCAGCGATAAATAGTATCGCTGGCGCTTTATTTTTGATGAGCCCGGTAAGATTCGAACTTACGACCCATTGATTAAAAGTCAACTGCGCTACCGCTGCGCTACGGGCCCAAACAACTCATTTATTGTATGTGAAAAAATTATTTTTTTCAACCCTATAAT
>JANRKU010000089.1:0-26933 GCA_033763335.1 bacterium
GGCACTAGCATTGCCGTCCAATTCGTTTGGACCGTCAATGATGTCATTATCCACCGCATTGGCGGAATCTATGGTGATAGTACACACATCGCCCGTAGCAAGGTCTACGGCGGGGTCAATGGTATAGACCAAATCGGGCGTATTTTCGATGATGAAAATGCCCGTACCAGTCAACTCGCCCGTGCTGGTGCGACTGCCCGATACGCTACAGGTCAAATCAAACCACGCGCCTGTGAGGGTCACTGGCTCGTTGAAAGTGACGGTGATATTGCTATTGACGGCGATATTGCTCCCGCCAGCCGTGGGATTGGTGCTGACGGTTGGGGCATCATCGTCTACCGTTTGGAAGGTATGATTCACCCCTAAAGCTGGATTATCTGGCGCATCTGAGGTATCCACATCGCTGATATTGCCTGCGGGGATTGCCAATACACACGCGGTATTGAGGGGCAGATTTATATCGGGATTGAGGACGATGGTGGTGGCGTTATTGGTCGTCACGGTGACGGGGATAATATTCCCTGCAGGGCATTGCAAGCCGTTGGCGGGGAAAGTGACGGTCACGGCTTCGGTGAAGGTGATTTGAATATCGCTATCCAAATCCACATTGGTCGCACCAGCACCCGTCACATTTTGGAACACATTGCCCACTTCGGTTTGGGTGAGCGTTTCTGATGGGGCGGTGTCTATATTGAACGTGACAGTGTAATCTGCCACCATGAGGTTGGGCGGGTCGTCTACATCGGCATCGGTCACATTTGCCGCAACCACGGTGAGGATGCAATTCGCGCCTTGTGCAATTGGCGCAGACGGCGACACATCAAAGCTGGTGGCAGTGGCAGGCAAGGCAGGGGTGATAGTCACCGTTACAGGGGTCGCATTACAGGTGAGGGTGAATCCACCTGTCGCCACTGTCACCGCTTCACTGAATGGAATGGTGATGGTCGGCGTGGTCGAAACAGGGTTGATTAAGGAAGCGGTGTTCGGTACGCTCGATATTGAAGCAGGGACGATGTTGGGTTGGTCAACGGTTGGGGCAAGGTCAACGAGCGTGTCAAATGTGAAATTATAATCTGCCACCATATTGTTGGGCGGTTCATCGGTATCGGTATCGGTGACATTGGCTTGCAAAACCGATACGGCACAAGTGGTCGTGGCGGGCAAATTGCCCGATGGGTCTATGGTGATGCTGGTCTGATTGGTGGTGGGCAAGGCAGGAATGGTCACAAATGCCACGGGTGTGCCAACGGGACATTCCACCACAAAAGCCCCTGCGGTCACATCCACCGGTTCATTGAAATTGATGACGATATTGCTCCCTGTCGCCACACCAGTCACACCATCCAACGGGCTATTAGCGGTTGGGGCGGTGTCTGCAACGGTATCGAAACTAAACACATAATTGGCTGGCATATTTTGGGGCGGGTCTATGGGGTCGCTGTCATTCACCTGAGCCGCGATGACCGTCACGGTACAGGTCTGATTCGCCAATAGGCTAGTGGTCGGGTCGAGTGTGATGCTATTTGTGCCACTACCCGCGATGGTGTAGCTATACGATGTGCCACCAGCAGGACATTCGATGGTGAATGATGATGTGGTCACATCTACGGGTTCGTCAAAATCAACGATGATATTCGCGCCTGTGCTAACCGTTGTAGCGCCATTGGCGGGTGTGGTGGTGGTCACATTGGGCGGTGCTTCGGTGGTGAAGGTGGAGACGAAATTCGCCGTCATGTTGTCGGGCGGGTCGTCTGTGTCGCTATCGGTCACAGATGTGAACACCGTCACCGTGCAGAGGGTCGCATCTGGCAACAAACTCGCAGGGTCTATGACGACGGTGGTGGTGCTGGCGGGCAAGGTGGCAGGTGTGATGACGGTGTAGCCTTGTGGTGTGCCTGCGGGACATTCCACCGAGAAATTTGCGGCGGAGGTAATATCTACCAATTCGCTAAAGGTGATGGTGATATTGGTATTGCTCGCCACACTCACCGCGCCATTGGCGGGGGTGATGCTGATGACAGTTGGGGCGGCATCCACATCGGTGGTGAAGGAGAAGGTGTAATCATCGCCTTCGATGTTGTCATTATTGCCATCTAGCAAATCGGGCGGGTCGTTGGCATCGAGGTCGCTGACATTGGCGGCAACCACCACCACTTGGCAGGTTATCCCAGAGGGCAAATTGCCCCCCGATGGGTTGATGGTGATGATGTTCGTGCCACTGCCCGTAACAGCAAAACCACCCGCAAACGGTGTGCCTGCTGGACATTCCAGCGTAAAAGAGGCGGCGGTCACCGTGACGGGTTCATCAAACGTGATGACAATATCACTGGCAGGCGGAACAGCCACCGCGCCATTGGCGGGGTTGGTGGCGGTGATGGTGGGCGGTGTTTCGGTGACAAAGCCAAACGCATAATTACTGGTGGGATTAATGCCTTCTGAATCCGTCACTTGGCTGGCAAAAACGGTCACAGCACACGTTTCACCGACTTGTAAATCCACATTGGGGTCAAGTGTGTAGGTGATAGGTCCGCCTGTGATGGTGAGGTTGGCGGAGAGAGTATCAAATGTGCCACTGATGGTACACACCATCTGCACCCAATTGCCCGCAACCGTGACCGCCTCGCTAAAGGTGATGGTGACATTGCTATTCAGCGCCACTTCTGTCGCGCCATTGGCGGGTGTGGTGGTGGAACTATGGGGGTGGGGGGGGGGGGTTAGGGGGGTGGGGGCGGGGGGATTGTTGTTGCCACCCCCGCATAGGGTCGTATTTTGGGTAGTGACAGTGATGCTGTTGGGGATGAGGACGGTGTTGGGGTCAATATCGGATTGATAATTTACCCCGCCGATACTATTCGGGCTACAATTGGCAATCTGAACGGTGTACTCGATGATGTCGCCACCATCTGCGAGTCCGTTGGTGTTGTTATCCACCACCAATTGCGAGGTGTTGGTTGCACGGAGCGAATTAATCACCTGCGAAAAAACCTCGATACTCATCCCCAGCATAAAAATCAGCGTGAAGGTGATGAGGAATGTCTTGAATGACCGTCTTTGACCCATATTGGTTATCCCGTTTGTTAATAATGACCGTTTTTATATGATTTTATAGCTAGTACATTATACCTATCCGCGCCCACTAGCGCAAATGAATATGTAAAAATAAAGATATTTTTATACGGGTAAGGTGGATTGGATTCATTTTGTTACTGGCTTTATTAAAAAACTAACACACATCCTCGCGCCCCGCTATCACCCCAACAGCGCCAGCAACGCCGACCCATCTTTGTCGCTACATGCCAATAGTGCTTTTAATAACAATTTTTCACCCATCAGAACCCCTTTGGCATTGCAGATTCCCACTGCCGTCACATACGCTCCGCGTGCTTTTTCATACGCACCGTCATCCCCCGCCACCCACAACGCCGTATATGCCAGCGCACGGGAATAATGGGCATCAAAAAATTTTGGAGTCTTGGTGATAAGATTATCGGCATATCGAAGCGTGTCTGCACATGCCTTTTTTGCTTCAGTAATTTGTCCTGCACACCACGCAATTGCCCCATGACGTGCGGCTGTGCGTGCATTTATATCTGGGGCATTATATGTCTGTGCTTGTCGGATAGTTTCTAGTGTCGTGCTGATGTCATGACCACTTTCCCAATAGGCACTCGCTAAATTCGTGATTCTTGATTGTGTCCCACGAGTATCTTTCTGTTCTATCAAAATAGTTATAGCTTCTTTGAGATACTCTATGGCTTTTGGATAGTTTTGTTGAAGGATACAAACACTCGCCAAGTTACCTATCCAATACCCTTCACTAAATCTATGCTTGAGTTCACGAGATAGTTCCAATGCTTTTTGACAATACTCAGTTGCCTTTTCAATTTCGCCCAAAGAATAATACGCATATCCTAAATAACCAGAGTAATACTCTTGACCCGCTTTATCATTGATTTCTTGGGCAATGATAAGTGCCTCTTGGGAATAGTCGCGTGATTTTATAATCTCACCGATATCCCGATAAGCAAGCCCTATAGCACCTAACGCACTTGCTTCCTCTGCTCTGTTATGAGATGCACGCGCAATCGTGAGTATTTGTTGGCGGTAATGAATCGTTGCATCTATTTGTCCCAAATGATAATGGGAATTTGCTAAATTTAATAACCACCTGACTATATCATCTTGGCTATCGAACATGCTAGTAATCTTTAGTGCCTGTATATAATAATTAATTGCCGTTTCAAATGCTTCCATATCGTCATAAACGGTACCTATATTGCCCAGAATTCGCCCTTCACCATACTTATTTCCATATTCACGAACAACTTCCAACGCCAGATTATAATATTTGATAGCCTCATCGTATTTTCTCATTTCTTTACATAGCCAACCGAGTGTATTGGCGCTATTTGCTATCATTTGAGACTCAGTTAATTTGCTATTTAATGCGGCATGTAATTCATATGCTTCTTGATAGTGTCCCCAAGATATCAGATAATCCCAATCAATATCAAATAAAATATTTCCTGCTGTTTGATAATCGCCTAGCGCCATGCGAAATTTGATTTCGCGTAGTTGAGGTGATAAATCGGCAATACTTTCCAATTCGGCATTAGGTTTTTGCTTGTCATGATAAAACATCGCCATACGATAATTCATCGCATAACGGGTATAGGCTGGTGGTTCTATAGCTTTATCATCCTTATTTCCTTTTGGGATGGTGTTTATCACATAGGGAAGGTCATATTCATGTAAGCTATAGGTGAGGGTTTGAGGGTTATAGACCACAAGATGCCACTCTGCCAATCGGTGGAGGATTGCGAGAATCACACGTACATTCATATAGGGTGTGAGCAGATATTCAATCTCTTCTTGGGTGCTAGATTGCCCAATAATCGCAATGGCTTGTACCACCTTACGGAAGGAATTGGGCAGGGTGCCATAAATCTTATCAATAATATTGCTCACCACTTTGCCTTGCCATATAGTAGGATTTTTGATGAAATCGTCTATGTGGTGGGTGCTAGATTGCCCCAAATACCCGACCAATGCCTCTAATGCACGGGTATCACCTTTTACCCTATCAATGTAATCGGCAAGAATATTATCATCGGGCAAAATATAATGATTGCTATCCATCTCACGCATGAAAGCAAGTGCATTAGTCGTCCCATTATTTTCCTGAACCACTTTTTTGTAGATATTTGTGGTTGGATTGCTGATGGCTAAAATGCGCCGTTCCACCTCTGCGATTTGTTCGCGGGTGGGGGTGATGCTGGCGATACGGTCTAATTCTTGGTCGAGCAATTGCCGATACCCCCGCGACAGGGCAGGGTGGATGGCTTTTTCAAAATCGGTGATGGTATCAAAAAATTTGACGATATGATTTTTGCCGATATGCGCCTTAAATTTTTCTAGTCCCTCTGCGCCCGCGCCTTTTTCGATGAGGCTCGGCTTCCATGCCGCATCAGGGTTGATGAGGAATAGCATAATCGGGATTTTGCGCTCTATCGCCCATTTATATTCCCATTCGGTGATGCTGGTTACACCATCGCCTGCGCCAATTGTGCCATCTTTGCGGGTATAGGTCACGGTGGCATCGGGGCAATAGCCATATTTATGCGCGTAAATGCCGATGAACAACTCGGCGCTATGGACGGCATCATAACAAACCTGCAAGGCATTGCCCGCCTCTGGCTGAAAATTTTTCATGTCCACAGGGAACATATTTGCCATGCTAATCGCTTCGTTGGTGACTTTGCGAAAATCTTCTAAATCGGTCTTGGTGGAACTGATGAACACATCAAAATGCGAACCCATTTAACCCTGCTCCCTAATACCATCACAATCTGATGAAATTATAACCGATAGGGGTTCAAAATCCCAAATATATTAATCTGATAGAAGCATACCCCGAACCGCATCTCGATTCACTTTGCCTGTGGCATTGAGGGGCAGGGCATCTGCAAATTTCCACACGCGAGGCACTTTGTATCCCGCCAATTTCCCGCGTAAAAATGCCTCTACTTCCTTTATAGAGACGATAGCCACATCCGCCACCAACACACACCCGACTTTTTGCCCCCATTCCGCGTCTGGGATGCCCACCACTGCCACATCACGCACACCATCTATCTCGCGCACTATCGCTTCGATTTCGGCGGGATACACATTTTCCCCGCCCGTCACAATCAGGTCGCTACGGCGCTGAATAATCCACAAATCCCCATCGGCATCCAGATAGCCCATGTCGCCTGTAAAAAGTTCCCCGTCCCGAATCGTTTTTGCGCTGGCTTCTGGATTTTTATAATACCCCGCCATGACTGTTTTTCCGCGCACAGCCACTTCGCCAATTTCCCCCACAAGGCAATTTTGCCCCTGCTCATCCACCACGCGCACCGTGATGGATGGCATCGGTTTTCCCACGCTGGCAGGTTTGCGCTGGGTGGCATCTGGGGTCGCGGTGCATACTTGTGAACTGGCTTCGGTGAGTCCGTAGGTGGTCGCTACAGGCAATCCTAAATCAGCGCAACGGCGCATGAGAGGGGCATCTGCCGTCGCTCCACCGAGTAAAATCAGCCGTAGCGATTTTTGCCACAGGTGGGTATCCATGTCGAGTAGCCGATAGAGCATGGTCGGCACGAGCGAAATGAGGGTGATGGGGCGCTGGCATAACACGTTATGGACGGCATCGGCATCGAATTTTGGCAACAAAGACACACATCCGCCCAACATAAAACAGCGTATGAGGATGGATAACCCGCCGATGTGGTAGAGGGGCAAAATACACAACCAATGGTCGTTTTGGGTCATGGATAGGCGTTCATGTGAGGCGATTGCATTGGCAAATAGGTTGTCATGCGTCAACATTGCCCCTTTGGGCTTGCCACTCGTCCCTGATGTGAACATGATGACGGCGGGGGAATTATCCGTTTGTATGGGTGTAGGGACACGATATATCGTGTCCGATGGCGCGTGTGTTGTATGTAGGGGCGCAACATGTTGCGCCCTTACGTCTATAGGTATGATGGGCATCGCCACAGGTGGCACATCCAGCCCATCTTCTATGATGAGCAATTTTGCCTCTGCCAACGTGAGTTGATATGCCAGTTCATCCCCTGTGAGGCGTGTATTGAGGGTCAATACCACCCCGCCACACGCACTAATGGCAAAAATCATACTCACGGCGGTGCTGGTGTTGTGTGATAAAATCGCCACCACATCCCCCGCGCCAATCCCCAACGCGGATAGGTGCTTGGCATTGGCAAAAATTTGGTCTGCGAGTTGTTGATAGGTGAGGGTAGTATCGGGTGTATAAAGGGCAATGGCATGGGGTGTGCGTTGGGCTTGTTCTAATAACGGCTGGTGCATGGTTTTTTCTCTGATTGGCGTTTTAATAAGCGGTCTCGAATTTGACGCATATCGGGCTGGCTGGCTTCTATCTTTTCGCGGATGAGTTGCCCTTCTGCTTCTATTTGTTCGATATAACGATCCACTTCTGATTGATTTTGCAGATAATAAGTAATGACCGCATAAACATCGTCTAATTTGAGGCTAGAAAATGATTGCACAATATCTTCTGGTGTTTGACCGCGATTAAAGGCACGGATAACAATTTCTAATAACACACGGGTTTCGCCAATGCGAATTGCACCCGCCTCATCTCGTCGTAAGGGTACTGCAACCATCGGTGGAATAGATAGCATCATCATAATAACCTCAACCATTTATTATCACTCTATTTTAGCATAATTTGTGTTGCGATAATCCCCCCCTACAAAATAACCCATCCTATATTAAAATAGACGTTATCAAAAAAATAGGCACTTAAAAAAATTTGTTAAGGACACCCCACTATGGAACAACAAAAATCATTTTATACCACCGATATTCTCCAAAAACGTGCCGATTTGACCCCAGAGCGCATCGCACTCCACTCTGCCAGCACCCACCGAGATGTTACCTATGCCCAATGGAATAATACTGCTAATCAGACAGCCAATTTTTTAGTATCGCTCGGTGTCGGACATGGCGATAGGGTGGCGGTGTATGCCACTAATTCGTTTGAATACCTCGATATTTGGATGGCATGTGGCAAAATTGGTGCCATTTTACAAAATCTCAATTGGCGGCTGACTGTTTCTGAACTCACCGATTTGCTCATAGATGCCACGCCCCACGTACTTTTTTATTCGGATGAATTTATAGAGCAAGTCAATACCTTGCGCGGAAAAGTACCCAGCATCACCGCCTATATCGGCATTTATCAACGCGCCAAAGAGGATGATTTACGCCTAAAATTACGGGATGAATACCCCACCACGCTCACCTATCAACCGACCATCGGCATTGATGACCCGTGGGTGATTTGTTATACAGGTGGCACAACGGGCTTGCCAAAAGGCGCAATTCTCACACACGGCAATATGATAGCCAATGCCGTGAATACCATCACCAGTTGGGGACTCGACCAAAATGATGTCGCCATCCTCAATGCGCCCATGTTCCATACTGGCGGGTTGAATGTTTTCACGCTCCCCATCATCCATTCTGGCGGAAAAAGTATCGTCTGTAAGACATTTGATGCGGGGCAGGTTTTTGACCTTATCCATCACAACGGTGTTACGGTCTATTTTGGCGTGCCGACGATGTTCATCGTCATGCAACAACATCCCTTTTGGGACACAGCCGATTTTAGCAAACTGAAAATCGTCATCAGTGGGGGTGCGCCTTGCCCCATGCCCGTATTTGAAAAATTTTGGGCGAAAGGTGTGGATTTTAAGACAGGCTATGGACTCACCGAAGCAGGACCCAATACCTTTTGGTTGCCCGCCGCCGATGTTCGGCGTAAACCGGGTGCGGTGGGCAAGGCACTCATCCATATCGCCGTCAAAATTGTGGATGGGGGGGGCGATACGTGTCCGCCCAATGTGGCAGGTGAACTGGTCATCGCAGGGGCGCATGTGACCCCTGGATATTGGAATAATCCAGAAGCCACCGCCAAAACGATTGTAGACGGATGGTTGCATACAGGTGATTTGGCAATATGTGATGATGAGGGCTACTATACGATTGTGGGACGGCTAAAAGATATGATTATTAGCGGTGGCGAAAATATTTATCCCGCCGAAGTCGAAAGTGCCATCCATGCCCATCCCGCCGTTGCCGAAGCGACCCTCATCGGCATCCCCGACACCAAATGGGGCGAAATTGGTGTGGCGGTGTGTGTGGTCAAACAAGGCTATGCGCTATCCGAAGAAACCTTGCAAATTTTCCTCAAAGACCGCGTGGCAAAATATAAAATCCCCAAAAAGGTGATTTTTGTGTCAGAATTGCCCAAGACAGGTGCGGGTAAAATTGATAAAAAAGTGCTAGTGGCAAAGTACGCCCGCCTGCAAGTTGGTGAATAGACGATTTAGTCACTTTCGATTTGATGATTTAGAGACATAACAATTCTAGGATTCAAAATTAGGCATGATGTAGGGGCGCAATATATTGCGCCCGCTATCACAAACGATAAAAATCGGGCATGATAATGATTGTTAGTAAATAAAGACGCTGTAAAATATTTTTTAATGGGTGGCTGACATACGCGCTTTGCGCTAGTCAGCCAGTACAATTCTGCCTATTTTGAAGGGTGTACTGGCTGTACTAGAGGCTTTAGCCTCGTATGTCAGCCACAAAAACTTTATTGAAAAATTGGCAATAAGGACGAGGAAAACCTAATGGATGAATGTCTGATTTGTAAGGGACATCTGGAAAAACAGCTTGTAACCCGTTTGCAACAATATCAGGGACGTTGGTTTATGATTGAAAACTTACCTGCATTAGTGTGTTCACAATGCGGAGAAATTTACTATACGCCAGATGCACATGACCATGTGGTAGACCTTATCACTGGCGAAACATCACCTGTGCGTTTTGAAACGGTTGCCGTATTGGATGCTACTGCATGATAAGACAAAAACTGAGCCTTTTCTTGATGGTGTGTATCGGGTTATTTTCTATGACCGCGTGTGACCTCATGTCTACCACGCCGCCACCACCGACCCCATCCCCCTATTTTTGGGAACAATACCCACCGCCCACTTATCCGACTTTGGATTTGACCGATTTGCGCCCAGATGCCATTGATTTGACCAGCCCCACGGTGTTCCCATCGCTGACCTATGGCATCCATACCTCCTTTTGGGTGAATCCCGATTATCGCAATATCGGCATTGAACACCTCAAAATGTTGCAATTTACGCATATCCGCCAAAAATTTGCGTGGCGCGATATTGAATCGAATTTGTATGCAGAAGATGATCCCATCCGCTATTTTTGGTATTTGGCAGATGATATGATGCGTGACCTGACCACCAAAGGCATTAATGTGGTGGCGCGGTTGGATGCACCGCCTGATTGGGCAATTTTGCCCGAAGGCACGTATGGCGTGGATGACCCGCCATTTGATATGAAGCGCCTCACCGATTATTGTCGGGCGGTGGCGACCCGTTTTAAGGGGCAAATTGTCGCGTATCAGGTATGGAATGAGCCAAATTTGGAGCGTGAATGGGGCGGGCGTTCCCCCAATCCAAAAGCGTATGTGACCGTATTGCGCGAGTGTGGCGGGGCAATCCGCGAAGCCGACCCCGATGCGATTATCATCAGCGCGGGACTCGCACCCACAGGCACACGGAGCGCCGATGTCATGCCCCATGACGAATTTTTGTGGAAAATGTATGAGGCAGGGGCGAGTGCCTATTTTGATGTGTTGGGCGTTCATGCGGCGGGGTATCGGTCTGCGCCAGAAGATGACCCCTATAACCTGCCCACAGGTGACTTGCCGTGGATGTCGTTTCGCAATGTCGAGACCTTCCGCGCCATCATGGTCGCCAATGGGGATGCCCATAAACAAATTGCCATCATGGAAATGGGCTGGACAACCGACCAAGTGCATCCCGATTATGCGTGGTATGCCGTATCCCAAGAGGTACAAGGTGATTATTTGGCGCGGGCGTATGGTTATGCCGCCGAAAATTGGCGACCATGGGTTGGTCTGATGGTGGCGCTGTATTACCCCAACCCCGATTGGACATCAGAAAATGAAGAATGGTGGTGGGCGATAGGGGAGACTGCGCCCTTGCCATCGGGATTTAACCCGCGCCCCGCGTGGTGGGATTTGTTGATGATGAACAAGGTCTCCACCAATCCCGATTATGAATTTTATTTCCCAGAAGAAACCCCAACCCCGACACCGTAGCGGGTAAGGGAAAATTGAATTATGGTTTGCGGACGCGATATAAGCCTCTGATAGTATCGCGTTTTCTGACTTCGCTGGATGTTGAAAACATCCAGCTAGTCGCCTAAAGTCCGCTAAAGGGACTAAAACCCTCCCGAAAAAAGAGGGTTGTTTCATTCTAGTGGGTTTAATGTCTATTTCTGGAAAAAATCAGGCAAATCAGTCCCTTTAGTGGACTTCAAAATCGGATAGACATAGGTTTTGAACCTATGTCGGGGCAAATTATTGAGAAATGCGACAGTTTAACTACGGACAATCCGAAGGCATATATCCGCCTTTTGGGTGATAGGGGTATCGGCTAAATCTTGACAAAATTCGTAAACGGTGTAAACTATGTGTAATAATGTTAATTATTTGCGGACGAGGAATAATACCATATGCCCCCCCAAAAAACACGCCGAGAAGAGCGCAGAGAATCTACTTATGCCGAAATCAAGACGATTGCCCGCCAACAGATGGCACAATTTGGCACAGGCAGTTTGTCCTTGCGGGCGATTGCGACCGAAATGCGGATGACCGCCCCCGCCATTTATCGCTATTTTGAAAACCGCGATGCGCTCATCACCGAATTGCTGGTGGATGCCTTTTCTGCGCTGGCAGAATCACTCGAAATGACCGCACAGGCACATGCGAGCGACCATCCCTATCACCGCCTATTCGCCGTGTTGATGGCATATCGGGGATGGGCGGTAGATAATCCGACAGATTTTCAGTTGATATACGGCAACCCCATCCCCGATTATGTCGCCCCGCGTGAAAGAACTGTCCCCGCCGTGATACGCGCCTTCGCCGTGATTGTGGGGGGTATCCAAGAATTGATGCAAACACCCCAATTCACCCTCAAAGCACCTTATGACCATGTACCAGAGGGTGTGCTGGGGCATATCCAAAATATGATAGCGCAAGATAACTATCCCGTTGAGCCGTTACCCTTCTATTTGGGAATTTTGGGCTGGACACAATTGCATGGGATTATCACGCTGGAATTGTATCATCATATACAGGCGACTGTTGGGGATGTCGAGGCATTTTATCGGTCACAGATGACCAATATGCTCATCACCTTTGGGGCAACCGCGCCATAAATAGCGATAGAATGATGATTTTCGGGCGCAACATGTTGCGCCCCTACAATTCACAACACGGTTATTAGGCTGTAGGGACGGCATATATGCCGTCCAAAATCACCCAATAAATACCCTATTTTTATTCGTCTTCCCCGTCAAAATGGGGCAACCAATCGGGGCGTGACATCTTCAAACCGCGCATCAAAACACCTTCTGCGGTTTGCAACGCACCTTCTACCCAGCCTTGCCATTGCGAATAGGCAGAGCCACACACGAACAAATTAGAATTGGGGTCTGGTTGAATCATCTGTTTGATGACTTCCCATGCCTTTACACCCACATTCCACGTATTCCACGCGCCACCGAATGGGTCATCGCTCCAATCTTTATAGGCGGCGCTGTATGGGGCGGGGATATAATCGAGTTGGTGCATTTGCATCAATTCGCGTTGGAGTTCTTCGACCATCGCCACCGTTGCATCCTGATTTTTCCAGTAATCTTGGGCATTGCCCTCAACAAATTTGTTGATTGTCCCGCTATAGGGCAATCCCTGACGCAACCCCTCCCAAAATTGGATGAAGCGCCCATCGTTATAACTCGCCATGAGGAGCGAATTGGTGTTGTTGGGGTCGCCACCATTCTGATTTTCTGTGCCGATATAATACACCACGCGCACAGGCAAATCGGTGACAGAACGCCCACTGCTCACACCTGTGATTGTCCACCACGGATACGGATAGGTGAGGAAAATTTTCATGACGGGGATGGGTGTCACGGTTTTAATCAGGGCTTGGGTGGATGATTCCTTCAAAATATCGCTGTTATTAGAAATGAGTTCCAATGAACGGCGGGGCATGGCTAAAATGACCACCCGCGCCAAAATTTGCTCACCCGTTGAGAAAGATAATAAGAACATATCACCCAATCCGGGGACAAACATTTTTTGGATGCCAGTGAGCCACGACTCCATCCGCGCTTCGCCACCCGCCGCCACAAATTGGTTATAGAGCGTGAGCGGGATTTGGTCGTAGCCAGTGGGGATGGTTTTATACACGGTATTCGGCTTAAAATCGGACATATACCATTCGAGGGCTTCGGCGGCGTTCCAATTGCCGATGAATGGGAAGTGACCACCCGCATCCACCGACAGGTTATATGCCTCGTTGCTCATCAGGCGTTGCAAAAAGTTCCAAAACCCGATTTCATACAGATGACGACCTTCAAAGATAAAATTTTTCTTGATGTCTTGCCATTGCCACCATGTCAATGTGGTCACATTGGGGATGACGGTTTGGACGGCTTGCAAAATAATTTCGGAAAAATCTTTGCCATATTCAGTGGGGCGCAGGCGATAAGGGACGATACTCGGATTGCTATGATAATCGCCCACCCGATAAAACACGCCCCGTAAATAATTGATGTTCATATCGGTGCCACTGGGAAAATCTACAATGGGCAATTTGAGGACATTCTCGACCAAATTTTTGACGAGGATGTGATTGGAGCTATAGCCCATGCCCCCAAATTCGGCGCGGAGATGTGGCGCACCCGGTGGGGTGAGTGATTCGAGTCGTCCGCCGATACGACTACTGCCTTCATATAAGCGCACGCGCAATGTGCCACCACGTTCACTTGCCATTTTGTGTAGTGGCGAACTTTCTGGATAGTTGCCTGTTTTTAAGCGCCACCCCGCATACGTCCCGCCCGGTCCACCACCGATAATTGCCACATCTATAACGTCAACATTTGGTGCTTGTGTCATATTAACTTCCCTCTGCTGATAAAACGCCAATAATTTATGTCATGTTGCGGTAAAGCCTGCATCTGCAAGCCGTTGCGCCAAAGGATGATGTGTAGCCCCACCCCATCAGCCCCTATCCCCCCAGCCCCCTTTCTCCATGCAATGGGGAAAGGGGGAGAAAACAATTCTAGGACAGATTTTAGCCCCTCTCCACAGAGTGGGGAGGGGTTGGGGTGGGGCTGGTTGCTGTTACAACAATTTTTCTGCCATCGTCAGCATATCCAGTGATTTTGCCCGTTCTGCGATGGCTTGCGATTCGCTTTCCCCGACTTGTGCTTGTAAATTGGCAATAAGCGGTTCTGCGATATGCCGCGCTTCCCAATTGCACGAGGGATGGGTTGTGACCACCAGCAATAATTCCAATTGGTCGGCGGGGGAGGCTATCAGTTGTGCCAATCCGACCAATGACCGCGTGATTTCTGGCAAAATTTTGAAGCGCATCCCTTTGTCGAGTGCTTGCTTCCAATGTTTTTCTGCCTTCACCGTGTCACCCATGCCGTGATAACACGTCCCGACATAATTTTCGACCGTGACAATTTTTTCTTGGTCGCCTGTCTGATAGCATAATTCCAACCCATCCATAAAGTGTTTGAGTGCTTGGGCAAAATCTTTTTGACGCAATGCCACCAACCCCATGTGGGTGATGCCAAACATCAAAATGCGCCGATTGCCCAAATCGCTGGCAATTTGTCGCACTTCGGCAGACATGGCTAAGGCTTCTTCATAGCGCCCTTGTTCAGCATAGGTGTGGCTCAGGCTATTGAGGCTCAAACTGAGGCGGATATAATCTTTGGCGGTGCGGGCGTATGCCACACTCTTTTCCAGATTTTCGCGGGCGGTGTCATAATTGCCTGTGACGATGCCATAATTGCCCATCTGCCGATAGATGATGCTCAGGGGTTGGGGTTCATTCAATTCAGAGGCGATAATCAAGCCTTCTTCGAGCGCAGATTGCGCTTTGGCGAGGTCGCCATCGCGTAAAATATTGATTCTGCCAATTTCGCCCAATGCCTTAATCATGCGGTGATAATCGCCAAATTGACGCGCAAGGTTGAGTCCCTCATCCAAATATTCTTTCGCCAGCGCAAAATTCCCCGCCAACGCATTGGCTTCGCCCATATCAATGAGAATATCACAACGGCGAATATCGTCTTTTGGCAACAATTCTTGCGCCCGTTGATAACACAGCACCGCTTCCATAAAGGAGCTAAAGCGCAATTGCAAATTTCCCGCCGCGATGATGGTATCGGTCTCTTTGACCACATTTTCTGCCACGCGCCAAAATTTTGCGAGTTGCAACAAATAGGCTTCTTGATGGGGATAGACTTTCTCTATCACACTCGCCGCTTGCCCATACCAATGACGGCGGTCATCGGCGCTGAATTCATCTAATACCGCCTCGCGCAATTTATCATGAGCGAAGCGCCACACACCTTCATGCACCTCTAGCACGGCAATATCGGAGCAGGTGGTGAGCCATGTTTCGAGTGGCATGGGCGAATCGTACCCCGCCAATAGGTCTAAATCCAACGCCCGCCCCAAAACCGATGCCAAATTGAGCAAGGGACGCGCCATGGGTGGGACACGCCCCAACCGTTGGTGGACAATTTGCATAACCCCACCAGAAAAAATGCTTTGGGGCAGGGTGAGCTGACCGATATGCGCCAATTCGCCCGATTGTTTTGCCAGTTCCCGAATCACCTCAATAATAAAAAACACATTGCCGTCGGTTTCGCGGTTGATAAAATCCACCACTTCGGGACGGGTATTGTGTGCGCCCAAAATAGCATCGCTCAGGCGACCAATTTCCTCTTGATGCAAACGTTGTAGGCGGATGAGGCGCATGGACGGTAAATCTTGGTGCAAATTGGGGCGTTCATCATCGCGGTAACTGCCCACGATGAACACAGGCAATTCATCCAACATCCGCAACAGACTTTTGAGGACGAGCAGGCTTTCGCTGACCCATTGTAAATCTTCTAATAGCAACACAACGGGTTGCGTTTGCCTGCGGAATAGGCTTTGAATGACGACCACCAAGCGTTGTTGGGCATCTTGTGGGTCTAATTGGGGCGCATCTGGCACAGGATGATTCACATAGGTTTCGATATTGGGGATGAGTTCCTTTAATACACTCTCTTCCTCATCGGTGATATTATGGGTCATCAGCACCAACCAACGGGCGATTTCGCGCCATAATTGATACGGAGCGCCACCGCCATTCACCCCTTGCCCACGAAGCACTTGCGCCCCTTTGACCAATGCCCAACTGCGAAATTCATCCAATAGACGCGATTTGCCAATGCCACTTTCGCCACCAATGAGCCACGCCCGCCCACCCGTACTGTTGAGCATGGTGGTGAGGTCATCGGATAAAATTTGTAATTCAGATTCGCGCCCCACAAATTGCGCCGATTGCAAAAAACTTTCGCGGATGGCTTGTGTTTCGAGTTTGAGGGGCAATTTAAGATAATTTGCCCATTCCAACATGGCAATATCGGCGCTTGCATAACGGTCTTGCGGGTCTTTGGCGGTCATTTTGAGGATAATCATGCCTAAATCACTAGGGAGTGTAGAGACATCTAATGGCTCATTGATAATTTGATGGATGAGTTCTGTTATTTGTGAGGTATTAAACGGATGTCGTCCGGTCAAAAATTCATAGGCGATAATGCCCACCGCGTAAATATCAGAGGCGATGTCTACCGCCCCTTGCAATAGCACCTCTGGACTCATATACGCGAGTGTGCCAGCGACCTCATCATCCGCGCCTGCTTGTTCTTGTGCCTTTGCCAAGCCAAAATCGAGGACTTTGACACTTTTCCCGCCCAATACGGCGATATTACTCGGTTTTAGGTCACGATGCACCACCCCGCGCCGATGCAAATACGAGAGTGCCTGCAAAATTTGGATGATGAGTTCTGCCACATAAGCCATTGGCTTATCATCACAAGCGCGGTCAAAGGTCTGCATATCCTCTAATAAATCCATTGTATAAAAAGGGGTGCGGTTCACATCGAAGCCGTAATCGAGGACGCTGATAATATTGGGATGGCGCAAATTGGCGAGTGTCTTAAATTCGCGTGCCAATGCCAAACGCACATCGCTGGTACTCGGTTTGCTGGTGAACATCAGGTCATGATGTCCGATATTCACACTTTTGAGCGCAACATCATGTGCGGTGAGGCGGTCATAAGCACGATATACCGTCCCCATGCCACCTGTGCCTAAAATCTCTTTGAGCTGATAGCGTTGTGTATAAAAGAATGAATCCGTCATTTTTCCCCGCGCCCAAAAATATGATGCTCTATAACATATAACTCAATATATCCGATTTTTGGTGAATCTCCAAACAATCATTGCAAGTTTTTTATTATTTGTAACACTCACTCATTTAAGGTGGGGTAGGTGATTGGTCATCCTCACGTTATAAACCGAAATAGTGTGTTATACTACCTGTGTAGGGATGGTATATATGCCCTCAAAACTCAATTATTAAACCCTGCGGACACGATATATCGTGTCCCTACGAATATATATCAAATTTGGACGTATTGGCTGGTGGCGGACATACACGCTTTGCGCTAGTCCGCCATTACACTATTGCCTGTTTAGATGGTGTAATGGCTGTACTAGAGGCTTTAGCCTCGTATGTCAGCCACAAAACGACCATTCATACCCTATTATGCGGTTGATGTCGGGAAATAACACGGGGCGCAACATGTTGCGCCCGCCGTAACCATAGATAACAATCAGGCATGATAGTTCATGCCCCTACAGCATCATTATGTAAATATCATTATCTGTAAAAAGAGGCATCCTATGCGTATCCTATCCAGTGCATTCATCATCATTTTTCTGTGTATCAGTATGCGTTCATCACCTGCCAACGCGCAAACCGCGCTGGATTTTAGCCACTGTGTCAATATCGCCAATGCCCTAGAAGCCCCGAATGAGGGCGAATGGGGGGTGTTTATCGAAGAAGAATTTATGCAAGATATTGCCGATGCGGGCTTTACCACCATCCGCCTCCCCGTAAAATGGTCGGGTCATGCCCTCGCCACTGCACCCTATACCATAGACCCCGCTTTTATGAATCGCATTATTCAGGTGGTGGGATGGGCGCTCGATGCCAATTTGAATGTGGTCTTAAATATCCATCATTATGATGAAATCATGACCAACCCCGCCGCCCATACCGCGCGTGTTATCGCTATATGGCAACAAATCGCCACCCAATTTGCCACGTATCCGACCACACTGGCATTTGAATTGCTCAATGAACCGAATAATGGGACTGCGGCATGGGAGGGTGGCTTGAATAATTCTACGACATGGAACAACCTCTATCCCCAACTGATTAACACCATCCGCACGACCAACCCGCCCAATTCCAATAATGCCACGCGCACCATCATTTTTGGCGGGGTGCAATGGAATTCGTACTTGCGCGTAAATGAACTGGTGTTGCCTGCGGATAAATCCAACCTGATTGTGACCTTTCATTATTATGAACCATTTGAATTCACCCATCAGGGTGCAGATTGGGTATCTGGGTTGGGGTCAGAAGAATGGCAAGGCACACTATGGGGGCTAAACCAAGCCGATTATGACGCGATAGAATCGCATTTTGAAGGGGTGCGCGTATGGGCAGATGCCAATGACATCCCCATTTGGGTGGGCGAATTTGGGTCATTTAGCAACAGCGATGCGACTCCGCCCAATTTGCCCACCGACCACGAATCGCGGATGCGCTATACGGCGGCTGTGCGTAGTATCGCAGAAGAAAAAGGCTTTGGTTGGTGTTATTGGGAATTGGCGGCGGGCTTTGGCATTTATGATAAAGTCACCCACACCTTCACCGATTTGTATGAGGCGCTCATCCCGCCCCAAGTGATGGGAAATGTGACGGGGAATGTGCAAGATGCGCTGGCAAATCCCTTGCCCAATGTGCCTGTATGGGTGGATGGGCAAGCGGATGTGGTGTGTACCGATGGCAACGGCGATTTTACACTGTTGTTGCTGACTGGGCAAACGTATCGCATTGGGGCGGGGGGCAATCACCCCGATTGCCCAAATACCACCTACGCATTGCGCTGGTATCCCGATTCACAGACCGTCCAATATGCTCAAGATGTCACCGTACCGAGCGTCAATATCAATTTTATTTTGCCCCAATTGCTCACAACCGAGATGAACGAGCAACTGCTTTTGGCAAAATTACAAGCACAGGCAGTAGCGGTGGATGCCACCATTTATCCCCTGTTGGTGGATATAACCCCAACGAGTATGACCATCACCTTGCGTCACGATAACGGGAGCATTGGCGGGGCGCAACTGGCATTTTCTGGCATTGGCATGGTGCAAATCACCATCACCCAGACCACTGGCATATTCACAACCGATATTCAACAACAATTGCCCCAAATACTGATGAGCGCCATGGATGATTTTTTAGGTGAGCAGGGGATTCTTGCCATTCCATTGGAGAAAATTACGCTAACTGCCTCATCGCTTCTTTTTGCGCGGGTTGGGAATTAGCCATTCATTTGTACCGAGTATGAGGTTTGGCGCGATGCGGGTTTCATAATCCGCATCTTTGTTTTTTTCCAGAGTGTTCAAAATGGCGTTACGGCGTTGCTCAGATAACCAGATGGCGGGGTCTTTATCTGGTGGAATGTCTGCCCAATATAAAAAGGGGTAACTGCGCGTTATCCATGGCGAACCCGCAGTTTCTTGCGCCCAATAACGACCACAATCACGACATTGATATAAATCTACTGCCCAATCCTCTTCAATATCCGATATTTTGACCAACTCTTTTCTGATAATATCGTCTAATTCATGACGGTCTGCGACATCTTTCCATGAGGTAATTGGGGCTAAAAATTCCCCACAGCGACAATTTCCCCAATGATAGACATGAATTTGGATTAATTTATCAACCATATTTTTAATCCTATGCTATAAGTGATTATGGCTCATTTTATCACTTTTTTCGCGGATTTTTGTTTGGGTGCTGTATCCACCTTAATCAACAGTCAAGAAAAATCCATTTTGAGAGATGTAGGGGCGCAACATGTTGCGCCCGCCACCATACAAAATTCAGATTTCATTATTTTGCCCTTATATTGCTCTTGACAAGTCCTTAAAGGCATGTTAAATTTACATGAGTCATGTAAGTTAGTTCGAGTAACTAACTAAATCAGTCAATCAAAAAATAGAGAGGATTTTACATAATGAAACGTATTTTTGCACTCCTATTGGTTCTGATGATGGTGTTGGCACTCAACCCCATTCAAGCGCAAGATGCCCCCACACTCCAAATTTATATCACTGGTTTACCAGAAAGTGGCTTGGAATGGTTCAATAACGAAGCCTTCCCCGCCTTTGCCGAAGCCTATGGCAGTGATGTCACCCTCGAAATTATCACTGGCGGTTGGGGCGATTTTGATGCCACCGTTGCTGGCTGGATTCAGACTGGTAATGGTCCCGACATTATGTATCTTGGTTCTGAATATGCCGCGACCTATGGTGATTTGCTCAAAGATGTGAGTGGCTATTTCACCGAAGAAGAACTCGCCGCTTTCTTGCCCGCCGCCGTTGATACCGTCACTTGGGATGGTGCAATTCGTGGTTTGCCCTTGCTCATGTCCCCACGCCCCATTTTCTATCGCACCGACCTCTTCGCAGAAGGTAGCGAAATTCCCCTCACCTTCACCGATGCACTCGCCTTTGTACAAGCCAACAGCATTGTAGAAGAAAATGCGATGGTTCAAATGGGCTTCATGGATATTGGCGCAGGCTTGTTCGATGCCCAAGAATTCATCGGCTACATCTGGAGCGCAGGTGGTGAACTCTATTATGAAGATGGCACCAGCGCCTTCGATAGTGAAGTGGTCGCAGAAGTGTTGCAATATATGTATGACCGCCGCCGTGTCATGCTCCCCGCAGAAGACACCGCAGGATTGCCACCATTTGAAGGCTATCCCATCGCTTCTGACCGCGTTGTGAGCGGTATCTTCCCCATGTGGAATATGCCCCCAACCAGCGACCCCATCTGGGAAAATATCGCCATCGCCCCATATCCTGCTGGCGAAGCTGGCGCTCCTGTTGTCCAAGTCTTTATTGACTGGTTGAGCGTCCCACAATATGTCCCAGACGAAAAATTAGAATTGGTCACATCCTTCCTCAAGTTCATCACCAGCCAAGAGAACGCCCTTGCCCTCAGCACCGTCGTTGGTTATACACCCGTCCGCTTGGATGCGTGGGATACCCTGCGCGAAGATGCCGTATGGAACACCATGCTCGATTTGGCAGTGGAATATGGTCGCGCCTTCTCTGATGTCCGCGCCAGCGCCGAATTACGCCCATTGATTGTCGAACAAGTCACCTTGTTCCTCACCGACCAACAAAGCCTCGAAGATACCCTCCAATACCTCAAAGAAGAATATGATGGTATCCTCGCAGACAATGGGTACATTGACTAACTAACAGTCGCAAACTTCTCTCCTAAGTATAGGGGCATGAGCAATCATGCCCCTATGAGTAGCAACTTAACAACAAAACCAGCCCCTATCCCCCCGACCCCCTTATCCCCACTACGTGGAGAAAGGGGGAGAAAACCATTTTGTAGGTGAATTTTAGCCCCTCTCCACAAAGTGGGGAGGGGTTGGGGTGGGGCGCTTTGCCTTAAGTTGCAATATATGGGGTAGGGGGAGGCATACCTCCCCCAAACCACTCACACTACACCATCACCTATTTATAGCGTTCACCAGAAATGCCCGTATCCCACCTAGATACTAAAGGCTACTATCATGTTAGACCAACCAAAATTAATAACCATTCTTTGGGCGCTTGGAACAATTGCTTTTATCATCGTTGGCAGTGTGCTGGTTGCCCAACTCGCACGATTTGTCGCAAAATTATTTCGCCTAAGCGAAGCCGAACAACGTAAAGTCTATTGGGGCTTTTTATTCGCCAGCCCGTGGATTATTGGCTTTGTTATCTTTGTTGTGGGTCCCTCGCTCGCATCACTGTATTATAGCTTTACCGATTATAAACTGGGCAAAGAAATCACATGGCAATGGCGACTTGATAATTATCGTGACCTCATCTTGGCAGAAGGGCGCGATGGGCGCAATTTTAACCGCGCCATGTTCAATAGCCTCTATTACGCCATTGTCGGTGTGCCACTCCAAATTTTAGCCGCCCTCAGTATGGCGCTCATCCTCAATACCACCGTGCGCGGGGTGCGCTTATTTCGCCTCATTTTCTATATGCCCGTCATCCTCGCAGGCGGACCCGCCATTTTGCTGGCATGGCGCTATATGCTGGCAGACAACGGCGGATTTATCAACCTTACGCTACAACGCCTGTCAGACTCTTTCTTCTTATTTAATTGGCTTTATCGCGCATTTATTTTTATTGTCGAAGGGTTCAATGGCTTTTTCATTGGCTTGACCAATGGCAACCCAACAGGACCATTGACCTTTTTCCTGCCTGCATTGGTTGGCTTCCTTATTATACTCTCGCTGATGCGGGGCGAATGGGGACAGTCCAAACGCGACCTTGCCCAACGGACAATCGAAATTGTCGGATTTTTGGTCGGTGGGTTGCTGGTCGCTGTGGGGCTTATGGCAGAACCGATAGATATTTCGTGGACATTCGTCTGGGCGTTGCTGGTCATGTTTGGCTGGTATATCAACACCCAAAAAGAGCATCACTCACGCGCATTGCTTTGGCAAATTGTCGGGCTTGGATTGTTGGTGCTAGGATTTTTCTTCACCCTCATCTCGCCACCGATGGACGGCGTGCCAGATGACAAAATGGGTTATCTGATTGCCATCATCGTATCGGCTGTGCCGATTATTATCACCTTTGGGCGCAAAATTGACCGCCGTGTGTTTGCCGTGCTTGCCGCGGTGTTGGTGGGGATTATCCTCGTCCGCATTGCGCCACATCAATTGACCAACGGCAAAGCCGATGTGTTATTGCGCTATGTCACGCTCCAAAGTGCCATCATCCAACCCGATAACCTCGACTATCTCGAAACAGGGTATATCACTGGTTATATGGATGCCGCATGGGTGTTTTTTATCCTTATTGGTGTGATGCTCGCGCTGATGCTCCTCAAAAATGACCGTGTGCGTCGTTATGTGTTGATAGGGTCACTGGTATTTTTTGGATTGGTGATGGTGAGTTCTGCCCTAGATGGTGTGCGCTACTTTCAGGCTTATGACACCATCGCACAAGCCGAAGGCAAACCCAATTTTCACTTTGCGCGGTTTAATGATGCCACAGAAACATTTCCAGATGGCATAAATAATCCCAAATGGTTGACCAATGACCTGTGGGTCAAGCCATCGCTCATCCTCATTAATATGTGGAGTGCGGGGGCGGGAATGCTCATCTTCCTCGCGGCGCTCAAGGGTGTCCCTCGTTCCTTATATGAAGCGGCAGAAGTGGATGGGGCAGGGCGTGTGCAACGATTCTTTAAGATAACGCTCCCCATGATTTCGCCTGCGATGTTCTATAACGTGGTCATCGGCATGATTGGCGCGTTGCAGACCTTTGAGGCGGTTTACATATTGCGAAACAACGATACACAGACGAGCGTGATGTCTGCCGCCTTCTATTTGTATCAACGCACCTTTGTAGAATTAAATATCGCCGAAGGGTCTGCCATTAGCTGGTTGTTGGCGGTGATTATTGTGGCGCTAACCGTGATGCAATTCCGCTATAGCAATTGGGTGCATTACGAATAATGGCTAAAAATCTGCCCCTATCCCCCCAGCCCCCTTTCCCCATTGCATGGGGAAAGGGGGAGAAAACCGTCTCTAAGGTAGGTTTTAGCCCCTCTCCACAAAGTGGGGAGGGGTTGGGGTGGGGCGCTTTGCCTTAAGTTGTATTTCCTGTAAGGGCGCAACATGTTGCGCCCCTACGCCCATCCAATTTTATGAGATGGGGATAAAAAAGTGATATGTAAAAAAATGCACTACCGATAAAAATTTTGAGGACGAAAACTTATGTCTACACTAACAACTATCGCACCAGAAGAAATAACAGCACCATCGCGTTTTCGGATTTTTAAGCAAAGCACCACCATGGCGAGTTTTGGCAAAGCTATGATTTATGCCGTCTTGTTATTGGCATCTGCCTTCTTCTTATTTCCGTTGGTATGGATGACAGGCACATCGCTCAAGACGATTGATGAAGTGAGCCAAAGCCAACTGAATTTATTCCCTGCCAATGCCCAATGGGAAAATTACACCAAAATGCTCAATGACCCTGCCTTTCAATCGGCATATCAGAATAGCGTATTTGTGGTTATTTTGGTGCTGTTTGGGACGGTGCTTTCGATTTGCTTGGTGGGATACGCCTTTAGTCGGTTGGAATGGCGCGGACGGAATATCGTCTTTACGATGATGATGGCAACCCTCATGCTCCCCGCACAAGCGACTCTCGTGCCTCAATATGTGCTATATAACAGCATCGAGAAGCAATTTCCGGGGTCAAATTGGGTTCCCGGATTTAACCCCATCATCATCCCCGGATTTTTTGCGGGTGGGGCGGCATTGGTGTTTTTGCTCCGTCAATTCATGGCAACCCTGCCAAAAGACCTAGACGAAGCCGCCATGATTGATGGCGCAAATCCGTTACAAATTTGGTGGTATGTCATTATGCCCCTATCGCGCCCTGCTGTCGCTACTATCACCGTATTTTTATTTGTTGGGCAATGGAATAACCTGTTTATGCCCCTTGTCTACCTCAAAGATGCGTCACTGACCACCATGCCTGTGTATGTGGCGGGCAAATATAACCTGCAAGAATCGCCAATTCCGTGGCAAAACATCATGACGGCGAGTGTATTGTTTGTTATCCCTGTCATGATTGTCTTTATTTTGACTCAACGGTATTTTACAGAGGGCATTGCTCTCACTGGGACGAAAGGGTAATCATCATGCCACAATTGATGTTCAGCTTTAATGGACAATCTGTGCCAGACGACATGCTAGAACTGGTCAAACAAGGCGAAGTCGTATCTTTTTGTATCTTCAAGAAAAATCTCACATCCCCCGCCCAATTGCGCGAGATTGCCGAGAGCATCCACAATGCCGCGCGGGCTGGTGGTCAACTCACACCCCTCATCGGCATTGACCAAGAGGGTGGGCAATTGATGGCTGTCGCCAATGGCGCAACCGAATTACCCGGTAATATGGCGCTCGGCGCGACCCAATCCACCAAACTCGCAGAAAAAGCGGGTTATGTACTCGGACGTGAATTATTGGCGATGGGCGTAAATATGAATTTTGCCCCCACGCTGGATGTGAATATCAACCCACAAAACCCTGTTATCGGTATCCGTTCATTTGGAGATAACCCCCAAAATGTCGCAGAACTGGGTGTGGCAATTATTCGTGGGATGCAAGCACAAGGCATTATCGCCACCGCCAAACATTTTCCCGGTCATGGCGATACCGATGCCGATTCGCATTTAGATTCGCCCACCGTCACCCACGATATTAATCGCCTGCGTGCGGTGGAATTATTGCCATTCCAACGGGCAGTAGATGAAGGCGTTGGGGCAATCCTTACCGCCCACATCATTTATCCCGCGTGGGATGATAAAAATGCCGCTACCATCTCTGGGGCAATCCTCACCGATTTGTTGCGGAAAGAAATGGGCTATCAAAACCTGATTATCACTGATGCGATGGATATGTATGCTGTGGCACGTCTTGGTGTGATACCGAGTGTGACCGCCGCGTTGGATGCGGGTGCAGATTTAATCATGATGGGGCATATCGAAGGACAACCCGATTTTCATAAGACCCTCAAACCCCGTTATTCTGCCCAAAGCCTTGCCAGAATCCGCGACGCACAGCGCAAACTCCCCACCGAATTGCTCGATTTTAGCCTTGTGGGGTCTGCTGAACATCGCGCTATCGCCCAAGAAATTGCCGACCATTCGATTACCGTTGTGCGCGATTTCAAGCACTTATTACCCCTCAACGCGGGTAAATCGCTCGGTGTGGTGACTGTCCAACCGACCAACCTCACCCCTGCGGATTCATCGGCATTCATCAAAATTAAATTTGCCGATGCCATTCGTCAACGCCGTCCCGATGTGACCACCCATACTTTGCCATTCCATGCCGATGAAAATGCCCTGCGCGATGCGCTCAATGTGGTGGATGGCTTGGATATCGTGGTTGTTGGGACAATCACCGCCAACAACGACCCCTCACAAGCCGAATTTGTCAAAGCACTCATCGCGCGTGGACAAAACGTGATTGTGGTGGCGCTCCGCACGCCATACGACCTTGTTGCCTTCCCACAAGTAGAGACCTATCTCTGCACCTATGGCATCCGCGACGTTTCGATGGAAGCCGCCGCACGGGTGTTATTTGGCGAAATCCAAGCACAAGGCATTTTGCCCTGTGTTATCCCATCCGTCCCACAAGGGGTATAGGGAGAAAATCAGCCCCTATCCCCCAGCCCCTTTCCCCATTGCATGGAGAAAGGGGGAGAAATCATTTTTTAGGGTAGTGCGTAGGGACATGATATATCATGTCCGTAGTTGTTTTGATGGTTTTGCCTGATAGAATCGCGTTTTCCGGCTTCGCTAGAGGTTCAAAACCCAATACCGTTAAGTTAGCACCTTAAAACCATCCCCTATCCCCCTGCCCCTTTCCCCACTAAGTGGAGAAAGGGGAGAAAACCGATTTCTGGGATATGTTTTAGCCCCTCTCCAATTTTTGGGGAGGGGTTGGGGTGG
>JANRKU010000090.1:0-79460 GCA_033763335.1 bacterium
GAAGATAATTTTGGCAATCCATTGCCCTTTGCCACCTATGCCGTCACCTTTGAGGTGCATGGCGAAGCAACCCTATACGGCGAAAATCCGTTGGTGCTGATGGGCGGGCAAGGCGCGGTGTATATTCGCGCAAAACAAACAGCAGGCACGGTCAAATTGGTGGCAAAAGCACATCAATTCACATCAGACTGTGTTATCACATTAAAATAAAAGGATTTAGCAGATGAAAAAAGAATACGATAATATCCTCACCTTGCTAGAAAAGGAACTTGTCACCAACGACGATCATCCTACAAGTGTGTTAATCAATTCGCTTGCCCCTGTACATAAAAAAGGGTATTTTACACAGTATGAATTTTTGGAGATGTGTAAATGGAAAGAACCACGTCAGCGAAAACGGAAATATTGGCAAGCAAACACTGAAGAAGAAGTGAAAATGTTTTCAACTAAAGCATTTTCAACTCAGGATGAAGCCCGCCGAATTTTAACCCTTTGTCGCTTAAAAGGGGTCGGTGTTCCTGTAGCATCCGCTATTTTAACCTTAACAAACCCTACCAATTACGGTGTTATTGATATTCGTGTGTGGCAAGTGTTATATACATATAATGAGGTTGATTATGATAAGGATGGTGAAAATATAAAGGCATTGCATTGGTTAGATTATCTTGAAAAGATTCGAGATTGGGCAAATCAATTTAACACAAGCGCCCGTCTCATTGAGCAGACTCTTTTTAAGCATCATGAAAAAATCCTGATAGGACCTCTTTATCCTAATGAAAAAAAGAAACAAAATACATAATGGCACTTGCAAACCGTTTTCTGATGAAAACAACTCACTCAAGTAATTGAGCGATATTTAGGATAGAGCAGGTAATTTCACCCCCATGCCCTCTAGTACACCGCCGAAATTGAGGGTATGCGAGACTTTTGCCATATATTCTGCGGAATAAGCAGTAGGGTTATCTAACCACCACAGCAACATGCCTAATTCTGCCACCGCGATATGAAGTGATACCAGTTGAACGGGGATGGGCATTTTATGTAGGGGAAAGGCTTCGACTATTTCGCGTTGGACGACATAGACCAAATAATCCCGAATCCGCTTTTGCACCATCACACTGCCTTCGCTATTCAGAATCGCCCGATACAAATCCAAATTTTCTTCGAGATATTTATACAAAATGAGGACGGGCGGTGGGTCGCTATGAAAATCTATCAACGAACACGGTGACATGTGTGCCACCAAATCTTGATAGACCACATCAAGACAAGCCGTGAGCAATTCGGCTTTATCTTTGTAATGCCGATAAAATGTCACCCGTGAGGTCTCTGCCTCGTCCACAATATCTTGTACCGTGATGGCATCATAGCCTTTTTTGAGGATAAGGCTAATTAAGGCATTACGGAGCGATTTTTCGGTACGTTTGACACGTAAATCTTCGTCTGGGGTTCGCATTTATGATACACCTGTTACTTATGTTATATCCAATAAAAATGGGTCGTCGGTTTAGACCAAATCTATTTTATGATACAGAGTGTACCATATTTAGTGATTATGAGGGATATGATAATGATACATGCACAGGCAAAAACAACACGACACTTACCCCAACAGGTAAAAGGAATGCCCTTTTTTGGTCCTATGAAAGCCGTCAATGAAGATATTGCCCAATTTCTATTAGATAACACCCATCAGCTTGGTGATGCGTACACATTTTCTATCGCAAATAAACGCGCATTCGTCTTTCATAACCCCGATGTTATTCGAGAAATTCTGCAAAATTGGGAAATATTCCGCAAAGCCCCACCCCGCAGAAATCCGCGTTGGGTGGGATTAGGCTACTTTTTGGGGACAGGGCTACTCAGCAATGATGGCGATTTTTGGAAAAGCCAGCGCAAACTCATTCAACCGTCTTTTCATGCCCAATATATCCGCAATTATGCCGATACCATGCTTCATTACACCAATCAGATGTTAGCCAATTGGCGTGCTGGTGATGTGCGTGAAATTGAACACGAAATGATGAATCTCACCCTCCATATCGCCACCAAAACCTTATTCAATGTCGAAGCAGACGACTATACCAGCATGGCAGATTCTATCACAGAGATGCAACATGAAAGCCTCAAACTGCTCAGAAGCCCCCTAAAACTGCCTCAATGGATGCCCACTTTGCAAAATTTCAAAATCAGACGCTTAAATAAGGTTGTTGATGATGTGGTCTATAACATCATCGAAAAACGCAAGGCTTCTGGTGATATGGAGCAAGGCGATTTATTGTCTATGCTCATGAACGCCAAAGATGAAAATGGCGATGGCATGAACCCCCAACAATTGCGCGATGAGGTGATAACCTTGTTTGTCGCAGGGCATGAAACAACGGCACTTTCATTATCATGGTTATTTTATCTGCTGGCAGAAAATCCGCATATACAACAATGCCTTTATCAAGAAATAGAAGCAACAATTGGCAATCGTGCCATCACCTTAGAAGATTTGCGAAAAATGCCTTATCTGAATAAGGTCATCAATGAGACCCTGCGCCTCTACCCCGTGGGCTGGTTATTCCCGCGCTTTGCCTACCAAAATACAACCCTCGCAGGTTATGACATTAACGCAGGCGATATGATATTGACCTCCCCATATGTCTTGCATCGTGACCCGCAATGGTTTCCAAACCCAGAGCAATTTGACCCAGAACGGTTTAATGAAGAAAATAGCAAATCCATTGGCAAATACACCTATTTACCCTTTGGTGGTGGACCGCGTGTGTGTATTGGCAATAGTTTTGCCATGATGGAACTGCAAATCATCGTAGCGACCATCGCTCAACACTATACGCTAGAACTCGTGCCGAATCAGACTATTGAGCCAGAGCCACTTGTGACCATGCGCCCCAAATATGGTATCACCATGCGCCTAAACCCGCGCAAATCGGTTTAATTCTGCAACCCAGAGCGTTATAATGAGCGCATCAAACACTATCAACCATAAAGGTGGTTCAAAATGAATTTTTTGATGATAGGTCTTTTAGCACTCTGGGCATTCCTTCTCTTTGGCGGATGGATTTTTGGCACATATAACCCCGCGCAGACGCATAAAATCCCAACACGAAATCGGATGCTCTCATCTGCCATGTTGGTGAGTGCGGGATGGTTATGGTCTGTTTCGCATGGTGGAAATTTGGCGCTATGGGTGGCGCTCGGCATGACATTCGGGTTTTTGGGCGATTTATTCATGGCAAAACTGATTATCAAAGGGGATAAAGCGGTTTTGGGGGGCATGAGCGCATTTGGGCTTGGGCATGTGTGTTATATCATCGGCATTTTAGGCACAGGACAATCGAATATCGCCGTATGGATACTCATGCTCCTTGTGGCGGTTGCCCTATGGTATGTGGTGGTCTATCGTACTGCCAAAACAGTATCCACCTTGCATTATGCCGCCTTACCCTATTCGTTGTTATTGGCGAGTACGGCGGGATTTGCGGGCGGGGTGGCGCTGACCAGTAGCGCCTTCATCCTAATGGCAATCGGCGCGGTATTATTTTTGATAAGCGACCTCATCCTTGCAACACAATTGTTTAATGGGGTGCATTTTAAGGGGATTGGTGATATTGTTTGGCTCACATACGGACCCGCGCAGATGCTGATTGTATATGCAATTCCCTTATCGCTTGGATTGATGCCCTAATCGGCATACCATACTGCTTCCCCATTCAATACCGTCAAAATTTGATTGGGAAATAGCTGAAAATTGATGGGTTTGCTAATATACCCAGAAAAACCCATCTGTCGTGCTTTGCCCATCGCCGTAGACGCATTAGAGGCAGATACAGCGATAATTGGCACAGTTGCTAATGATTCTTCTTGGCGCAATTCGGTAAAAATATCGAATCCACTAATGCCATTGGGGAACATCAAATCGAGCAGAATAATATCGGGTGGGGTTTCTTTGATACGCCGTAACGTATTTTTGCTCCATCCACCAAAAATCACATCTGCGCCATGTTCTTCTAGCAATACCTTAAAAACGATATAATTGTATTTCTCGTCTTCTATCACATAAACACGCTTGCCCGTTAATAACATACACCTAACCCTCGATTCATCAATACACTGTTTTACCCTTATATGCTAACGCCATATTCGCAATGATGCAATAAATCTCTTATATCGTCCCTAATGCCTCAATTGGCAAGCGGACATAGAAAGTCGTACCCGCCCCAACAACACTATCGAGCCAAATTTTGCCCCCGTGCGCCTCTACCAATTTGCGCGTAATGGGCAATCCCAACCCTGTCCCGCCACCATGCTTTTTGCCTGCATCGGCTTGGCGAAAATTCTCGAAAATTTTATCGAAATCTTCTTTGGGAATACCTGCCCCTGTATCTTTGACCGACAGCAAAATATATTTATCACCATCTAGTTGGGCGGCAATCGTGACACTACCTTCTTCGGTGAATTTACAGGCATTGGTAATCAGATTCGACATCACTTGGCGAATTCTACGCCTATCACCGCTAATAAGGGGCAATTTGGGGTCAAAGTTGCGAATAATGGTCACATCTGCCTCACGGTCATTGAGAAATGATTGCCCAGATAAAATAGCATCTTCAACTTCGTGGGTCACATCAATATTATCCTCAATAAATAGCTCCAGTGCGCCTGATTCAATTTTAGAAATATCCAAAATATCGTTAATGAGCGCCAATAAGTGCCTTCCGTTGGTCACAACAATGTCGAGCATTTCCACTTGCTTGGCGTTGACCTCCCCAAACATGCCACTAGAGACAAATTGTGTAAAATTGAGGACAGCATTGAGGGGTGTGCGGAGTTCATGACTCATATTGGCTAAAAATTGTGATTTAATTTTATTGGCGCGTTCCGCTTCCACTTTGGCAAGCGATAAATCGTGTGTACGGGCTTCTACCAATTGCTCCAAATCACTCACAAAAACGCGCATACGCCCTGTCATCTGGTTAAATACATCGGCAAGTGTGGCAAATTCATCATTATTCGGCACATGCACAGGGGGATGGTCTAAACTGCCCCCATCAAGCCGTTGCGCCGCCACGGTAAGCCGATTGAGGGGGATGAGGATGCGTTTGAGTAAGCCATAAGCAACCAACAACCCAACAATAAAGGATATGGATGCCGTCCCCACCAACGCCACTGTGCTTTGGTTACTAATGCGTTGTTGGTCGAGGCGTGTTTGTATGAGAGAATCACGTGCAACGGTGTTCAATTGGTCGGTGTAGGTGTTGATATTCAGCGCCACATCACGCCCCAATTCGCTATTCGCCACAATATCTTGGTCAAGCAACACCAATTCATTGAGCGCCGTCTGATAATCTGTCAACCCTGCCAAAACCGTCTCTAAATCGGGCAATAAGGCACTCATCGTCAGTGATTCAAAAAAATTAGGGGCGAGTCGCTCAAATTGTAATGCCAAAAGACGGATATTATCTAAAAAGGCTTGTTGGCGCGTATTAAAATAGCCTTGCTCATTCACCCGAATGAGTAACAGCAATTCATATAATTCGGTGTTGGTCAAATCTTGTGTATAACGGCGCAATTCTTCCCAATGGCGTTGGAGTCGTTGTTCTACCCCGCCCGATTCACTCCGCGCTTGCACAGCATCGCGGGTTTGGGCAAAGGTATCGGTATAGGTTTGCAATAATGGCACAAGCGCACTAACCGATGGGCGCACCGCTTTCAGTTGAGGGGTATCTACTTGGTTAATCAGTGCCGTTAATTCATCAAGATGTGATTGGGCAATCGTGATGGTGTTGGTATGCGCTTCGACATAACGGGCTTGTGCCTCGCTAAAGCCGATGAGTCGCCAATTATCCAAAAAATTGGCTTCATGTTGACGCGCATTCAAAAAATCATTTTCGAGTTGCAAACTCAAATCCCGCACACGCATCGCCTCATCAAGTGCCGTATCAACACTGGTTTGGAGGTTTTGCAGGCTCATATAGCCAATAACAGCAATCAACAGGGATAAGCCTAATATCACCGCAAATCCGAGAAATAAAAAAAATCGAATAGAACCTAATTTTCGTTTTTGGGGTAATTTATTCATCTTGCACACTCAATAATGGGCGGTTTATCTGGCGAAAGGCTTCCCAAAACTCGGCATATAAGGCATTGGTCTGGGCATCAATGTATCCCTGATAAAACAGTCGTTTTTGAACATCTGCTGGCGGATAAATGATAGGGTCTGTGAGGTCATCCTGATTCAAAAATGGACGGGATGCCAAGTTTGGCGACCCATAACGAATTTCATTGGAAAGGATTGCCCCATTTTGTGGGTCTAAAATAAAATTGATGAACATCTCTGCAAGGTCTTTATTGCGCGATGTTTTGGGAATTGCCAGCACATCTATAAAAATATATCCACCTTCTTCTGGAATAACAAAGCGAATATCGGGGTTATCACGCATCAATTGGGCAATATCGCCATTAAATTCCATCACCACATCTAATTCACCACTGACAAGGTAATCTTGCCCCACATCACCAATGATGACTAGTTGTTCGGTGTAAGGCATTAAAAAATCGCGGGCTTCTTCGATATGCACCACATTGAGGCTATTGGGAGAATATCCGAGCATCAATAAAATTGCCCCTAGTGCCACATTATAATCATCTAAAATACCCACCCGTCCTGCAAAGGCGGGGTCAAATAAATCATACCAACTGGTCAATTCGCGTCCTGTATTGGCAATATTATAGGCAATGCCAATTGTTCCCCATTGATATGGCACGCTATACCGATTTTGTGGGTCATAACTGGGGTTAGAAAATTCTGGGGCAAGGTTGGCAAGGTTGGGGATATTGGCATGATTCAATGGGGCAAGCAATCCCTCATTTCGCATGAGTGGGAGAAGGGTATCGGTTGGCACAACAATATCGTATGAAGTCCCTTCTCGTAATTCTTTGAGCAACGCATCATCATTATCGAATTCATCATAACGAATAGTCACATGATATTGGGTTTCAAACTTGGTGAGCAATTCGGGCGCGATATAAGTTCCCCAATTATAAATTGCCAATTCGCGTTGGGTTGATATTGTCGGTATCAGTGTAGACCCCGTTTGGGACGTGCATCCCGCGATGAGTGGGATACTGCATAATAGCCAAACTGTTATCTGAATCAGTCGCATGTGCATTTAATTCCCTCAACAACTATGTGTTATTGGTTGCATCTGCTTTATCATGCCAATTATAATAAGGGGAGCAACTTTTTGCGAAATATTTAACCAATGGACAACAATCTCATGACCAAAGATTTAATTTTAACTATTGATGTGGGTACACAAAGCGTTAGGGCATTGGCGTTTGATGCCAATGGCACACTCGTCGCCAAAACCCAAATTCATATTCAGCCCTATTTTTCCGATAAACCCGGTTGGGCAGAACAGCATGTGAGTGTATTTTGGGATGCCATTGGGGGAGCATGTCGGTTATTGTGGGATAAAATTGATAAAAATCGCATTGCTGGTGTTGCGCTCACCACGCAACGCGGGACAATTGTGGTAGTAGATAAAAATGGTGAGCCACTGCGCCCCGCTATTAGCTGGTTAGACCAACGGCGCACAGAAGGCTTAAAACCAATCGGCGGAAAATGGGGATTCTTATTCAAACTAGCACGCGCCACAGGCACAGTCGCCCATGTTCAGGCAGAAGCGGAAGTCAATTGGATAAAAACCCATGAACCCGACATCTGGGCAAAAATCCATAAAATATTATTGCTCTCTGGCTATTTAACCTACAAACTCTGTGGGCGTTATGCCGATTCCACCGCTTCACAGGTAGCTTATTTGCCATTCGATTATAAAAAACACGATTGGGCAGATGATAGCGACTGGAAATGGCAAACCATGCCCGCCACTCGTGACCAATTATATGACCTTGTACCCCCCACACAAACCATCGGGCAAATTAGCGCCCAAGCCAGTGATAGTACAGGGATTCCTGTCGGACTTCCCCTTATCGCGGCGGCGGCAGATAAAGCCTGTGAGATTATCGGCTCTGGGGCATTAGACCCGCATATTGGTTGTTTGAGCTATGGCACAACTGCCACTATCAACACCACCCATAAACGTTATATCGAGGTTATTCCCCTCATCCCACCCTATCCATCTGCTGTCCCAAATCACTATAGCCTCGAAGTACAAATTTTTAGGGGCTATTGGATGGTAAGCTGGTTTAAGGGACAATTTGGTCAGCATGAGCAACGCATTGCAGATGAGCGTGGCATTGCCCCAGAGGTATTATTTGACGAATTGGTGCGCCAAGTGCCTGCGGGGAGCGATGGCTTGTTATTACAACCCTATTGGACACCGGGTGTCCGCTATCCGGGACCAGAAGCACGCGGGGCGATTATCGGCTTTAATGACATGCACACGCGGGCGCATATTTATCGTGCCATTTTAGAAGGATTGGCATTTGCCTTGCGCGATGCGGCAGAACGGACTGTCCGCCGTAGTGGTGTGCCAATTACCGAATTACGCATTTCTGGTGGTGGCTCTCAAAGTGATGAAGCCATGCAACTCACAGCCGATATTTTTAACCTACCCGCATCCCGTCCACATACCTATGAGACATCGGGTTTGGGCGCGGCGATTGATGGCGCAGTCGGGTTGGGGTGGCATAGCGATTTCATGACGGCGGTCAAAGCCATGACACGGATTGAACGCACATTTACCCCAAATCCGCAAAATCGGGCAATTTATGAAGAAATGTACCTAAATGTTTATCAGAAAATGTACAAACGCTTAAAACCTTTGTACATGGTCTTGCGTAATCATCATAAATGAGAGTATGCTATTGATTGGTGTTTTGCGATAACGCATATTCATTAAAAAAGTAAATGGCTGGCACTATACTTAAATTTTGACAAATTGTATTCTTGAATGGGCATTACGATTATTCTTTTTCATTCCATGCCAAAACTTTTATCTGAATGTGTCATTATCGAGGGAACTTCATGGGGAATCTCGACCTATTGAGTTATGAAACACTGTTGGAAGAATCATTTCCGTTAGAAATATCGGACAAGCAACAACAACATCGTAGCCAACCGCAACAGCGCGTGTTGGAAGCAATATCAACAGAACGAAAACTCCTTTTAGACGGCATCACAGGATGGATGGCTTGGTCATCTATTGTATTTGTGGTGGTTGCGACTTTCTTTTCCCCTACATTGGTTTTTACCATATCGGCAATTGTAGGCACATATATGGCGGGGCGATTTGCGCTGGCAGGAATTAGTGCTGTGCGCGGGTTGGCATTCATCAAAGAAGCAGAAAAAATAGATTGGCATAGCGAATATCACCGCCTACGCCGTGCAGATAGCCTTGCATGGGAAGATGTGGTGCATGTGATGATTATGCCTAATTATAAAGAGGACGCTGGGGTACTTTATAACACCTTAGAACGCATTGCCATGTCGCCATTGGCAAAAACACAGGTTTGCGTGGTGTTGGCGATGGAAGAACGCGAAAAAGAAGCCGTATCAAAAGCACAAACGCTGATGGATGCCTTTGAATCGCGCTTTTTGCACATGATAACCACCTTTCACCCCAAAGATATTGCGGGTGAAATCGCAGGTAAATCATCGAATGAAGCATGGGCGGCGCGTGAAGCCTATAAAAACCTTGTGTTAGGGCATGGCTACGACATCAACCAAATGGTTATTACCATTATGGATGCCGATTCGCTCATTCACAGCCGTTATTTAGAAGCGGTCAATTGCCATTTTGCCACTGCACCCAAAGAATCACGGTTTAATCGGGTATGGCAAGCGCCCATCCGCTACGATAACAATATTTGGAAGGTACATCCATTCTTTACCTTCTTACATGCCTATTCAACAGCATGGTATTTGTCTGGACTCTCTGGCAAACACCCCATGCCCCTCTCTACCTATTCGTTGAGCTTCCGCTTGGCGCATGATGTGGGATATTGGGATACCGATGTCATTCCAGAAGATTGGCACATGTATATTAAGTGCTATTTTAAGCGTAAGGGCAATCTGCAATTACACCCCATTTACCTGCCCTTCTCTGGCTATTCAGCCGCAGTAGGTGAAAATTTTATGGCGGCATTCCGTAGCCAATACGCCCAAAGTGTGCGTCATATGTGGGGTGCAGAAGATGTCGGCTATATCATAGACCAATCAAGCAAACATGATATGCCTATTATGGGTAAAATCACCATGTTTTGGCGCGTGATGCACAATCATTCTTTGTCTACCACGGGCTGGGTGATTACCAATTTAGGCGTGCAATTGGCATTTTTGCTCTATCCCAATTTGCTCAGTAAAGGACTCATTTCGACCCAAATGATGATTTTACAAGCCGTTGTACAAGTGATTGTCGTCACCAGTTTCTTGTTTTGGGTGATAGATATGCGGATGCGCCCACAAAAACCATCATGGCGCATTGACGAAGTGATTATCACCGCCATTAGCTTTTTAATCATGCCTTTTACAACGGTGGTACTCTCCATTTTACCCGCGTTGGAAGCACAAACCCGCCTCATGTTGGGGATTCCAATCAATTATCGGGTGGCGCGTAAAGTATAAGAGCATATTTTCCCACCGTATCATGTTCACATGATGCGGTGGGTCATATTTATGAGCGCCTGCGATTGCGTTGACGTGCCAGTTGGATTAACACCTGTTTATCAGTACCATCTGGATTCAGAATATGGTCACTCACCCACATGGCATAAGGCGCGTATGTGATTTTTGCCAATTCGCGCAACACGAAATCATAATTCACCCGCCACCCCGAAAAATCACGCCAACACTGGTCACGGTCAGCATAAAGTTTAATCCCCCCCTCGCGCATTTTGTCATACGCCAAATCAAATTCATGACGGTCAATGCTAATGGGGTCAGTGGGTAGTGGCTCTTTTGGATATTCCAACCGAAAAAAATCCGCGATGTTACGAAGGGCAATGTATCCCGCACGAATCGGAATACCCAATCCGCGAAAATGCGGTTCATCTATGCACGATGCCATCAATGCAAAGCTATCTAGCACCACACCCGAAGCTGTCACCCAAGAGCGATTCGGCTTAGGCGACCTAAAAAAATTAAGCGCCGCCAATGAGGTGTGATTTTCTTCTAATTGGGCAAACCAATCTTCCCATTCAGACCCAAAGGCTTGCATTTGCCCCACATCCATCAACACCCGCACCCGATTGAGTCGTAAAATCATCTCTACAGGGGATGGTGGCGACCCTGCACGGGTTTCGAGCTTAGAGACATATTTTTCTCGTGATGAAAAGGCGCTATACATGGTGGGCAAATAACCAATGAGGATAGCGACCAACATCATCCCCATTGCTGATTCCAAAAATGCCAAAAAGATGATGGGGATTTCATCGGTATACTTAAATCCGAGCGTCATCAGTGATGAGCCACTCATGATGAATGCCTCACGTAAATCCAAATTTGAGGATATGGCAAAATCAATAAAAGCAAATCCTATCCATGTTAAAAATAGCCATACCACAGGCGTAGCGAGTAGGGCAATGGGCGCAAAATACGCCAAGATACGGTCTCGTTGGTCATAATTCACCATACGCCTCATCCAAATGCGCTGAATACGCGCAATATTACGAAAAATCTGGCGTGTGAGGGGTGTATTTTGGCTTCTGGGCATAACAAAGGTGCGGATGGCTTGGAATATTGTCCATATCACCAACCATCCGCCTATTATCAGTAAAATGAGCCGAATTGCGATTTCGAGCATGAACGCCCCTATTTAACTAACGAAACGCTCTGCCCAACCCGCCCCATTCACAGCCGAACAAACATAAATATTGGGGGTGATATGGGTCTGTTCGATATACATATCAGAAACGGCTCGGCAAAAATCATCTACGGCATCATCACTCACCAATGCCACCGCACACCCACCAAATCCACCGCCAGTCATCCGCGCACCCAAACAAGCAGGGTGTCTGCGGGCGCGTTGCACCATAATATCCAAAGCATCTATGCGATGGGGCATTTTTGTCACTTCAAAATAATCGCGCAGGCTCATGTGGCTTTGATACATCAAATTGCCAAGCCGTTTGGCATCTCCCGCCAGCATTGCATCAACGGCTTCGAGGGTGCGCTCATTTTCAGAGACGATATGGGTCGCCCGTTTTAGGATAGTCGCATCTAACTTTTTGGCATTGGCTTTAAGTTCTGCGCTCGATACATCGCGTAAGGCACGCACACCCAATAATTTGGCGGCGGTTTCGCATTGTTGGCGACGCTCATTATAGAGCGAATCTACCAATTCACGGCGGGTCATGGTATCGAGTATGACAATACGGGTATTGGGTGGTAATGGTGCAAGCCGTGTTTCTAGGCTACGACAATCTATCAACAAGGCATGGTCGGCTTTGCCATTGGCAGAAATCATCTGATCCATGATGCCACATTGCACGCCAACCCATTCATTCTCGGCTTTTTGCGCGAGTACCGCCATTTGATTCGGATTCCAGTCAAAATCGGATACTTCTGCAAAGGCACGCGCAATCACCAATTCTAAGGCGGCAGATGAAGATAATCCCGCGCCAATGGGAATATCACCCTTCATCACGCCTTCCCATCCATTAAGGGTATAACCCGCATCGGTTAATGCCCATGCCATCCCCTTGATATATTCGGCGGGGCTGGTGGGTGCTTTTGATAAATTATCCAAATCGAGTTGAATATCGGTATTAAAATCGAGTGCTTGGACATGCACTTCGCGGTCTTGACGTGGGCGGAGGGCTATCCAAATAGCATATTCAATCGCCATTGGCATCACAAATCCCTCGTTATAATCGGTATGTTCACCAATGAGGTTCACCCGTCCCGGGGCGCGGACAATCACAGATGGGTTTGTTCCATAACGCTCAATAAAAGTATTTCTAACAATTTCATGAGGAGACATTTTTTACCATCCTTCGATTAGGCTTGTTTATAATGAATATCAGAGACCGCTCGTAACCGTTCTGCCGCTTGTTCGGCGGTGAGGTCACGTTGGGCTTCTGCCAACATTTCATAACCGACCATAAATTTTTTCACGCTGGCAGAGCGTAATAACGGCGGATAAAAATGGGCGTGCAATTGCCAATGGTCATTCTTTTCGCCATTAAATGGCGCACCATGCCATCCCATCGAATAGGGAAATGATGTTTCAAACAGATTATCGTATTTACTCAAAAATCGCTTGAGAATATCGGCAAGGCTATGGCGTTCATGGTTGGTCAAATCAGATAGGCGCAATACATGACGGCGGGGCAACAGCAATGTTTCAAAGGGCCACATCGCCCAAAATGGCACCACCACCACCCAATCATCATTTTGGATGATGACACGCTCGCCACGTTCTGACTCTAGGTTAGCATAATCAAGCAACATGGGGCGGTCATTGGCTAAGAAATAAGTCGCCTGATACAAATCTTCTTTATGGATTTCATTGGGCAAAATATCTTGCGCCCAAATTTGTCCGTGTGGATGCGGATTAGAACACCCCATAATCTCACCTTTATTCTCAAACACCTGCACCCATTGATAGGTCATGCCGAGTTCGATAGTTTGTTCTGCCCATACATTTATAACCGTGTGAATATCGGCAAGCGGCATTTCTGGCAATGTCCAATCATGACGTGGCGAAAAACAAATCACCTTACACGTTCCGCGCACACTTTGGGTTTGCAATAAGATATTATCCGGTGGAGGTGATGATGGGGTATCTGGCAACAAAGAGGCAAAATCGTTGGTGAACACATAGGTGCTGGTGTAACTGGGATTTTTTTCGCCATTGGCGCGGGTATTCCCCGCACATAAATAACACGTTGGGTCGTGGGGAGGTCGCGCTTCTTGTGAAATACGTTCTACTTTTCCCTGCCATGGACGTTTCATACGATGTGGCGAGACAAGCACATACTCGCCAATAAGCGGATTGTAGCGCCTATGCGGGTGGTCAGTCGGGTTAAAAGTCATGATTAGCTCCTATTCAAACAAAGTCAATTGGTGGTCATCTACAAGTCTACGCTTATGGTGACAATCACACGTCTTATCAAAATGAATACTGGTAAAATCAATTTGCTCAATGATTTCTGGTATATGAAAACAGGGTTGTAATTGTTCCCAATCATTATCGCGTAAAGTGACAATATTACCCAAATATTGGCTCACCCATGCCCCATTTACATGAGAATCGGGATAGACATTACTTAATTTGTCACGGGATATTTTGACATATTGAGGGTCTAATTCAAGCCCAATATAATGCCGTCCAAGCCCTTTTGCGGCGATTGCTGTTGTACCTGTGCCACTAAATGGGTCAAGTACCACATCTCCTTCATCGCTCGACATGAGGATAACCCGTTCTAAAAGATGAATCGGCAATTGACATGGATGCTCATCACGGCGGGTATTATGTTTAATCCGATGCAAATCTGTCCATACATCCGAAACAAGGGGTCCAAATGGATGTAGACCAGCTTTTTTACCACCATAATCCTTATGTAAATAGCCACATTTGCGACACCTTTTATGTGGATAACGCAGTTCATAAAATTTGTTTTGTGGCTTCGATTTAGCATAATACAAAATACCATAATGAGACGGCATCAGGCTTTTACCCAATGGGGTACTCATCGCATCCCATGCAATCCAATGCTTAAAATCTGCCAATTGATTGAGAAAAGTTGCATAATAGGTGAGCCATTTAGGGATATTATGAATAAATATACTCCCTGTAGGTTTGGTCACACGTACAAGTTCGCTAATCCATTCACGACACCATTCTAAATAGGCTTCTAATCCACGTTGGTCTTTGTAAGTGTTATATTTTTTACCCAAATTGAAGGGTGGGTCTGCAAATGTGACATCTACACTATTATCTGGAATATTTCGTAAATGCTCTAAGCAATCACCTTCTAAAATTTCATCCAATACCATTATGTCAATTCCTCATCTAAAAATTGCTCAAATCGTGTGAGTTCATCTTCATGAAATGTAAATACATCATCATATGCGGTTATCATCCGCTTTAAGTCTTGCTTGCGAACATACCAACCAATACCATCTACAAAACCAACAAATTTGGCGTTTGGATAGTAGGATTGCAATAATCGGCGCACATTGATTTCAGTCTTTGACTTATCTCCCTGCCCTGACCCCGTTGTACTTAAAAATGAACTCTCAATAATGATTTGAGGGTCATCTTTATTAGGTATGATGAAGTCAAGAGTGCGCTTCTCATCGTTTATTTGGTCTTGTAAAAGGGGTAAATCACCCTGTGTATACGGAATACCAGCAGTTTTGAGTATATTTCTGATAAGGTTCTCGGCGTTATTCTTACCAGATGCCTGATTTGCGCCTTTTTGTTTGTATCGAACAAGTGTATCAATCATTGAAGCGATATCAAACTTGAGTTTGCGAATGGTCAACTTACGTAATTCAAAAGGACGCAAAATTCTTGCCAACATTGGGTTAGATGCCCCCTCAAAAAATAAGTTAATCACCCCTTGCCTAAAAGGTTCATTTTTTCGGACTAAATTACTAATTTGTTTGCTACCCCACTCTTTTAGTTCATCAGAGGAATCTAATAAATGTCCCCAATGGTGTTTTCCTACGAGGGTATTCAATGACTTATCATCTACAATTCGGATAATGGTAATGATTCGTTTAAGCGTTTCGTTTGATAACCCATTTAATGCTAAAACAGCTTGTAATCCTTGAGGCTTTTGCAATAAAACATCAAATAATTCCTTTTGAACACCTTGTTGCTGAATCTGCTCATATAAATTATGAAGCAGTGTCGTTAACACATCAACATTCCGCGCTTCATTTTGTTCTTCAAAATCAGCATCAAAAAAATAAAATGTGTTTTTTTGAATCACAGTTGTATATTTTTCTTCAGATGTTCTCATATCATCCCAGTTTATTTATTGGCTCATGCACCAATTTTACCCGCAAACGTTATAAAAAGAAAAATGATTCATGAGCGATATGCCAATTAGTCCACAGTTGCTTGTAAAAGCCAATTGGCTCATGTAAAATTGGATATAAATCTTGTGTAAATTGGCACAAATCGAACTTCTACAGGAATAATACTTATGGATTATGGAAATTCAAATAAGCCTGAAGGTGGCGTTTCTGGAACGCTCATCGCAACCGTAGGGATAGTAGCAGTCTTGTTGGCGATTGGGGGCTTTTTGATTGCCCAATTCACCCCTGTGCTATTCCCCACCCAAGCCTCTGCCGAATCATTGCAGATTGACCAGCTCTTTGCCGTTCTATTAGGCATTGGTGGTGCAATTTTCTTGTTGGTAGAAGGGGCGTTACTCTATTCCATCCTGCGTTTCCGCGTCAAACCGGGCGAAGCAGGCGATGGTCCAACTGTACATGGCAATGCCACACTCGAAATGGTGTGGACAGGCATCCCTGCGGTCATTGTCGTCTTTTTAGCCATTTATAGTTTCTCTGTGTGGCAAGATATTCGCGCTCCAAAAGATAGCGAAATGATTGTCTATGCTTCTGGCGCACGTTTTGCGTGGACATTCAATTATAATGTCCCCATCACAGGCGATACCCTGACGGCATTTGAACAAGAAGAACGCATGAATGCCCTCAAAGAAGCCGATGATGGCAGTTTGTATTTGCCCGTCAGCTCAAATATCCTCTATACCTATGTGGGCGATTCTGTGCGGATGGTGTTGAATACGCAAGATGTCATTCATGCTTTTTGGGTGCCAGAAATGCGTATCAAGCAAGACCTCATCCCCGGGCGACAAACCGAAGCCCGTTTTACCCCCATCGCGGCGGATGATGTGGCACGTCAGCGCACATTTACCAGCCGTGTTGATAGTGCCATTGCCGCTTATCGTGAAGATGGTGATACACGCGGGTTAAATGATGTTTTTGGGCGACGCGCAGTGGATGTTCTCACCCTCGCTACCACATTTGACCAAGCCACGTTTGATGCTGTGGTCAAAGCCGTGCGTGATACCCGCACCCAATACCCCACTATTGAACCCTATGCGACTCAATTCCTAGAATCAGCTCGCGCCGCCCTTCCTAGTGATGACATCCGCGCAGTGGTAGATGAAGCCACTCTGCAATTATTCGCAGAGAGTTTTATCATCAACTACAGCCAATATCGCGTGGTTTGTACCGAATTGTGCGGAAGCGGTCATGGCAATATGTATGCCTTCATCCGCATTTACGATTCAGAAGATGCCTATTTGCGGAGTTTTGTTGACCCTGCGGTAGATAGAGCGGTTAACCCACCCGATAATCCAGTGGTGCGTGGCGCTCAAATTCTGGCATCGGGCGCTTATCCCTGTTCTGGATGCCATCTGCTTCAAGAATCTCCTGTTGATGATGCTGGCAATGTCTATACCATCGAATGGGCAGGTGTGACAGGTCCTAGCTTAGAAGGTGTTGGCGATAGAGTTTCGACTGTGCGTTCATCTTCTACGGGTGAAGCACCAGAGGAATATATTTTCCATTCACTCTATATCCCAAGCGCCTATTTGGTACCGGGTTTTGGTAATTTGATGAATAATTTCCAATATTCAGACCCCACCGCGCCCAACTATATGCCCAAAGATGATGCAAAAGCCATCGTTGCTTATTTATGCACCATCAGCGATGTGGGCGAATCGGTATGTGATTTGGATAACCTGAATACCTATGCCGAAGCCTTTACAGACGATAATTAAGGTCATTGGACGGCATATATGCCGTCCGTACAACCGAGTAACCCTGTAGGGGCATGACCTATCATGCCCCCTCATATAAAAAATGTGATGTGATGGTAAAGTGAAAGGGTTTTTTGTATGGCAACAGCAACATATCCGTTAGGTGGGACAATAGCACCCGCCAAACGACCTGCTCTAAGTGAATATTTACGCTGGTCTATTGACCATAAAATCATCGGTGTGCAATATATGGTCACATCGTTGATATTTTTCATCATCGCAGGCACGATGGCGATGCTCATTCGTTGGGAATTGCTCACACCAACCCTCGATTTGATGAAAACAGGCTCATCTTATAACACGCTCTTTACACTTCATGGCACGATGATGATTTTTACATGGATTGTGCCGATGTTTGCTGGCTTTGGTAATTATCTCATTCCCCTCATGTTGGGCGCAAAAGATATGGCGTTCCCATGGTTGAATGCGTTTGCCTTCTGGCTCATCCCCCCCGCCGGTTTATTACTCTTGGCAGGGTATTTTGTCGGACCAGCAGAAGCAGGTTGGACAAGCTATCCCCCACTGAGTACCATCTATAGTCCAGATGGTCAAACCCTATGGGCGCTCTCCATCCATTTGTTGGGCTTGTCCTCTATTTTGGGTGGGATAAATTTTATCGTCACCATCAAAAATATGCGCCCTCCCGGTATGGGTTGGTTTCAGATGCCCTTGTTCGCATGGGCGACATTTGCCACATCCATTATCGTGGTCTTGGCAACCCCCTTCTTGGCGGGTGCGCTCACATTGCTCATCTTAGACCGTGTTGCAGGCACAACCTTCTTCAATCCTGTTTCGGGTGGAGATGTGTTGTTATGGCAAAATGTGTTCTGGTTCTATAGCCACCCTGCTGTATATATCATGGTATTACCGGGATTTGGTATCCTCTCGGAATTGCTCTCGGTTCACTCGCGCAAGCCCATTTTTGGCTATCGCATGATTGCCCTGTCGAGCATGGCAATTGCCATCGTTGGTTTCACGGTGTGGGCGCATCATATGTTCACCAGTTTGCAACCAGAGTTACGAATTCCATTCATGATTACCTCATTCATCATCGCTGTGCCAACCGGTATTAAAATCTTTAGCTGGGTTGGGACAATTTTTGGCGGAAAAATCCGCTTAAATAGCGCCATGCTATTTGCACTCGGGTTCCTGTCCTTGTTCGTTGTCGGCGGGATTAGCGGGATGATGTTGGGCGCTGTGCCTGTGGATATTCACATGCACGACACCTATTTTGTGGTCAGCCATTTCCATTTTGTGTTGTATGGTGGGAGCGTATTTGCCATCTATGGTGGTATTTATCACTGGTATCCCAAAATAACAGGGCGCATGTTGAATGAACGCTTGGGCAAAATTCACTTCGTCCTCACCTACTTCGGGTTCTTGTTCACCTTCTTCCCCATGCACATGGTCGGGATGTTGGGAATGCCTCGCCGTGTAGCAGAATATGACCCACAATTCCAAAGTTGGAACTTGTTAATTGGGTTCTCTGCATTTGTGTTGGGTATTTCGACCTTTGTATTGCTCTATAACATGGCTGTGAGCATCTATCGTGGCAAGGTTGCGGGCGCTAACCCATGGCGTGCGCTCACATTGGAATGGCAGACCAGTTCTCCCCCACCCGCCTATAATTTTGTGGGCGACCCCATTCCTTTTGAAGACCCCTATGGATATGGCACAGAAGCCTCTAAAGCCTATTTAGAAGCGATGGCAGTCCGCTTTGGCGATTCTTATAACCCCGAAAAACCAAAGGCACTACCACCTAGCCCAACCATAACCCCTGCCCCAGAACCTTCTGCAGGGGACTAAAAATAAAAAACATCTCTCTGTGGGGCGTAGGGACAACATATATGCCGTCCAAAGGACACGATATATCGTGTCCCTACGTCCACAAATCTTTGATATATTGACTTATTGGTGATTAAACACATGCAACGTGACTTATTGGAAGTTGGATTAACAAAAGCAGAGCAACAAGCCTTACAAAATAAACGTGCTGGCATTTTTATTTTTCAGGCAACATGGATTCTGACCTTTGTGTGTTTGGCAATCGTCAATCGGCAACTACGCTTTTCACCAAATTGGATGCCCAACCCAGATGACCGTCTGGGTGTGATGATTGCCAGCCTTGCAACACTCATCTTGGGCATCAGCGCCTTGTTGGTACGCCACAGCGTCAAGGTTGTTAACAACCAAAATCTGAGCCGATTTTTGCAATTATGGCTCATGGCAATTGTGTTGGGCGGTGTCTTTGTGGCACTCATCGGCTATGAATGGGTGGTCATCCCAACAGGCACACAATACGCGCAAGTTTTTCGGTTGATGACGGGCTTTCATATTTTTCATGCGGTGTGCATCGGGATTTATTTAGGTCTTGTCTATGTGAATGGGCGCAAGCGCGTGTATAATGCACATGATTATTTGTGGGCTGTAGAAGCTGGGGCAAAATTATGGTATTTTGTCTTGGTGGCGTGGCTCTTATTCTACGTGGTCATCTATTGGATTTAGTATTTTCTCGAAGGAGTCGTGCATGAAACCCGGATTAGCGCGTGCCGTGCCGATGGGGATAATCGGTTTAATTGCTGGATTGCTCTTTACATTAGTGTTAAGAGGCTTACAAGGGGTTGAACCCGTTTGGGATGCCCAAATTGGCTTTGTGGTTGGTGCTTTTACCGCCTCATTTGCCTTTGTATGGGGCATGGGTGCAAACGATAAGCGCATGAGCGCACATCCCCATGAACCAGAAGTAGATAAAGAAACAGGCTTAGTCCTCTATGAACCAAAAGAGGAACACGAGGACGAAGAAGCTGAAATCAGCAAAACCCCGCCAGGGCGTGTGTTGAGTTTTAATATCTGGCAAGTGACCTATTGGCAAATTCTGTTGTTTGTCGGGTTATTCGCCTTTGCGACCCTGCCAACAGGCTTAAATCTACAAACAACCAGTGTCGCCGCGGGGAATACTGCCGCCATTGGCTATTTCGATTTCGTCATCCCTTTCACCGATACCACCGTAACGGTGAGCCAATTGACCCTCTTTGCCTTTTTTATCTTTTTTACATTGGCATCACTTTTTGCCGTTTCATGGATAATTGGGCGCACCATGTTAGCCCTCTCCAAAAATGTGAATGAAGTCCGTACCGCCCCCAATGCCGTTGGTCGGTATAGCTTTGCACCAGAAGGCGCAAAAACACGCCAAATACCCCTCTCTATTCAACTGGTGGCGTTGGTGGTGTTATATGGGGTGTTCATCGTGGTCGGATACAATTTTGTCTTTGGTAGCTTTTTGTCATTCTTCAGCGACCCCGATATTTTGCGAATAGGCATGACGGCGGTGTTTGTACTGCTCTTTGGGTCATTAACCTATTATGCCATTTTCCAAACAGACCTTTCTAAAACGCTGGTCATGATTGGGGTGCTTTATAGCGCCATTTTCTTAACTTACATCATCTCCTATCATATCCTCGTGGGATTTGTCCTCTATAGTCCAGATTGGACATGGATGCGAATTCTTGCCTCATTGGGCAATGCGTTTGGGCTAGGATTCCTCATCTTCTACCTCATCTACCCCAAACGAGTGAATGTATGGGTCGGCACGACTGCGCGTAACCTGCTTCGTATGGCACAACCAGAAGAACCCCGCGCAGAATCTGAATCAACGGCTATTGTGCCACAATCACCAGAGGGGAATAATTGATGAGCGAATTAACGGTACATCACGATTCACATGCACACGACTTAGAGGCGATATCGCGCATTAGCGAAAATTCTAAATTCGCCATGTGGCTATTTATCGCCAGCGAAACCATTATTTTTTCGGTATTCATCGCCGCCTATGCTGTGTTCCGCTTTAATAATAAAGAAATTGTCCATGCTGTACACGAAGCATTAGGCTTTAGTGGTACATTAATTGTCACCTTCAACACCTTTTTGCTCCTCACCAGCAGTTGGGCGATGGTGATGGGGTTGCGTTCTATCCAATTGGATAATGTCAAAGGTGGGATTCGCTGGTTGGGCATTACTGCCCTGCTGGGGACAATCTTCATCGGGTTACAATATTATGAATATACCCAACTCGCCGCCAAAAGCATCACACTCGGATTTGAAACCGATGCCTATGAAGGCTTTGGAATGCACTTTTATGCCCCCACCTTCTTTCATGGCTTCCATGTGTTTGTGGGTGTGCTATTGTGCTTAGAAGTCATCCGCAGAGCCAGAAAAGGGCATTATACCAAAGAGAATTATGTGATGGTTGAACTTTTTGGGTTATATTGGCATTTTGTGGATGTGGTCTGGATTTTGCTCTTCACCCTCATTTATTTGGTCTAGGAGGCATCCGTGTCTGAAGAAATTACACCTATTGAACATAACGAATCACACGCGCATAATGACCATGCAGAGACACTCGCCCCAACGACAAAAATTTTGGGGGCGACCCTGCCCATGCCGTTGTATACCACGGTATTTGTCATCTTAGCCGTATTAACTGTCACGGAAGTGTTGTTGGCAGAAATCATTGAGAGTGACATCAAAATTCCGTTGCTATTGGGCATTGCGGTGGCAAAAGGGGCATTGGTGGTGATGTTCTATATGCACCTCAAAACCGATAGTCGCGCCTTTGCATTGGCATTTCTTGTGCCATTGATATTGGCAATCCTGTCTACCCTATTCTTGCTTGCTGTACCCTCCACAGGTGGGTATTTTGGGGCATAGGCATTTATAAAACCTGACTATCAAAAATCCCCTATCTGATTTAGGGGATTTTTTTATTTATGGTGGCGGACATACGAGCCATTTTCGTTCCGAAAAGTGCCTCTAGTCCGCCATTACGCATCAAACGCGCGGGTTTTGTAATGGCTGACTAGCACGCTAGTGCGTATGTCAGCCACAAAATATATATGCGATTAAGCAACCGCTCATGTAAGATGACCGCCTGTTATCGCTTCGGATAAGATAACGACCCGTTTTAATTCACAAGGATAAAAACATATGGAAACTATCACTCTCGGCGGGGGCTGTTTTTGGTGCCTAGAAGCCGTATATGACCAATTACGCGGTGTGACCGATGTCGTATCGGGTTATATGGGCGGTATCACCCCAAACCCCACCTACAAACAAATTTGCACAGGCACAACGGGTTATGCCGAAGTAACACAACTGCAATATGACCCAACAGTCACCAATTTACGCCAAATTTTGGATGTATTCTTCACCATCCACGACCCCACCACGCTCAATCGGCAAGGGGCGGATGTTGGCACACAATATCGGTCTGTCATTTTTTATCATAACGATGAACAAAAACGCATCGCAGAAGAAACCATCGCAGAATTAACCCAAACGCGCCTATGGGCGAATCCGATTGTGACCGAAATCACGCCAGCAGAGAAATTTTACCCCGCAGAAGATTATCATCAGGAATATTTTGAAAATAACCCCAATGCGGGTTATTGCCAAATCGTCATTGCGCCAAAAGTGGCAAAATTCCGCCAAAAATTCTTGGCAGAATTGAAGAAATAATCAATGGCTATAGGGGGAGAATATCCCCCTAAAATTGGCTCAAAAAGTGATGAACGATACCTGACCATTCAGACACAAACGTTTCTCCCATCGCCCAATGTCCATAATCAATTTCAACATATTCTTTATGACCGCTCAATCGGTCATAATTGCGCCGTGTCACAGATGGACTCACCATGCGGTCACGGGTCTGATTGATGACCAATATCGGCAATGTATTTTGTTCAAATGGGACGAGTGGTGGTGTGGTCATACTACTATGAAGATAGCGCAAACTCACTCGTTTAATCGGCAAAGGGTCGGCTTTCCATAACTCAAAAAATCCGGTTGCGCGTTCATCTACCATCTTTTCAAATTTACCCAACCACATAAATGGGATTTTAAGACGCGGCATAAGCGATGCCGATAATTTTATTGACCACAAAGAGATAGTGGAAAAAAATGGGATTTTCGTCAATGATGCAAGTCGAGAAAGTGCCATTCCATCTTGTACACTACCAAAACTATATAAGTTATGGCATACTAACGCATCAACAGGTGCGCCTGCTACACCTGCGGCATAAGTAATCCCACCACCAACACTACCCCCACCCATAAATAATTTACCAGAATAGCGATTTCGCGCCCAATTTGCGACATCAACCACATTCTGAATAAATTGGGAGTAGGTGAAATCACCCCTATCCCCCTCAGAAAAGCCTTGTCCCCGTTGGTCAGGTAACAGCACCGTATATCCCAAATCATACATAGCTAAGGCAACAGGGATAAATAAACGCGAATACCCCCCACCGCCATGATTAAATATAATCACAGGGGCATCTAAACTGGGTTGTTCATACATATCAATATGGATGTTAACACCCGTGGAAGATAGTTGATGGGTTGTGCGGAGATTATCTGAACGTGTTATGGTTGCTTCATCATGATACTGTCGCCAATAATCAGATTTGCTTGTCATTGTGTGCTTATCCAATCTTTCACATAATCTAAACGATTAGAACAGCATATCATCATCATTATTCTAAAAATAACCCATATATTGGGTATTGATAAATTAGGATAGCAACAAAATGAGCATCAATAATCGGCAAAGGATGGGATTATCCCCCACCCTTATTTTTCACCTCATCGAAAATGCTCTGTGCCGCATCTATGAGTTCTTCGCGCCGTTCTGCCGTCACTGCCTTCACTTTTTCCAAATAACGGTCTAGGAGTTCCAACGGGGTAAGTCCCTCTGGATTTTCACCTAAGCGTTGGCGTGCAGGGGAATCTACCTCTTTGCGAATCGCCGCCACATAAACCGCACCTGCTTGCTTGAGCGCATCGAATACCGCTTTTTCATTGAAACGGGCTTCGGTTTCGGGTTTGAATTGGAGTAGTACCCGCACCACCGCCCCGCGTAGGTCATACTGATTAATTTTATGGATGATGGTCTCTGTCGGCGCTGGGTCTTGGCGCAAATCGGCTTTGATGGTCACAAATGGACGGGCTTTTACTGGCACAAATCGCCAAACCGTTTCATGGCGTGCCAATTCTACCCAACAAAATCCTTTTTCATCGCCTTCTTCGCCAAAATCAATGCGCTCAATGCTCCCGCTATACACCACAGGAGGCACATTCGTCTGCCCATGTGTCAAATTTTGATGTTTATGGATATGCCCCAACGCCACATAATCCCATTGGTTCACCGCCAACACCGATTTGGGGACATTCACATCACGCCCCAACATAATTTGGCGCTCACTGCCCACCATTGCCCCACCAACAGTAAAATGCCCCACCAACAAACGGGGAATATCATCGCCACCCGCTTTACTATCGGCTTCATCTGCCAAGCCTTGCAAAATATCTACCAATGCCCCTTCAAGCATTTTTTCGGTATCGGCAATGCTCAACCCTGCCGTATTTTTCAATTTTTCCAAAATCCGCGCCCGCATGGGATAGGGTGCTGTGCCAACGATGACATCCCCATTTTTGGTAGAAATGCGCTGGGTGGTATATTCTTCTGCCACCCACACATTTGGCACGCCTAATGTGGCATAAATCTCGATGCTACTGGCACGTAAAATCGCGGGGGCAATATCATGATTGCCGATGAGCATAACCGTTGGCGCGAGTTGCGATAATTCGCGGATGCGATAGGCAAATTCACGCTGATAGGTGGGATTGGGAGTGCGGGTTTTGAAGGCATCACCCGCGAAAATAATCAAGTCCACATCATGTTCGGTGGCATAAGCCACCATATCATCCATACGACGCAAATAATCTACCACACGGCTATTTAGCCCTGTTTCGGGGTCTATTCGCCCATAATTTTCCATGCCGATATGTGTATCTGCAAAATGCAATACGCGGATTGCTTGTTTATCCATTATGATTATTCTCAACTGTTCTTAAGTTATAACGATTATAATCTATCCCATCAGAGATGTAAAAGCGCAACCCACTGGGTCTATCCCATGAGGCATTTATGCTCAAAATTGTCGAATCATCACCTACCCGCCTTGTCCTAAAAGACCAGCGCGGATGGGCTACCCTATTTGCATGGCTATTCACCCTGATTAGCGCAGGGGCATGGCTGTTTTTTGTCGCACAAATTATCCCCATTATCGAAAGTAGCTATGCGCGTGATGGCATGTTATGGGTGATGGTTGTCGTGATTTTTTTCTCGTTGATTAGTGCCTTAGTAGTGTTAGGTGTGCTTGTCACACGACATTTTGGCTATGGGATTCATTGCCATTTTGACCGCACCGCCGAGACCATCACCCTAGAGCATATCGGCATTTTTCATCCTGTCAAAAAAGAGTATTCAATTTATGCTATTGGGCATGTAGACACCGAGCATAATACCGAGATTGGGGTCTATGGTGTGTTCTTGGTGATGAAAAATGGGGAGCGGTTGCCCCTTGCCTCGTTTTATGAGGTAGATGAGGCAGAAATGAAAACAGTTATTAACGAAATTCGTACATTTATACGCGGATAGTTCTACCCAATAGGGGCTAATCTGCTATAATCAATGTTAACGATAGTAGATAAATAGATGGTATAACAGCATGGCTCATTTAATTATGCGTAGAGGTCCTGAACCGGGGACGATTTTTCGGTTAAATACCCCATTAATTACGATTGGGCGGGGCAACCGTAACACCATTATTATTCATGACAACGAAGTGAGCCGTGAGCATGTCCGCCTAACCCTCACGGATTCTGGCTATGAAATCCAAGACATGAATTCCAGCAATGGCACATTCATCAATGGGCAAGCCCTAGACGGTGGTACATGGCAATTACAAACCAGTTGCATCATCGAATTGGGCGATAGCATCACGCTCGAATTTCGTCCGGGTGAACCGGGGACAGATGAACTCCGTAACCCGCGCTCATACGTCGCTACATTTGATGACACCCAATTTTTGCAATCGTATTTGGTCTATTTGGGACGTGAAGAAGGCGCACAACCCGCCGTATATCCGCTAAATGGCATGAATATCACTGTCGGGCGGTCTACAGGCTGTAATATCGTTATTATTGAGCCAGAACTCAGCCGTGAGCATTTTCGGCTCTCATTGGTGGGACGCACCTACTCCATCAGCGATTTAGGCTCGACCAACGGCACCATCCTCAACAACGAATTATTAGAAGATACCCGCCCACTGAAAAATGGCGACATCATTCAAATTGGTCGCAGTTTACGCTTCCAATTTACCAATACGCCAGAACGGTATACATCCGACATTATCACCGACCAATTGGTAGATGAGACCAAAATCGGACCAAAAGCCAAGCGCAAAACCAGCGAATTTGACACACTCTGGATGCACCCTAGCAAAATGCACGATACCAGCAATTTGGTATCGTTGACGAACAATATTTTGGTCAGTTATGCTCGCCCAGATTGGGATAGAGTGGTCGCCCCTCTCATGAATACCCTCACTGAAGCAGGATTGCCTGTATGGGCAGACCAAGAATGGATGGAAGGCACGCCCGAATGGGAAACCATGACCCAACAGGCACGCTTAGAGTGTCCCATGATGATTATCGTCCTTTCGGTGGCGGCACTTCGTAACGAGAATGTGATGAAAAATTGGCGACATTTCCATAACCGCGACAAGCCGATTTTCTTGCTCATCAGCGAGCCAATTGACCGTATGCCCGCCGAAGCAACCAACTTACCAAAAATCCAATTTAACCCTGCTGTGCCAGAAATGGCGTTTAGGCAACTTGCCACAGAAATTAATCGGTTATACGGACGCTAAAAAGGGATAGTATGCCAAAGTTTACAGAGGCACTATATCAATTCTCTAAACAACTAAATCAAGAAACACATTTAGAGCCTCTTGCGATGATGGTATTGGAACAGGGGGGGAAGTTATGCCACGCCTCACAAGGCTTTTTGGTGTTATTTAATCCAAGCGGGTTGCCCACCGAAACCATCTTTTGGGAACTTCCCTCTTTGTCAGATGCCGATAAAGAAGCATGGGATATGTGGCTGTATTCTGGCATGGTGGGCTTGGTTTATCACACCCAACGGGTGGTCATTTTATCGAATATCACCGTAGACCCGCGATGGGGAACACTTCGCATCAAAGATGTGTTACCAGAAAAAGGCTCGGCGTTGGGTTTGCCACTGCTTTATAATCAAAAAATGATTGGTGTATTGGTCTTTTTGAATCCCCAAACAGGGCATTTTGAATCGGATATTATCCCTTTTGCCGATGAAATTGGGGAATTATGTGCGGGGCATATCCATAAAGCCGATTTGCTCCGTTGGACGACCAGCCAAGATGTGCGCGACCAATTGGCACAATTTCAGCTCCAACGTGACCTTAGCGCCATGATTTATCATGATTTGCGTGTGCCACTACAAACACTCCGTGCCAGTAGTGGAAAATTGGGAGAATTACTAGCTAATCATGATGATATTAGCATTCTCAATCTACTACAGGTCAATATCCGCAGTGTGCGCCAATTGCGTCGCTTAGTAGACAATTTGTTGGATTTGGAACGCCTCGAAACAGGCAAATCATTTATCCAAAAAAGCGATGTCAATCTGCACGACATCATGAGCGATGCGGTGGAATTGGTGCAACCGCTTGCAGTGGAGGCGAATCAACATTTTCGGTTCATCGTTGCCAATGACCTACCAACTCTGACAGTGGATGCCGACATGATTTTGCGGGTCATTGTGAACCTTATCGAAAACGCCCTCAAATACACCCCACAAGGCGGGCAAATTAGCATTGGTGCAAAAATCAAAGATGGCATGGTCTTGGTGAACGTGCAAGATTCTGGCGCAGGGATTCCCAAAGAATTGCAAGAAGTCATCTTTGAAAAATTCAGTCGCGCTCATCAAGAAACCACCACCCATAAAAGCATTGGCTTGGGACTCACTTTTTGTCGGCTGGCAATTGACGCACATGGCGGTAAAATATGGGTCGAAAGCGAAGCAGGCAAAGGCGCAAATTTCATCTTCACCCTACCCCTACCCGCCATTGATGCCGATAGCGACACTCAATCGGAATTAGCATCTACAGCATAATATCGGTTGATGTGAAATATCTTGATTGGTAGACACTCATTTTATCTCGTTAATGTATTTCGCTAGAGATTCAAAATCTCTAGCTAGTCGAATAAAGTCCACTAAAGGGGCTAAAACCCAGTCTCAAAAAGAGGTACACTTCAGTGGAAGAGGTTTAATGCCAATTTTGTGGAAAAAACAGGTCAAATCAGCCCCTTTAGTGGGCTTCAAAATCGAATAGCCATAGGTTTTGAACCTATGGCGGGGCAAAGTCGCCCTATTTTGCCAATTTAATTTCACATTAGGCATAATATAGGATTAATGGACACAAACATTCAGACCGATTTATCACAATTACGTATTTCTGCCCAACAACGCGAATGGGGAACATCTCAGGATACCCTCAAACGGTTGTTGACCCACCTAGACCCACTTATTGCGGTCTCCATTGGCGCACCCCTATTCGAGACATTTTTGCCAAAATTTGAGGCGTTATATCCCGAAGCACGATGGGTACGCGAAATTTTATTGACAGTCATTGTTTATGGCTCGGCATCCGATGACCTGCCTGTGAATAGCATCCCACAATTTCCAAATGCGGGGTGCGCTCATTTTTTATTGGCAATATTCGATTTAGCGCGGTCTGTTCAGAGCCAATATACCCATTTTGAGAAATATAGTCATATCACCAACGCCGTTGCCAATATCATTTTGGCACATCTGCAATATGACCATTTTCGCTATCGTCCAGATTCATACGCTGTTCTGCGTGATGAATCCACCCCATTAGAAGAACGAGAACGCATCCAATTCAATTTTTGGATGAACCCACAAGTGGCATCTGCCGATAGTGGTTATTGGTTGGATGTTGCCAATCGGCTCGAAAGCGCGTTAAATAATAGATAAGTAATTGCAATGGAGGGATAACGATATAGGCACAATTGCGCTACAATAAAACTACATAGAAAGCCTCAAACGCAAAACATGGTAAAATTCCCGTTATTTATCCCAACCATATCCCAATTTGTGAAATAATCGTCAGTATTAGACTATAAAGAAAGAGACCCCCAACTGATGTTGAACAACCGAACCTATACCAATCGTCGTTATCTCGATGCAATCGCAGACCATGTGGTCATCTTTGATGGTGCCATGGGGACGAGTATCCAACGGTATAACCTCACCGCCGAAGATTATGGTGGCGAACATCTCAATGGCTGTGTGGATTATTTGGTCATCACCCGCCCTGATGTCATCGGCGAAATTCACGCCTCCTTCCTCGCAGTGGGGAGCGAAGTGGTCGAGACCAACACCTTCCGTAGCAATCGCTGGACACTCGGTGAATATGGTCTGGCGGATAGAACACTCGAAATCAACCGCGCCGCCGCACAATTGGCGCGAAGCGTATGTGACCGTTTTGAAAAAGAGACGGGTATCCCCCGTTTTGTGGCGGGTAGTATTGGACCCAGTGGCAAATTACCCTCTGGCGATGACCCAGAATTAAGCAATGTCTCGTTTGACCAATTGGCAACCCTCTTCTATGAGCAAGCACAAGGCTTGGTCGAAGGTGGCGTGGATTTACTGCTCATCGAGACCAGCCAAGACATTTTAGAGGTCAAAGCCGCCGTCTATGGCATCAACAAATATTTTGCAGATTCGGGCAATCGTGTCCCGTTACAAGTGCAAATCACGCTCGATATTAGCGGACGTATGTTATTTGGTACAGATATTGCGGGTGCAACCGTCACCCTAGAATCCATGCCCATTGATGTCATTGGCATGAATTGTTCCACTGGACCCGAATATATGCGCCAACCGATTCAATATCTGGTGGAGCGTTCTCGCTTCCCCATCAGCGTATTGCCAAACGCAGGCTTGCCCATCAATGTGGATGGCGAAGCCGTCTATCCCATGACCCCAGAGCCATTTAGCGATATGGTATCCGAATTTACCCGTTGGGGTGTGAATGTGGTCGGCGGGTGCTGTGGCACTCAACCACCCCATTTGGCGCAATTATACGAAAAAATCAATGGCTACACCTATCAAGCCTATGTGGATGCGCTCAAAACAGGCAATCCACTCAAGCGCCAAGCACCAAAACAACGTGAAATCCAACACGAGGCACAAGCCTCATCGGGCATGACTGCCACGCGCATGATACAAAATCCGGGACCCACACTCATCGGGGAACGGGTCAATAGTCAGGGTAGCCGTAAGGTCAAGCGCCTGTTATTAGATGATGATTACGATAGCATCGTGCAAATCGCGGTGGAGCAAGTCAATAGCGGGGCGCACATGCTCGATGTGTGTGTGGCGCTCACAGAACGCGATGATGAGCGCGTACAAATGGAAAAACTCGTCAAAAAATTGGCGATGTCGGTCGAAGTGCCATTGATTATTGATACCACCGAAGTCAATGTGGCAGAAGCGGCATTGGCACTCTATCCCGGACGCGCCATCGTCAACGGGAATAATCTTGAAAATGGGCGTGAACGCATTGATAAAATTTTGCCCATCGTCAAAAAATATGGCGCTGGCGTGCTTTCGATGACCATTGACGAAGAAGGCATGGCACACACCCGCGACAAAAAATTCGCCATCGCCAAACGCATCACCGATATTGCCGTGAATGAATTTGGCTTGTCGCCAGAAGATTTAATCTATGACACGCTCACCTTCCCCCTCACCACAGGGCAAGAAGATTTGCGGAATGATGCCGTAGAGACCATCGAAGCCATCCGCCTCATCAAACAACACCTCCCGGGTGTGATGACGGCGCTCGGTGTGAGCAATGTCAGTTTTGGTGTCACCCCTGCGGCGCGTGGCGTGTTGAATAGCGTGTTTTTGTATCATGCGGTACAAGCAGGCTTGGATATGGCAATTGTGAACCCTGCCCATATCACACCCTATTCAGAAATTCCCGATGACCAACGCAAATTGGCGAATGACCTCATCTATAACACCGACCAAGATGCGCTCCCCCGTTTTATTCAATATTTTGAACAAAACGATGTGCAATTAGCGGGACAAGAAACCGTAGACCCCACTGCCGATATGACCGCAGAAGAAGCCTTACATTGGCAAATCGTCCACCGCAAAAAAGACGGTGTGGAAAAATTGATAGACACCGCCCTCACCCGCCATGACCCCGTGACCGTGTTGAATAATGTTTTATTACCCGCCATGAAAGAAGTCGGGGATAAATTCGGCGCTGGGGAACTCATTTTGCCCTTTGTGTTGCAATCGGCAGAGGTGATGAAGAAAACTGTCGCCTATCTCGAACAATTCATGGATAAAGTGGAAGGCGTGACCAAAGGGACGGTTGTGCTGGCAACGGTGTATGGTGATGTACATGATATTGGCAAAAATTTGGTCAAGACCATTTTGACCAATAATGGCTATACGGTGCATGATTTGGGCAAACAAGTCCCCGCCAATACCATCATCGAAAAGGCACTGGAATACAAAGCCGATGCCATTGGGCTTTCGGCATTATTGGTCAGCACATCCAAACAAATGCCCCTCATCGTCAACGAATTGGGTCGTAGAGGGCTAAAATTGCCCGTGTTGATTGGTGGCGCGGCGATTAATCGGCGCTTTGGTCGGCGGATTTTGTTCTTAGAAGAGAGCAAAGCCCCTTATGAACCGGGTGTGTTCTATTGCACCGATGCCTTTGAAGGCTTGGCGGTGATGGACAAATTGGTCAGCCCAGACCGCGCCCAATTTGTGCAACAAGTCATCACCGAAGCAGAAGAAGAAATCAACAAGCCCGCCCGTAGAGGGCGTGCAGGCGGTGATATGGTTAAAACCGTACAACCCGCCCCAGATTTACCAACACCGCCCTTCTGGGGGTCAAAATTGGTCAATTACATGCCCTTAGAGGTGGTCTTGCAACATCTCCACAAACCCGAATTGTTCCGCCTGAGTTGGGGCGCAAAAAATTCGCGCGGGGATGAATGGGTCAAACTGGAAGCCGAATTTGAAGCCCGTCTGGAAAAAATGAGTCGCGCCGCTTTGCGTGATAAATCATTGTTGCCACAAGCTGTTTATGGCTATTTCCCCGCCAACAGTGATGGCGATAGCCTCATTATTTGGGATGCGGATGAATTTGCTAAATCTGGGAAAAAGGTAGAAAAAGAACGCTTCACCTTCCCACGCCAATCCACAGGGGAATTTTTGTGCATCAGCGATTATTATGCCCCAGTCGAATCGGGCTTGGTGGATGTGGTCGCCTTACAAGCGGTGACGGTGGGCGAAGTCGCCAGTGAAGCCTTTGAGAAATTGCAACAGGTAGATAGTTATAGCGAAGCCTATTTCTTTCATGGACTCGCTGTACAAGCGGCAGAAGCCACCGCCAATTATATGACGGTGCATATCCGCAAAGAATTGGGCATCGCAGAAAATCGTGGCAAACGCTATAGCTGGGGATACCCCGCCTGTCCAGAATTATCTGACCATCAAATTGTGTGGCGGTTGTTGCCCCAAACAGCAGAAATCAACCTCACATTGACCGAAGAGAGTTTCCAGATTGTGCCAGAACAAAGCACCGCCGCCATCTTTGCCCATCACCCCGATGCAAAATATTATGGGGTGGGCAATTTGGATAGAAGCGAGCAAATTCTTGGCGCATTAGAGCCAGAAAACGCCTAAGAATTACCTGTTTTTAGTGGCGGACATACGAGGCTAATGCCTCTAGTCCGCCATTACACCCATAAAACTGGGGTTTTGTAATGGACGACTAGCGCAAAGCGCGTATGTCGTCCACAAAATATTTCGGAGATACTATCATGCCCACCACCCTGCATAAACTCATCATTCGCAATTTTAAGCAATTCGATGAGATTGAAATCGAATTGGGCAATACCGTTGTGTTTGTGGGTCCAAACAACAGTGGCAAAACCACCGCGTTGCAGGCATTGAGTTTGTGGCATATCGGTGTGCAAAAATGGCTTGCACAAAAAGGGGGGAAACGCACTCGCATACCGATTAATCGCAAAGATTTATTTTCCATCCCAAATACAAGTGCGCGGATGCTATGGCGCAATTTGACCACCCAAAAGCAAGGTATTAAAAAAGATGTTTTTGATATTAGTATCACTTTAGAAGCCATCACCAATGGTAAGCAATGGCGATGTGGCATGGAATTTCGGTTTGATAACAATGAATCTTTTTATTGCACCCCTATCAAAATTGAAGGACAAGAACCCGCAATTCCAGATGAAGCTAAAAATCTTAAAGTCGCATTTTTACCGATTATGGCAGGTTTATCGGTTATTGAACCAAGGGTTGATGCTGAATTTATTGAGAGATTAATCGGTGAAGGTCGTACAGCAGAAGTGCTTCGCAATATGTGTTATTTGGTCTATCAGACACCATATTGGGATGAATTAGTTAACACCATCAAAAAGCAATTTGGCATCATTCTACAAGAACCACACTTAGACGGTGGTACAATCACGCTTGAATATAAAACACGCGAGGGAATTGTATTGGATTTACTCGCATCTGGTAGTGGGGTGCGCCAAACATTATTCATCTTGGCACATTTATATCTCAATCAAAATGTCATTCTATTATTAGATGAACCCGATGCCCATCTCGAAATTATACGCCAACGGCAAATCTACGACTTAATTAACGATGTTGCCAAGCAACAAAATTCACAGGTGATTATCGCCAGTCATTCTGAGATTATTCTTGATAAAGCCACTGAAAATGATATTGTCATTGCTTTTGTCGGTAAACCACATCGTACCAATGATAGAGCAAGTCAACTCAGAAAAGCCCTACGCGACATATCAGGGGAAGATTACTATAGGGCAGAAATTACAGGCTGGGTTTTATATTTAGAGGGCGAAACCGATTTAAGTATTATGAGGGCGTTTGCAAAGCAACTCAACCACCCAGTTCTACCGGAATTAGAAAAGGTATTTTTCCATCCCATAAGGCAAAATGAACCAATTATTGGGCGGGAGCATTTTCGTGGTTTACGAGAAGCAAAACCAGATTTAATCGGTTTCATCCTTGTAGATAATATCAAAAAAGAGCTTCAAAGAAATATTGAATTAGTCGAGATGATGTGGAAAAGGCGTGAAATTGAGAATTATATTGCATTACCAGAGGTATTATTGGCTTATGCAGGCGTTAATCATGAGGTAATGAATACCCTTCTCAAGAGACGTTTGTCATTAGATGCACTTGAGAATTTTGAAGATATTTGGTGGTATGAGACAAAATTAAGCGACTTTTTAGACCGTCTTTTCAAAGATTATTTTGCAGAAATTAACCTGTCTAATCAAATAAATAAGACAAATTATCATATTCTGGCAGATTATCTCACCCCAGAGCAAGTTCATCCCGAAATTATCGAAAAATTAGACGCAATTTATGAAGTGGCAAAACGCGCAAAACCCCGCACATAAATTTGTACTGGCGGATTAGCAATAGCGTATATCCGCCATTTATAACTCGTAAATCGTCACGTCCAATTTGGTCTTATCCAGCCAAATCGCCAATACTTGACGGATTTCTGCCCATTCGTATGGGTTGCCCAGTGGGGCTATGGCAAGGCTTTTTATCCCCAACAACGGGTATTCTCGCGCAATCCGAATCGCATTGGCTTGCACATAGCGCAGTCGTGTCGCCCCTACTGACGAATCCCGTACCGCCATAAACATCAATTGAGGCGTATTTTCACGCCAAAGCCATAAGTCTCCTGCTTTTATCCGCCCTGCCCGACATTGTTTTTGATACATAGCAAAAGCAGGTGCATAGGTCTGCATGAGGCGGGTTTCAAATACCCCTAATTCGGTGCGACCACGCGCATTATGCCCAAATGCCAATACTTGGGCGGTGGTCGCTAGTGGGTCTCCTATGACGAATTGAACAGGCATTATGGCGTGACCTCCACCCCTAATGATTCTGGGTCTACTGGCGGTGGCAAGGTGCTATTGCAATAGGGGTCGTTGATATTGCCGTACGGGTCTACAGTACGGGTGAGATAGCAGGTATCCCATGTGGCTTGTTGCCATGGATACCATGTGACACTAGGGACAGGGACAATTCCCCCACCATTGGCAGTAGCTGTTATACCAATCACAGGCATACTCGGTGTGATGGTCGGGGCAGGTGTGGATGTTGGGTATGCTGTCCATGTGGGGGTGGATGTTGGCACTATCGGCGCTAAAACAGTTTTTGTCGGGGTAGCGGTTGGTGTGGCGGTGCGTGTGGGCGTTGGGGGGATACGTGAAGTCGCGCTAGGTGTTGGGGTAAACACCTGCGTGATAGATTCTATTGGAGATGCAGTTGCGGTGGGGGATAATACCACGCTCGGCGCAACTGTGGCGGTTGGTGTAGGGGTCATCGGGCTATCCGATGACATATCAGAGGCTGGGGGTCGCTCTGGTATCACTGTCAAGAACGGTGCGATTTCATCAAGCATATTTTGTGCAAGGGGGCTATCAACTACAGATGAGCCGATTAAGAACCGATGCGTTGCTTGTAAAAAATTGACCTCTCGTGATGTTAAGTCACTATTATAGCGCAAAACATTCTCTATTGCAGAGGCTAAATCTGATAAATTTTGTGAAGAATCCCCACCAATCTCTGCCAAACGGGTCATTTCATCGAGGCGTGTTTCTGCCAATTGTATCAATACCGTTTCGGTATCTCCAACAATTGTGGCAATAAAAACGACCACCGACTCCCACCACCGCTTAACACCATATAAGGCATCACCGGGCAACGCATCCGCAGAAGCGGCTACCGTCCCCGCACTACCAGCAAATATCACAACAATAATGAGGAAAATGGCGGCAACATTACGCCGAATCATGCCAAAATGAGGGCGAAGCACTTTTTGACTGGGGAGACTTTTCATCAGACGGGCTTCTATAGAAGCAACTTTGTTATCCGATAAGGTCGGTGGCTTGAGTTTGGTGATTAATAGGGCAATACTAAGTTCTTGCCGAAGCGAATCGGCATAGTGGGGATATTCTGCCACGCAAGTTTCGATGGTGGCGCGTTTAGAGAGTACCATATCCAAACAAGTAGCTAAAATATCGGCATAATCGGGGTGGTCATCGGTTGGATTTGTCATGATAACCCTCCCAGAAATTCATCACCAGCGAATCCCATTTTTGCCAATAATTGGGCAAGTGTTTTTAAGGCGCGATGTTGTAGAGCTTTGATGGCATTAACCTTTTTATCCATGATAAGGGCGGTCTCGTCTAAACTTTTTTCTTCTATAAAGCGCAACATCACGACTTGTTGTTGAGATGGGATGAGTTGGGCGATGGCGAGATGGAGGACTTGTGCCATTTGTTTGCGTAAAAGGGTGTTATCTACGACATCATCCGTGCGTTGTGTGATGATGATAGACTCGTCCAATTCGCTTTCTGTGCCTTGCCGACCCATTTTGCGATAGTAATCAACCACTCGCGCATGGGCAATCCGATACAACCATGCCACAAATGGCTTGCCCATATCTTGATAATTGGACAAATCCTTAAAAGCACGGGTGAACACATCTGCGGTAAAATCTTCTGCCAAATGGGTATCATTGAGCCGATAATACAAATACCGAAAAATAGTCTGCACATGCTCCCGATATAACTGGGCAAAGGCATTGCTATTGCCAGCCTGTGCCAGTTTTAAGATGCGCTGTTCCTCAACACGATTCACATAAGCCTCTTTGATGGGCGGAATCTGGTTGATACAATGATTACCGCACAAGGATGAATAAGGTTACGCCACAACTTCATCATAACCCAAACTGCATTAAATAAGAGATTAAAAATTATATTTACCAAAACTAGACCAATGATGTGCGTTATTGATAACATTGTGGTATTGTGAACACCAATAACTCCCCGCTTAAAATAATCAAAGGATACATCCCCATGCCCGGTTCACCCCTCGCAATTGAATTTGACGCTACAAAAACCCCCGTAACGGTGGACTTGAAAGCCACCATATCGGAAATATTCCCCGGCAACGCTGATGAACAGCTATGCGCGTTGATTATGACTCACAATCTCCCATTCTTTGCGGGAGAGAATCGCTTGTCGCTTGTACAGACCGCCAAGGCAATTGGCATAAGTCCTGCCAAAATTACCTCGCTAAAATCGCGGTGGCAATTAGACGGTCTGTGGCAACGGGTTTATGACAGGTTGGTTGGTCATCTGATGAGTGAAACAAAGATAACCAACCTCAAGATACTCTCGGCGTTCCCTACCATTGTAGATAGCCTACTGGAACGCCTTGAGCAAACTAAATCGGATAAAGCGTTTGGTGAATTGCTCACCATCTATATGAGTTTGCACAAGGATGTTGCCACGAGCGCCGATGCTTCGATGGAAGAATCTGCCAGAAGTTATTTGGCGGACACATTAGCCGGAAAACCGGGGGACATCCAAGAAAGCAATGTCCCCCCTCCCACTAATCCCCCGACGGGGCAGATGCAAACAGACCCGGCTGACGGCGATTCCTAGAGACTCTAGGCGCTTCATTTTGTCCATACATATCGCCAAACAGAGATAGTTGATGCGTTTGTACATGCGTATCGTGAGCCACTACAGGGGCTTCCACATGCGTTTGTTTGACGCGCTTGGGCTTAGGTGCAACACGCTCAACAATCGGGGTAATTGGTTCAGTATGGGTAACGGCTTGTGGGGGATAATCCCAATCGGCGTTCACCTGCCACATTGCCTTGTCCAACACTTTGACGTGTGAATCATCCACGCTTGACACATCTACATTGCTGGCGGATGTTATTTTGCCCATCAGCATATTATTCATGATGTCCTGCACGGATTCTTCTCCATCAGATAGCGCATTGATAGGCACAAGCCCCTCGCCCGTTTGACCGAGCAGGAAGGCGATGGCTTTCATTTTGCTTTGTTGGAGTTTGTTGGCTACCTCATCGGCAGTCCCGGTATAGAACATGGAATAGACCTCGCCAGCATGTTTTGAGTTGGCGCGGTTGATGCGTTTTGATGCTTGGATGCGAGTGAACGCATTGTATGTCACCTGATATTCAAAGATGGACGAGGCGTAGCGATAGATTCCATCGGGATAACTCCAAATAAAATCCAAACCAGTCTTGACCAACTCGTAATTGGTGATGATGATGCGATGACCTGCCTTCACAGCTTTGCTTAACAACGCTTCTCGCTTAGAGGGGTCAACTGATGCGTTTAGGATGAATACTTTCTCATCGGGGAACAGATTGGCAATGCGAGGACGGATGTCGCGCTCATTGCTATTGACCACCATAATGGCGACCACCACTTCTGGGGATTCTGACAGTTTCAGATTCACCCCTATTTGCAGGGCTTGTTCTTTGGCTGTCATGTAATCTTCTTCATAGAAAGCGGGATACACCCACATGGTGTCATTCTTGTAGCGGAAGTCATATTCTAGCGTGGGTTGGTCAATGAAGCGATTAAACCACAAGATGCTACCAGACAGATATATCTTGTCTTTGGCGTATTCTCGTGATGACGCTTTCAATTCCTGTAGCTTATTGTTGTGCCAATCTTGTAGAGGCTTCTCGCACTCAATAGGGATGTTCACATAGGTAAGCGGGGGGATGTTGTGCAAGTCGGCAGAGCCGATGAACACGGCGCATTTCAGCAAACGAGCCACGAGTTCGGGATTCACACCTGCCCCTTCGCGGGTTGAGGTGGTTGCCCCATACACATGGGTATACTTGCCGTTTGAACTTTCTTCGATAGGAGTTGTGGAGATGAGTACGCCATAGCGTTTAACAAAGTTATCAATGGCGATGGACTTAGATTTTGTCTCATCCACTTTATTGCGGAACTGAGGTTCTTTGCTCCCCCACACTTTACGGTTAAAGCGCGGGGCATTGCCCCACGGAAATTCTTCACGAATCTCTTTGTATAACAGGTGCATCATGATAATCAAGCTGGATACTTTGCCATTGAATGGCGTGCCAGTCATCATGAGCGAGTAGTCAGAGCATTGCGCCAAGCGTGCCAGAGCCAAGCCGTTGCCTGTCATAGGCGACTTTGCTTCATGTACCTCGTCCCACACCAACACATGGATAATGTGCCGATATTTCTTCTTGATGAAGTCTGAGACGCTAATCCGTGCGGGGCGATGGACAATAGGAATATATTGCCCGTTCTTGTCATAGCGGGGGTTCAGGTCGGGGATATAGCGTTGGGCTTGGTCGTCAAGCATCTTGGGGTCGTCTGACAATTGCCACAGAGGGGTAAAGCACTTCGGGCAATTCTCCATCTTATCTTCGTGTGCCAAGTCTGGGATTTTTGACCCACAGCTTGGGCAATAGCAATACCCGCCGATGTGTTTTTTGTCGTTATTGGGGTGGATTTTTAGTCTGCGGATGCCAATAGATGGCTCAAAGGCTGACCCAAGTTTTGTGTCGTTAATCTTGACCACGACAACCTTCGCCTCACCAGTAGGGTTGGGCGCTTCGATGAAGTTCTGCACTTGCTGGAACGAACGCTCGGTGGTATCGGGGTCAGTGTAGACAATCTGGGCTTTCTCGCCCAACACGTCACGCAGTTCACGTTCCCACTTTTCGCGGAGATGTGCAGGGCAGATAACCATCATGATTTTACCGGGTGTGTGTTTTGTCTCGGTGCGAATCACCTTGCCGTTGCGGTCAACGATAGGGCGGGTATCTGTATAGCCTGTCCGTTGGTGCATGGGGAGTTTGTCCCACATGATACGGAGCATGGTTGCGCTGATGACGGTCTTGCCAATGCCTGCCTCACCCACCAATAACACGCGATTCATCTTCTTGAATGCCTCTACGATAGAGGCTACAACGTGTTTTTGTGGTACTAGAAGCGGGTTTTTATTCCCCTTCAGCACAATGTTCTGCATGGCTGGTAAATGCCCCGCAAAATCAAAGTTGTAGATAGGGGTGATGTGCTTGGTAATCTCTTTGTACAGGATATTGAAATGCCCTGCCACAAACTCAAGCATCTTTTTGTCATCATCGGCTATGTGGAGTACGCCTTTTTTGTCCCACCATGACAGGATTGTCTTGGGGCGGGTAGTCACTTTTTCAATGGGTCGCCCAACGGTATTGGTGGATGTAGTCTTTTCGTCAATGTATTTGGTGGCAGAACGGACGATGATGCGCCCATATTGCTCACTGTCAATGAATAGATTAGAGTTGGTCGCCATCGTCATCATCGCCACAGTAATATGACCTGCGCGAGGTTGGGTGATGGATTCCAAGCTGGGCGATTCGCCGGGTGTTGGTTGATGCAAGGTGTTCCACACGGGTTTATGATGTGCGCCATACACGTCCATCGCAGAGAGCAAATCATTGTCTTCGATGGTACTGGATTCAATCGTAATTATTGGATGAAACCAAGACGTTGAGGCGTGGCGATTTTTAATCCCTTTAACGATAGAGAAGTTCTCTTTACACCGGGATTCTTTTTTCCATAGCAACCCGTGGGATTCTTCTTTACCGTAATTGCGTTCTTTTCTGCCGATAACGACTACTTGGTCATACATCCCCAAGTGTTTGCCGGGCAGGTGGTATAGCTCGACGGCGGAATAGTTCTTGTTCCACCATGTAGAAGCCTCGGATGTGACGTGGTGAGAATAAACACACCACATCATAATCCCACCATAGGAGAGCCATTGGTGTGATTGCTTGAGCATGGCAAATTCGACGCGACGGTCTGCCGCCTTCTCGGTGCTGTCCGATTCGTAGGGGGGATTGCACCAGATAGCATCAAAGCTATTCTGTGGGGCAGATAAGGCGTAGATGTCGCCCTGTACGGCATTAGAACCGAACTTATCCGCGCATATTTGCGCTTTATCGGTCTCTAGCTCATTGGCATACGGATTGGCGTTAAAATGGTTGGCTAGAGCCTCTAGGAAATGACCCTCGCCCGCACATGGGTCAAGAACGTTTGCCCCAGATGGTATGTTGAGGACATTCAAAATGGCGGGATAATGCTCAACCGGAGTGGGGTAAAAACCCATTTTCTTTTGTGATTCTATCCTGCTCATAGGGATATGTCCTTGTTTTTAAGACCTTCGCTGATAATGCTTGACCAATCGTGATTCACTTTCATTTTCCAACCCGACACGCCATACCCCGTCAGAGGGGTGAGTAATTTCAGGGCGTGTGCCTTATCCCATATATATGCAATCCATGAAGTATGGGCTGGAAATGATTCTTTGTTTTGCAAGTGGAACTGGAAGCCACGATAAGGGTCATCTGATAAAATATAGGTGACGGGTGTGTAGGCTTCTGGGTTAAATTCAAGTGCGCGTCGGTCATAAACAAATGCCGATGACCAACCTTTCTGAACCGTCCCATTAGGCAATGTGATGGGGAGTGCCGATGTAACAGATGTGAGATGTTCGTTCCACGATTTTTTGATAGCAACAAGGTTCTCTCCTACTAACACCTCAACCTCATCACTACTGTGCAACATGGCGATGGTACGACGCACTTCCGCTTTGATGCCTACCATGTAAATGAACACGGGATGGCTAAAATCGGTTGCTAATTGAAATACCTTAACCCCCGTCAAGGGGACTGTGCCGATAAGATTCATGATGTTCTCCTAATAGGGGGGGGATAAAGTTAGTAGATGATGGTTGCAGAGTAGGGATGTACTCCCGGCAGATAATCTGCCCACTCTGCTTGTGTTTCCTCGCGCAATTGGCGGAGGGATAATGGAGATTTAACGCCGTCACGAGTACGCGAGAGCATGGTGTTATCTTTGCCCATAGTCTCTTGCCAAAGCTGTTCGCCTTCTTCCCATTCGGCATAAACATGGGGGTTTTTGTATAACACGCGCTTCCAATGGGATACGCCTGCTTTGCAACAGGCAGTACCACAGTTATTGTGGTCGAACCCCTGCCGATACGGTTCGGGCACAAAGCCCACTTGCTCATAGCACCAATCCATCCACTGGCGCGTATCCCACATGCACTCCCGTAGGGGGAATAGCGTGCGATAGCCTTGTGCGCCCCAATTGCCCTCAATGGATGGTATACGGCGTTGCTCCACACCTGTAATGCCAAAAACCAAGACCGTGTGTGCAGGGTCGTAGTTTGCTTCAATAAATTTTTTGAGTGGTTCTCTTTTTAATTTTGCCGAACACGGGTCAATGCGACTGTTACCAAGAAATTTCACCTTCGTGAACATTTCGAGCGGAGTCATGACTACGCCGATGCGAATAGTCTCTTTGCCGTACAGCTTTTCTGCCGATTCGATTAATCGGCGCTGGTCATCCCCCTCATTGGGGAGTACGGATGTGACACTTTGCCACTCAACACCCAAGCGCGTTAGCGCGTCTGGGCAACCAAGCGCAGAGGCGATGCCCCCGCCATTTTGTATCAAATATGTATCGGTCATTATGCCTCCTCTCGGCGTAAGAATCTTTCCATTATTTGTTCAAACTTTTTGCGCTTATCTTTCCAGCAACGCTCGGTAGCTTCCGTCGAGCGTGCAATATCCTCTGGCGTGCCATGATTTACCCACGTTCCGCCTCTGGCACAATCTGATTCAAACTCTGACTGTGTTTGCCATTCTTGGCGATGTTTTTGAGGGAAGCCTGCGGAATATTCAGGTCTCAATAGCGCGTCAAAACGCCATCCGTCGCAGGTGGCAATTTCGCCATCAGAGACAATCAGCGCCATTTGCAAATTTCTATGACCGCCATGTTTTGCAAGCCACATACGGATTTCATTTTCGATGATTGCAAAACTTATATCGCCGTGCACCCACACATAAGCAAAAATATCCTTGCCTTTTCTGGTGTGTGCGGTGACTACCAACGAGGAATATTCTGCGTCTTCGGCATCTCGTTGACGGGCTTTTTGTTCTTTGGTGAGTGTTGCTGGCACAAACATGCCTTTAGACATATTGCTTGCCCCTCTCGCATAAGCCGATAAAAAAGGGGCGGTTACGCCCCTCTGTGTGCTAATCTATATGCCCCCAATTGAGTAAGTCTCGTTGGTGCTTATTGGCGCGGGCGCGAATTTCGTCACGGAGTTGTGATACGGTTTGGAATTTGTAGCCCAACCCTTTCATGTGAGCATGGCACTCTTCTTCGGTGGCAAACTCCAGATATGGATATTCTTCCCTAAAATCGGTGGGGTTGAGTACCATCCCACACCAACGCAAGCCGTTAAATACGACGGCATAGATAATTCGATTGTCTGATTGGATGTCTGTCATTGCTTATACCTCTCTCATTGCCTTGATATAGGCGCTTTTGTTATTCCGACGGGCATATCTTTCTCTATCGAAATCCATATCATCAAGAAAAACGGGGTTTTTCCCGTTAAATCTAAGAAGTTCGTTGACATAGGCTTCGACTAATTCATGTGTGGGGATAACAGGGCGTGTCATGTTAGGGATGAATTTGTCTTCTCGTGTGCTTTCATATTCAAATGGATAAATCCACTGAATGATGGCACGTTCACGACACATTCTATCCTGATACCATGACCATACAACCACGCCATCTTGTTGATTTGGCGTTAGTTCTTTTACTGGTAAAGGCATTGTCTTTCCTTCCGCTAGAGACTCTAGCTAAAAATAATTCCTGCGAAAAAAAGGCTTGCGCCGAGTTGCACATAATCGGCAGAATCGGCGCAAAAACAGGCTGTTAAGCCCTATATTGGTAGCGTGGGAGTCGGATTGTCTTTAGCTTCAGCGAGGGCAATGAGTTCATCTTTCGTCACTTCAATGCCTCTGCTATCGGTTAACCAGTCGGCTTCTGATGCACAGTTGAAATGCTTGGCGGATGAATAGGCGTGCATGATGGCTGGCTCTCGTGGGTTGATGATGTACAACACCCACCGACCATCCTCTTGAACGAGCGTATAGGGGATTTGTTCGTTATTGCCCATTGGGAGTTTCTCCTTTATCAACCTGAACGACTTGAAGGAAGCAATCACCGCGCACAGCGATGTTGTAGAACTCCCCCGGTGTCAAATTCCATAGCGTTTGAGAATCGGCGGGGTAATCTTCAACGCCTGTGTGCAAGGGGTTCACGAATGAGAGAAGGTTACACATCGCAGTTTCTTTGATGATGGGCAAATAGCCCATATTGGTAGAGCGCAAAGTGCTTTCCCATACAAGGCTTTCACCTTGGTACACATAGAACTTGAACAGCTTATGCGTATCTGGTACACGGCATTTAAGTTCCGCTTCAAATTCATCAATGCTAACGATGTAGGCATTGTGCGTCGCCTTAATCGTTTCGGCGGTATTGGTGACTATATCGGCAAAGGAGTTAAATCCACCAGCAAGCACCATTGAGAATTTCCACAATGGGTCCATGTGAACCAACATCCATTGCCCCGCTAATTCGGTGTAGGCATATAGGTATTTGTCGTCATCTTGAAATTTAGTCATTGGATTGCTCCATGCGCTGTTCGGCGTGGATTTTCAAACGCAACGATATTTCTGTGTCCATATCTGCCCATGTGATGCGCCGAGCGTCGGGGTGTTTCCCCCACCCGCCCAACTCTGCCAATTTGCGAGAGCCAAACTCGTCTGTGTCTAAATCAGGCACGACTTTTGTTGGTTGCAAAATATGTAGTAGGTAGCTTGCGCCTTTTTTGGTGACGGCAAAGACAACCTCACCTTTTGCTTGATAGTTAGTCTGAATCATCTGTGCGCTCCATAATCTCTTTTGCATACGGATAGTATTCTGAATCGTGCGGGTCGTTCTCATAGATGTGCTTCGCGCAGACAGGGCAGAGAGCATCATAGGGATGGTCTGTGTTGTCCCAAACATTAGGGCTTGGTTCAAAGTCGTCGTCGTCGTCAAACCCGTATTCTTGGGCTACGTTGCAACTACCACAGTAGGAATAATCCTTGTGGTCTTTGCGCCATGTCGCCTCATCTACCGCAATGGTCTTGAGCAATTCAAGTAGCTCGTCCCATTCGGCATCCGTTAAGCGTTGGAGAGGGGTGTCCCCCTCATCATCCTCGAAATACGACACAAGCCGTTCCTCTGTGGAATAGCTGGTGCTGTGTGCATTGCCCAACCAGATATGCCACTGGCTGTCTGGCTCGTACCAGATATTGCAGTCAATGGCTTCGTTGCCGTTGATAAGCACGATGTCGTGCAATCTGTCGGCAATAATCGTAGTGGTTTGCGCCTTAATCATGTCAAACGCTTCTTGAACGGTCATTTCGCATCCTTATAGGTATACATGAAGATGTCGGGGTCGGATGTGGCGTGTTTCTCCAAACGTGGCGAGTTGTAAACCTCGACGCATTGCGGTCCGTAGAGCGCGACGGTATCCCCTTCTTCAAAGCCGTTCCCGCGCAATGCGAGACCGGGCATAATGAAGCCGGGCTTGTCGCACATTTGAAAGCGGGAGAAACCCGCATTGATAAGTTGGTCCACTGTTCGCAAGTCCAGCATTATTCACCGTCCGTACTAGGTAAATTTTCATAGAGTAAAATCGTGCTGATAAGTTCATTCAATTCTTTCTCAACGGCAGGGTAGCCCTGCACAAGTGGCACAAGCTGACTCATCTTGGCTGACGATGGTAGCCAGTGGGTGACATGACGCGCCCAATGTCGAGACTCTAATATCCCCTCGAATTGCACAGTGAGACACCATAGAATCTGTATCACTGCCGATTGGATATGAACGTTGGCGAGGCGGTTTGGTGTGCAGGCTTCGCTGAGAAAATCTATCCATGCTTCGTTCTTAAAGAAACTGTTAGAGTCGCTCCATAAATGCGCCATCATGTCGCCAAGTTGTAGGAGGCTGTTACTTTCCGTCACGAGCGTAAGCATATCGTCTGTGGTAATTGTGTCGCTCATTCGGTAGCTTCCTCCACGTATTCAACGATTTTTTCATCTAACCAAACATTGAGCTTTTTCCCTAACTCGTGAAGGGTTTCTGCACCAATGAAGGTTGAGTCGTGGTAATCCTTTTCTCCAATGGAAACGTACAGATATACCTGTACAAGATAGTTATCTTTGCCCCGTAGCGATTCGTAAGTAGATACATCGTATTTAACGCCTTCTGGCGCGGTGATGTTGAGGCGTTCTTTGATTGCCTCAAAATCTAGGGGTGGTAATGGCTTAAATGTGATAGTCATTTTGACTCCTTCGGTTCTAGTGTGAAGATAGGACCTAATGAGCCAAGCATCTTCAGCAAGGCTTCTGCTGTTTCGGGCGAGATACGGAACATAACCTCTCCCACCTTTGCAAGATGCCCGTGGTCGCCAACGGGAATGAATACATAAGACACTTCATTCGCAAGTGGATAGATGTAACCGATGTTGGGGTAGGTAACGGGAATCTTGATTCTGATGCCATATTCCATTAGCGCACCTCTGGATTCAGTTGAATAATCCGGGCGCGGATGAGTTCCCATGATACGAAAGGCGACGACCAACTAACCACAATTTCTAGGTCGTGGTCAGTCCAGTCCCACCAATACCCCGTCATGAGGGATTCAAGCGAGGGGTATGGTTTAACTCGCCATGATTTAAGGTCAATAGCGAAGGGTTTCCCTTTTGTGGAGGGCAGGTCTAACCCGTCAAAATCGCCGTTGTAGTCATTGGCAATCCCATAGTCGTTTCCTGTAGGACTACCCCACACGAAATGACCTTCTTCGCGGATGACGTTAAATACCGCTTGGGATTCTTCGTTGGGCATGATGTCTGCCGTTGGCGTACCGTTTTCGATTTCTTCCAACACATGCGCTAATGAAATACGCACGTTGTTATCTACCATCCACGCGAGAATTTCTTCACGGGTGGGGAGATATGTGGGCACAAATTGATTCCACAGGTCGGAGCAAATGATAATTGACGCTCTTTCGTTGCCTTCTACCGTGCTGATTACTGCGCTGATAGGGTGAACTGCGTTTTGCACATTGGTAATAGACCCATCTGGGCTAAAAGTCATATCGACGGCACTTAACCCTTCGTGCAACTGCTTGCCAACGTGTGAACCGAATTGCATATAGATATATTTGATGGTCATAAAAACATCCTTCCTTGTCTAAAATAAGCCTGTCTGTTCTGGCGGTGGGGGTGGGGGCTGAATCAATTTGCGCGGAACACCAAACTGATGACCGATAGTCATGTATGTTTTGTAAATGAACTCACTGCGGATGTGCGGTTCAATGTAGGGCATCCCCCACAATTCAAACCACGCCCATTCATCAGGGCAATCAATCTTCACGGATTGCGCGTTTGGCATCCAAGTGCCTCGGTCTTTGCCCGTTTCATCTATATCGGCTTTCCAGACACAAGATTCGAGCGTCCAGATAAACCCCTCTTTGACCACGTACGGGGCGTTATTCTTGATATGAGCAACAAACCACTCATTCGCGTCGCTCGGACCTGTACGTAGCCATGTTTGGAATCCGCGATTCTCTGGGACGTGGAAAAAGACATCAAATTTTATCTGTTGAAAGATGAGCGCCTTGTACTTTTCACCCCATGCGTGACCCTTTTTGATTTTGCCCTGCTTGAGCAAGAGGTCGAAGTGCATAAGGGTTGAGGGATGGTGCGCCATAACAAATTCAATGTCGTGAATATTTTCGGGAATTGCCTCTTTTGCCGACATTCTCCGACGGGCGCTACCGACTATTTTGATGTCGGATTTGCCTTCAATCGTTGTGACGGCAGGTAAAACCATATTGTAAAAAGCAGTGATTGTATCGTTTATACCCATAAATGCTCCTTCTATACATTTTTACATATTATACCATAGATTTGTTGTATACGAACCAACAAACCTATGGCGAGAGGCATCTAGCGCATGACATTGCCCAACGGGACACGCGACACGCTGAGGGTGTATTTGCCCTTAGTTGCAATATCCCACCCGCGATTCATGGACAATTCCCAGAGTTCTTTCTGGTACTGTTCTGGGGAGAAGCGAGTGGTTAATTCACCTTCGTATTTGCCTAACTCGTCAATGGCATCTGCCACAGTGTTGAGAAAACGGTCAAGCATATATGGGCGTTGGTGAACTGTCACAATTTCTGCAATCCCGCTTGGGGGAGTGGTTTCGACACGGAACTGGAAACGGCGAATATCATCTGGGAGAGTTACTTTGGTGGCGATTTCTGAGTAGATGGCTTGTGTGTAAGGATACCCACTTGCCTCAACAACGCAGACCTCAAACGCCTCGCGCACACGAGTCACCAGATATAGCCCACGATACTCGCGGATGGTGTAATCCATGTTTTGATAGTGTTTTTCAAACACTGCGCGGACGGTTAAGCCGATTGCCGATAGTTCAGAGATTGGGTCGGATTCTTCATAAACCCGTTTCATCACAATCTCTTGTGCTGTGGCAGGTGTGCCGAGCCCAAGAAATTCCCAAGGCGATACTTTCATGGTTGGTGTGGTCATAATGCCTCACAAAATTCCGCCACGGCTTTACGCATGGCATCAACGGACGAAAAATACTGTGCTGTGACCCAACGGGCTTCCTCTACGTCATCTACCCAACGGGTAGCAACATAGTACCCGTTGAAATCAGGTGTCGGGCTACCGTCATCGCTCATGTATTGATGTTCCCCACAAATATGGATACTGTAGTGGTGCTGGTTGGGGATAACCTTCATGTTGTGCAAGGCAAATTTCATCAATGCAATCTGAGCGTCCCACATTACGCCGATGTCGTCTACCAACACGGGGTTGATAAAGTATTTCTGCGCGGTGAGCAATACCCATTCGCCCCTGCTGGTGATAACTGGCGCTGGTGCTTCTTCAAGGTTAGACACCATTTTGCTCATCCTTTGCGAATTTCTCAACGACTACGCGCATAAAGCCTAATGCCCCATCGTAATCCCGCGAACAGGCGGTTACGCCCATCCATTGCCATGTTGCTTCCGTCATGCGGATGAGAATATAATTCCCCATCTGCCATTCCTCATCACTGACATATTCACGGAGGACGATTACTTGCTGAAAATCTAACCGCTCGGCATTGGACATAACAAAATCTATTGGATTTTTACCGACTGCTGTACTCTCGAATCCTTCAAATGGTTGCCATCCATGACGCGATGTGAGATCAACCCCTGCAATTTTCACTTCAACACGGTTATTCATCCCATCCTCCTTCACGAGCATTGATAGTTTCGCGGATGTTGTGCAAGGCGGTTGCCCATTCTGGCAGTTCTTTGGTGGCGGGCGACATATCATTGAAGATGTCAATTAACGTGGGGATGCCATATTCTTCATCGTCAATCACCTCATCATCCCAACCACATTGGTTCTCGGCGCGAAAAAGGTCTGCCAGCATCGCCAAGATGAATTTGGTATTGGGTAATGTTCTGTTCTGTATGGAACACAGCAATTGGCGCAATTGGTCAAAGTTTTCTTCGCCATCATCGCGGTCAATGGAAAAAACGCCAACGTAACCCCGATAGTATGCCCATGTGTAATACAGCGTACCTAAATCGGTGTCACAGGAGTCAATATCCGTGTAGTAAGATAACACGCGAGTGTTGTCCCACTTATCAGAGTCTCTCGCAATTACATTGGCTTCATCCCATTGGGGGATGCCGTCTTTGATGGGGATATAGTAAAGATGCTTGATGCCGAGAAATCCACCAATGCCAAAAGGTGTTGTTGATTCCCCTTCGACAAGTGGTTTGTTTTCAAAAATTCTTGATGTTGCGTCTGATAACACTTTTTCGACAGGCAAATTAGCCATCGTTATTTTGTCTCCTTGTACATAATTGACGCACCATAGCCGTTCCAGATTTGGACGGATTCTGCGCCGTTAGCGATTAGTTCTTGTGCGCGTTTGGTGATTCTGTGGCATGAATGGTCAATATGCTCAACACCATCTACACAGATGCGGAATGGGCTTGCCCATTGCCACAAGCCGTATGGATTGCATAATTCCGCAGGTATAGACCATGTACGACACATCGGCAAATGGCGCGTGTATTCTTTCTCGCCTAGAGCATCTAGCGGAGAAATCACCACCTGCTGGTTAACGGCGTTATGCCATTCCAAGCGGACGATGCGATAGATACCGTTGCCTTCGAGTTCGTCCCACGCAATACTCTGGGTCTTCTTGTCGCTATACCGAAGGGCTGTAAAGCGTTCAGGGACGATGACATCCCCACCAACATAAAAATGGTGGATACTGCCATCGCCATTGACGAAACATAGATAGTCCACGTTAATCGGCGTGTTCAATATGTTCTCCAAACAGCACCCGTTGTTGGCGCGTGCCATCCATAATCCCTACGCCTTGCTCCCCGCTAAAGGGGTCATTTGTGTCACCACCCCATCGCTCGATGGTATATACCGCAGGGAAGCCGATGCGCCGTACTCTATCCCCCACCTTAAATTGATACTTGGGCTTGCGCTTGCGGGGGGTTTTGACAATTTCTTCTTCTAAAATAGCCATGACAATTTTTTCTCCCGATGCTTCTTCGTCTTGATAGCTTGCATTGCCCGATAGTCCCGTGTGTTATTGGGGTTAGTGGCGCTGTTTGCGCTCCGAGCACCTTCCTTCCCGATTTTCGAGAAGTGCGCTGTGCCATATTTCCACCGGGTCATCTCGCCACCCATGCGCGACCATTCAGGCTTTTGTTCAGCATGAATAGCTGTGTGACAGGGTACGCATACATACATGAGGTTATCCTCATCATCTGTGCCACCCATACAGCGTGGGATAATGTGGTGAATATGCTGATGGTCTACTTGGTTACACCGTTGGCATAGCATCGCCTATTCCCCCAGAAAGAGGGTAGTCAATGCCAACCGAGCGCCGATAATGGCTTTTTGGACGGATTCAAATTCGCAGGGAGTATCACCCGCATTGCCGACGACAAACTTTCCGCCGACGTTGATGATGGGACGGGCTTCATTTAACACATCCGTGATATATATATCGCCGTCAAAAAATCCCGCTACAATAGGTGATTGTTGTGGGAAATATTGAAATCGGTTGTAAACACGGGCTTGGGTGGCGCGTTGCTCGGCTTCTTTCCGCTTCTTATCGGCGCGTTGCTTCGCTTCTGCCCGTTCAATCATTTCGTATAGAGCAACACGCTCGTTTAACTTGTTAACTTCCATTGCAAATCTCCTTTTGCTACATAAAAGATAAATAGACAACAAATGTGGTGTAGGGCTAGTCGTACAAATACTCACCCATACAGGTGAGCATCACAGGGCATTTCGTCGGGTTTGTGAATGAATGTGATTGGGGCTCGTCTTCCTCACCCCCATCATTGATGGTTCTCCACAGCTTGCGCGTGAGGGCATCGGCTTTAGCTTGCTTCATACCTTGTTCAACAAGCCATTCAGTCGCATCCATACGCCGACGAAATGTGCCTGAGCGTGTGGGGAGATTAGACTCTGGGTTGTCCCAGATGAACCATTCCCAATACACGACAAAGGGCATCTCGCTAGGGTAGTAGCCTTGTGCTTGTAAGTCGCGGGTACTTGTCATATTCGCCTCGCTGAGGATTCGATTAAATGCACAATTTTTTGCTTCTTGTGTGCCTTCATCTTCGGCAATTCCCGCACGGTTGAGAACTGCCACCGTTTACGGTCAATGCGTGGATGAGTGCCTTTGACAGTGATTTCAGGCATATCCCAATCGCCAGACAGTGGGGCGCTTCCCCAATGACCAAATGGAAAATAGTCTGGAAACGGAATCATGCGCGTGATGCCTCATAATTATCAATAAGGTCACGGATGATGTCCTCGCGCCCCAATGGAGCTAAAGCATCCCAACAAAATGAGCCGATGGGGATTCCGCCGTTATAGATTGCGACATTGCGGTTGCTAAATTTGTGTTCGAGATACAGGCGACGCGGGTGAGTGCGTGCTATAGAAGCGAAGATTGCCTCTATGTCAGCATTGCGTTCTGCAAGTGTTTCGCCAACTGGTATCATGTTTTTATTCTCTCCTTGTCGGAATAATGGAATAGCGTCGAAGTAAAATTTTTTTGCGCCATGATACATCCCGTTAAGGACATATCATGGCGCAAAAGACTATCAGAACGGGATTTCAGACGTATTGTTTGGTGGCGGAGCGTAATCGTCGTAATTAGCGTTCCCGTGTTCACCATCACCTTGTGGCTTATTGCCTAAGAGAAGGAACGAGTCTGCGGTGAGTTCTAAGCTGGCTTTAGGTTCACCAGCAGAGTCCTTATAACCACGCGCTTCAACTTTGCCAACAACTTGAATACGTTCACCCTTGCGGACGAGTTGATTGGCGAGTTCTGCCAATTTACGCCAGCATGTGACCCGATACCAAGTTGTTGCTTCTTTCTTCTCTTTGGTATTGCTATCAGTCCATTTTTCCGTTACTGCAACCGTAAAGCTACAGACGGCGATATTGTTGGGCGTATAGCGCATATCTGGTTCTTTGCCGACGTTGCCGATGATGATTGTTTGTTGAAAACCTGACATTGTGATGCTCTTTTCTCCCATATAGGGGCACAATTTTGACTTACTCTATTTTACCACATATTTGTGTTTTTAATAACAAATATGTGTTTGTTGCATTGGAAAAGCTAGAGGCTCTAGCGTATGCCAAAGCCTCTCATTACGTAAAAAATGGCGGAACTCAACCGCTTTTCTAATGAGGCTAGACGTTCATTGCCACCTGAGTTTGATACACCACGACGGTTAGGAAGTTACACCGACAATTTATAGACCAATGTCCCCCTGTGGCAGGGGCAAGCCAGTACGGTTGAGTTCTGGCGTTCCGATTGCACCACACATTTGAAGTACCGTTCTTCTAGTAATGCGCCTGTGGCTGGCGTAAGAGTACCTTCCTCGACAAAAACAGTCTGGCGCTCTACACAACCTACCGTTGCTGATAGGCTGTAGAGAGGTCACACCTTATTTCTTGGCATCAACTTTGATGTTTTGCAATGCTTTGAAAAACGATTTAACAACATCGTCAACCTGACCAGCAACCAAAGTCGCCAAGAATACAAAGATAGCGATTTTTGAGGTGGTGTCCATTGATACCAGCGCATCAACAATCTTGTTTCCAAGAGTGCTGAGTACCAAAGCTAACCGAATGGGCAAGTCAATGATTGAGATTGCCATAGCGGGGAAGATTAGCCCTAAGATGAGGGCGACGACAAAGATATGTGTGTGGTGAATTTTCATGTGGTTGCCCTCCTTCAAGAGCGTATTGCTAAAATCCCCCTGTACCCAATGCACAGAGGGAATAAATCTCACAAAAATATCCGCGTTAGCGGGGTATTAAAAACCCCTCACCATGTTTCCCCACGATGAGGGGTAATGAGCCATACAGGAAAGTTATGAGCAGAACCTATTTGGCTTGTGGGACATGACAGAAACGAACTGCCCTAGTGCATACCGCACCTCGCTAACTAGCGATGCCTTCCCCATTGAGGCGTATGTCCCATATACCCCGCCGAAACGGGGGACGTACTATGATTGATGAATCAGAACGCTTCGGTCACACCGTCGCCAGTATAACCATTGTCTAGCTCGTCATCATCGTCGTCCATGTCGTCGTCACTATCCCAATCGTCATCATCATCGTCTTCGTCGTCATCGAAGTCTTCATCCTCATAGAGGTCGTCGTCTTCTTCTTCATCGAGGTCGGGTTCTGGCGTTGCGAGTGGGGCAGGTACAACAATGGTATTGCCAAAGAAGTCAGTAATCATATAGTCTCCTTATGAGGGATTAGGCTAAATGCCATCTCCGTACAGGACTTCATCGCGGTCTTGGAGGGGTACGCAATCAAGCACTGTGCGGAAAAGCAGGTCGCCCTGCTATTCCTGTGGTACGACCGCCCCAGAAAGCCACTATGGGGCGCACAAGCCGTTATTCTGTCAGTGGCGACAATTGCTACAACGGCTGTAAAAGAACTGGGATTTTTTTCGCCTAGAGTCTCTAGCCTGCCTCTGGTCGCCAATGCTAGGCAGAGGGCTCTCGCGCACAGACATGAATGTAGATACTCTGGCAAATCCCGCGTTTCGGACACTTTTAATCGGCTGTGCCCTCGTTGCCATAGCCCACTCCAATGTGGGACTTGAGCGAATCGTCATCCACTCCCCAGAACGCATCACCAATAAACAACCCCTAGGAGGCGGGAGGGTCTTTGGTGTCTACGCTCTGGGCGGGGGATGACCCTGTCGACTTGCTTGCAGAGAGAATGGGTTAATCCTCTCTGTGTATTGCATTAGTCGCGTTAGCCAATCAAAAAAGTCTTTGGTGCTAAATGTTATTTGTCGCCATGCTTTATAGAATGAGGCGCTACTCCCATTCCGCTTACCACACACGACAACCTGTGTATGGATAGCAGGCTCATTGAACACCGCCTTTCATGCTGTTGATAATGAACCATTTGCCAAGCAGGACTTGTTCCTGTGATGGAACTCGAACCCATATTCTTGTGTACTCTTAGAGAAGACCCGCCACAAGTGCTGTTATCCAATTACACTACACAGGAAACCGTTTGAGATGTCACATGCCGAAGCATGGATGCGCCTCAATTGCCCCGATGGGTATCGAACCCATACTATTCCCTCAAAGAGGGTCGCCATTCACTGGCTACGGGGCATAGTGTTGTTAAGCCGTGCCTAAGAACATAGCAAGGAAGATGAGAAAGCCGATAACAATCATCGCTGTGAGAAACCAATTGAGTAGTTTATTCAAGAGGGGAGTCATGTTATTCACTAAGCACCAAGATGCCAGCAATGCCCGCTAATGTTGTTTTGAAGACACTACGCAGTGAATACGCGAATAGAGCTAATGCCCCAATACTCGCAATCATTGTCCCATAGGTATCTACTAACCAGCGACCAAGTACCATAGGCAGGAAGGCAATAGCAAATGCAATGCCAAACATCGTGAACCACGCAATACACTTAGCCAACAAGTCACTCATGCACAACTCCATTCATACAGGTAAGTAATGAACGCAGTATAGCATTATTGTTGTAGACAAGTCAACAATGTGGTGAAGAATGGATGCAAATGTTGGTTAAAGTGGGATAATGTGGGTTATTTGGGCATTGTGACGGTGGGGAATTGACGTTCTGCGCCCATGTAGTAGGCGGTGGTTGAGCCTTTGTTGTCATCGGGGGCAGATACAAACACGCCAATGATGAACAGAATGACGGTGAACAGCAGTACAATGCGATTCTTCATACTAATTTTCCTTCCAAAACGGTAATCATGCCCAATAAGATGCGAGTAGCGACGTACACACCGACTGCCATAAGGTAATATGACCATGCAGAGGGGTGTGAACCTAACGAAACGATGCTCAATAGTCCCCCTGTAGCCAGTGTCAGCACAGATGTCATGGGATTATTGACCGCGACGACGGAGAATAGATGCAATTTCACGGAATGAATCACGCATTTCGCGTTGATTCTTGGTGCGAGCCGATGCACGTTCGGCGCGATTGACCTCATTGAGGGTGTTTTGGAGGAAATTGGGGTCGTTTATTTCGGCTTCGATACGTTCTTGTACAGATTTTTTGCCCATTAGGTTGTTCTCCTTGAGATTAATTAAGAAAATAAGGGGGAATTTTGGTACATGGTCAGCAAACCCCGCGTTTTCGGCGCTTAATTGGGGTTATTGGGCTGAGAGGATTAAGAAATCAGCACGGAATTAATGATTGGGGATGGTTGTCTGTGCCAGCTAACCAGTGGTAGGTATCGAAACTAAGCACCTCACGGGTCTCAATCTCATTGAGAACGGCTTCAAGCGTGTCATCATCTTGGAATTTATCCCAATTTGCCCGCAGTTCGGCATAGGACTGTTGCGAGAGGGGAATCATTGCACTTCCTCAACCGCAATATAGTGGATGGGAAGCGACTTGATGTACGCATTGGCTTGCGCTTCGGTATCGAATTTCATACGGCATACGAACTCGCCGTCGCGGTACACAACGATGGTAATCATTATTGCACCTCTGCCAATACGCTGAATGGATTTTTATCCAAGTCAATGAGGATTTGCGAGAATGCACAGAGATGTTCTTGGTCGCAAGCGTCGTCGCGCTCATCACGGGTATCGTATGCGTACTCGGCAATAAATACGCCGTCATCGTGCAGAATGAGTATGTGCATGGGTGTAGCTCCTTATGTGATTGGGGGGGGGAGTCAGCATGAAAATATTGAGCAAGTAATAATGCCGATGAGATTAAGGTATACAGCGTCTCTCTGTACGTTCACCACATAGGGCTTTGACCGTCTCTGGGCGCGGTTATTTCACGCGCTTGCACTCTCCCCCATCGGCGGGGAATTAAAGCTAATTAAAAAGCTAGAGCCTCTCGCCAGCTATAGGATGCAAAGCGAGAGGGACTAGGGCGACCACACATATCTACGGGCATGTGTGCTATGCTGTTCCCGTAGAAGCGCACTTAATGTCGGTAGCGCAAGCACCTAAATCACCCAAAAAGCGCGTAGCGCCACTTATCCACCCGATATGTGGTACAAGAGATGAACGCCCATCCCCTGCCCTGACACTCCAATCACTGGAGAAGCCGATGAGGACAAACCTCAGCACAGTAATACGGTAAGTTCCCATTTAATCAACTCCTTTGATAGGCTCATCAGTGGACGCAAATACGCCCAGACAGGGGACTAGCCCCTGTTTCGCCTTATGATGCTTTACGCAATGATTCGGGTAAGCCTGTTTCGTTATTGCGGATGATGCGCTTGCGATATGAGGTCAATTCGCCTGTGCGTGTGGCAAATTGCCAGCGTTGGTATTTGTTGACATGCACAGTGGATTTGCGTGATGTGGTCTCGCTCGTAGTGTATGCGCCATCTGCTACCTTGCACACACCAACGAAGTCACCCTTAGCGGTATACATGCCACCTTCTGACACATACACAGTTTCAGGGATGTCCATCTTGAGGTTGAACATATTCATTGCGGGGAGAGCGTCTTCAGTGATGGCAATTTCATTGAGGATTTTGCACACAACCTCATACACACCCTTTTGGAGCAAGGCATAACCAGCGCCTTGTGTGAACCACACACGAGCTAGGGCAATCATGACTTCTTGCTCAAAGCGTTCTGGGTCGGTTTCGGCAATATAGTTAGTGATATATTCTGGGTACTTATCCAATTCTTCACGGATTGCCATCTTGCCAAACTCGTCTACCCACACGATAGAGGGTAATGAGGGGGCAATATACTTGGCGCGTGCAAGTAATCCATCATATCCGATTCTCACTGCTTTGGCTTGCCCAATGGCTACAATGGCTTCATCGAGCGCACGTAGGTTGGCATGTACCACATCACCAAGATAAGGGGTAGGTCCTTCTACCCGTGCCTTGCGTTGTAGGGATACAGGCAGGGTAGTCCCTCCACCCATGTAGTTATTCATCATGACTTGCGTAGCGTCACACCATGCGTCTAAGGCAGATGTGTTACCATCCACCAATTCAAGCCCAATCATGCCCTCAAAGTCAGGAAGGACATTACCTACAGAGGGTAATCCACTGATAGATTGATACATACACAGGTTAGCTACACGACCTATGTACGTAGCAGACTTAATCTGCTGGTCAATGGTCGCCTTGAACATATCATAGTCATTCATCTCTAGTGCTGGTGTGTACTCAACCATGTCTTTAATAACAGGCTTAGGCTCATCACCTACCACACGTACTGGTGGTAGTTGTGTGTAGTTCTTACGTTCACTACCCCACAGTTTCATCGTCACACACTCACCTAATTGGTTGGGTTGTCTAAACAGTTTCCCATCCGTGTCACTGGTGAACATGAATATAACGTGGTCATCTCCATCCATCCCACCAAGGATGAATTGAAACACAACATAGTCAGATGGGTTACACACAATAAGACCATGATTACGGTCTATCTTGATATGTCCCTTTGGTACAGACTTGCTAAACGCTATCAAGCCTGTTACTGCTGGTATCTTGAACATACCCTTAACCTCACCTGCTAAGTGAGATACTTCTTGTTTGCGGTATTCCTCAATGAGGGCAGGTAACACACCTGCTTTGACATAAGGGTTCAACCCGTGTCTACCGGGTACGTTGGCATCAGTGATATTGCGTACCACAGATTTAGCATGTGCTTGGATAACCCCAGAGTAATCAATCCAACGAATGGTATTGCTCAACCATTGTGGGTCAATACGTGGTTCTGTATGGCTATAACCCATGGTGAGGTTAAAGAACTCACCCTCATACAACACACCTGCTTTACCATCATCAGGGATAACCATATCTATCCCCTCTGGTAGCTTGGCTACCACACAAGCACCCTTGTATTGAGTATCACCCTTTTGGTAGGTGAAGCTGAAGTGCAAGCGACCCTTTGGGCATTTGATGTTATTGCGTGATAGGTACTCTGGGCTAATCCACCCATGACCATCATTCACCTTGCTCAACGCTTCAAACTTGATTACAGGGATAGGCAAGTCTTGGTGTGTAGCAGGTGCATGTGACCGTGCTACACGCTTGTTGCGTTTCTTCCCTACAGTGGGGTCAAAGCGCATGTCAGTACCAAACAACAATACAAGGTTGCCCTTCTTGGCATACCATGTATCTGCCAACTTGCTTGCGTTAAAGAGGGATTGCATATCCCCTTGTTCCAACAAACGATATGCTGATACAGCGTCGTCTCTGTTACCATTAGGCGTCATCATACGAGTGCCACCTTCTGGTGTTTCATTGGTGATGGTGGTGATGAGACGTTGCTTGAGGTTATATGAGAGGATGACCCATTCTGTGTTATAGGTAGCGGAGACGGTGTGTTGTGTGTTATTCTTTAATTGGTTCATGATAGACTCCTATGTCTATAGTGTTGCTAGAATGAAATAAGGTATTGCCTCACACACCTGCTTCAATCAGGTGTGTTTGGTTTATAGTGCTTGCGCTAACGCGCTTATTCTTGTGGTATGATAAATCAAACAACAAGGAGAATATGACACATGGCTAAACCAGTATCCCTAAAAAGAATCTTTGGTAATCGCCTCATAGGGTATTATGATGAGGAGAACGATGAAGTGGTTATGGGGTTATTCACCAAGAACAGATGCACAAACATCCCACTACGTAATGGTGATGTTAGAACAGTACGTTGCCCCGACCCATTCCGTGTGATTTACTATCGGAAGGTTTATAGGACATGGTTTGCTGTATGGGAGAGACTTACAGCTTCCCGTCACGTACCATCTGCTTAATTATCTTTCCCGCTTCTCTATGTGCTTCGTTGGTATTCTTTTCCAAAATACCTTTGACGAAAGCACATAGAATTTCATTTTCGTTGATGATGTATGCGCGGTGTTGGTCGAAGCGATATTCATCATCTTTCAAATGCAAAACCTTTATATCAATACCCGCGACTGTTTGATAAGTCCACACTATTTCTGCCATACGGTCATTTGCGCCACGAATAAACTCCGCAACCCATAGCAGGTTAACGCCTGCGCTGGCTAGGGCGGATTGCATTTCGTTGAACAATGGGTGTAATTTATACATGATGTTTGCCTCCTGTGGCATAAAACATAAAAGCCCTGCGAGATTGCAGGGCTATATAAGAGGGGGTAGGTTCATTATTGAGAACCTAACCTTACCCTATCTAATGTTTTTCGCCAGCGCGAAGCCCCAAAACCCTGCGTAATATCCCTCACACATATAGGAGTCCCAACCATGTTCCCCATACGCTATATCGTCATCCGCACCAACACCCGTTCATTCACATTCCGTACCCGTAACCCCATACGCTTCTACCTGCTCTATGCCGTTGCCATTATCCATTCCAAGCTACGTGGCAAGTTAAAGGATACCGACATCTTTGCCGATTAACCCCCAATAGTGGACAGATTCACAACAAGTATGTATACTACCAGCATATCAGTAGTAAACAGGAGCAATACGTGTCCCAATCACAAAACAACATCTGGGCAACCAAGACCCTATCCCACAAGGAACGGTACTTACTGCTATTCCTCATCTGGCGCTACGAGTCGTTCCGCCAATGTATCGGATTCCCCGACATAACAGATAGCGCCATCATCACAATAGACGAGTTCACAGACATCGCCCGTGATGAGGCGGTTACAATGTTAGCCAGCTTTGTGGAGCGCGGAGTATTAGTCCTATCCGACACCCAAGTAGGAAACCGCACGTTATACATACCCAATGCCATTTATCTCACCAAGGAGAAGCAATGAAAGCCACAATCACACACGCTAACAGCCAAAGAGTCTTTTCAACAGCACACTCAACATCGCCACCCCAGACACATTGCGGGGAGCTAGTAATCTATACCGTGCATTTCCTACACGCCCCCTAGAGACACGCTCTTACGAGCAATTTATGTATCTAATATCAATAAAGACGCCTGATATAAACACTCAGATAGCAAATATATGCCAATAAATGTCACTTTTAGGTTTGTAGGGAATGATTAGGTTTTGGAAAAAAAGACGTGAGGCTAGAGCCTCTAGGAGTAATAACAAGCCACTTTTTTATTTTTTTACAAAAAAAACAGTCGAATCAAAAAATAATGCCTTATTGACCGTCTGTGCTATAATAGAAGGGTCATAGATTTGGAGACATCCCCCACATGAATATCATTAAAAAAGAACTTAATAATCAGGGCGAAATTGCTGAAATTTGGTTTAACCCTGTTGGAAAAGAAATACTAGGATTTTTAGACTCCATTTTTGGATTAGCGTTAAAATCGGAAGATTTCAGATCATTCATCCCGTTTTTAGTTGTATATCACACGATGACTTATGCTGAAATTTATATGGAAAATGATGAACCCGCGTTCCCCGTTATACAAACCTCAGTTACAGACAAGACTCCTGCCGGATTAAACTCTGTACTTAGTTATACAGATTATAGAATCCGTTGGAATAAAGCCCCTACATCATTGAAACAAGAATTATTTAGATTGGCGTTAGAAGCTAATCCTAATGTGGAAGAATTGGTAGAAAAATATGCTCAACTTCAATTGGAATTGGAGTCTACCAACAACGACGGATGAAGACTTGTATTCTGCCAGAGGCGTAGAAAGCATACATAAGTCGCTCAACGACATGAACACTGTTGCGCGGTTTGGTTAGATGGCAAGTGTCGCCTAATCGTATATACTAAAGTGGTCAAACAGAAGGACATCCCCACATGCCATTACCACCATTCAATGAAGAAGTAGTCGTCTTTGAATTTTCAAGTTCAAACGCTAATCCCCCCGAAAAAAACAAAATTGTCTTCAAAAAGATGGACAATATGACAGCCTATTTTTTTGAGCAGGGAATCAAAGAATTTCAAAATGATTCCCTTGATATGTACGAGTTAGCTTGTGCAACTTATCTTGTTTATATGACTACGGTTTATGCCGATTTTTATATAGTCGAAGATGGCAAAATCTTCCCGTATTTTGGCATTAAACGGTATTTAGATGGGACTTATGTAATAAGTGACAGCTTCCCAGAGTTCCACAAAAAATTCACCGACATCCCCTTTTCTACCGCAACGCAAATCTTCGGCTTTGCGTTCCAAGCTAACCCCGATTGCCTCAAGATAGTACAAGACAACACGCCCCCGATACAAAAGGAATAACAGATGTCCAACTGCTAAGGTTAAATATAAAAGTATCCATGGCAGTTTCTCAGTTAAAAAAGAAATATTATGGCAAGCGTTCACTAATATCCATGATGCGGGTATACCCTACCCCACGCTCTAAGCGATATAATTGGAATTTCACCCAACGACTGACTTCTACACCAAATACAAAAGCAATATCCACCAATGTTTGTAAAAACAATTGGAATACCTTGTCGCGGTCATCCTTAGTAAAGGTATAAATCGCTTTTTGAATCGTGTCATTAATGTCGCTGTAATGCGCCACATTTTTAATATCAACCATATACTTGGTCGGATTAGCAGGGTCTTTTGGTCCAGTAACATAAATGCCAACCAACGGCTCACTATCATCTGGGTATTCTGCATCTTCGGCTAAAATAGCACTAAAGGCTTGTTTGACCATATCATAGCCCACATCGCCCGTACATTGCACCATTAACTGCACCCGTTTGGATTGCCCTACAATCGCCCCTGCTTCTGCGATAACAATAGCCGTGCTATAAGCAGATTGCACCAATGGCGCAATCATATATTCCTTTCCGCCAATGAGTTGCCGTTGAGTACCAGCCACCGTTTGTAAATTCATGGGTATGTTATGGTTAAAATCGCTGACTTGTCGTTGGATACGAGGGGCAACCTTGAGCAAGGCATCGGTTAATTTGGATGTATATGACCGACTAATAACGGCATCCTTGTCATTCAAATCCGCACGCAATGGGGTCCCTTTTTCAAGCCAAATCGGGATGATGGGGATATTTTGTGCCAACGCGCGGTCAATTTCCTCACCAACTACATTGGAGAGACTAGCCGCTTGTGACCAAAAGATAAGAAAAACAGCAGAATCGTCAATTGCTTTATAAATCGCTTCACGCCAATCCTCACCCGCCGAGATATTACTGACATCTTGCCAGACAATAAAATCTTGCTTGCGGAGTGCCTCTACAAATTTTCCGACAACAGCTTTATCTTTGCGGGAATAACTAATAAACACATGGGATGCCATACGCCACCTTCCTATTTATCCGTTTCAATTCGCGCAAAAACGCCATAGCCTTGTGCGGTCTTTGCGCCAATACCCATTTCAGTAAGCCCACTTTGTAGCCAATTCCATGCTTGCTCATGAACATCTAAATTTAAAAAACTTGTTCGCGTTCGCAGTCCGATGGCAAAGTCAAATGATAAACCCTCACGAACACAAACATAAGTGATAGGCACAGGTTGCAAATCATCAGATGGTGCTGTCATTTTTCTTTGGTCGGTATAATAGTCGGCAAAATGAGGGGTCATCACATCTAAGACAAATATTGGTATGGTATCGTCCTTCTTGAAGATAGGTATGGCGTGATAAAAGATACAGCTACCCGCATTTTCAGTTGTACCAAAGGCATCATAAAAATGTTTTACTAATAGCTCACTTTGGTATTCACCTTGCATTATTTTTTCTTCAAATTTATCTAAGGGCTCTTCTATCCCTCGTCTTTTTGCATCTGCATATATTGTCAATAAAGCATAACTCCGTGCAAGTCCTTTCAAGGCGCTACCCGGTATATAAGGCAAACCAGTTAGTCGGTCAAGTGTAATCCCAAACTCAAGCGGATTTTTCCCACCTAAGCCGACCACCATCCGACCTCGTAAATTGGTTTGAAACCGGGCACTTCCCTCGGTAAGAGCAAACCATCTCTGTTTATACGCTTGATAACCAATTTGCTTTTTGAAATAATCACCAGTAAAACGTTCTAATGTATTTTCTAGCCATTGATTGACAACTTTTGGCTTTTTCTTATCGTTGTCTACATATTTATCTTCAATCGCTTCATGTGGGATATAACGCCCAAAGATGAGTGCCAAATTTTGGCAATTTTCGGCATGAGTCGTCAAAATGCGGGCAGTATCAGATGGGACTAAATAGGTATATGCCATGATTTAATCCTCTTCACTCTTCCAGTCTTTGGCTTCTACAAAGCGTTTAAGCCAATGCAAATAGGCTAAGGATTCGCTGGTGGCTCTGCGATAATCTGCGCTAGGTTTACGTAGTACCCACTGGAGTAAATCGATGTTCTTTTCTGCCTTCAGATGTTGGCAGACCCAAATAGACAAATGGGTATAGGCGGCTTGATGTGGTTTAGTGGCATCCCCCTTGCCTTTTGCCAACAAAAAGGCAAGGGTCTGAGCCAACCCATCACTCAGAATCATGGCAGGTAATCCGCGTATGAGTGAGCCATACTCTTTTCTGAATTTGTCATTTTGTGTTTGTTCGACATGCTCAATTTGCATCCATGCACTGGTGGCACGTTCTTGTTGGAGTGTCTGTTGATTACTCATGATTAGCCCTCACTTATCCGCACAGCGACAAAGCCCTGCCCTGTTGTCTCATCACCGCCGATTTGAATACGGGCTGGCAGGTTACTTGCAAGCCAATTTGCCACGTTATTAGCGGAGATTCTTTGTCCATCGCGTGAGTCAACAATTGTGATGGCACTCATCAACAAAGTATCAGATGGCAATGATTCTTGTGTCCATAATGCGCCTTGTGCCACCGTCTTTTTGGCGCTATCTATCTTAATACGGGTGACAATTTCGGTACTATTAACAGTGAACTCGGTGAAGTCCTCGTCAGATAACACCACAAGGCTGGTGGGCAATTTTTTCTGCCAGTAGTCATACTCTGGTGTTTGGGGAAGCGCATTCTTGACCAGCCAATTAGCAATCGCATCCACTTCTTTATTGGGGGTAGTCGAAAATGAAAATTCTTCTAATACCATCTGATTACCAATCGTCACATCTGATTTGGTAGTGGTCAACCCATTTTGAGAGGTAATCGACCCTGAAAAGGCAGGAAATTTAGGCAGATTCCGACGGATTCGCGCCAACACCATCGGGCAAGTTGCATAAGCAAATACACCCGCCAGTGATTGCACAGGGAATAACACGATGCGTGCATCTCCTACCGAGAGTGCCGCGGCATGTTCTTCTGCCTTATCCGTATCGGGTCCGAATGTGGCAATGAATTCTGCTGTTTTTTGTCCACCCGTTTGCATCCGCATAGCACCCTTTACCCCACTGCCCTGCACTAAGGGATGGCGTGTGGTACGTTCTCGCTGGATGGGTAAATCCACTGCCGAGACGGTACTGCCTGTCCCTGCGTGTAATGATGTTTCAGTATAAATGAATAGCCCTAATTCTTTCATCATCAGCTCCTAAGTGATTTACCAGCCACCAATTGCCACACAACCAAATCCCATCGCGCCAAAATTGGCTTCATGATTAGGCGATTCGGTGAAGGGGTTATTTGTAAAATGTGCATCTTCAAAATAATAGACACTGCCCGCAGGCACATAATGACGCAATGGTTTGGCGCGGTTATTCGCCACATCCCACCCACTAATTTCCAGTGGCTTGCCAATGACAGCCGAGACCAATGTTGCCCCTTGTCCCACCCATGGTGACCAATCCCCATTGGCAGGTTGCCAACCATCTTTGAAATAAGCAGGTGTCATCAATACTACTTTTATCCGCTTGGCAGATGAATTGGGCAATTGGAAAGATGGGATGACTGTATACTTACCCGCCCGCGCTTCACCACCAATCCGCACATAGCCACTGCTACTAAAAATCTGTTGATTAACTTTTACCAACACACCTACCGTATCTTGTGGACGGACAAATTTTGCCCGATACAAGTGTTGGTCACGGTTGGCGCGTCTGCCATAATCCAACCCTAAGCCAATGCGGTTTTCATAAAGGAATAAATCATCCTGTTCGGTGAACTTACCTTGTGGAATTTTCCCTGTCAAATAAGTTGTGAATTGGCTTTGATTGAGCCACACCCCTTCCTTATGCTTATAGCCTGTTGGTGATGTGAGGGGTTGCCATGAGTCAAATGTACCCCCTGTCACAAATCCGTTATTCTTGGTGGGGGATAGAAAGGCGTAATCTTTGTTTTCAGCATGATAGACTAAATCAAACGGAGCGTGAACGAATAATTCGACCTTACCTGCATCATCCTTTTTAGCGATGAAGGGTCCCTGAATTTGCAAGTCACCCATGCTAGGAGCATAGTTTCCATTTTTTGTGCCTGCGCTTCCAACAGCCTTATATAGGGAAGCCTTCTCAGTCCCTTGCGCGTATGCTGTCCAATCCACCCCTTGCGATTCGAGGTAATATGACCGAATCACCCCTTGCATCGTCTGGGGATTGGGGGGAAATTGGCTCCGTGCATTAAATGATTGTTGCGCGGTGAATGGCTTGGAGTCACGGAACATCCAGACATCTTGTGCTTCAATAAATACCCATTGGTCACTCATATCACTGCCCCTTGTTTGGGTGGTTTGGCGATGAAACGCGCCAAGATTGTCCAATGTGCCATATCTTGCCAGCGTAAATTGCCATTCGCATCTTTTTGCTCTGCCAATCGTGAAATCTGGTTGGCTAAATCATCGGCAAAGGATTTTTTATCGTCAGTTGGTATTTTCTCAGATAACCGACGGATGATGATACGCTTCAATTCGGCTTGACGGGCATCTGCTGGCACACGCCCACCCATATCATGGGCAATCGTGAGGATGTCATAACCGAGTTTCCCCGATAAGGTGTCATCGGCAAAATAGCCAATGAGTGCATCCATGAGCGGGACGACATCCCAATTACCACCCGCCTCACGAATCATACCGGTACTATGTGCCTCTGTAACGACAATCGCTCCATAGCCCATTTCGCCACGTTGTTTGGGTGTTATCCGATAATTATCTTTGGCAATTTCTTCGGCATTGCGTGCCATTTCTAATGCCACATCTAACGGAAAATCGTGTGGGGTGATGGCGATACCTGCGCTGGTGGTGAACTTGCCCAATTGTGGAAATGCTTTTTCAAGGATGCTAGAGAATGTCTTTTGCAATTCATTGGCACAGCTTAGGACATTTCTGAGGGGTAATAATGCCAAAACATCATCACCGCCCGCATAAACCAGTGTCGCATTTTCACCACCATATTCTTGGATGATGCGCGGGACATGGACATCGGCAAATTCCGCTAATTTCTGTGAGAATTGCTGATGGAGTTTTAGTTCACGAATGGCAGATAGATTTCTGCCCATCCCATCCCCATCCATATGCAATACGGCTAGATAGCCTTCGACCTGCTTCCCACGTTTGGATTTATCTTCTGTCTCATCTCGACCAATACCCGCAATATCGCTGGTGGATGGTGGGCGAAAATTTTTATCGTCCATGCCCAAATCGGCATCTGTGAATTGCACCAGTCGTTTAACCAGTGCCGTTGTACCAAGATATTCATGTGGGCGGAACAAGATATCTCTTTTATCTGAGAGTCGTTTTTTTAATTTGTCCCAATCCAGAGGGAGTGCCGATTGTGATCCTGTGAGGGTGCATTTTCTTCCACCCTCTTCTATCTGCGCGAATTGGCGCAAGAGTTTCCGTTGAGCCATCGCCCTACTAACCGTCAAAAATGACTCACTATGCTCATTTTGGTTATATGGCACAGCAACCCAATAGAATTCGAGCCAGTTATCCCTTTGGCGCTCAAAGACCGTTCCCCAATCGCCATCTCCAACCCAATCCCGCAAGCCCACATACACCTTTTCGGCATAACCCAAGCGCCACATATCACGGACAGCATCTTCGGCTACTTTTCCAACAACAATTGGGTCTTCATCACATAAAAAGGCGAATCGGTGTGGAATACCTGTGGGCAATTTACCCGCGTATATCATGGGGAATATCGGCTCAAATCCTTCGCCCTCCGACACGGCAGATAATCCTGCCCGCGCCAATTGGCTCAATATCCGACTTCCCACATATAAATCTTGTGTGCGCCGACCCGCCGCAATAAATGGCTGAACGGGTCCGATTTGGCATAAAAAGAGATGTGTCATGCTACCACCCTCCCCACACAAATTCGCCACCGAAAACGTCTTTTGCCTTATTCATAAAAGCACTCATGACATCCCATTTAATTGTGTCAGATGGGTGTGAACGAATAGCGGTTAAAACAGGATAATAATTATTTTTTATGCGCCTCAGTTGAGCAATAAGTGGTGATGCTCGGCGACTATTTGATTTCGCCCAGCCAAAAACAGGGTTATCACGGAATTCATCAATACGTAGAAGTTTTTTGAATAAATCTTTGATAGCATCATCATAGTTATCATAGGGTATTTTATCCCCCTGTGGAATTTTACCTACAAGTACCCACGAATGTTGAGAATGTAATGTAGGAAATGGGGGAATCTCGTTACTTTTATATTGATAACTATCTGACTGCAAAAGTTCTAAAATAGTTTTAATAGTATTCGCTAAATCATCTCCATTTTGGGGTATGTTCCACCATACAGGTATATTATCAACCGGAATGAGATCTATTCCACCAAACATCCGCCGTGAACGTCGCCCTAAACCACCTAATAATGACCAAACATATAAAGCTCCAAGAGCTTTTGGTGGTATCTTGGCACCAGGGCGAGTGACTAATTCTAGCTCGTATTTAGGAGTTTTATCAGGATGTAAGGCAGGCTGAAATGATTGATTTCCTTTATCACGATGGGGCAACATTGCCACTTTTTCTGTCTTGGAATTATCTCCATACACGCGCACCGCCACCGCTGAACCCATATTGGTAGACCCAAATATTTTTTCTTCCTCATCCCATACATATTTCAAAGATGGATTTTGCGTCCCCAAAATTGCCCGTAGCCAATAGCGTAGCTGACCACGAACCGAACTAGCACGCATTTCGGGGAAATTTTTATCTGACCCTGCGATAAATGCAGGACTGATGAGTTTCAGTGTAAACCGATTGATGCTCACTCACCCTCCTTGTGGTTGGATGCCCCAATAACCCCAAGTTATCCTGTGTGATGATTGGTATGTAGTGGATAACATGTTAAGAATAAGTATACCGTGATGTTAAAAATCGTGCAAATAGAGAATGTCATTTCAGGGGAAAATCAAAAGTCCATGTGCGGGGATTAGCTGTGTAGAGACTCAGTACCAAGCCCGCTTCGACCAACGGAACATGTGTTTCAATCCCCTTGCGGGGATTAGCTGTGTAGAGACCCTCGTTTGACTCCACAATTCAATATTACCCTCTAGCTCGCTTTTACGCAACTTTTGCTCATCTTTGCAAATGCTCAATCTTATTCAAAATTCAATCATGCTTTTTTGGTTGGGTGTTAATCATTTCTCCATAGTTTTGACTCCTATTAGCGGATGTTGGTATCACATCCTAGCACCCCTCTAGCACTTGCCAGCGCGTGGTTACGCATCTAAGTCCCGCATTTATCCCAATCATCGCTATAATATGCCCTATCTGACAGATTCACCAAAGGAGAAACTCATGTATCCAACTGACCTTATCGCATGGGTCATCGAATGTCGTGCCACCAGCCCCACCCACATAGATAACCACATGGGACGGGCTGTACAACAATTTGGATTAACCTGCATCCAATCCGTGAATAAAGCATTGTCTGATACCCTCCATGATGACACCGACCAGAAGCCCTTCACCGTGAGTGGATTAATGGGCAAGTCGGGGTTGTTATCTGGCGATGTGAAAGTTGGCGCATCGGCATGGATTCGCCTCACAGGGTTATCATCTGATGTCGCACAAGCATTGATGCAATCCCACGAACACTTCTGTCAGCGCCTTGCGGGAGATGAGCCTGTGCTGATTGAACTTGACCGTGTGCCATGGCAGGTGGTGGCGGTGCATATCGAAAATCACGCATGGGCGGGCAATGGGAGCTATCAGGGGTTGATAGACCGTCAAGCCAATAGCGACCCCGCAAAGACCATTCGGCTGTCATTTTTATCCCCCACCACCTTCCGTAGTCAGACGGTGAATGTCCCTCTCCCCACCCCATCGCTGGTATTCGGCAGTTTATTGGCGCGGTGGATGATATTTACATCGCATCGGCTCATAGACCTGCCTCATGACCAAGTGATGGCATTCATCACGCATCATGTGCTGATAAGCCAGCATACTATCCGCACGCAATTGGTGCGGGGCAAGCAAGGGGGCAAGGAAATCGGATTTGTGGGGGATGTGGTCTATGAATTGGCACGCGGGAGCGAATATCTGCAAAAAAATGACGCGCCATTAGAGGCATTATTGAAGCAGGAATATCTTTGGTTTGCGCGGACAATTGACCTGCTCGCCGATTTTGCTGTATACAGTGGGGTTGGACGCAAAACGACTACAGGCATGGGTATGGTCAAAAGCGGGTGAACTAAAAAATCCCTCTACAGGGATTGATGATATAAGGTGTTTTTTGAGAGGACATGACGATGAATCATGTCCTTTTTTGTTGCCAAACAATCCCCTTGTGGGGATTACATGGGTAGAGACGCACAGTTTCGTGCGTCAATCTTTTACAATAAGGAGTTTCAATCCCCTTGCGGGGATTACATGGGTGAAGACGATTATAATTACCGACGGCGAGGACACCGATGGTGGGTTTCAATCCCCTTGCGGGGATTACATGGGTGAAGACTTTATGATGCGGCACCGGTCAAATTCAACTACTATCAGGTTTCAATCCCCTTGCGGGGATTACATGGGTGAAGACGGTGATGACCATGTGCTACTCATGTTTGCTATTGATGTGTTTCAATCCCCTTGCGGGGATTACATGGGTGAAGACCATCAATTTCCGTAAAAATGTTGATGGTTACGTTGAGTTTCAATCCCCTTGCGGGGATTACATGGGTGAAGACTTGCTTCAGGTTTGCCTATACCTGAAGTTAACCTAAAGTTTCAATCCCCTTGCGGGGATTACATGGGTGAAGACCCTACTTTGTCTCACTTCTTCTATACTACCCCTTAGCTCGCTTTTACGCAACATTTTCTCATCTTTGCAAATGCCCTTTCGCACTCTCAATTCAATCATGCTTTTTCGGTAGTTGCATAACCGATTCTCCACAATTTTGTCTCACCCCATTTGACATCAAAAGCGCGTCTGACCATTGTCAAAACGCGCTCTGGCTCGTCTTTGCTGTTTTGGATGCTCAAATAACCCCCAATTACCCCTCTAATGAGATAAAATCAGGTGCTTCCCCCCGTACCACCCGCGCCATGTGTCGTGCTTGATATTCCATCGCCATACGGTAATGGATGCGCCCATTGGCGAGTGAATGAAACACCTTCTCTTGCAACCGTTCTTCATACGCCTTTATCAGGTGAATCATTGCCCCCCGATTCATCCGTATCGGCAATTCAGGCGTGTGTCCCTGTTCAAAATGGGCAGGGGTAATTTTTCCCTCCCGTATCACGGTCAACACAACCAAATCGGCAACGATGGGGCGAAATTCTTCCATGAGGTCTAATGCCAATGCAGGGCGGTTATACCCCAATGTGTGGAAAAATCCCAAGTACGAATCGAGTCCGACTACCTGAATTTTTGCCTCAACATCTTTGAGCAATAAGGTATAGGCAAAGCTCAGTAAGGCATTAAACGGGTCTGGTGGGGGATGATATTGACGGGCGGTGAATCCCCATTCTGGGGCAAGCCAACGGCGCAATCCCTCAAAATAATAATGTGCCGCCTTGCCTTCCCATCCGCGTAATTGGTCAATATCAATGGCGGTGCTGGCAGATTGGCGCATGGAGCGCATCGCCTCAATGAAGGGGTGACTATCTGCCCCCAACCACCCCTCTAGCACACGCATCTGATTATGAATTTTACCCATCACCACCTGCCGAGCGATGGCGAGTGAGTGCGACTCATTGTCGCATAAGCGCAATTGCAGATGGCGTAATTCGGCTAATTTAGATTCATTTTTTATCAGATGCCCCAAATATGCCCCGCTTTGTGTCATAAAAATCACATCCACTTGCACTTTGAGCAACATCACGGCGGCAGGTGTGGTCAGTTGAATGTTGCCCATGATGATGACCTGCTCCAAATTGGCAAGTGGGATACGTTGGCGCTCTGTTCCGCCTTCCATGACGCGCAAGGTCTCCCCCATTTTGCGGATGACCGCCCCTTGATGCTCAACATAAACGACACTCATGTGTCCTCCCCTTTCTGAATCCGATAACATTGTTGATGTTTGAACGCATATCCCAAAAAGGTGAATCCATCGGCAAAAGTGGTGAGGCGGGTCTTATGCAAATTCAGCGATAGGCGCAAATTCTCCAATGACCGTCGCGCCACATCCAACCCCCATGTCCCCGCATCTTCATCGGCACAAAGCAGGATAAAATCATCAGCGAAGCGAATGAGCCGATGGGCAGGCAAGGCGGCGCTCACCATCTCATCAAACCGATGCAGGTATAAATTCGCCAGCAGAGGCGAAATCACCCCACCTTGCGAGACACCCGTCACATCCCGACTGTGTTCAATGGGTGTCTCTAGCCATAAGGTGATGAGGTGCATCACAAATTCGGGGAGTCCTGTTTTTTGCAATTGGGCTTTTAAGAGGGGGATGGAAATACTGCCGAAGCACTCTTTAATATCGGCATCCACCACCCATGTTAGCCCTCTATCGCGTGCCGAACACACCGCACTTACCGCATCCGCCACAGACCGCCCCACCCGAAAACCATAATTACACGCCAAAAACATGCCATCCCATTCTGCCATCAGATAATCATGCACCACCCGTTGAGCAATCCTGTCGCGGATGCTCCATTGGCAAATCGGACGTTGCTTGCCATTGGCTTTGGCGATGAAATAACGGCGTACAGGCGCGGGTTGATATGTCCCATTGAGCAAATATTGACGCAAACGGTTGAGTTCACGGTCAGTATTCTGCTCAAATTGTGCCACAGAGACCCCATCCGTCCCGGCATGAGGATGATTGCGCCGTACCATCGTCCATGCACGGCGCAAGGCATTCATCGAAAATAAGGCATCGGGTAAGGGGTCTGTGGGCATGATGCACCCCATCATCCCGCATCGGGTTGACGGAAACGGGCGGGCAACAAATCTTGGATGGTCATGCCATGATAGAGCATCGCCCCATAACCGATAACGAGCGTGGTGAGGACATTGATGGCACTCGGACCGAAGCGGGCGGGTGATTTGGGCAGGTTGATATAGACCCGCAACAAAAAGCGTGTGATTGTCCGCAAAGCAGTGGTGAGCAAAAAGCGTTCATAGCCGGCTTGTTGTTTGCACCCATACACGGTGGCAATCCGTGTGACCAAGCGCAATTGTAAATCTACCAGCATGGCATGATCATCTATCGTGGTCTGTTCCAATGTGAGCGCCACACTGGTCAATGCCCCGCGTGCGATAAGTTGTTGCGCCACCCGATGCCGTAATTTGCCAATTTCACGCGCCAGCGCCACCGATACCGATGGACACACCTTCAATAATCCCTGCAAAAAGCGTTCATGCACCGATTGCGGGTCATCCACATTCAACGGCAATGCACCCATACCGAGTTTGCGCTGGAGGTCATCAAACCGATTTTTATTGATGCGATACGCATTCAGATTGCATACCACCATCACCTTCATGCGGGAATTTTTCAATTGTGCCAGCCATTCAAAATAGGCTTGCTCACAGGCAGGGTCGCCCGTGATGACCAACACAATCAGTTCTACCCCACCCAATTGCAGGAGCAGATTACTGGCTTCTTGCGGATGGGACGGCAATTCTACCAATGAGAATAATCCCAATGGGCGGATAGGTGTGGTGCTATCTGCTTCGCGGATGGCATCCCAACCCCATAGGCTATTGTATAAGGCGACTTGACCTGTTTTGGGCAAGCCAGCGATGGCGATGCGCCCCTGTTCATCTGATGAATCGGTGGGAGTGTGGAGCCGTCCCAACCAACCGCGTGCTTCTTGTGGGATAAAATCGGTGAAATCGGCCTCTGTGGTCATAATGCCACCACCCGATTCACCACGACAGCAAAGCCGAGCGATGCGAATGAGCAAAGACCGAATATGAGAAAAATAGACGTGAACATGCACGTCCGCCACAGGGTTTTGAGGCGTAGCGATTTGGGTTGTTTGGGAAAATCGGTTGTCATAATGACCTCTTGATGATGATTGAGCGATGCTCTAAGCATGACATCAGAAGGGATTTTTGTGATGCGAAGCGATTCGGGGAAAAAGGCGAATCCTTTGGGGTAATCTAAAAATCCCCTTGCGGGGATTAGCTGTGTAGAGACACCTTTTGTCCTTAGTGGTCAGGGGGTTCGTAACGAATCGTTTCAATCCCCTTGCGGGGATTAGCTGGGTAGAGACTAGTTGAGGCTCAAATGAACAAATGTTTAGTCCCGGGTTTCAATCCCCTTGCGGGGATTAGCTGGGTAGAGACTCACCGCAACAGACGGAAAGCGTTTCTACATATATCGCGTTTCAATCCCCTTGCGGGGATTAGCTGGGTAGAGACTCACAATAGTATAATACGACCAGGTACACTTACCACGTTTCAATCCCCTTGCGGGGATTAGCTGGGTAGAGACTCACCCGCTCGTTCCGCCTGTTCTTTGACCTCAGTTTCAATCCCCTTGCGGGGATTAGCTGGGTAGAGACGGTGGATTCTCGCCGCATCTGCTTTGGCTTTTGCATGGTTTCAATCCCCTTGCGGGGATTAGCTGGGTAGAGACACTTAAGGAGGGTAAAATGGATCGTTTTGAAAGAGTTTCAATCCCCTTGCGGGGATTAGCTGGGTAGAGACCAATAACGGGGCTACTGGCCTTGTTATCAATATTGGGTTTCAATCCCCTTGCGGGGATTAGCTGGGTAGAGACTATCCGTTTTTGGTTTAATAGGGGATCCACTTGGGTTTCAATCCCCTTGCGGGGATTAGCTGGGTAGAGACGCTCTCCTTGCAATTTTGTTCGTTTTTGCCTGGACCCCGTTTCAATCCCCTTGCGGGGATTAGCTGGGTAGAGACGTAGCGCTTTCTGTGTTTGCTGTAATAGGGGATCCGTTTCAATCCCCTTGCGGGGATTAGCTGGGTAGAGACTTGGGGGGCGGTATCCCGCCAGTAACCCCATACGGTTTCAATCCCCTTGCGGGGATTAGCTGGGTAGAGACCCCTGCAAAGGGATACCTTCTGATAACGGGGGATTGTTTCAATCCCCTTGCGGGGATTAGCTGGGTAGAGACTATCATTGGCTACCCTACTCATAACCTCTATCGTAGAGTTTCAATCCCCTTGCGGGGATTAGCTGGGTAGAGACGGTACACATCACCAATAACACCCCTCAAGGGGGTACTCGTTTCAATCCCCTTGCGGGGATTAGCTGGGTAGAGACAAAAAATAAACTGGACGAAATGCAAGTCTTCCTTCAGTTTCAATCCCCTTGCGGGGATTAGCTGGGTAGAGACTCTGTGCGTGACCAAGAAGCACGTCATACACAAGGTCGGTTTCAATCCCCTTGCGGGGATTAGCTGGGTAGAGACACATTTACCTCTTCGCCAACATTCACGTCAACTGTTTCAATCCCCTTGCGGGGATTAGCTGGGTAGAGACCGTAAATAACGCGGCTTGTATCTAATCTAAAGATTAGTTTCAATCCCCTTGCGGGGATTAGCTGGGTAGAGACCCTTGTTTGTCTCAGTTCGTCTATACTACCCATTATCTCGCTTTTACGCAAGTTTTTCTCATCTTTACGCACGCCCCTTCTGATTCAAAATGCAAACATGCTTTTTCGGTGGTTTATTAATCACATCTCCACAATTTTGTCTCACCCCGTTTGACATCAAAAGCTGGCGTAAACTCGTTGAATCCACGCTCTATCACGTCTATGCTGTTTTGTACGCTAAAAATCAGCAAAAATGCCTCTTAGCGGTGTGTTATGCTATGGAAAATGGATAGGAGATATGCACATGCTCTCACTCAAACAGGCATTAGCATCCCGAAATTATTGCGATTTAACCGTATTGGCACATTTACATGGCTTGCGGATAAGTCGGAGTCGCCCTAAAGTAGAGTCGGTTAAGCGTTTACATGCCCATATCAGCAAATCCAAGACACTGAAACAGGTGTATGAACGGCTTGATGGACGGTCAAAAGAGGCATTAGCGGTATTAAAGGCATGTGGCAGTCGCTTACCGATTGCTATTTTTACGCGCACTTATGGCGATATTCGCCCGTATCGCCCGTGGCGCGGGGATGAATCACCGAATTGGTACGGATTTTCGTCTATCACCGACCAGTTGTGGCGCTTGGGCATGATTACCATCGAAAAAGGCACACCCACACAGGTGATTTTGCTCAATGAGGTGCGAGCATTGCTCCCTTCTGTATCGTTGCCAACCCCATCGGCACTACTCACCCCATCTGATACACCCAATGGGCGCGTGGTATTGCTCCATGACCTAACCGAATGGATAGCGGTGGCATCTGCCCATCCCACCCCCCTCAAAAAAGGGCGCTGGTTGCCTATATCGGCACTTCGGCGCATCCAAGCGGGGTGTATGGTGACAGAGGATATCGCACATATCCGAGGGGAATTGCAAACAGGATGGTTGCGCTGGTTGCATTATCTGGCAGAAATCACGGGCATCATCACCCAAACACCAATGGGCATTTCCGTCACGGTGGCGGGATGGGAATGGCTCAATGCACCAGATAATCGGCGTTGGGATGCGCTTCTCAACGCGATATGGGATGATTGGCGGAGCGAGTCGCCCGTGTGGCATCGCTATCGGCTACCTGATGTGGATTTTTCCGCGTGGGAGATGTTGTATCGGCATGTGGTGGCATGTGATGTTGGGGTGTATCATCGGGATGATGTCACATCGGCATTACACCCCTATCTCGCCATTCATCCCGCCTTTTATTCGGATGATGACATGCCTGTGTTCGCCATCTCACCCGCCTATTGGGATATTATGGCATGGTTGGGCATGATAAAAATGTCCGATACCCACATTCATATCCTGCCCCATGTGGCACAATCGCCCTCCCCTGCCCTCTTTCGGATGACAGATAATGCCTTGTTGCTCACCCGCCCTGCCCATCCATCACCATCGGCATGGGTGCAACTCAATGCTTATGCGCCCTGTGTGGATGATGTCGTGAGGGTGGATGCTGATGCGATTCGGTGTGCCATCAGCAGAGGCGAGACGGTACCACAAATTGCCCGCACACTCACTACTCTCATCGGGAAAAAATTGCCGATAGGCGCGTATGAGCAGTTAGAAAAATGGGAAAAATTGGCATATCAGCGCACGCTCCAGACGGTACACTTGCTCACGATGACAGATGGCGAATCGCTTATTGCTTTGCGTGGCAATTGGTGCATGTCAAAAATGGTCATGAGCATTATTTCGCCCCATCATGCGGTTATCAAACCCGCCGAGCGCGACCGATTTATCAAACGCATGAGGAAAATCGGTCAACCTGTGATGGTGATGGATAACCATCCACCTGCACCATCATCATGGCGCGATGCTGAATATGCGTGGTTCGCAATCCGCGCTTATCAGAGCATGAGCCGATTGGTCACGCCAACGGTACGCATCCCCAACAGTGTCCGTCACGCGCTGGCGGAACATATTCCCGCCCATCGGCTGGTGATATTGGAGCAATTGGCACGAGATGAGGTAGACCGCCATGCCCAAACGATACAAGGTTATGCCAGCGCATCATCTGTTGAACCAGAAATGGATAGTGAGGCGATTCGGGCGGTGGTGCATGAGCAGTGGCACAAGCGGGGTGCTGTGATGGTTGTGTATTTTAGCCCTGCACGGGGAGAACGGACAACCCGCACGATTGAACCCACGCTGATTTATGAGCGCAATGGTGCGGAATATGTGGAGGCGTGGTGTCGGATGGATGAGGGAATCCGCACGTTTCGGATGGATAGGATTTTGTGGGTGGGTGGGATAGAGGACAAGCGCACAGGGCATCCGTTTTGAGTGCTGTCGATACGCTATATTGCGTGTTTATGACATCAAACATAGTTTTACAGATGTTATTTATGCCCGATACAAAAAGCAACCGTTGCCGTGATTAAATCCAATTGTGTGCTTGTTACTACGCCAATTTTTGTTGTGAAGCGTTTGATGGATATTGATTTGATTTGCAACACATTCGCCACAGAATCATTTTTGAGGTTATTGGTAGTATCGGCAAGGAGTTTAATCATCCAAAAATACTGATTGGTCTGAAAGTGAGGTTGCCATGAGGTAATCGGTACAACAATTTCTAAATCTAAATTCCATGAATGAGGAATGGTTAGCACCACTGCTGGACGGGATTTATAAATTTCATCACCTGTTGTAGGCAGTTGCGATTTTGGTGTGCCGATAGGCGGTGTTGAGGTGGTAATAGGGGAATTAAAGTTGACCCACCAAATATCACCTCGAATTGGGGAAAGGCTATTAGAAGGCATCATCGTTGAAATCTATTTCATCGTATGCTTCAAATGTTTCAAATACTTCATGTGACGCATTGGCAAAGGCACGGGCAACCACACGCTCCCGTTCATCGGCACGCATCGCCATTAAATCATAGACCGTTAAATGATGGTCAGATGGCGATGATGTGTCCGTATCGTCATTCATTTCGAGTACCTGTTGCACCAATGTGCGCCGTTCTTGGGGGTTAAGTTGTTTCACTTGTTGCAAAATCTCATGCAGGGTCATTATATATCCCTCACAGATAATCATTTTTTTCATTATCGCATATTTTCATGAAGAAGCAAACCTTACGGTGGGATGCGTGGGGAAATCAAAAAAATCCCCTTGCGGGGATTATATGGGCAAAACCTGTCGATAGAAAGGAGGGTGTATACAAAGTTGAGCGTTTCAATCCCCTTGCGGGGATTATATGGGGCAAAACGAATACCAAGATTGGATGGAAGAGTGGATGACAAGTTTCAATCCCCTTGCGGGGATTATATGGGGCAAAACCCATGAGTACCTTCGGTAAAATTGGAACAGGCAACTTCGGGTTCGTTTCAATCCCCTTGCGGGGATTATATGGGGCAAAACGTTCTTACGAAATAACTGGCAGATTCGATACGGGGTTTCAATCCCCTTGCGGGGATTATATGGGGCAAAACTCTCGGCATTGACCGGATTGTCAACGTGCTCGTCAAGGTTTCAATCCCCTTGCGGGGATTATATGGGGCAAAACAT
>JANRKU010000091.1:0-68864 GCA_033763335.1 bacterium
CCACAAATGGCAGTGGCAACCCCTTCCCTGCCCAGTGGCGGGCAACGGAATAGCGGTGTTGGCAGACGCAACGGCAAAGAAGGATTATTGCGATTTACACATACCCAATCATTCCTTACCGATAGTTTATTGGCACAACAACCAGAATTACGGCTTGCCGACCCCACCACGCTCAAATTGGCGCTCATCCTACGCACCATTCGGCGTTATATCAAATTTATTTAGCCCGATTCCCAACCCAATAAATCACCCCAGAGAAAAAACTCGTCATCCCAGAATAAACACGGGTGAATGGGGTGATTTTGGGGTGATTTTGGGGCTTATCTTTCAAACAGGCTTGATAGGCGCTCACTGTCTCATGAATCACTGTATCCCAATCGTGCTTACGGACTTTTTGGCGAGCATTTTGGCATAATGCCTCATAATTGGGCGCATCTGCCACGCGCATCACTGCCTCTGCAAATGCCTGATGGCTGGCATCTTGTGGCAACACTGCCCCGCATGACTCATCCACAAATTCATCCACCGTTTGGTTAGAAAGACCAACCACGGGTTTCCCTGCCGCCAACCCCTCTATCACCGATAGGCTTTGCACCTCTAATACCGATGCTGTGACGAAAATATGTGCTTCTGCCAATAAATCGGGGATGATACTCGGTTCAATCCGTCCCGTAAATTCGACATTTTTTAGCCCATATTGCTCAATTTTCTCGCATAATTCTTCGTGATAGCCCTTATGACCAATATACCCCACCAATTTAAGCTGATAGTGCGTGGGCAAATAGCGCATGGTTTCCACCAAAAATTCCTGATTTTTTCGCGGGATGACATGCCCTGTAAAAATCAATTTGCGACTATCGCCCTCACGGGTGGGCAATGGGCAAGCATTCAGACGCTTGAGGTCACGTCCATTGTGGATATGAAACAAATTGCCCGTATAACCCAATTCACGCAAATCATTCACTGCCGATTGATTGAGCGCAACCACCGCCGAACAATTGCGGTAAAATGTGCGGACAATTTTTCTAAATAAAAAGGTGCGCTTTGTCCATTTGGCAACGGGGTATCCTTGCGAAAAATCGCTCAATTTGGTGGGCAATTCATGTGCCGTATAAATAAAAGGCACATTATGGCGCAACGCCCACATCTGCCCCACTGCCCCGATGAGCAAATAGGTGTGGGTGTGGATAATATCTGGCTTAAATTCGTCTAAAAATTGCGTCAATTGGCGTAAATGCTTGCCAGATACATTCGCCGCCACCACTTCACCATCGCCCAAACTGGCTACGGTAAAGCGATTTAACCCGTTAGGATTTGATATAAAGCCTGTGGTCTCTCCGGGACAAATATAGACCACATCGTGTCCACGTTGGGCAAAAGTTTCTGCCAATTCCACCGCCACACGGCTTTCTCCGCCCACGCTGGTTTCTCTGAATGAGGCTAAAAACGCAATTTTCATGATGACTATCCTCTGCTTAAATCGTCTTTGGGGAGACGCGAAATGACAATGGCAATCCCAATAATAACCAAATCTGAGCATGAAAAACGGGCAAAGTGAGCAAAATAAATGTCAAAAATGGGAACAAGGCAAATGCAAACACGGTTTGTATAAGCGCCTGTCCTGTATGAGGGATGATGGGTTCACCCCGCACATGATTATCTATCATCCAAAAGGTGATAGCGAGTCCTGTTAGCATGACAAATGCCACCTGAATCCCAATAAACACCCACCAATGGTCACGATACACCCCTAATCCATGCACCAACCCAACACCTTGCCCACCCAATACCATCAACGACCACCCCGCCCCTGCCGCCATGATGTCATGCGAGACACGCCCCAACATCCGCAACCGTTTATAAAAAGACATTCTAGGATGAGTGAGCATTGCCCCCACCGTATAACTTATTTCTTTACTACCGAGTGCGTGCCTCACCGTTTGATAATACCGATTTTTGAGCGCACCCCAAAATGTTGCCCCATTCACCACGGTTGCCGTGAAGGGCAAAAATATCGGCTTCGCTTTTACATGACCATTTTCCCCAAAATATGTTTTGAGAAAAATGCGCCATTCTTCGGCTATTGCGTCTTTATCCCAATAATCATGCGCTTGGAGCAATTGCAAACTGACCGAATATGATGAAATTGGCAATATGAGCCACCATGAAGCCAAATATGATAATTCCAATGCGCTGGCATAAACATTCACCAACTGCAAAGCAGGCGCTAATGCCTCTATTTTCCCATGATAGCGAATGGGGGCTTGCCAAAAAGTATGATGGCGGGATTGGTCGGTGATGAAATAATAGGTCAATGCCGAAAAATACTGTGGATGCCATAGCGTATCGGAGTCCATCACTGTCACGACTGTATGAGCAGGGTTATGGAGCAAGCTATCGCTCACCTGACGAATGGCATAACCGATATTTGCCGATTTACACCGAATTTCACCCGCTATCCCCTCTGGATGTTGGGTAATGATAATTTTGGCAAAATGCGATTCAAATTCTGCTTGTAATTGGGTGGCTTTGGGTAGTGCTTCGGCTTCTCTGGATTCCATCGCCAAAACAACCGTCATGTGGGGGGCTTCTGCTGATTGTGCCAAACATGCCAATGATGCCCGTAAAATGGTTATCGGCTCGTGGTCATTGGGCAATAAGACAATATGGTGTATATCATCCCATTGGAGCGCACCTGTGTTTTTGGCAGAAAAATCGGCATATAACCCACACCAATCTTGTGCAGATGCCCATTTTATTTTTTGTAACCCGCGTGTATGGGCATATAACGCAAACACAATACGCCCCACCAAATACCATATCCAAATAAGGGTGATAAGGCTCAAGGCGAGTGGCGCATATAGCAATGCCCATACGCTCAACAACACAATCCCACCCGTAATGAGGGCGGGTAGTGTGTCTAATAATCGTTGGTAGGGCGGCGATACCGACAAAATGCCTCTTATCCATAAAAGACCAAAACTTGCAAAAGCATAACATATCCTATGAATGAATTGAACGGCTATATATGACACAACCCATTAAAAGTGGTACACTATTCAATAATGCACAGTGGCGCATAATTATTGAAAGAGTCATTATATGAGCGCAAAAATCCTCATTGTAGAAGATAATCAAAGCATGTCACGCATATTGCAAATTAACTTAGAACATGCTGGGTATAAGGTCAAAGTTGCGGCAGATGGTCCCACAGGACTCAAATTATATGAGACCATGAAGCCCGATTTGGTCATGTTAGATGTTGCATTACCCTATATGAGTGGGTTAGAGGTTTGCCAACGGATTCGAGAAGAATCGAATGTCCCAATTTTGATGATGAGCGCCCATGCCATCACCGAGGAAGAAATCGCGGCAGGACTCGATATTGGCGCAGATGAGTATATGGTCAAACCATTGGGTGATATTGAACTAGCGGCTCGTATCAAAGCCCTCATGCGCCGTTCTACCGTAGAAGCCAATGAAGGTCGCACCCTCATCACCTATAAAGACGATTATCTCTCGGTAGATTTGAATACCAGACGGGTCTATATCAACAACAAAGAATGTCGCCTCACCCCCACCGAATTTAACCTGCTGGTGCTATTTATTCAAAATAGCGGTGAAGTATTGAGCTTTCAGCAAATTTTAGAGCAAGTTTGGGGACCTGAATATAAAAGTGAGCATCATTATCCTCGTATTTATGTCTCACATTTGCGCCGTAAAGTTGAACCAGATTACAAAAACCCGACCTATATCCATAACGAGTATGGGGTCGGGTATCGTTTTGTGCCAAAAACCAACGCCAATCGGCGCTAATCTTATCCCCCTACTTATGTGGGGAAACTATAAGGGCGCAACATGTTGCGCCCTTACGCACACCTCACCTCAATTTTTTAGGAGGGATTATGGTGCGTCAAAATACAATTCTAAGCGTGGGTCTACGAATATCACCGCATCAATCGAATCATTCGTGTTGACATCAGCCGATGCAAAATTAATTTGGATTTGCAAAAATGTTGCCTCTGCACCATACGCTTCTACGACCAAAGCAGTCATATCCACATCTTGACATTTAGAAACAGTCGTAAAAACTGTTGGATTCGATTCAAATGCTAAGGGCAGAGTTGCATCAGAGGCATAATAACTCAGATTCGAGATTTCGAGTTCTCCAAACAAATCGAAAACGCTCGGATTCGTCAGATAACATGCCTCTAGGGTCAATTGGGCGCTGGTCGGAATTTGTCCACCAAACGATGGCAAGCGGAAGGTCAACACACTGCTCACACGCCGTTCTACATCATCAATAATCCAATCCCCCGCATTAATGAGGAAATTGGTTGGCTCGCTATCGGCAAAGGTGCTGGTCTGAACCCAATCGAGTACAGCATATTGTGGAATGGTACTCGTCGTTTCTGTCCGATTCAAGATAAGACGATATTGCCCTGTGGTTTCGCCACTATACCCTGCCCCAATGACATAATAGCCTGTTTGGGGGATGATGAAATCACGAATAGTAGCATTATTCACGTTATCGTCTTCATCAAACAAATCATCGTAGGCACGTACCAATTCAGTGCCAAAATTATCTTCTAAACTGAGGAACGGGTCTAAATCACCACTGACATTGGCAAGCGAGATAGTAATGACATCACCCGCTTGTGCCAAGAAGGTGTAGTAATGATAAGAACCGCCATTCAGCCCATCACTGATACTATCACCCAAGCCCATCTCATCTACCGTGATAAGGGCTTGTGATGTACCCGTATCTTCTGTAGCTGTCAATTGGAATGTGCCTTGTGTCACGCCCAATGCCACTTGGAAACGGGTGGCAACAAGGGTGTAATCCCCTGTCATCGGCAGGCGCACCTTGTCTAGGGACGAATTGAATCCTAAATCTTGACCATCGTCATTACGGGCGATTTGTTTCCCTTCTGGGTCTACAAGGATGAGATAGGGGTCTAAATCACCGACATTTGCCCGCATCACAAAGGTGACAATTTGCCCTTGTGTGCCAGAGAAGGTATAGGTACGGGCAAAATCGCCATTGGTAATTTCGCCAGAAATCGCTTCATCTAGGACAATAACACCTGTATTGGTAATAGGAGGGGGTGTTGCACTACCACCAGATTTTTCCAACACTAATTCAAATTGACCTTCGCTCGTGCCTTGGTCACGGTTAAAGCGTGTCGCCCAAATGGTATAGACACCGCTTTCTGGGATGACAAAATCACGCAGATACGCATTAAATCCGCCCAGTGGGTCATCATCATTAGAGGCAATTTCTGAGCCATTGGCAGAGAATAAAACCACTTGTGGGTCTAATGTGCCAGACAGCGCATTCACCTGAATCCCAATGACATCGCCTTCTTGTGCCACAAATTGATAAGCGACATAGGGTATATCATTGCTAATATCACCTTGTGCGCGACCACCATAGGTAATAGCTGTTTCGGTTGAATCTTCGGTAGCGGCAGGTGTTGGGGTAATAGCCACGCCATCAACGACCTCTAGCGTCAATTCAAAGCCACCCGATGATGTCCCTGCAATCCCATTAAAACGCGAAGCAATGATGGTATAAATACCCGCTTGTGGAATTTCGTAATTCGTAATACCGGGGTCATAACTTTCGAGTGAATTGAGGTCATCATTCACGACCAATTGTGCGCCATTGGGTGCGAGGAGGGTCAAATACCCATCCAAATTTTCTTGCCTATCGGTTGCACGCATGATGATAGAGACAAAATCGCCTGCCTCTGCCGCAAAGGTATAACGGAATTCATAGGTTGCATTGGTGATTGTCCCACCAACCACATCACCATAAGCAATCGTGGTCTCATCTGTTACTGCTTCTGTGGGTGTTACTTCAATTGTTGGGGTACTGGTCGGCGTTGGCGTATGCGATGGATCAACCCGCAAAGTCGGTGTTGGGGTATGGGTCGGTTCTTCTAAAGTTTCTGTGGGTGTTGGCGTATTGCTGGCGACAATTTCTTCGGTTGGCTCTTCGGTCGCCGTCGCTTCTGCGGTAACAACTTCGGTTGGCTCTTCGGTCGCTGTCGCTTCTACGGTGACAATTTCGGTTGGTTCTTCGGTCGCTATCGCTTCTGCGGTAACAACTTCGGTTGGCTCTGCCGTTGCAGGTGCTTCTGTAGTAGCGACTTCCTGTGTTGCTTCTGTCACCACTGCAATCACATCTACTGTAGCTTCCTCAGTTATGATTACTTCCTCAGTAGGAATAGAAACAGGCGTATTGGTAGCTGGAGATTGGGTAAGCGTGACCTCTGCCGTCGCTTCCTCAGTGGGAGTCGGTGTCTCAGTGACACGAGTCGGCACAATTGCCCCCCTCAATGCTGTAGGGGGTACAGGCTCATTTGACGTACACGCCGATAAGACTATGGTGATACACAAAATACCCAACAAAATGATGCGGTGTAATTTCATAACAATCGCTCCACGCCTAAGCAGAAATGATAACATTGCTTAATTGTAATCAAAACGCTCGCTCTTGGCGAATCAATTTGAAGATGTGATGCTACTTTTTGTCCCTTTAACGCCTTTTAGCCCGCGTGAGGCGGTCAATTCAATGAGACTCGTTTCATAATTATAGGTGTTTTTGCGCTTATCGGCATACGCATCTTGAGCCAATTTGACCAATTTATCGACCACTTGACGGGCAGAAAGCCCCGTTTCGCTCCACAGATAAAATGCCAATGACCCGGGCATTGTATTGATTTCATTCAAAAATACAGTTTCTGTTTCTGGATAAACCAAGAAGTCAATCCGCGCAATACCACGCCCATCTATAGCGCGGAAGGCATCTAACGCGGTTTGTTGAATTTTAGCAGTGAGTGAAGGGGTTAATGGCGCAGGAATGAGGCGTTCTGCCCCTTTCATCCCACCACCACCGCGCATATATTTTTCTTCGTAGGTCAAAAATGTCTCCCATGAGACAGGTTGCTCCAAGACAGAGGCACTCATCTCACCAGAATATCCCATCACCGCACAATTGATTTCGACCCCGCCAATGATGGCTTTTTCGACCACAACACGGCGGTCAAAATTGGTGGCAATCTCCAAAGACATCACCAATGCCTCTGCGGTATCGGCGCGGGTAACACCAATGCTAGACCCCAATGTGGCGGGTTTCACGAATACGGGCAACGCTAATTTTTCGGTGATGTGTGTGATGACGGCTTCCCGATTATCGAGCCATTGGTCACGGTGAATGAGGAGTCCCTCTACCACAGGGATATTATTTTGGGCTAAAACGGCTTTGGTGATGGCTTTATCATTCGCCACTGCCGATGCCAAAACCGCACAGCCAACATATGGCACATCTGCCATTTCGCATAACCCTTGCAAGGTGCCATCTTCCCCATGTGAGCCATGAATGGCAGGGAAAACGACATCTATTCGTTTGAGTTCACTTTTTTGCAACCGTCCCGCAACGGGATTGATGATAAGCCCATGATGTTGCACCGTTGGTGATAAAACAACCTGTTCTATCCCTTTATGGCTAACAACCTCATTGCGAAAATTATCGAGGTTCATCAACGGTTCACCCGTAAACCATTTGCCATCACGGGTGATATAAATGGGGACAACCTCATAATATTGGGTATCGAAGGCTTTCATAATTTGATGACCTGTCACCACCGATACATCATGTTCGACACTGCGCCCACCAAAGACAACCGCGATTGTTTGTTTTCGTTTTGCACTCACAGAAAATACCTACTCTTATGATATATCTTAGCGATAAAAATTATGTGACGCTACTATGCAATTAAAGAATGAGATTGTCAATGTTGGCTATGGCTTTGCAGTCTATCAACTTTTCATGTAAACTACTCTGTTCACACCTTAATGTTATGCTGAATGGGATAAAACACACTTGAGTGTTCAGAATGATTTTGATTTTTCTAAAATAGTTAATGCGCCAACCGATGAAGATGGGATGATTGAGCGTCCATTGCTCATAGTTAAAGAGCAAGTGGTTTTTCCCAAAATCATCATGCCTCTAATGACTGAAGGGGATGAAGCGCTAAAAATTTGCACAGATGCCATTAAAAATCAGCAAACCCTGATTATACTCGCCTATGAAGGTGATATAACCAATATGGGTCTCAATGAAAATGGCATTGTCGGGACAGAGGTCGCAATCACCCAAATTGTCCCCATGTCGTCTGGCATATTTTCGGTATTGGTAGAGGGCAGACGACGCATTAAGATGAATCGCTTCGTCACCATGAGTCCGTATCCGATTATATCTGCGCGGGTATTAGAAGAAATTGTCACTGATAGTGATAGTGCTTCTGCACTCGAAGAAACGCTCTTCGAGATGTTCCAAGAAGTGGTGGAACTCATGGGCAACATCACCGAAGAAGTGATAGCCTATGCCACAGAAATCAACGACCCTAGCTGGCTCACCGATTTTGCCACCACCATCATCAATACCTCATTTGAAAATCGGCAACGCGCCCTAGAAATCATCAACCTCGAAGAACGGATGCGCTTTGTCATCAACCTACTCGGTCATGAACTGCGTGTGTTAAATATCAAAGAAGAAATTGAGGGGCAAGTTCAGCAAGAGATGACCCGTAGCCAACGGGAAAATTATTTGCGCGAACAAATGCGAATTATTCAAGGCGAATTGGGCGAAGAAGATTATTTTCAGCAAGAATTTGAAGAATTACGCCGTCAAATTCTCGCGGCACAATTGCCACCTACCATCAACGATAAGGCGATGAAAGAATTTGCACGCCTGCAAATCATCCCGCCGATGGCACCAGAAGTCGGCATTATCCGCACGTATATTGAATGGCTCATCGAATTGCCATGGCGCAAAGCCAGCACCGATAACCTCGACCTAAAACGCGCCCAAACGATACTGGAAGCCGAGCATTATGGCTTGCCAAAAGTGAAAGACCGTATTTTGGAGCATATCGCTGTTCGCAAATTGGCGGCAGATAAAATGAAAACCCCCATTTTATGCTTTGTCGGACCTCCGGGTGTCGGTAAAACATCACTGGGCAAAAGCATTGCCACTGCATTGGGACGCGAATTTGTCCGTGTGAGTTTGGGTGGCATCCATGACGAGGCAGAAATTCGCGGACATCGGCGCACTTATATTGGCGCAATGCCCGGACGCATTATCCAAACAATCCGTCGTGCAGGGACAATCAATCCCGTTTTTATGTTGGATGAAATTGATAAACTCGGCGCAGATTATCGTGGCGACCCGGGGTCTGCTTTATTAGAAGTGCTAGACCCCGAACAAAATAAACAATTCAGCGATCATTATCTTGATATAGATTATGACCTATCACAAGTGTTATTCATCACCACCGCCAACGACCTAGAACCGTTAGAGCCTGCCCTATTAGACCGTCTGGAAATTGTGGAATTTCCGGGATATACCGAAGAGGATAAATTGGAAATCGCCAAAAAATTCCTCATCCCAAAACAACTCGAAGCGCATGGACTCAACGATGCAGGCATTTCATTTCCAATCAGCGCCCTACAAAATATCATCCGTGAATATACTTATGAGGCGGGTGTTCGCAATTTATTCCGCGAAATCGGGACAATATGCAGAAAAACTGCGCGTCTCATCGCAGAAGAACGCCCCTATCCGCGTCGCTTGACCAGCAATCACATCGCTACCTATCTGGGACCGCCACATCATATTGAATCACGGGCAAATGATACCGATAGCATCGGAATTGTGACAGGATTGGCATGGACACCCTATGGAGGCGATGTTTTGACGATTGAGGTGGCACTTTTCCCCGGAAAAGGCACGCTCTCCATGACAGGACAATTGGGTGATGTGATGCAAGAATCGGCACAAGCCGCCCTCAGTTATTTGCGGTCTAATGCCCGCCAATGGGATATTCCCAGCGATGATTTTGAGAATTATGATATTCATCTGCATATCCCCGAAGGTGCAACCCCAAAAGATGGACCTTCGGCAGGGGTGAGCCTCGCTACCGCCATTATCTCCGCCTTTACCGAGTGTAAAGTGCGTGCAGAATTTGCCATGACGGGTGAAATCACACTACGGGGACGGGTATTGCCTGTTGGGGGTGTCAAAGAAAAATTGCTGGCGGCGCATCGCGCACGCATTTTCAATATCATCATGCCAGAGCAAAATCGCAAAGACCTCACCGATATTGCCGATAAAGCCTTGCGCGATATGAAAATTCATTTTGTGAACAATATTGCCCAAGTCTTAGAATTGGTCTTATTGCCCCCTCCTCCAGATGGGCGGGAACGCGATAAAGACCGTGAGGAAGAAGAAGCAACAGCAGATGATGAAAAGGTCACAGAAAAATAAGCGGCGGTGATGGATGGCTACCCTTCCTACTCATTTAATAAGCCACACCGACCTTTTGGTGCGGTTAGAGCAAGGACAAGATGCCCAATGGGCATGGTTTGAGGATAACTGCGATAGTCAGTCATTAGCCCTCACATTGGCAGGCATGGCAAATAATCGCGGGGGTGTGGTTATCGTGGGAATCCATCAAAGTGATATACAGGGTGTGGCAGATGTGGCAGAAAGCATAGACCTTCTGCTTCATTCTGCGCTCACCCTAGACCCCCCCCTCATCACCCCATTACCCCACCCCATCACCATAGATAAAAAACAGGTCGTCATTTTGGAAGTGCCTGCGGGGATGCCTCATATTTATATGTGTGATGGGCGCTATGTCCGCCGTGAAAATGACCAAAATATTCCCCTAAAACCCATCGAATTACGCCGTTTATTGATTGAACGGGGCGAGATGAGCTTTGAGATGGAAATCGCCAAAGGTGCGACCCTCAAAGATTTGGATTGGGAAAAAGTCGAGGGGTATGTCGAAACACTCAAACGGGGCGAACACCGCGATGCCAAAGCATTATTGCTCAGGCGCGGATGTTTGGCACGCAAAGATAACCAACTCTACCCCACTAATGCCGGCATATTGCTCTTTGGAAAATCACCACAAACCTTTGTGCGGAGCGCAGAAATCACAGCAGTCCGCTTTGCAGGCGAAAAAATGGGTGATACCTTTAGCCGTGAAGATATTACAGGCACATTGCCAGAACAAATTCGGCGTGCAGAGACCTTTTTAGTAGACCATCTCCGCAAAGGGGTGCAACTGAAGGCAACAATGGCACGCAATGAACAATTTGAATATCCACTCGAAGCGGCGCGTGAATTGGTGGTGAATGCAGTAGCACATCGAGATTATAGCGTGGATGGTGATAATATCCGCCTATTTTTGTTCAAAGACCACATGGAGGCATTTAGTCCCGGAAAATTACCGGGTCCCGTTACGGTGGCAAATATCAAAGATGAACGGTTCTCACGTAATCCTATCATCGTCCAAGTTTTGGCAGATATGGGCTATATTGAGCGACTCGGTTATGGCATAGACCGCATTTTGGAACTCATGACACAACATAATCTACAACATCCCGATTTTCAAGAACGACAAGGCGGTTTTCAGGTGGTGTTATACAACCAAGCTGTCATCCCACAACCACAACCCTCACTAGTGATGTTGATAGAAGACATCAATGTGCGCCAAGAAAAAGCCATAGATTACCTCTCACAGGGCAATCGTACCCGCATCACCAATAGCGAACTTCAGCAAATGTTCCCCGATGTTCATGCAGAGACCATTCGGCGGGATTTAGCCGATTTGGTGGCAAAAAATATCCTCGAAAAATTTGGCTCAAAACGCGGGTCATATTATACGCTCAAAAAATCGGCGCAATTAGACGACTAAATTCAATCCGCCCATCCATAGTGCTATTGCCAAGACACCCCAAATCATGCGAAGATGTGCATAATTATTTTTGATGATTGAGGTATGATATGCACTTTATTTCTCGCTTTATCAGCTTAATAACCCTCTTGTTATTGCTCAGTTTTCGCCCCACACCGACTTTTAGCGCCCCATCTGAGCAACTTTTACCTATCGAAACTATTCGCTTACCACACGGCTTCAAAATCACCCAATTCGCGCAAAATATCCCCTCTGCCCGTATGATGACACTCGGCACAAATGGCACACTGTTTATTGGCACACGCGGGAACACCGTTTATGCCATCCCCAACGCCACCAGTGGCACAATTGCCACCCAAGTGTTGCCCATCATCACCAATCTGGATACACCCAGTGGGGTCGCGTTCAAAGACGGGTCATTGTATGTGGGGACAAATGGGCAAGTGCTTCGCTATGACAATATTGAAGCGAATTTGAATAATCCGCCAGCACCCGTTGTAATTAATGAAACCATACCCGCCTCACATGGCGCACGCACCATCCGTTTTGGACCCGATGGTAAACTCTATATCAAAGTCGGTGCGCCCTGCAATGTCTGTGAAGCAAGCGCCACTTATGACTCGACCATTGTACGGATGAACCCAAATGGCACAGGTATCGAAATTTATGTGCGTGGCACGCGCAATGCTGTTGGCTATGATTGGCATCCCGTCACGGGCGAGTTATGGTTCACGAATAATGGGCGCGATGGGCTTGGTGATGAAATTCCCCCAGAAACACTCAACCGTGCCACCAGCATCGGGCAAAATTTTGGCTTTCCCTATTGCCATTCGGGATACATCAGCGACCCAGAATTTGGCAGTTTACGCAATTGCAACGAATTTACCGCGCCAGCGCAATTGCTCCCCGCGCATGTTGCCCCGTTGGGGATGCGTTTTTATACAGGCACAACCTTTCCTAATGACTATGTGAATCAGGTTTTCATCGCAGAGCATGGCAGTTGGAACAGGTCAACCAAATTGGGCTATCGGATTAGCCTTGTGCGCCTCAATGCCCAATCACAAGCACTCAGCTACGAGATTTTTGCCGATGGCTGGCTACAAGGGGCAGATACCGTATGGGGTAGACCAGTGGATATTCAAAATATGCCCGATGGGGCATTGCTCATTTCTGATGATTATGCCAATGCCATTTATCGGATACAATATATTTGTTCATTAGCAGGGTTTGGTGGACAAACCTTCACCGAACAAGAACTCCAACATAACATCCAAACACAAGTAGATAACCGTCCAACTGAATGGTCAACCCAAAGTGCTTTTATAGACTTGGTAAATTGTGGGATTTTGGCTATCATCACCACCGAATCGGGTGAAATTGGCATGGTTAAGGTATCTATTGCAGATAGTAACGGACTCATGCAACTCACAGTGGATAAAATAACCGCATTAGATGGCATCTCTCCCATGAGTGCCACCTATCAATCGGTCATACGGGCAGAATTTTTGGCAATTATCATGCAAAGCCTTCAAACCCTCATCGGTAATGCAGGGAATAATGGCTTTTCACGGGTTGCCATCAATAGCCAAAGCATTGAATTATTGCCACAACCATAAAAGGATGTAAATTCTATGAAATTTTGGGCAGTGTGTCTTTTTATCGCTATCGGCATGGTGGGATGTACAGCAGAACCCGCTAAAGACATCACCATCGAATCGCTTCAATGCACCCGCATTAATGCCACTGCCCCCAATATCACCTGTATTGATTTGCCCGATAACGCCGTGTTGATGCAAATTAAATCCCGCGAGCCAGTCACCATCCGCACATCAGAAAATAATCCCATTAACCTGACATTCAACGCGACGGTTTATTGGAAGCGCGATGGAGCATTGATGACGGTGGCGGTGATAGACGGTGAAAGTGTGGTCGGAACACCCATCGGCACGCGCAATTTGCGGACTGGTCAACAAATCACCCTCAGCATTAGCCAAGAAAATACCGTTTTGGCGATTCCAGATGCCCCTGCGGATGCTACTATATCGGTGATAGAAGGGATGCAACAACTCACCGAACAACCAACCGTCACACCAACCCGCACCCCCCGCGTCAATAATACGCCAGACCCCGATTCAACCGCATTGGTAGAGGGGTGTATCCCCAACGAAGAGTGGACATTCACCTATGCTGTGCGTGGAGGCGATACCCTCACCCGAATTGCCAATTTATATGGGCTAACAATGGCAGAATTGCAAGAAGGCAATTGTATTCAAGACCCCAATCGCATTTTTTCTGGTCAAGAATTGCGCGTCCCGACTGATGGCAATAGCCTTGTAACACCCTCTGTAGCCGTCATTTTGAATGCGGATAGCAAAAGCCTGTATGTTGGGCAATGTACACGCTTATTTTGGAGTGTAGAGGATGCGCGGTTGGTCTATTTGGATGATAGCCCGGTGGCACATAACGCCGAACAACAAATTTGCCCCACAGAAACCCGCGACTATGGGCTGGTGGTCACATTTGAGAATGGGTCTCAGGTGCGCTATGCCATCACCATCACCGTCATCATGCTAACACCCACACCATAGGCAAACCGTCTAAAAATATCGGCATAGGATGTGTTATCATATCCGCCATAGTGTTTTTAATAAAAATAGGATGTGGCGTGATGTTTCAACGCAGTATAATTTTTATTCTCATTCTTCTCTGTGTCGCCTGTAGCCCAAATGCCTCCCCCACACAGGTGGCGGTTGTCACCGTTGCCCCTTCAGAAACCGCTACGGCTACTGCCACACCGACTATCACCCCAACCGCAACACTCACAGAAACGCCAACTATCACACCAACGGCAACGGAGACTCCCACCGAAACCCTCACGGCGACCCCATCGCCCACGCCGACCATCACCCCAACCCCCATAAATACCCCCTTCCCCGTCCCTAGTATCCGTTTTGATAATTGGGCATCGGTAGATGTGCCAGCCGATTATGTGGTCGGCAATAGTTATGTTGCATTCATCAACACCAACGACACCGAGACCATCACCAACCTATCAACAGCAGAAGCCCCTATCACCAGAGCCACACTGTATTTTGCCTCACCGACCAATCCCGCCAGTAGAATACCCATTTGGGAATATGAAACCGCTCAGATTGACCAGTTTTATATCTCACCAACGGGGAATGCCATTGCCTATTTCCTCAATGACCCACAACGAGGCGGGACGGGATTATATATTTTGGATGTCGCCATCGGACTTAGTGGGCGCATTGCCGCATTGCCCACCATGACCCAAAGGGGCATTGTGAGCCAACCCGTTTGGTCGCCCGATGGACGTTTTTTGGCGGTGACGCTCGAAACAGGTTACAATTTGGGTATCTTTATTTTTGATGTTCAACAATCCACTTGGTCAGCATTGGTCAACGATGGGTCATTTAATTTTTACCCCGCATGGTCGCCCGATGGACGGCATGTGGCATTTTTATCTGACCGCGCCACCTGCCCCACATGGATTCCACCCGACCCCAATGCGTGTAACCCAGATACCACCCCAAGCCCAACAGGGGGGCAAGTCTATGTGTTGGAATTTGCGACCAACACTATCACCCAAATTAGCACAGTACCTGTCTCCGAGCCACCCTATTGGGTGAATAGTGACACCCTCGCCTTTGCCAGTGGGGATAGTTTTGACCTGCTTAATCCCACACGCTCATTATGGATTGCCAATATGCGTGATAAGCAAGGACAAGAAATTCGCTTGGCAGACGGTGGCACTCAACAACTCAATTTAGATGAGTCATGGTCGCCAGATGGCAATCTGGTGATTTTTCAGAGCGCAGGGACAATCAATGAGACCATCGTCATGAATCGGCGTGGAGAACGTGTGACCACACTGGATGATTTATCCTTCGTGCGCTTCGGGTTAAGTGCCTCGTGGTCGCCAGATGGCACACGTCTCGCTGTCGGTGGAAAAGGGGGACAATGCACCTATGGGGTGCGTGTGTTAGAAACAACCGATTTTACGCTGGTCGCCTCTGGCAGTAATCCGCGTGCCGTGTGTGACCCTGTGTATTCACCAAATGGCACTCGTATCGCCTTTTTGGGCATCCGTACCACATCTACATCAGCCGATGGACGGGCAGATGTCTATAGTGGCACCCGTGACGGATTTGAGGTGCAATCACTTACCAGCGATTTGCGCGGACAAACCCGTTTTGTCGGGTGGGTGGGCAGATAAGCCAGTGAAATGGTAATATATCATGGCGGACGGCAAAAATGTCGTCCCTACGAACACGTTATAATTGTAGGGACACGATACATCGTGTCCTCGCACATGAAAAGGAAACGATATGACACAATTAGCCAATAAAATTGCGGTGGTCACAGGCGGTAGTAGGGGTATTGGTCGTGCTATCTGTGTAGAACTCGCCAAGCGCGGGGCGCATGTGATTGTCAATTACAACACCAATCAAGAGGCGGCACAATCCGTCATAGATGAAATCAACGCCGATGGTGGTAGTGCCAGTAGCCTCCAAGCCGATGTCAGCGATGAAATCCAAGCCCAAAAACTCATCAAAGAAGCGACAGGGGTACATGGCAAAATTGATATTTTGGTCAATAATGCAGGTATCACCCGCGATAATGTCATCATGATGATGAAAGCCGATGATTTTGATGCCGTTATCAATGCCAATTTACGCAGTACATGGTTATGCTCCAAAGCCGCTGTCCGTTCCATGATGAGCAAACGCTATGGGCGCATTATCAACATCACCAGCGTGAGTGGCATCATGGGGCAATCTGGGCAAACCAATTATAGTGCCAGCAAAGCGGGAATTATCGGCTTTACCAAAGCATTGGCACGCGAAGTCGCCAGCAGAAATATCACCGTCAATGCAGTTGCGCCCGGATTTGTCCTCACCGACCTCACCAAAGACCTCCCCGCAGAACTCACCGCCCAACTCAATAGTTTTATCCCATTAGGGCGTTGGGGAGAAGCAGGCGATGTCGCCAAAGCAGTGGCATTTTTGGCATCCGATGAATCCAGCTACATTACAGGGCATGTCCTAAATGTTGATGGCGGGATGGCGATGTGATGACGACTCCACTCACTCCTGATGATGTTCAATCCGCCATTGATGCCTTTGATGAGTCCATTCGGATTCAATTTTTTGATGCCAGCACCGCCACATCCCAACAAGCCGCCGATAACATTGGCTGTTTATTGGGGCAAATTGTCAAAAGTCTGGCATTTATCATAGATGAAAAGCCCATCCTCATTTTAGCCAGTGGTGATGGTCGTGTGGATGATAAAAAACTCGCCGTATTATTTGAGGTATCGCGCAAAAAAATCAAAACAGCTTCTGCTGACCAATGTGTCGAGATTTATGGCTATGCACCGGGTGGTGTGCCACCTGTGGGGATTCGCACACCCAACATCCCCGTTTATATTGACCAATCGCTCACACGATTCGACCAATTGTATGCGGCGGCAGGGGCGCATAACGCAATTTTCCCCATCACACGCCAACAATTGGTAGACCTCACAGGTGGGACAGTGGTGGATATTCGCAGAGAAGACACTCCAACAGAATAATCAGCATATAGGGGAGGATTAGCAAAGCATATATCCTCCCAATTACAACATCCTATGCGAAACTTGACAAAATCCTTGATAGATGATATTTTCTAATTATGAACGTATTTTCTTTATATGAGGAGATAATATGCGTAGCCCCATTCAAGATGATAAATTTGCCAATTTACAACGCGATATTCAACCCATGCCCGATTTTATCCGAGAAGCCATCCTCAAACATGGCGTAATGGATGATTATCTTGCCCGCCCTGCTTATCAGCAAAATGATTATCTCTCGTGGATTACCCGCGCAAAACAAGAATCCACTCAAACCAAACGCCTCAATCAGATGTTAGAGGAATTGAAAGTGGGTGGCGTTTATATGCGTATGAAGCACCCACTTTCAGAAAAATAGCCCCAAATTAGTAGGTATCAGGTAAATCATTCAAAAATAGCACCGTATCCCCTGCGGTCAGATGGGTCTGATACCACGTAATTGCCTCGCGCAATTCATCCACGACTAACAAACGGTCATCTGGGAAGCCAGAGGCTTTTAAGCCGTCAAAAATCGGCTTGGTTTGCTCTGCACCGACCAAAATGACATCAGTGGCATGGTCTTTGAGCAATTCCCCCAATTTATAATTTTCGGGATAATGCAGTTGTCCCAATTCCACCATACCCGGTGTCACAACCAATTTTTTGCCTGTATGCAGGCTCAACACCTTGAGGGCGCTCACCACCCCTGCTGGATTGGCACTATAAGCATCGTTGATGATGGTGATACCACTCATCACTTGGCGCACCAACCGACTTTCGGCGGGGCGCAGTGAGCGTACCCGCATCGCCACATCACGCAACGACATGCCCTCATGCACGGCAACGGCGGTGCTGAGGAGGATGTTGGTCACATTATGTTCACCCAGTAGCGGAGTTTCAAAACGGGCAGAATCGCCTTTTTCGGTATCGGTGACGGTGAACGACAATCCGTTTAGCGATTCGCTCATATCGGATGCCACAAAACGCACCCCTTTGGGGTCAGATGGTGACACGGTTTTGCTCACTAACAAGCGTGTTTTAGGATACCCCTTCTCTGCCATGGCACGCACATAGGGATTATCCCAATTGAACACCCCCACCCCATCTGGGGGCAATTCTTTGATGATTTCATATTTGGCTGTGGCAATATTTTCTAGGCTACCAAATCGCTCAAGGTGCTGTGGACCTACCTCTACCACAATACTGATATGTGGTGGGGTTAATTTGCAAATCCGTTGGATTTCCCCGCGAATATATGCGCCCATCTCCACCACAAAATAATCTATGCTCAAATCGTTTTTGAGGTCGTTATTGATGGCAATACACACCCCCATCATCGTATTAAAACTTTTTGGGGTGGGATAGGCTTTATAGCGCCCATTGAGGATTTCGGTGAGAAATACTTTGGTGGTCGTTTTGCCATAACTACCCGTAATGCCAATGACGGTGGGGTTAATTTGCTTCATGACACGTTTTGCCGATGCGATAAAGCGTCCGCGCAAAAATGCCTCTACGGGCATCATGGCAATATTCCCCAAAACGAGGAAAATCGGCGCGAGCAAATGCGCGACCAACCCAATCATCATCGCCAAGAGCGCCTGATACCGTTCCGATTCGATAGCCAACGCGCCCAAAATGGTTATAATGAGCAAAAAGGCGATGCTTATCCAGACGATTGTCGCGCCCAATAACCGATTGGCACGCGGGGTATGACGGAATTGCTTCTTGATTTCACCTTCATCTGGCGGAATATTGGCAATCAGCGCCAAGACAATGCCGATAATAAGCGGAAATGGCGAATCTGGGGACTCGCTAAAGATGAAAATCATCACCAAACCGATGGCGGTGAGGGTGATGGGACGCATGGGAAATAAGCGGTCACGCGCTTTCATCCACCAACGGGCATAACGCCCCATTTTGTATTCTTCTATCTGATAAAACCGTGCTTGTTTATAGGCGCGGATACTTGTCCCCGCCCACCATATCAAGAGTAATACGAGCAAAAATACGGTATTCATATCAAAACCTTGTTTCGTAACGAATAAAACCCATGTATAGCAACTTAAAGCATATATTGAGGGATATATGGAAATTAAAAATAATTAATTATTTGGACATCCATAAGCATTATCTATGGTGTTACCACCATCATCTATAAAGACACCAGTACCACCACACGCATTATTTTCATAATGAACATGGTTGCTAAATAAGGTACCGCTATTGTTAATTGCATCACTTTCACCTATCGCCATATTAGTGGTAAAAGTGCTTTGGGTGATAGTCATTAAATCACTATTGAAAATTGCACCACCCATATTTGCTACATTGTGAGAGAAAGTTGTGCCACTAATGGTAAGCAATCCAGAAATCAGAATATAACCTTCACTAAAGTTTTCATTAAAAATTGCACCACCATTAAATTGTGCCAGATTATCGGTGAAGGTGCTATCAGTGATAGCGAGTCGGGCATGGTTAGCAATTGCACCACCATTACCATAAAGACCTATCATTTTTCTTGTCACATTCCTATCAAAGGTGCTACCAACGATGGTAAGTCTGCTACGATTGAGAATTGCACCACCATTACCAGCCAAGTTATCCGTAAAAGTGCTATTAGTAATGGCAAGTTGACCATCGTTGGCAATTGCACCACCATCTTTTGCAAAGTTACCAGAAAATATACTATCTATGATGGTAAGTGTGCCAGCATTATCAATTGCACCGCCATAATAATAGTCCCAAGTAGCCGCTGAATTACCATTGAATATTCCACCTATAATAGTCAATGTCCCATTATTGCTAATTGCACCGCCACTACCACCGGTCGAATTATTGGTAAAAGTGCTATTTATAATTGTGATGAGACCATTATTATAAATCGCACCGCCACCAGCTGACGCATTGCGAGAAAAAATACTATTAGAAATAGATGCTGTACCATTATTAATAATTGCACCGCCATGTGCATCAATTCCATTTTGTAAAGTTACCCCATCTAATGTGAGATTTGCCCCCTCGTCCACTCTGAAAAGCTGTGTTCTATCATCTCCATCAAAAAAGATAAACCCTGTGCCATTAATTATCACATTTCCTGTAATGGTTAATACATCAGTAAAAATGATGGTTTCATTACAGGTGAAAGTGATTATTCCGCCATTGTTATTAGCATTGGCTATAGCATCAGAGAGTGTGCCAATACCAGTAAAATGAATACAATCGCTCACAGTTAATGTAAAAGGAGATGTGGTTGGTAAACTATTAGGGCATCCATTGGCATTTTGGGCTATATTACCACCATTATCAATGATGGCACCTCCATCACAATTATTATTTTCATAGTGTGTATTTTGACTAGAAACTATATTATTCTCTAGGCTGACAATTGCACTGCCATTATCATTATATGTTGTGTTATTAACAATACGGCTATTATTGATACTAAATGTACCATGATGATTCTTAATTGCCCCACCAGTCAAACGCGCGGCGTTTTCTGAGAATATACTGTTAATAATAGATACACTACCACCACTATTATAAATTGCACCACCGTCATTTGCCCGATTCAGTGAAAAAACAGAGTTACTGATGGTCAGTATGCCATTATTATAAATTGCACCACCACCACCAAAGTTAAGTTGGTCTGTTCTACCTGATGTGTTATTCAAAAAAGCACTATTAGTGATAATGAGGGTGCCATCATTGTCAATAGCGCCACCCTGTTCCTCATGATACCCATATTGTAGGGTTAGACCATCAAGTGTAAGTGATGTGTAACGATTTACAGCAAAAAATTGTGTTGCAAGCCCGCCATTAAAAATGATATTTCCAGCGCCAATAATATGTATATTGCCTGTGGTCGTCAATTCATGTCTAAAAGTGATAGTCCCACTACAGATAAAGGTAATAGTTCCATCATTCTCATTGGCAGTGATAAAAGCCTCTCTAAGAGATGCAAAATCACAAGTGGAAACAATCACATCTTGTGCATAAGCAGGTACTAATGCAGACATTATAAAAATAGGCATCAATAGGATAATAAGAAAGTATTTACGCTTGATGACTATACCTCCTATATTGATATAAGGTTGTTTATCATCATAATGCTCATTTTCTTATTCCCCCAAAATATCCAATAAAATAGCCTTGAGCGTCTTTTGCTTGCCATTTTCCCAACTGGTCTTGGCGAGCGATTCTGCGACATGTGCTTGCAAATCGAAGGCGAATTGTTCGACCTCATCTTCCATGTGGTCAGGCAAATCGGGCGTATGTGCCATAAAAGATACCCATTCAAGCGCCTCACCAAGCCGATTTTGTGCCTGATACAATTTGGCAAAATAATTCAGCAGGGTAAAAACAGCTTCGAGATTATTCACATCTTTGGCAATCTTCAAACCCATAATAAAATTGGCTTGTGCCACCCCATAATTTTTTTGGTCGCCAAATACACGCCCCAATTGCAAATAGGTATTAATCACACCAGAAGAATTGCCAATTTCTTTGAATACCGCCTGCGCTTTGCTAAAGGCTTGCACCGCTTCATCATATTCCAGCAGGTCATACGACACAGCGCCCATTTCGTAATAAATACGTCCCATTTCGGGCTTATTACCGTCCTGCGAGGCATGGATGAGCATATCCATCAAATCACGGCGTTTATCCCGAAATTCTTCGACACGCTTCACCGTGATGGTATCCAATTTTCCAGATGTCCCCGCCATGCCCCATTGCCCACCGACCTCCCGTGAGAGCGTGAGGCTTTGTTGATATAATTCTTTGGCGAGTTTATCATCACCCATATCATAGGCGACACTGCCCAAGCTGTTGAGGACTTTGACGACATCCGCTTGTTTATCGAGTTGGCGATAAATTTCCAAACTGCGTTGATAATATTTCCGCGCCGCCTCATATAACCCACGCACATGCTCTACACCGCCTAGTGCATACAGCGAACTGGCAATGCCTTCTGGTAAATCTTGTTTTTCTGAGGCATGTAGGCTTTCCTGATACAATTGGCGGGCTTGGGTATATGCCCCAAAGCCTAAATAGGCTTCTGCCTTGCGATGTTGCAAATAGACACGGCGTAATTGGCTGTCTTTTTGTGCCTGTGCTTTGGGGGTGATGAGGGTTAAGGCACGTTCAAAAAAGATGACCGCCTCTTGATATGCACCACTCCGCAGGGCTTGTTCGCCTGCCAATGAGGTGTAGTATTCCTCTTTGACCACATCCCCCACCACATTCCAGTGATGGGCAAGTGCGGCGGCATTTTCGGTGATACCATACAGTTTTTCGAGTCCCTCTGCCACGCGCCGATGTAATCCCATCAGGTCATGTTTGGGGATACGCTCCAAAACACCATCGCGCAATTTATCATGAGCAAAGCGCCATTCTTCATCCAAAACTTCCAATACGGCGGCATTGGCACATTCATTCAAAAAGTCGTTGATGTCTATCTGTGGGACAAGATAGCGCAACAATGTCACATCTACTTGTCTACCCATAACAGCCGTTAGTGCCAAAATATCGTGCATTTGTTGGGGAATATGATTCAAGCGCCGTTGAATAATCCGTTGTACCCCGCCCGCAAAAACACTTTGGGGAAGGGTTGTACGCCCAATTTCTTCAAGATTACCCGCTTCTTCTGCCAATGCCCGCACGACTTCGATGAGGAAAAAGACATTGCCTTCTGTCTCGCGTTGGAGCAAATGCACAACCTGTTCTTTTTTACCGACATCACCGAGCATCGCTTGGCTGAGTTCTGCAATATCCGATTCATTCAATCGGCTCAATTTGAGGACGGTGCTATTGGGCAACATCGTGGGCAAATCGGGGCGCTCATCATCCCGAAAACTAGCGATGAGCAAAAGAGGCAATTCCATAGCCAATTGGCTCAAAGACGCAAATAGGCTAATATTTTCGCTACCTGCCCAATGCAAATCTTCGAGCATAATCACCACAGGTTGCCCAATTCCTTTCACCATACGCTCTAGGGAATTGAGTAAACGCGATTGCACTTTGGTAGATTCGAGTTCACTCGCCACTTCAAGGTGATATGGCGGTAGCGATACAACATCGGGGACGAGCAGTTTAATTAACCCCGCATCCACCGCATCTAATTCCCCCGCCAACCCCAACCAACGGAAAATATTCCGCCACAATTGATAGGGAGTGCGTCCTTCGCTAATCGCTTGCCCGCGCATCGCCAATGCACCATTCACCAGCGCCAAAGTGCGAAGTTCATCTATCAACCGCGACTTCCCCACCCCACTTTCACCACTAATGAGCCACGCGCTCCCTTTGCCCTCTACAGCATCGGCAAGCGCAAGAGCGAGTTGCCCCAATTCTTTATCACGCCCAACCAACCGTGCCGCCTGCAAAAAGCTATCACGGGTGGCAATAGTATCAAGGTCTATCGGCTCATCTACCGCATATTTGAGGGCTTGTGCCGCTTCACCTGCATTGCTAAAACGGTCATCTGGGTCTTTCATCAAAAGGCGTTCTATCACCGATGACACATCATAACTGACATCTAATACCGCTATATCGGGGAGTTTGAACAGAATATCATTAATCAATTTGCTGATTTCTATGTGGGGAAAGGGATGTTCTCCCCTAAAAATTTCGTAGGCAATCACGCCGACTGCATATAAATCCGATGCTTCGGTGGCATGTGCGCCCCGTAGCACTTCTGGAGAGATATATGCCAGCGTCCCCGCCGTATTGCCACTATCTTCACCGCTAATCGTGGAACGGTCACGCATAACCGATAGCCCAAAATCTAGCACACGCACTTTATTATCTACCACCAACACATTGGCAGGTTTGAGGTCACGATGCAACACCCCACGCCGATGCAAATACATCAAGGCTTGGAGCAATTGCATTAAATAGGTCAATTTGGTGATAATAGGCTTGTCTTTAGTGGCTTCGAGGATGGTTTTTGTGTTTTCGAGCAATTCCATCGTGTAATAAGGATGGCGGCTCTCATCGAATCCATAATCTATCACTTCGATGATATACGGATGATGAAACGATGCCATCAGCTTAAATTCTTGGGTGAGGGCAAGCCGAAAATTCTCATTCATATTGCCCGCGTCATTATCATTCAACACACGCTTGAGCGCCACATGATTCCCTGTGAGCAAATCATGTGCGCGATAAACCGCCCCCATACCACCTAGTCCAATGAGTTCACCTAATTCATAGCGTTTGCCAATGAGTTGGGGTTTTTGCGCCATTTGTTGCATAGTGGGAATCACATTTCACCAATCATAATTTATATATGTTTGATTATACACAATTCCCACAATTATCACAAAATAGGGCTATTCGTTAGAAATGCCCAAAAAATGGTCTATCTTCGCCAATAATTCGGGGAACTTAATCGGCTTGGTCTCATATTCATCACATCCAGCCGCCAAACATTTTTCTCTGTCGCCCGCAATCGCGTGCGCGGTCAATGCAATGATGGGGATATGCTTAACAGAGGGGTCAGCTTTAATCAGGCGGGTGGCTTGCCAACCATCCATGACGGGCAAGCTCATATCCATTAAAATCAGTTTGGGTTTTTGGCGTTGTGCCATCTCTACCCCTTGTGCGCCATCTGTGGCAATGAGTACCTCATGCCCACGTTTCGATAATCGGCGCGATAGCATATCCAAATTCATCTCGTTATCTTCTACTACCAATATTGTCGCCATTATGCGAGACTACCCTTCCCTCTCGTCATCATCATATTTCTGAATTTGTGCGTTGATGAGTTGGCTAATTTTATTCAATAAACTCTCACGTTCATACGCCGATTTCATCAGGATTTCTTCTACCACGCCATGTAATTGTTCACGGTCTTCGCTGGTGAGGTCTTTGGCTGTCACTACGACTACAGGGATAGAGCGCCCTTCTTCTGTTTTTTGCAATTCTGTCAAAAATTGGAAGCCATCCATTTCGGGCATCATCAAATCGAGCAAAATAAGATCTGGAGCAAAGGTGTCGAGCTTCTTTAGCCCCTCTAGCCCATTTTGTGCCTCTTCGACCATCCATCCTTCTTTTTGGAGGGTGCGTGTGACCATATCGCGTTGGTTGGGGTCATCATCAATCACCAAAATTTGCCCAAAGACACTTGGAGTTGCAGATTTTTTGCGGAACACTTTGAGCGTATCCACCATCTTTTGACGGTCAATGGGTTTGGTCAAATAGCCAGCCGCGCCCAATGCAAACCCGCGTGTGCGGTCATCTACAATCGAAATCATGACCACAGGGATGTGCATCAGGTCGGGGTCGGCTTTGAGTTGTTCCAACACACTCCAGCCGTCCATGCCTTGCATCATCACATCCAATGTGATGGCATCTGGCTTGAGTTCTCTGGCGATACGCAAGCCTTCTGCCCCATTGGTCGCCACACCCACAGAAAAACCTTCTTTGGCGAGTGACCGCACAATCAAGTCGCGCACAGTGGGGTCATCATCAATCACCAAAACCAACCCACCCGATTGTGTATCAGCAGACAGTGTTGTCGAAATCTTTGGCGCGAGTTGTGCCTCTGGTGCTTTGGTGTTATCTACCACAATCACAGGAAAATAGGCGATAAAGGTTGTGCCAATGGTGAGTTCACTCTCTACAATAATATCCCCACCCATCATCTGACAGAATCGCTTGCTGATGGTGAGTCCCAAGCCCGTACCACCATATTTACGAGTCGTGGACGCATCGGCTTGTGTGAATTCTGCAAAGACACTTCTGAGTTGGTCGGGCGACATGCCAATCCCCGTATCTTTGACGCGGAACACCAAAAAGTCTTTGCCATCGCGCTCTTCAACATTGACCAAAAGGGCGATTGTGCCATTTTCGGTGAATTTTGCGGCATTACTGAGCAAGTTGAATAGGGTTTGGCGAGTTTTGGTAATATCTGCACGAGCAATACCAACATTTTCAGAAATTTGCAAACTAAACCGATTGTTGTTCTTATCCATCAATGGCGAAATGGTCGAAGCCACGTTGTCTAGCATGGCAGACACATCAAATTCTTCCAGATACAATTCCATGCGCCCGGCCTCAATTTTGGACAGGTCAAGGATATTATTGATGAGGTCAAGCAAATGACTCCCCGCCGATTGGATTTTGTTCAAATCTGGCACAATATCTTCATAGCCAAAATCTTCGGCATCTTCGGTGAGCATTTCGCTGTAGCCAATGATGGCATTCAGTGGTGTTCGCAATTCGTGGCTCATATTAGCTAAAAAGGCACTTTTAGCACGATTCGCCGTCTCTGCCACTTCTTTGGCATCATTCAATGCCGCCTCATATTCTTTGCGGGCAGTAATATCACGCACATGGAGCAAGGTGGCGGGGCGGTTGCCATATTGAATTTGACTAGCACGAATTTCGACAGGAATAGCTATTCCATCTTTGGTATAAGACAGACTCTCTAACACAAAGTTCTTATTTTCGCTCACATCGAAAAAATCAATCTCAACATTTTGACGTTTTTCGGGTGGCACAAGTTCAATCACATTAATGCCAATGAGTTCCTCTTTGGTCATCCCATGCAACAAACATGCCGCTTCGTTCACATCCAAAATATTGCCATGTTCATCTTCAACGAATACGGGGTCTGGTGATTTTTCAAATAAATCACGAAAACGGGTTTCGCTTTGTTTAATCTTTTCTTCTGCCAAGCGACGCTCGGTAATATCGCGGAATGTGCCTGTCAAAAAGGTCGTATCGCCTGCTTGCACTTCGGTGATAATAACTTCTAGCGGAAAAATGCTTCCATCGGAACGCCTGCCATACATTTCGCTATAACTCTCGGCACGAATGAGGTCATTCAACACCGATTTCATGTAGGTATCTGGGCTTATGCCTTCTGGCGGTGAAATGAGTTGATAAACCGCGCTCCCCGCCAGTTGATTTTTCTGATACCCAAAAATCATTTCTGCGGCGGGGTTAATCGTCAAAATGTGCAACGCATCTTTTGAAAATGTGACAATGCCATCCATCGCAGTACGGACAATGGCTTCGGTACGCTGAATCGCCTCCTCAAGCGCCCCCATCACCATATTATAGCGAGTGGCAATTTGCCCCACTTCGGTAAATGGTTCTACAGGCACACGCAGGCTCATATCGCCTGTTTGGGATTGTTCTTCCATCACATTAAACAAATCCAATAATTCATTGGTCGCGCCATGTTCAGACACATTTAAGCCGATATGTTCATCTTCTGCCGATACCCGTAAGGGATAAAAACGGTTGGTGATGATAGTCAGTATGAAAGAAATGCCAAATGTCCATAAAAAGCACGCCACGATGCCTATCAGTTGGGCAATAATCTGGTCTCCACGAGATAATCCTGTGCCAAGCAAGGCAGGGTCGCCAAAAATACCGACTGCCAATGTTCCCCAAATACCCGCCGCCAAATGCACAGGAATTGCGCCCACCGCATCATCTATTTTCAGGCGAATGAGCAACGCATCTGCTGATAACATCACGATAGCACCAATCACACCGATAATGGCGGCAGAGAATGTGCTGACTGCATGGCAATTGGCGGTGATTGCGACTGCACCCGCCAATGTACCATTCAACACAAGGTCAATTTCGGCACGTTTGCGGATGAGCCAGCCAATGACCAACGCCCCTGTCATACCAAATGAACTAGCGATGACCGTATTGACCATCACACGGGGAACTTGGTCATTCATACCCAATGTGCTACCCGCATTAAAGCCAAACCAACCAAACCATAAAATCATGACACCCAATGTTGCCAGTGGCACATCTGCGCCCGGAATTTTTTGTGGGGGTTTGCCTTTTGGGAATCTGCCTGTACGTGCGCCCAAAACCAATAATACTGCCAGTGAAATCCAGCCACCCACACTATGCACAACCGATGACCCAGCAAAATCTACGAAGCCCAATTGCCCAAGCCAGCCACCACGTTCACCGATATTGAGACCATTCCATACCCAATGTCCAAAAACGGGATAGGTGATGGCAGAACCAACCACGGCTAAAAATAAATATCCCCCAAAGCGCATCCGTTCCGCAATTGCACCCGCAAGGATGGTCACAGCCGTCCCACAAAACATTACCTGAAAAAAGAAAAAAGCGATGGTCTCTGGTGGGGCGCTGGTGAGGTCTATGCCAAATTCACTCACCCCAAACAGGCTATTACCCGATAACCCAAACATGATGCCATAGCCGACCAGCCAAAAGAACACAGTCGTAACGCCAAAATCGGCTAAATTTTTGATAGCGACATTGATATTATTTTTTTTGCGGGTGAGTCCTGCTTCTAGGCATAAAAAACCCGCTTGCATGAGGAAAACAAGGCAAGCGGCAAAGAGTAACCAAACCGTATTGATAGCGACAGTCGGATTTTCCATAGAGTCGTTTCCTTTAACAAGATGAGATTACAAGGCTTTGGCGTTATCTATAATGCGTTGCAAAACCGCTTTTTGTGAATCATTCACCGCCCCTGCCGCCCCATTAAACAACGATTCGGCATCGGCAATGATAGAATATATCAGGCTATCACTCGATACTGTTCCGCTAAAACGGCGATATTTATCGAGGGTAGCACTCACACGGGCTTTTAATAACACAGGATTAAAGGGCTTAAATAAATAATCTTCTGCGCCTAGTTCAATGCACCGCACCACACTATCGAGGTCATCTACGGCAGAAATCATAATAATCGGAATTTGACGCAAGGCAGAATCGGCTTTCGCCGTCTCTAGCACTTCATAGCCATTCATTTTGGGCATCATAATATCGAGCATGACCAAATCATAGCGAAAAGTACGCATCATCTCTAAACAACGCTCACCATTTTCTGCCATTTCAACGTTATAGCTTAATTTTTGTAACCGCCGAGACAGCATATCACGATTCATCTCATTGTCATCCACCACAAGGATATGTGCTGGTTCGTCAGACATATCAAAACTCCTAAATTTTAGTTACTTCACACCTGATTACACACATTAAAGATACACCAAATTGTTAATTTACGCCTCTTTTTTTTACAAGTTTATGCAAGTTTTATCATAATAAAGTCGTCATGGAGTGTTATAATGAAAAATATTAACTCAAACACATGAGGAGTGATTTATGACCACTATTTTTTCCAAAATTATTGCCAAAGAAATCCCTGCGACGATTGTCTATCAAGATGAGCATGTCACTGCCTTTAAGGATATTCATCCACAAGCCCCTGTGCATGTTCTCATTGTCCCCAACAAAGAAATCCCCACCGCCGATGATGTAGAAGAAGGCGACGAACTCATGTTGGGGCGCATGTTCATCGCCGCAAAAAAAGTGGCGCGGGAGATGGGTATTGGTGAGAGTGGCTATCGGCTGATTGTGAATTGCAAAGATGACGGCTTACAAGAGGTCTATCACTTGCACATGCACTTGGTCGGTGGCAGAAATTTGGGGCGGATGTTGAAAAAGGTTGAGGAATAGAAATAGAGTGGCATGGGTGTGTAAGGGCGCAACATGTATTACAAATTAACAACAAAATTATTGTTTTTACCTCACCCCCCTGCCCCCTCTCCAAATTGGAGAGGGGGTGAAAACCATTTTACAGGTCGGTTTAAGTCCCCTCGCCAGACTGGAGAGGAGATTTAGGGGTGAGGTCAATTTCTTAAGTTGCAGTATATGGAGCGCAACATGGTACGCCCTTACAGATAAAATTAATTACTTGGAGTTGCTTCTGCTGTGGTTTCTTCTGTAACTTCTGGCACAACCACTTCGGTGGTCGCCTCTGGTGTCATTTCTGGGGTTGCTTCAACAACAGGGGTTACTTCTGGCGTTACTTCCGATGTAGATTCAACCACTGGGGTCGTCTCTGGTACAGTATTGGTTTCTGGTGTTTCAGTCGCTAATGGGACAGCAATCCGACCAGTACCTTGATAGCTTTGTTGCACGGCTTGGCTAAACGCATTGCGGTCTGTTAGCCCACCTGTGTATTCAATCCCATTGATATAGGTGCGGGGTGTGCCTGTAATACCGCGTTGGAGGCGTAAATCTTGGGCGCGATTATATAGGTCTTGAATTTTGCCACTGGCAATACACCCACGGAACGCACCACCATCTAAACCGAGTGCATCTGCCCCAGAGAACATGCGATTTTGCCCAAAGGCTTGATTGGCAAAGGTCTCTTGCCATGAAAACAAGATGTCACCAAATTCAAAGAATTTGCCTTGTTCCGCCGCGCATAATGCCCCGCGTGCCGCGCCATTCCCATTGGGGATTTCGCCATTTTCTTGGGGGATAATGGTATAGGACATAATACCTTGTTTGATGAGGTCAATCATGGTATCGGTCATAGCACTATGAAAATCTTTACAACTTGGGCAAGCAAAGCTGGTATACGAAACAACTTGCACAGGGGCATTGGGACTGCCTAACATCGGCATTCCGTTTTCAATACTATAGGTTTGCGGAATCCCTGCATAGCGTGTCTCTGTGCCTTCTGGGATTGGTGCTTCTTGTGGCAAATTCACGACCAAAAATATCGCGCCTAAAATCGCCACCAAAACAACAACCCCAATTACAATCACGGTATTGCGTTGGCGACGTTCTTGTTGCTTGCGTTCTTCACGGCGTTCTTTGGTTGCACGCGGGCTAGTGCCAGTGATTACCGCAGGTGTGGATTTTGGGGTCGTAGTCGGTTGTGGAGTAACTACGGGCTTTTTACTCGTCTGTGATGAACCCGATTTCTTTTTATTGTTAGCCATTGGGCAAAAACTCCTAATGAATCGAAATAAAAATAGTGTTCAATGTTGTTATATCACTATTGAGTTTACCTAACGTTACGTAAAATTCAACATAAAAGTTTTTTATAATGATGGACTGGTATAGACAAATGACACTTGTCCTGTTTTGCGGTACAATAATCATGATTTGTCGTTGCAAATAGGTGTCCCACAACAATCACACAAGAGGTATAAATTTATGAGCAACAAGTTAAATAGCTTTGGCGCTCGTTCCACTTTGACAGTGGGCGGTGATAAAGCGGTCATTTACCGACTCGATAGCCTTGTCAAGCAAGGCATAGGTCATGTGGATAAGCTCCCCTTCAGTATGCGTATCATGCTCGAAAATGCGCTCCGTCATTTGGATGGACGCGAAGTCTCTGAAACCGATGTCAACAACATCGCCAACTGGGATAACACCAAGCCAATGGACATTGAAATTCCCTTCAAGCCAGCCCGTGTCATTTTGCAAGACTTCACAGGGGTGGCATGTGTGGTAGATTTGGCGGCACTCCGTAGTGCTATGGTGCGAATGGGTGGCAATCCACAAAAAATTAACCCCATCGTCCCTGTAGATTTGGTCATTGACCACTCGGTGCAGGTAGATTCATTTGCCTTACGCGATTCGCTTCAAATCAACGCCCAATTTGAATTTGAGCGCAACCTTGAGCGATATGAATTTTTACATTGGGGGCAAAAAGCCTTCAATAACTTTAAGGTTGTGCCACCCGCCACAGGCATTGTGCATCAGGTCAATTTGGAATATCTGGCAAAAGTGGTGTTATCATCCCAAGAAAATGGCGATAAAGTCTTATTCCCAGATACCCTCGTCGGCACAGACAGCCACACCACCATGATTAATGGTTTGGGCGTGTTGGGATGGGGTGTCGGTGGTATCGAAGCCGAAGCCGCCATGCTAGGGCAACCCATTTATATGCTCATGCCCCAAGTGATTGGTGTCAAACTCACAGGGACACTGCCACAAGGCGCAACTGCCACTGACCTCGTGTTGGTCATCACCCAATTGCTCCGTAAAAAGGGCGTGGTAGATAAATTTGTCGAATTTTATGGCGCTGGTGTATCCACCATGAGCCTGCCAGACCGCGCCACATTAGCGAATATGGCACCCGAATATGGCGCAACGATGGGCTTTTTCCCCGTAGATGACGAAACCCTCAGTTTCTTACGCCGTACAGGGCGCGATGAATCGCTCATCAAGTGGGTCGAAGCCTATCATAAGGAACAAGGGTTATTCCGTACCGATTCCACTCCAGACCCCATCTTCAACGATACAGTAGAGCTAGACCTCAGCACCATTGAACCGAGCATGGCAGGTCCACAACGCCCACAAGACCGTGTGGCGCTCCGTGAGATGAAAAGCCACTTCAAAAAAGTGTTGACTGCTCCATTAGGACCTCAAGGCTTTGCATTGCCAGAAGAAAAACTCAGCTCAAAGGGCATGGTTAAAGACAATGGTCATAGCACCGAAATTACACATGGCGCGGTAACAATTGCCGCCATCACCAGTTGCACCAATACCAGCAACCCATCGGTGATGATTGGTGCGGGGCTACTCGCCAAAAAAGCCGTACAACGCGGACTCACCAGCAAACCCTATGTCAAAACCAGCCTTGCACCAGGGTCTAAGGTGGTGACGGAATATTTGGATAAAGCAGGCTTAACCCCCTTCTTAGAGCAAATCGGATTCCATACCGTTGGTTATGGTTGTACCACCTGTATCGGCAATAGCGGACCGATGCCAGAAAATGTCTCTAATGCCATTCATGAAGGTGATTTAGTCGCCGCCGCCGTCCTCAGTGGCAATCGCAATTTTGCGGGGCGCATCAACCCCGATGTCCGCGCCAATTACCTTGCCTCTCCCCCACTCGTTGTCGCCTATGCCCTTGCAGGGACGGTAGATATTGATTGGGAAACAGAGCCTATTGGCACAGATAAAGAAGGCAAACCTGTTTTCTTGCGCGAAATTTGGCCCAGCCAAGATGAAGTGCTAGAAGTCGTGCAAAATTCACTCTCACCAGAAATGTTCAGAAGACAATATGGCAATGTCTATGATGGCAACCCCATGTGGAACGAAATTCCCAGCAGTAGCGATGCCGTCTATAATTGGAGTGAAGATAGCACCTATATCCAAGAACCCCCCTTCTTTGTGGATATGTCGTTGGATGTCACCCCCATTCAACCTGTTAATGGCGCACGCGCATTGGCGCTTTTTGCCGATTCTGTGACCACCGACCATATCTCCCCTGCTGGTGATATTGCAGAAAAAAGTCCTGCGGGGCAATTTCTTATCAATAAAGGTATCGTCAAACGCGATTTCAATACCTATGGGACTCGGCGCGGAAATGACCGCATCATGACTCGTGGGACATTTGCCAATGTGCGCTTACGCAACTTCCTCGTCCCCAACAGCGAAGGTAATGTCACCTATTACCTGCCAACAGGCGAAACCATGTCCATTTATGATGCCTCGATGAAATATCAAGCCGATAAGACCCCTCTGGTCATTTTGGCGGGCAAAGATTATGGCATGGGCAGTAGCCGTGATTGGGCGGCAAAAGGCACATTCTTACTCGGTGTGAAGGGTGTCATCGCAGAAAGTTTTGAGCGTATTCATCGTAGCAATTTGGTGATGATGGGTGTTTTGCCGATGGTATTCAAAGCGGGCGAAGGTTGGCAATCATTGGGTCTGACAGGTCATGAATCCTTTGATATTATCGGACTTGATGACACCATTCAACCCAAACAAGAATTGACTGTCCGCGCCACCGCAGAAGATGGCAAAGTGACAACATTCAATGTAATTGCGCGTTTGGATACCCCCATTGATGTGGAATATTATCGCAATGGTGGCATTTTGCAAACCGTGTTACGCGGATTTATGAAGCAATAAAACTGTAATGTATCCTGGGCGAGGCAGTGCCTCGCCCCTACAACCGATGCCGTTCCGTTTTATGAGGCATTATTCACCCTTAAAAACGGGTGGGCGTTTTTCGATAAATGCCGATACCCCTTCGACAAAATCGTGTGTTTTGAATGTCGCCCCTTGCAACAATGCCTCGTAATCGAGTGCATCACCCAATGGGCGTTCATAAGCACGATAAATTGCTCGTTTGGTGAGTCCAACTGCTTTGGTGGGCATAGTCGCCAATTTTTCTGCGAGGGCAATGGCTTCTGGCATGAGGGCATCATGCGCCACAACCTTATTCACAATCCCCAACGACAAGGCATCTGCCGATGACACACGATTTTTGGCATCTGCTAGTAGTGCCAATTCCAATGCCTTTCCCACCCCAACCAATTGTTGCAAGAAATAGGTCAAGCCACCATCTGGTACTAACCCAATATTGGCAAAGGCGGCAAAGACAAAGCTGGCATTTTCTGAGGCAAGCCGATAATCACTCATCAGCGCAATACTCGCACCCGCACCCGCCGCCACACCATTTACAGCGCATACAATCGGCTTTTCGAGTCCACGCATCAATTGTGCGAGGGTATTCAATCCATTCCGCAGGGCGCTGGTGATGTCTACAGTGGCGAGTGCGCCGTGTAATTCGATTAAATCTGCCCCACTGCTAAATCCCTTGCCATTGCCTGTAATCAGCACCGCACGGACAGATTTATCTTTCCCCGCCTCTTTGAAACCTGCCTTGAGGTCTTCTAATGTCCCCAAACTGAGCGAATTATAGGTATCTGGACGGTTGAGGGTGATGGTCGCAACAGCATTTTTAACATCGTACAAAATATTTTCGTAAGGCATTATTTGTCTCCTAAATATGTTTTGATTTATTATGGATTGGTATCGAAAATTGCCGTGTCTGTAGGGGCTTGCCATGGCAAGCCCTTACTATAGTGACACGTTTTTTTATGTCTATGCGTTTATCCTTCAGATTCCGATTCCGCCAGAGCGTCCAACACGGCTTGGGGCAACAACACATTATTCAGGTTATGGATAACCCCATTGGTCGCATCCAAATCGGCAACGGTAATGCGTACCACTTCATTTAGCACAAGGCGGTCATTGCCATCTATTGCTACGCGGATAGATTCGACAAATGTGCCATTATCAAACAGGGTCTCTACTGTTTCTTCTTCTGCGGCAAGTTCACGCAAATCATCAGAGGTCACAGCCCCTTCAATCAGGTGATAGAGCAGAATTTGTTCTAACAATTCGGGTGTTTCGAGTGCTTCATCTAAGGTGATACCCAATGAGAAGAACAAGTTATCAAAAGCTGAATTGGTGGGTGCAAGCAAAGTATAGGCATCTTCCCCGTTAAGCAATTCGATGGTCTCTGGACTCACTGCGGAGACAATTTCGACCAATGTGCTATACAAGGGGTCTGCGGTTAATCGTCCTGCAATCGTATTGCCTGTGGGGAATACACTAGGGGTCGCTACAGGGGTACGGGTTTCACGAGGGGTAGTGACTGTTATTCCACTAAGGGCGGCAAGACGGTCTTCCATACCATAAGGATAAATCATGTCTGCAACGGTGTGTAAAACACCATTCGAGGCGAATGTATCAAATGGAAATGCAACTCGTGATACCCCATTGAGGCGAATGGTGCCATTATCCAACACAATTGCCATCGCGGTATTTTCGAGCAAGGTGTTGATGATTCGCCCATCTAATCCGATGAGGGTTGTGGATGATTGTGTGCCATCCAACATATGATAGAGCAATAATTCGGTGAGCAATTCGGTATCTGCGAGCAACGCATCTACGGAATAATCAAAAACACCTGCCAAGTTCAAAAAGGCTTGGTTGGTCGGGGCAAAAACAGTCGTTGCGCCCGCGCTTGATAAGCGTTCTGCCACAACAGGGTCGGCGGCGGCGATAGCATCGGCAAGGGTAGAATAACGGCTCTCTTGGTTAATGATGTCGAGCAATGTCGGGGATTGTGCAGTGACGGCTGAACCTATCAGCACCATCATGACCATAGCCACAAGCAAAAAAATAGAACGGCGCATAAAAGCCTCCTCAAAATCGTCTGTAAAATCGCCTAGCAGTATATCACACGGGATAAATTCATCCTATGCTAACGTGAAATTGGGGTGATTGTAATGTGATAATCGTATGCTTGTCGTATGTAAGGGCGCAAGATGTTGCGCCCATAAAAAATATATTAAGGGATTATTGACTATGAGCGTTGATTTATATTGGGATAATGACGAACAAACCGTTGTATTGTGCGAATTTTCTAAGGGATGGACATGGGAAGCCTTATTTGGCGCATTGAATAAAATTAAATCCCTCACGCAAAATCGCACCGATACCGTTGGCGCAATTGTGGATATGAGCAATGGCTTGGGTGTGCCAAATGGCTCACTCTTTAGCACAGAAACCCGCGATAAAGCCAAGCAAATGCTCCAAATGAGCGCCGATGGCAAAGGACCAATTGCCATTGTTGGTGCAAATGGGGCAATTAAACTCGTCTCCAAAGCCTTTGCACTGGTGGATAAAAATGCCCTTAAAGATGTGTATTTTGTAGATAGCGTGGATGAAGCCAGAAAAGTCCTCTATAAACGGTTGGCTATCCCCATGGGGGCATGATGGTTCATGCCCCCATTCATTACCCGATGCTATCGCGCAAATAGCATAACATCTGCGCCCGTGCATGGTCGTACATGCCTAATTCAACATCGGCAAGTACCGATTTAGGGATATATTGCCATAAACTATCGTGCATTCTTGGTTCAGAATCGAGCAATTCGCGCATTTCCTCTGGGGTCTTAATCACCCGCTTCCCCAAAATATCGAGTGTTAGGCTTTTTCCTTCTGGATGCAATTGTTTGGCGATGGTATGTTGCCATGATGATAAGTCGTTGTCGCTGATAAACCGCGCCCATTTATTGGGCTTTGCCGCCATTAGTCGCTCATATTGCCAGCTCTCTAGGCGAGATAAATCGCGTTCATCCATCACGATTAGGATGATATGGAGCATATAGAATTTGAATTGCGGGGAGCGATTTCGCCATTCCTTGCCGACAAAATTTGGGGCGAGCATGTGCATTGCCCAATGCTCATCTACAGACAAATGCGCCACATACCCCGCCACAAACGCCCGTTGGTCGGGCGAATGAGGCGTAAGTAAGTCTGGATTTTCTTCTACCATCACCAGCCATGGGGATTTGATGATGGGGTGTCTATGATGATAAAAATGTGTGTGTTCACGAGGCATCCCAGACCCCACCCGCGCATCGGCGGCAATACTTCCCAATAAAAACGCATCGCTATGGGCAGATAAAAAAGCACGCTGGTCATAGGGAATATGCTCATCTTTGAGCAAGCGTTGTGCAATCTCTAAATGTGTAAACGGTGTTGGCATTCATATACCTCAAAACGGATAAATGTCTATCCCTATCATACCACCAAGTACAACAATTAGAGGGGCAATTACTAACGCAGGTAAGAAATTTGCGAGCCGAATTTTCTTGATTTCCATCAAATTGAGCGCCAACCCCATCAATACAATACCCCCTGTGGCGGTCAATTCGGCAATCATGGGGTCGGTCATAAATGAACCCGCTAACATTCCCAAAATGGATAATCCGCCTTGCACCACCAAAATCGTCAACACACTAAAACTCGCCCCTACCCCAAATGTGGTCGCAAATGCCACCGCGCCAAATCCATCCAACGCGCTCTTGATGGCAATCAGCCGAAACCCCTCTACCAAGCCCATCCCGTCTTGAATTGAACCAATAATCGTGAGTGGTCCTATACAATACACAAGGCTAGTGGTCACAAATCCATTGATGAAACGTTCACGCTCAAATATCACCGCCTCAGAATTTTCTTCACCATCGGTAACTTTTCCCGCAAATCGTCTTTGTAGCCATCCCGCCAATCTTTCCAGTGCGAGGTCTATCCGCAATAGTTCGCCAATCAGCACACCAATGAGGAGCGATAATAACACGATAATCAGATTGCCTGTTTTGCCCGCATTATCCATGCCTAAATAAAATACCAATAACCCCAAACCTATCATGACTGATTCTTGCATACGCTTTGGAAGCCGATTGCCAAGAAGCAAACCCAATAAACTACCAAACGCAACCGTTGCCATGTTGAGTAACGTCCCTGCCATGAGATGTATGTCCTTATGTTGTTGATGAAAACCCATTAAATAGACAAAAAAATAGGGCATAGCGCCACCGCTATACCCTATCGTGAAAAACCGACTTTGTATAGACCATCCGCTAGAAGGTCTTAGTCAGCCAGTAAATTCCCTGTGCCGAGGGATGCCCACCATTAAAGGGAATTTGTTGCATCATCCCTGTGATGGTGTAGCCGAGTCCGACGAAGAAAGGTATATTTTCTTTCGCACAACGAATACGGGCTTTTTGTGAGCCACGCTGGATGGCGATTTCCTCTGCCATTTGCACCAAGCGTTTGCCAATGCCCTTACCGCGTAATTTATCACCGACCCACAGTAAGTCTACCGTGAGAATATCTTGATGGATGAACCCCGCCAAGCCTGCTACGACATCGCCTTCAAAATCATCGAGGCTAATATCTACGGGGAACACATCTTGATTCCGACGTTCTGGAGCAAAAGAGACGACATCGCGTAATTTGCGCGAAAGATATTTATAGAATTGTTCATCAAGCGCATCGGTCACATTAAATTCATAAGTGCCACTATACCGTGCTTGTAACTGTGCGATTTGAAGAATGTTATTTTTAGCCATGAAGTTTATCACCCTTTATCAGGTCATTCGGTTGCATTAAGAAGGACTTCATCTCTTCTACACGTTCCGCGATGATTACTTCTGCGCGGGCGCGTACCGATGGGTTAGACAAATTACCTGCTATCCAGCGACAAGAGGCAACATGCCGTGCCGCTACAAATGTGTTGAGGGTATTCATCCATTTTTCTGGTTGAGGTCGGATTTCGTTATATCCGTCCCATAGCATAAGACGTAATCGGGCATAATTTGGTTCATTTCTGTTCATCCAAAGCAACGGCGCTAGGTCATATAGAAAGTAGCCATAGGCACAATCGTTAAAATCTATTGCGCCAACCGCGTTACGCTCCCACACCAGATTGTTACCAATCAGGTCGGCATGGATGAGTCCAAAGGTCTGTTCAGTTTGCCCTAGTTGGTCAAAGGTCTGCGCCACACGCGCTTGCACTTGTGCCATCACTTGTTTTTGCTCATCAGTGAAAATTTTTGCACCCTCTTTGGGGTTATAGGGTGAATTTTCACCGAATAAACCCTCATAATCGAGTATTGGGCGTAAAAATGATGCTGATGGCATAAATGATGATGCGATGGTGTGCAATTGCGCGATAAAGCGCCCAATTGTCCGTAGGTGGTCGTCTGTCATGTTTGCATAGGCGATATGGTCGCCTGTGAGCCAGTTTGTTAAGGTGCAATAGACAGGGAGGGGTTCATCTTCAAGTATCCCTGTATAAATCTCGCCTGCGGGTGCTGGTACACGCACCCCTTCGGTAGCGAGGGTCTCTAACCACATCAATTCCGATTTTAACCATGCCAGAGGCTTAAGTCCTGCCCGATGAATCCGCAAAGCGAATGTGCCTTGCGCTGATTCCACCTTAAACACAGCGTTGTTGGTATAATTTGCCAATGTGAACGTGGCATTATCCAAACCATAGTGTGCAATAGCATCAGTCGCTAAAGCCGATAGGCGGGTTAATTGTGCCTCGTAGGGCAGTTGATTAAACGCAATTTTTACGTGAGAGAGTTGCATGATAAACGTTGTTCCTTTTGATGTTTTCGCTCTGGTTAATATAGACGACAAGACGACACAGCCACACCGATAAATAGTCAGTTTGTGGGGGTGCGCGAATTGCTCGTCGCGTTTGCGATGAGCGACTTAGAACAACGTTGGAGGGGTCGAGGTTATACGGGTCTTAACGTTGGACTAGCGCACCCATGAGTTGACCATTGGGCAATAGAACTTGCTGGATGAGGAAATTAGGAACTGCCATTGGATACGCCTCCTTAGAAGATTTTTAGAAATGTTGTAAAAATTCAAACATAAAATATACACTGAGATATATCTTAGCACACATTTACGAATTATGTCAATAAGCGGGTTTTTGGGGAAATTAAGGGAATTTCGACTTGGTTGTGAGATGTGTTTTTTTGTGCTAAACTCATTTTTATAATCTATCCACTAATTGATGATTGGAACTTGATATGAGTGATATTTATCTTGATGAAGAAAAAATTATTGAAAATGACATTGAAGATAATTTAGATGACTCAGATGAGTTACCTTTTGAACGTTATTCGATTACAACCTATGGTATTGATTTCGATATTAGTGGCTTAGTTAATAGAATAGAAAAAGGGATTATTAAAATCCCAGAATTCCAACGCGAATTTGTTTGGAAAGATTACCAAGTATCTCAATTTATCGAAACGCTGTTATTAGGGCTTCCTGTACCAAGTATATTTTTATCTAAAAATAGCGATGGCACATTTTTTGTCATTGATGGGCAACAAAGATTAAAGAGTCTATATAAATTTTATAAAGAAGGGTTTCGACTCACAGGGGTAAGAACTGAGTTTTTGGGAAAAACCTACGATGGTAATAATCCATTAGATATTGATGATAGACAGATACTTGATAGCACCTTTATTCGAGGAACTATCATGCAACAAAATAGCCCAGACCCCAAAATCAATAACAGTAGTGTCTATTTTGTATTTAATCGCTTAAACACAAATGCGTCTCCTCTCAAACCTCAAGAAATTCGATTTGCCATTTTTGGTGGTCGGTTTAATGACTTATTGGTTGAACTCGATAACAATCCGATATGGCACAAAATTATTGGCTCAAAAGAGGCTTTGCTTCGTAAACGCGGACAAGAATTAATTCTACGTTTTTTTGCATTATATTTTGATGCCAATCATTATGGCAGTGCAAAATCAATGGATGATTTTTTAACACAATTTATGACCAAGCATCAGCATGATGATGACAAATCAATTGATGCAATGAGGAAATTATTTTTGAATACCTTTAACATGATAACAAATGTCATTCCCCAAGATATTAAAATTTTCAGAATTTATGATGCGACCAAAAAGCGTTATTCATCAGGATTCAATGCGGCTGTTTTTGACTCGACAATGGTCGGTGTTGCAAAGCGTCTTAATAAGGGGATTATTGAAGATATGGCTGATTTATATGAGCGTTATCGGGGTTTAATGACGAATATAGATTATGTAGATGCGGTTCGTTATGCTACTGGCAACTCACAAAAAGTAAACCGCCGTATTGAAATCGCAACAAAGGTATTTGATGAGGTCAAATGAGTTCTTTACACCCCGAAATTATCGCCATCGAGAACGAATTAAATGATATTTTAAGCAGGGTCGAAAAAATAGCCAAAGAAGTTATGCAAGACCCAAATCAAACCGCATTTAATGAACAAATACTAGCTGAAATTGTTAAGCATCTCTGTATACGTATCAGTGCTTATTTACAACAATCATTCCGAATTCTGGTTAGAGAATATGCCAAAAAGCAAAATTCACCCATACTATATAAATATCTTATGCGAAGTGAATATGGTAAAGATGAAGAAAGTGGCTCTAATCCTACAAGAGAAAATATCATCGGATTACTCAATAAATTAGACACCAGTGAAAATTGGTCTAAGTCATTTAAAAAACTAGCCGAAAATAATGATTTGCTATCGCAATTAGATGATTTTATGCGAGTTAGAAATAAAATTGCTCATCAAGGTCGCCCATCTAGTGGCGTAATATTAACAGTTAGCGACATCAAAAGATATTATTCAGTTACAAAAGAAATCGTGTCCATATTAGCTGGAATATGTATATAGTATAAATCACGAAAGAGTCCCCCAGTCTACTGCGTCTGAGTGGTATAATGAACAGCAAAATAACAACCCACACACAGGAGCAAGACACATCGTATGTTTCAAAATCTATCGTTAGATGAATTCAAATCCCAATTCAGAGACTCAAATACCCCTCACCTACTATTGGATGTCCGCACAGTCGAAGAATTTGTAGAAGCACGCATCCCTGGTGCTATCAATATCCCACTTGATGAACTCGACAATCAAATCGCCCAAATCGCACAACTCGCAGGCGATAACCCCATCGTCCTCGTATGCCGTTCTGGAATGAGAAGCATGATGGGTGCAGATGTATTGCATTTTGCAGGACTCAAGCACACCCTCTATAACCTTGAGGGTGGCACAATGGAATGGGCAATGAACCGCCTGCCATTGGATAGTGGCAAATCAGAATAAAGGACGATGCACCTTTTGTTGAGCAGTCGTTAAGGTGGTGACGTTTGGAATTGGATAGTGGCAAATCAGAATAAAGGACGATGCACCATGTTATTGAAATATTTTTACGATGAAGAATTGGCGCAGGCTTCTTATTTGCTCGGATGTCCGGGCGCGGGTGTCGCATTGGTCATAGACCCCTCACGGGTGGTTGATGATTATATCCGCGTGGCAAAAGAAAATGGGCTACGCATCATTGGCGTAGCAGAAACCCATATCCATGCCGATTATGTCAGTGGTGGGCATGAACTTGCAACCCGCACAGGCGCAAAATTGTATATCAGCAAAGCAGGGCGCGGGGGCGAATTTGCCTATGATTATCCCAGCACGCCCAATATCGTCTATGTAGGCGATGGCGACATCATCCAAATTGGCGGGGTACGGGCAGAGGTGCTATTTACACCCGGTCACACGCCAGAACACATCATTTTTCAGGTGACAGATACCAATGCCACCCGTCCTATCGGCTTATTCACAGGCGATATGTTATTTGTGGGTGATATTGGTCGTCCAGACTTGCTAGAAGTGGCTGTTGGCGTTGCCAATACCGCAGAAATTGGCGCAAAACAACAATTTGCCAATATCAGCCGCCTCAAGACCATGCCCGATTATCTCCAAGTTTGGCCTGGACATGGTGCGGGTAGCGCCTGTGGCAAGGCATTAGGCGCGATCCCATCCACAACACTCGGTTATGAAAAGTTATTTAACCCTGCTTTTCAATATGCTGATGAACAGTCATTTGTAGATTGGTTATTAGATGGGCAACCCCCTGCCCCACGCTATTTTGCCCAAATGAAAAAAGTGAATCGGGTAGGGGCAACGCTCACATCACAATTGAAAACACCCGCATGGTTAGATGAAGGAGCATTAGCCGATTTAGTGGCAAAAAATGCCTTCATTATAGATACCCGCCCTGCGCGTAAATTTGCACAACATCATGTGCATGGCACAGTGAATATCCCGATTGAATCTAAACAATTCAATACATGGGTGGGCTGGTTTGTGGATTATAGCAAACCGACCTATCTCATCATTGAAGAAGCCGATTTACCACAAGCCCTAAAATCGCTCCGTGCGATTGGGGTAGATGCTATTGGCGGGGTATTTTCTGTGGATATTGCCAAAAAACATGATGGACATTTGCAACAAGCCACTGTGCATGAAGTCGCAAATTTAGTGGATGCTTTCATTTTGGATGTCCGTAGCCGAACAGAACACGATGAAGCCTATATTCCCAATTCGCACTTTATCCCTATGGGTGAATTATTGGGCAGATTAAATGAACTGCCCAAAGACACAACTATCATCACCCAATGCGGGTCTGGTGTGCGGTCACAGGTGGTTGCGAGCCTGCTCCAAAATCGTGGATTTACGGTGATAAACATGATAGGTGGCATTGACGCATGGCGCAAAGCGGGTTTAGCGGTGCAATCTAACGAGCTTATACTTGCCTAAGATAAGCATTTAGAGAGAAAATCAACAATTCTGCACAAAAGATGAGAGTTGTCATATAAAAATAAATTGACCTTTTCATCTTTTGAGCATACACTGTAAGTATGTCGATGGTTTATTTTATGAGATAAAAACGATGCCTATCCACAATATGAATTTCGAGGGCGGGGTGTTCTTCGCCAAACAAGTTGGTTATGTAGATGATGTTGATGCCCGCATGTGGATGAGTGCGCTGAAGAAATATTCAAGCACTAGCCACAGCCCAGTTGTTGCCCTTGTAGATATGCGTGAGGTAGACCGTCTTTGCCCAACCGTGTTACGCATATTTGGCGCTTTGCAAGATATGGGCAATGTATTGGGTGTCGCACTCATCGCAAGTGAGCAAATGAACTCACGCAATGCCCAAGTGATGAGCAAATTGAGCGTTATGGGCGGGTTGCGGGTCTTTTCTACATTAGATGAAGGACGCACCTTCGCACGAATGCGGTTGAATCCAACCGTTGGCGGATATTCCAGTGCGGCAGTTCACCGCTTCGCATACGCCACTATCTAAATAAACGTAACCACTGGGGGGTATGATTTCTAACATTGCTAAAAATGATTTTTCATTATAAGCATAAGTAGAGGGAATCATGCCCAGACCCACATCAAAAGCACAATTACTCCAACAAACTATCAAAAATTATGATGTACTACAAGCTGAACTGGCAAAATTATCTCCAGCAGAGATGATTGAATTTGGCATTGTTGGCGATTGGTCAGTAAAAGATGTTTTGGCGCATCTTTTTGCATGGCAACAAATGGTCGTCTCGTGGTATCGGATGGGCAAACGTGGCGAAAAATTTATTACCCCATCAGAAAAATACACATGGACACAAATTCCAGCACTCAATCAAGAAATTTATGAAACATATCGTGACCACTCCCTCAATGATATTCAGCAAAAACTCTCTGCCTCACATCAAGAGACATTAGCCCTCATCGAAACGCTGACCGATGATGAATTATTCACCCCAAAAACCTATTCATGGACAAAATCAACCACACTAGGGTCGTATTTTACATCAGCGACCTGTAGCCATTATGATTGGGCATATAAAGAAATCCGACGTGGATTCAAAACCAAGAAAAAAGCCTAAACAAATCTGACATAAAATGTCAAATTTCCCATACGCAGTTTATCGCCATCACGGAGTTGATGGGCTTCGTATTTATCGAGTTTGTTCCCATTGAGCGATGTGCCATTGCTACTGCCCAAATCGCGGATACTAAGCCGTTTGCCAGAAAGCGTGATGGAAGCATGTCTGCGACTAATCCCCATACGATACCCACCGAATGGCAATAAATCAATTTCGGGGATAAATCCGCCTTCAGGGTCATGTCTGCCAATGATATGTTCTTTTCCTTCGGTAGGTGTAAATTGTACTATCTGTGAAATGCCTTCAATTTCGAGGATAAGTGACATATTGGCATGAAATAGGGATGTGCTACCTTGTTGTGTCTCATCGCCATATTCATTTACTTTTACCGTGTCAGATAATTCCTCGACACTCATTGATTCAATTTTATTCACCAACCCTTCTGCAAGGGCATTCGTTTGATACGAAATAGCGATATTATTGAGTGATGCACCACAACGCTCACAAAAAATAATCCCAGCACGATTTACATGACCGCATGTAATACATGGTGTCATTCCAGATGGTTGTGTCATAATTTCAAACCCACCTACTCTGTTATCTAAAGTTATATTTAGGTTAGCAATTTTGTTAGAAATTGGCAAGTCTATTCATCAAACCTTTAAGATATTTCTCAAAACGCCTCTGTAATTTTTGCGCTAAATCCACCAAGATAAACATCAAAATAAGTGTTGCTAACCGAAAAGGGTTGATGATGTATCCATTATATGATTTTGGCGGGTCTGGAGATATTTTGCATGTCGCCCTTGCCAACGGGTTTCCACCACAAACATACGCCCCCATGCTCACGCCATTCATCTCAGGCTATCATGTGGTCAATCTCATGCCTCGCGCCTTATGGGATGATGCACCCGTCCCAGAAAAATTGGTCAGTTGGAAAGATATGGTAGCAGGTGATTTACATGCTGGCATTGTTGAGCAAAATTGGCAAAACATTGTCGCCATTGGGCATAGTTTTGGGGGTATTGCCACAATGCTCACCGCCATTAAAGACCCCAAACGCTTTAAGGCGGTGGTGCTATTAGACCCGACCATCCTCCCCCGCCCCTATATGAAGGCGCTCCAAGCCTCGCGCTTACTCGGCAGAAAAGCCAGTAGTGGCTTGGCAGAACGCGCAGAAAAACGCAAAATCGCGTTTGATAGTGTGGATGTCGCCTATGATTATTTTAAGGGGAAAAAATTATTTGCCGATTGGGATGATGCCGCCCTACGTGGATATGCCCAAAGCATGAAACCCGCGCCCGATGGGGGGGTAACATTGGCTTGGAAGCGGGAATGGGAAGCCTATTATTTCCGTACATTGTATGCGGGGACATGGGGTGATTTGCCAAAATTACGCGGAAAAATGCCATTGTTGATGGTTCGCGGTGGCACAAGCGATACCCTATTCCCACAAGTCGCCAAATCAATACAAAAAATATTGCCAGATATGACCTATCACGAAGTTGAAGGGCATGGGCATTTATTCCCACAGAGCGCCCCACAAGAAACATCCGAAATCATCCAAAAATGGTTGGCAGGGCTATAAATTAAAATGGGCGCACCTTATGATGCGCCCATTTTGCGATTTGACTATGAAAACAATTATGCTGTTGCCCGTGCTTTGCGCCAGCGCAGATATTCTGGATAGAGGAGCAATGAGATTAGCCCATTCAGCACAACAATAATGGTACTACCTTCATGCGCTAATATCCCTAATGTCAACGGTAGCGAGACGAAGAATGCCCCCAATATCAATATCACAACAACACTTATTGAAAAGATGATATTTTGCCATACCACACGCCGTGCCTTTTTACTGATGGCGATGGATTGCGCGATGAGTTCTAATTTATCGCCCATCAACACAATATCCGCCGTTTCGAGTGCCACATCAGACCCCGCCGCCCCCATCGCAATCCCGATTTCTGCCAATGCGAGTGCTGGCGCATCATTTACACCATCACCGACCATCGCCACAGCACCCACTTCGGATTGCAATTTCTTGAGAGCTGTCACTTTGTCCTCTGGCATCAAATCGGCATGAATACGGGTAATACCCACTTGTTTGGCGATATTTTGTGCCACCCGTTCATTATCCCCTGTGAACATAGCGACCTCAATGCCTTTTGATTGCAAATCTGCGACAACTGCTTTCGATTCTGGGCGTAATTGGTCGGCTAAGGCAATAATACCCATCCAATCACAGTCGCTATTTACCTCACCTTGTCCTTCACGTATAACACCAATGACAGTTTTGCCTTGTGCTTCAAGAATAGCATGTGATTCCGCTAATTTAGGTGGCATGGGTGCTACTTTGAGCAAATAAGAAATGCTCCCCAAATGAACCTGCTTTCCATCCATCTTAGAAACAATCCCCTGCCCTGCGATGGATTCAAATTCTTCTACTGCTGATATAGTCATATTGCGCCGTTTAGCATAGGCAACGATGGATTTAGCGAGTGGATGCTCAGACCGATTTTCAACTGATGCCGCCACAGTGAGCAATTCATCTTCGCCCAAATTACAACATGAAACCACATCTGTCACATCGGGTTTGCCACTGGTGAGTGTTCCCGTTTTATCAAATGCTATGGCTTTAATTACCGCCAGCTGTTCCAGATACGCCCCTCCTTTGAATAAAATTCCCGCCCGTGCTGCCGATGCGATGGCAGAAATAAACGACGCTGGCACACTAATCACCAATGCACATGGGCTGGCGACGGTCAGGAGTACCATAGCCCGATAAAAATTCTCGGTGAATGGCACATTGAAAAATAATGGCGGAATAATGATGAACAACGCCACCGATGCAATGATGAAGAAGGCGTATTTTTCCTCAAATTTTTCCAAAAATGCCGCCGTCGGTGCTTTGGCATCTTGGGCTTCTTCGACCATTTTAATAATTCGTGCCAATGTATTTTGCCCTGCGGGATGGGTCGCTTCTACATCCAATGTGCCTTGTTTATTCAACGTCCCCGCAAACACAGTATCACCAATCTCTTTTTCGACGGGCATAGATTCGCCCGTAATCGGTGATTGGTCAATGGCAGAACGCCCTGCCACAATCACACCATCCACAGGGATACGTTCACCAGGGACGATGAGGACAACATCACCAACCGCAATTTCGTTAAATTTGACAACCACCGTTTGGTCACCACGCTTGATGGTCGCCGTCTCTGGATACAGCTTAAATAGGCTCTTAATCGCATTGCGACTACGCCCAATGGCATATTCTTGCAAGGCATGACTCAATGTGAAAAGAAATAACAACACAGCGCCTTCATGCCATTCACCAATAATCGCCGCGCCAAATGCCGCTACTATCATCAAAAAATCCACATCAAATTTGCGGTTCTTGATAATATTCTCTAAGCCATGTATCGTTCCAAACACCCCACCTGTAAAATACGCGATAAGTCCAAATAACATATCAAGCCAAGAAGGGGTATTTAGTGCATCTCCAAGATACCCAAATAACACCATAAGACCCGTAATAGCCACAAAACGCGGTTCTAGCCATTCATGTGATAACCATTTAGGCTGTGTTTTAGTTATTTCTTGAGTCGTCATGGGGGGTTGTGCTTGTGTAGTTGAGACCATGTATCACCTCTGGTTAAAATTATCTTCTTTTTATGTATAATCCAATTTTAACCTAAGTAAAAATAATGTGCAATAACCATTTATCACCTAATTGGGGTGTCAATTGTATAAAAAGAGCGCATCGTGTGCGCTCTTTAGAGAAAATACTGGTATATAGATAGTGGATATATTTAAGGCGATATTCCCAATAATTCAAGTTGTGTGAGCCATTCATGAAAATGACGACATTCTGCTCTAATTTGTTGAAGCGGGATTTTCTCAACAATTTGGACAAACTCATTACCCTTCCCGTAACGCGGATATAAGTCATAAATACGATGCGACGGGGGATTATCTAAATTAATTTCTTCTGGGGTCTTACCACTTCTGATATTTCGAACTTGATTAACAGGTATGTCTAAGTAATCTGCGATGATATGAGGTGCTGTAAATAATAAGGCTTCAAGTTCATGTAATGAGAAATAAGGCAAAAATCTTTTTTGATTAATATCATCCCGAATGGCTTTTTCCAAAAATGCAATTCGCTCATAGGCTGTGCCATGAGGCATTTGTGAATATTTTGGAAAATCTTGTGTATCTCGAATACCATAAAAATCTATCATCGTCGTTACACAAACAGCATTTTTATCCTTGAGGAGTAATCCAACCTCTTTTTTCACTTTAGGGTATTTTACATCTCCCCCACGATATTTTTGCCCAGATTTTGTGCGTTTGGTCATTAAAATAATCGGTGTGATATGGAGTTGATATTGTTGCAAGTGAGGCGCGATAACATCATTTATAAAGGTTTCTTCTGTTTGACCTTCAACGAGGATATTGATAAATCTCATTGCGTTGCCTTACCTTTTGGTCTGCCACCAATGACATTTTTCTCCCATAAATCACCAATACCATAATCTTCTAGCCATCCTTCTAATGAGGCGGTATCTAGTCTTTTAAATACAGATTGCTTATCTTGTCGCTCAACGACAATCACATCTTCAGCCTCAAATTGGTTAACCAATGTCACGGATTGAGTTGCGATAATCACTTGCGAATCAATAGAGGCTTTTCGCAATAAACTAGCAAGCAGGGTTATAGCAAAGGGGTGCAATCCCAATTCTGGCTCATCAATGATAATAAGTGGTGGCAAATTGGGTTGTAAGAGCAATGTCACCAAGCAGATAAAGCGTAATGTGCCATCAGATAAATAATGGGCGTTAAAATAGCTATCTGTTTCGTTATCGCGCCACTCAAGACGAATCTTTTCTGGATTGAGTGCCGATGGTTGTAACTGAAAATCACCAAAAAATGGGGCAACTTGTTGCACAGTACGGACAATTTTTTGATAGGAATCGGGCGACATCTGCTGAAGGCGATATAAAAACGCCGCTAGATTGCTTCCATCTTCACGGAATTGACGATTATCGTCTATATCCACAGGTTGCTTAAGTTTGGCTGTCTCACTCGTATCATGAAAATGATACACACGCCATTCTTGGATTGTTTTAGCCACATAATCTACAATAGGTATATCCCATTCTTCTATAACCTCAAAGATTTTTGCTTCTTTATGACCTTCTCCGAGTAAATAGTTTTTGGGTCTATCATACTTATCAACTCTTCGATAACCAGCTTCTTCGTCAGCAAAAATTAATGAGTCATCAATAGATGGAATTAGTTCGATTTGATAGTTATTCTCATGATGAGCATGTCCGAAATAAAATTCCCCGCGGATTGCATCTGTCGTTTTGCGTCCACCATATAAAAAATAATCAGCACCACGCGCACCTGTGTAGACTTGTAACCTTCCCTCAATAATTTCACGCAACAACTTAAACAAGCTCACAAAATTACTCTTACCTGCCCCATTTGCACCAATGAATACATTGAGGTCACGCAGTTCTATCTCCGCTTCACGGATAGACTTAAATCCTTTAATCACAATTTTATTCAATTGGCGTGGGTCTGACATAAATTATCCTTCATAAAAAATATGCAGTGATGCAAAATAGCACCACTGCACATAGTTTACCCCACTATAAAATTTTCATCCAATCAATTCAGGTGCTATGGTCTGCCCATTTTGATGATTTACTGTTCGCGCATAAAGTACCGCGATGGGCATGAGGATGATTGCCCCACATGCCAATGCAATCCGCACACCCAATTGTTGCCCAATCAGCCCCACTGTTGGACCCGCGCCAATTTGACCAATGGCATCAGTTTGCGAAATCATGCTCAACACGGTGGCACGACTACCCGATTCCAAGCCCTGATTTGCCCATGCTTGTTGAAGTGGATGAATGAGTCCGCGCAACACACCCAGCGTCCAAAAAGCCACCATCGCCAAAACAAAATTTTCGGCAAAGGCGAATATCAAAATGCCCCCCATCATGCCGATATTAATCACAGAGAGCGCACGGGCAATTTTATAGCCACTTTGGGTATCAATCCGCTTGCGAATGACCTTTGTCACCGCCAAAAATAAGAATGATGACACAAGGCTAATCACACCAAACCACAACACAAGGTTAAAGTTGGCGACTTGGGGCAGATTAAAATTACTGACCACATGCAATTGCCATAGGCGGTCAAAACCCTCGCTATATGCACCGAATAAAAAGGTGACACCGACCAACATCACCAATACAGGGCGGGTACGAATCGCTTTTAGCCCTGCGGTGAAGGTGCGCCCCATATCCCGAAAGGTCTCACGTTCTTCTTTAGGGGTGGGAGAAAAGCCATTTTCGGGCATATATAGCATCAAAAATATGCCTAATCCAATGAGGGTTAACCCACCAATCAGCATCGAGAGGGGCATACTTTGGGTGGCGATAAGGACTGCTATCACCGTACCAATAATCCCCGCCATATTGCCGACTTGTGCCGCCCGTAGATAAGCATCACCAGCGCGTTTTTCGCCGATTTCATCCGCCAGCCATGCACTTGTCGCGCCACTGAGGAAGGTATAACCAATCCCCGCCACAAATTGTGTGATGAGGACAATTTCAAAGGTGGTGGTGAGCGCCAAGCATGAATAACTCACGCCGAGCGTTAATGCCCCTAATATCACCGACAACCGCCGACTATACACATCAGCGACCACGCCTGTGGGGACTTCAAACAAAAATGCGCCGACTTCCAGCGCCGTACCGACTAAAACCAGTTGCAACGGGTCAAATCCGAGCAACGCCAAATGCACCATCGCCACCAACCAAATGAGTTGTAACCCAAAGGAGGTGAAAAACTCGAATATCATATAGAGGCGATACGCATCCATTTTTTTTACAGAGAGCATAGTTGTGTTTCCCTTCAATTTTTTGTAGGGACATGATATATCATGTCCGAATGATTTTTATGCAACAGTCAGGAAGGGGGCTGACTGGAAATTTCGTTTATGACAAAATTTTCTCAGCCATGCCTGCGGAGACAATGAGGGATGATAGTGTTGAGATTGACATAGCTTATTTTCCTTTGGTTGATATTAGGTCACTATGGGTCATTATAGCCGATAAGATAGCAGATGGCAAGTATTTTTAATTTTTTGATAGGCGGGCAATGCGAAAACCAACAACATCGTTCCAGTTATATTGGTCGGCACTGCTCCGATTGACGGCGCGGAAAATGACTGCTTTGGTGCTACCCCACGAGCCACCCCGTAACACGCGAACACCTATTTCTAACACGTCATCTGTGCCTGTCTCGTAAGCTGTTTTGCACCATTCCCAAACATTGCCCGCCATATCCACGACACTAAACGGGCTATCACCTTTGCCTTCATATTGGCGCACAGGGGTGGTTTGTTCGCTATTATGTGGTTTTACACTGTTATTGCATAAATTCCCATCCCAATCATTCCCCCACGGATAAATAAGTCTATTATTACCTTGGGCGGCGCGTTGCCATTGTTGTTCGGTGGGGAGCATAATTTTTTCGCCAGTGGTTTCGCTCAACCAATTGCAAAATGCGACTGTTTCATACCACGACACGCCCACAACAGGATGTTCGGCACCGTTCCATGTAGAATCATCCCAAAAACGGGGTTTTGTCCATGCCTTGCCTGTACCCCAACCTCTTTCGTAAACCCAACCGTCTAACTTAGAACGCCAGCCATCATCTGTCCACCAACGTTTTTCATCATATCCACCCGCATCTATAAACAATTTGAATTGGGCATTGGTGATAGGGTATTTCGCCATTTCAAAAGCAGGGATAGTATAGGTAGTATCTTGCTTGAGATAACTCTTTTTTTTACTGAGATCATCAGCAATGAGTGTCACTGTGCCTTCTGGGATGGGTATCCATGCAAATGGTTGGGGTAAAATATCGTTACTAGTCGGTTTCATGATAGCTCCTTATTAAAATTCAATCCACAATAAATAATTTTGCCCCGTCTACTGTGGATGAGCGATGTGGCTCTGCACCATCTGCCACTTGATAACTCATCCCTGCTGTGAGGACAAAAATGCGTCCATCAGCCAATTCTGTCTCTAGGCGACCTTCCAAACATAATAAAATATGCCCTTTTTCGCACCAATGGTCAGCGAGAGCGGGCAATACGAAATCCTATATCCTTGTACCAATCATGTGAATAACCCCGACTACGATCGACAGCACGGAAACCAGCTCTATTGAAGTCGTCCCACGAGCCACCCCTCAACACGCGAACATCTATTCCTTGCAAGTCTTGTATACCTGTCTCATATACCGTCTTGCACCATTCCCAAACATTGCCCGCCATATCCACGACACCACACGGGCTATCCCCTTTACCCTCATATTGGCGCACAGGTGTGGTTTGATGACTATCATGTGGTTTTACACTATTATTGCAAAAATTCCCGTCCCAATCATTCCCCCACGGGTAAATAAGTCCATTATCACCTTGGGCGGCGCGTTGCCATTGTTGTTCGGTAGGGAGCATAATTTTTTCGCCAGTGGTTTCGCTCAACCAATTGCAAAATGCCACTGCTTCATACCACGACACGCCCACAACAGGATGTTCGGCACCGTTCCATATGGAATCATCCCAATAACGCGGTTTTGTCCATGCCTTGCCTGTACTTTCCCAACCCCTTTCGTAACCCCAACCAGCTAACTTAGCACGCCAGTCATCATCTGTCCACCAACGTTTTTCATCGTATCCACCCGCATCTATAAACAATTTGAATTGGGCATTGGTGGTGGGGTATTTCGCCATTTCAAAAGCAGGAACGATATAGGTGGTATCTTGTTTAAGATAACTCTCTTTTTTATCGGTATCATTAGGGGTGAGCGTCACTTTACCTTCTGGGATAGGTATCCATGCAAATGGTTGGGGTAAAATATCATTACTAGTCGGTTTCATGATGATTCCTTATGAAAATTCAATCCACAATGAATAATTTTGCCCCGTCTACAGTGGATGACCGATGCGGCTCTGCGCCGTCTGCCACCTGATAACTCATACCTGCTGTGAGGACAAAAATGCGTCCATCAGCCAATTCTGTCTCTAGGCGACCTTCCAAACATAATAAAATATGCCCTTTTTCGCACCAATGGTCAGCCAAATAATTGGGGCTATAGTCCACCATGCGAACCCGAATCTCACCAAAGTGTTGTGTGCGCCAATATGCCATTCCGCGTGTCCCTTGATGCTCTGTGACAGGGATGTCATCCCAATTCGTTGTCCCAAAGGGAATATTTTTCATCTGCATATTTTTTCCTCTCAAGATAATTATAAAATCTGAGGTAGTGGCATCCCCTTTTCAGGGGACACCTAATTTATTTTATCGGCTCGCTGGTAGTCGTCATGGTCAGACCATATTGGGCAAACACCCCAAATGCCTTTTTTGCCACCGCTTCAAAATCAATGACAGGATGTGCCACCGATGACATGGCATCTTCTAAAATCCGCATTTTTTTGACAATTTCTGGCGGATAGTAGCGCATCATAGAGGTGACAGTTTCGAGTACACAATGGCTTTTTGCCTGCCCTGCGATATAAATCAGGTCGTATGTGGCGAGGTCATCCATCAAAATGGTATTCACGCGCCCATTGGGATGGTCTGGCACTTTGACCTCTGGCTCAATCACCGAATAATTTTCAGTTTTGGGAATCATCCCTTTGGTATACATATTCGGTTGCGATTGACGTGCCGCCGTATGATAGGCTATCGCCTCTAGGACGGCTGGCACAATCGCATGACCGGGTGTACCGATGAGGGTATGATAGGGCCATATCATCAGGCGTTTTTTTGCCTGTTCTTCTAAAACTTCGACATAATCAATTGACCATGCAATCTCATATAATGGCTTCCACTTGCCACTCCGTACATCCGCGCTGGTGATTTCGGTATACGGCGCAGGATGTTCCCCATTTGCATTTGCCCACCATGTTGGCGAAAAAATTTGGATGGGCAAGTGACTATCGAGTGTTGCCCCAATTTGAGTAATTTCCCCTACATGGGTATAAATCCATTCTACAGTACGGCGTGTATCCTCAACCGCACCCGGGACGGCTAATGCACCGTCTGGATGAACAAAATCGGCTTGCACATCTACCAATAATAAAAATACGCGCTTGCTATCGGTGATAGCAGGTTTTAAGCCCGATTTAAGCCCAAAATCGGCGGCGGCAGTGACATTTGGATTAAATAACTGACCAATACGTGCAGGGTCATAATAACTCGGAAACGTCATGGGTTATGCCTTTCTATTTTTGAAAACAACTCTATTTTACATCTGGAATGATGGCGCATACACACCCGAATGAAATATGACCTTTTTCCCATATTGACAATACATCGAAAACCAATGTATTGTATCTCTATACTTAGGAAACAGAGGTATTATAATTATGAACATGAATCTAAAAGGCAGTCTACCACTGTTGATTTTACGTATCCTCCAAGATGGCGAAAATCATGGCTATCGGATTGCCAAACATATCAAAGAACAATCGGAAGGGGTGCTGGATTTCAAAGAAGGCACCCTCTACCCCACCCTCCATGCGCTTGAATCACAAGGACAAATTAGCGCCACCGACCATATCGAAAATGGGCGCACACGGCGTTACTATCGGCTTACCGATATGGGGAAAAATACACTCATGGCGCAACTTGCCGAGTGGGAGCGATTTTCATCAGCCGTAAATCGGGTACTCAGTGGGGGCGAGGCATGAACTTTGACACATGGCTAAATACCGCCACACAAAACTTACCAATCCATCGGTTAGAAGCCATTCGGCAAGAACTGACAGGGCATTATTTGGATGCTGTGGATGATTATCTCTTACAAGGACTTTCGCCAGATAATGCCCGTGTGGTCGCATTACGCGAATTAGGCGATGCCAGCGCAGTATGTGATGGGTTGCGCTCGGTGCATATTCATCAGAAAGAATATTGGAGGGCGATGGTCATCGCTTGTATGCCAACGGCTTGTGTCATGTTATTTTTGCCAATGATTGGTCAAATCAGGCGCAATGATGAACCCCTCATTGCGTTGATATATACCCTATTCATCGCCATATCCGCCATCATAACGGTATGGTCAACCCGTCATAGTATACGCATGACGAGCATGATAGCCTATTTAGGCGATGAAGCCGATACGCCCATCAGCCTTATCAAGATAGGCTTGTGGATTATGCTGGTCATGACCATTATCAATTTATATATGAGTCAGACAATATTTATAGCCATCATCAACACCCCAACTTTCACTTATATGCCCAATAGCCCATTAAACAATCCATCAGACATCATCATTAGCATGGTGAGTGCTTTTGGGATGATGGTCACAGGCATTGGTTGGATATTATATGGGGATAAATTAGCTTCTACGACTACACATAAATCCATTTTCTCGTTGTTACGAATCCTCATGTTAATTATGGGCATAGCCCTGATATTACTCGCAACGGGCGCTATTTTGCAGGACTATCGCCTGACCGCAATTGGCACCCCTATCTCCCTTATTTTTGGCATTTTGACATTTTCTCTATTCATCATCCTGTTTTATCAGATGGGGCGCAACACACCCCCATCCCGCCCATCACTGGCATAGGAGTTACAGATGACCACTGCAATTGAAATGAGCAACCTCACTAAAATTTATGGTAAGGGCAAAAAACGGGTTCATGCTATCAAAAAAATCTCCCTCACAATTACACAAGGGCAAATTTACGGGCTACTCGGTCCAAATGGGGCAGGAAAAACCACCGCTATGCGGATGATGCTCGACCTCATCCAACCCACCAGTGGCGATGTGAGTATCTATGGGCAAGATGTTCGCACCCACCATGATATATTACGACGTGTGGGGATGATGATAGAAGGCGCGAGTTTTTATCCTTATCTTACAGGGCGAAAAAATTTGATTTTGTTGGCAAAAACACATGGGCTAACCGATAAAAATGCCGTGAATCGGGTCTTAGACATCGTGAAATTGACAGATAAAGCCGATTTACGCTTTGGCACTTATTCACTTGGTATGAAACAACGGCTCGGACTCGCTGGTGCATTGCTCCATGACCCCGATTTGCTGATATTGGATGAACCCACCAACGGGTTAGACCCCAATGGCATTTTGGAAATGCGCTTACTCCTTCGTGATTTGGTAGATAATCATGGCAAAACGATTTGTTTTTCCAGCCATGCCCTCACTGAAGTGGAACACCTTTGTGATAACCTCGCCATCATCCATAAGGGCGAGATTGTGCGCGAGGGCAATATTGAAAGTCTGCTTAACAAGCAAAGTCAATTGAGAATTAAAGCCAGTCCATCCGAAAAAGTACATGCCATTTTATCTGCACAATGGCGCATTTGTGACACCACCGATGACGGACTATTTTTAGAGGCAACCGCCGATGATGCCCCACATATCGCCCGCGCTTTGGTGAATAACGGGCTAGATATTTACGAAATTATCCCATATCGGCAATCACTTGAAACATTTTTCTTAGATGTCACTTCAGGAGAAGACCTATTATGAGCGCATTATTTCGTGCTGAATGGCTAAAACTGGCTGGTAATCGATGGGCAGTCACCTTTTTGGTATGGATTTTCCCCATTTCAGCCTTATTTTTAAGCGTTGGGGCGGTAGTGATTGCGTTATTTGCCCGTGCAGGGTCTCCAGAGACATTACAGGATATGGGGCAATTTCTCACCACATGGCAAGGCGGGTTTTTAAGCGCGTGGATGTTCCCCAACAGTGAAATCGGTAGATTTACGATTATCATCTTCACAGCAATCGTCTTTGCAGGGGAATATCAACACGGCACATGGAAAAACCTAATTACACGTCGTCCGCGCTGGGTGATTATGCTGAATAAATTTTTCACACTGGCAGTTTTCATCACTATCGCCTTTATTATGATGTCTGTCTTTGTCGGGATTGGGTCAATTATACTGGCTCAAATCGTTAGGCATGATATGGGTGTATTCAATGGCAACACACTCGGTAAGTTTATCCGCGATATAAGCACGCAAATGGCGCTGACCTTAGTCATCACCTTCATCGCAACCGGTTATACCGCGCTGGCGGCGATGTATACCAAAAATATCATTGGCACAATTTTCACGAGTTTGCTGATTACATTGGGCGAGCCTAGTGTCTTATTATTAATCTCATTAGGACGAAGCCTACTTCATATTGATTTATTCCCATTATTCTTGCTCACGCCAACGTATAATTTCTCTAGCATCCGAAATGCCGAAATGGGTTATGAAACCTTCATCCCACTTGCACCAGAAGGATTTGTGCCATTTTCTGTAGGTGTTTCGTGGCTCATCCTCATCGGATGGATTGTATTCCTTATCGCCCTATCAATCCGCAATTTCATACGCCAAGACATCACCGCCTAATTCATCAAATTTCGTCAATATTCACAACCCAATAACCCGCCTACTGCTATCAGTTAGGCGGGTTTGCGTTTAGAATCTAGGTTATCAATATCAAGAGGACGGCATATTTATCTGCTGTCCCTACAATTTGAAGGATTGTATGTTATGAGGAAAAAACTATTTTTGTTCCTGTTATGTGGCTTATTTGCCAGCACGTTTATGACGTTTGCTCAAGACACCCCCACAGACCCCAACCTTAAATGGTGGAATGACCGCGTATTTTACGAAATTTTTGTCCGCAGTTTTCAGGATAGTGATGGTGATGGCATTGGCGATTTTCAGGGACTTATCAGCCGTCTGGATTATTTGAATGATGGCGACCCCACTACCAAAAATGACTTAGGGGTCACAGGCATTTGGCTGATGCCCATCATGCCCTCCCCCACCTATCATGGCTATGATGTGACCGATTATTATGGCATCAACCCTGAATATGGCACACTCGCAGATTTTGAGCTATTCATTGAAGAAGCACATAAACGCGGGATTGCCGTCATCATTGATATGGTCATCAACCATACAGCCGATGACCATCCATGGTTCCAAGCCTCTAAAGCAGGGGACGAAAAATATAGTAGTTGGTATGTATGGGAAGATGAAAATCCCAATTTTAAGGGACCAGATGGTCAAACCGTATGGCATACTGCTAATGACCGTTTTTATTATGGTTTGTTTGAAGGCGGAATGCCTGATTTGAATTATGAAAATCCAGAAGTCACCGCCGAAATGTATGAAATTGGGCGCTTTTGGCTAGAAGATATTGGTGTAGATGGCTTCCGTTTGGATGCGGCAAAATTCATCATCGCAGAAGGAACAGCACAATCCAATACGCGCTCTACCCGCGATTGGCTGACTGCCTATCGGGATTATCTGCGTACAGTCAAACCAGACGTGTTGATTTTGGCAGAAATTTGGGATAGTGTGTATGAAGTCGCGCAATACATCCCAGAATCGGTAGATGTCGCCTTTGAGTTTGACCTCGCTCGTAGCCTTGTGCGCGGTGCGAGTTTAGGTGTTCCTAGTGGTACATTAGAAGCACTCAATAATATGCTCACCAATTATCCCTTTGGGCAATATGCCACCTTCATCACCAACCATGACCAAAATCGCGTCATGAGTGAAGTCCAAAATGATATTGATGCCGCCAAAGTCGCCTCATCAGTATTACTCACCTTCCCCGGTATCCCATTTTTATATTATGGCGAAGAAATTGGCATGGTCGGTGTTAAACCAGACCCCGATATTCGCACCCCCATGCAATGGGAATCATCCGCCAATGGGGGGTTCACCACAGGCACACCCTGGCGACCTGTCAATGCGGATGTGCTAGAGGGTGTCAATGTTGCCGCCCAAAAATTGGATTTATCATCGTTGTTTAATCACTATAAATCGCTCATCCAACTCCGCAACAACCATGAGGCATTGCGACTGGGTAATTTAACCCTCATCGAAGAAACTGGGGTTAATGGGGTGATTGCCTTCATCCGCCACACCGAAAATGAGCAGATTTTGGTCATCATCAACATGCGTCCCCGCAATAGCGATACCTATGCCATTAGCGTTGATAGCAGTATCCTCAATCCCGCCTCACAAATGACGGTATTATATGGCGATTCATCGGCAATTGCACCAACTTTCAACGAAGCAGGTGGATTCACCGACTATAAACCCCTTGCCGTGTTGCCAGCACGCTCAACCCTCATTTTACAATTCACCCCCTAATAAATGTGACAGACGACATGTGGCGAGCCATTAAAAAAGGACTATGATGAAAATGGGTGCAAAATTGCACCCATTTTCACAAATCACCCCTTGACATAGTTTTAGGGGATAGTATAGAATCCCGACTAATCCTATAGGAATTGTTCAGATTGAGTCAATAGTATACAATCTTGACTTATTCAATAGGAGTTGTTAGGATTATATCAAAAGGAGTCTCACCTAATGCGTAAGTGGTTTATCATTTTCACAATACTGCTTTTCACGGTAAGTAGTTTTACCCAAGCACAAGAAAATGAGGTCACACTCACCCTTGCAGGTTTTGCCGTCCCAAGAGAGGCGTATGGCAAAATTATCCCCCTCTTTCAAGCCTATTGGCTCGAAGAAACCGGTCAAACTGTCGTATTTGAAGAATCATATCTTGCCTCTGGCGCACAATCGCGTGCCGTCATCGGCGGATTTGAAGCCGATATTGTTGCCCTATCACTAGAAGAACATGTCACCCGCATTGCCGATGCAGGTCTTATCACCGCAGATTGGCAAGATAACCCTTATAACGGGACTGTCTCGACATCTGTCGCCATTTTGTTGGTGCGTCCGGGCAACCCAGAAGGCGTGACCGATTGGGCAGATGTGGTTGGACGTGGATTAGAAGTGATTACACCCAATCCTGCAACCAGTGGTGGCGCACAATGGAATGTGATGGCGGCTTATGGTGCGGCGTATCGTGGGTATGTAGATGGCTATTCCGCAGATGCAGAAGGTGCATTACAATTCCTGACAGCACTTTTTACCGATGTGTTGGTGTTAGATGCCGATGGGCGCGAGAGCTTTTTGACCTTTGAACGTGGCATTGGTGATGTCGCAATCACCTACGAAAATGAATATTATGCAGGGACGGCGGCTGGTGGTGAATATGATATTATTTACCCAACATCCACTATCCTCATCGAAAATCCGATTGCTGTGGTAGATGTCTATGCCGATAAACACGGTGTGCGCGAAGTTGCAGATGCGTTTGTGGCATTCACCTATACCCCAGAAGCCCAAGCAATTTTTGCAGAAAGTGGCTTCCGCCCTCCCTATGAACGTGTCCTCACCCCATCTGAAGTTGAAGGCGAACCCGATGTGTTGACACTCGTCCCCACTACTGAATTAGACGAAGAACGCTTCCCACCTGTTGAAGATTTATTCGTCATAGACGCATTTGGCGGATGGGCAGAAGTTGTGCCAACATTTTTTGGTGATGAGGGTATCTTTACCAAAATGATTGCCGAAGTAAAAGGATAAAAACGCATGGCTCAAGCAGTGGCGCAATTAGATAGTAGCGCGTCACAGGCTCGTAGTCCCCAGATAATGTTCTGGGGATTACGCTTGTCTGTGATTATTTATTTAAGTGTGATGATACTCATGCCCATATTCGTCATCAGTGTACAAGGACTGCGTGATGGATGGGATGTTTTTTGGACAAGTATCACCCGTCCTGTTGCATGGAACGCCATTTGGCTTAGTGTGTGGACAGCAGGTTTAATGGCAGTCATCAATATTGTGATGGGAACAACCACTGCCTATGTGTTGGTGCGTTATCGTTTTTGGGGAAAAGGTCTGCTCAATTCGCTCATAGACCTGCCTTTTGCCATCCCCACCTTGGTTACAGGTGTCATGCTCACCCTACTCTACGGTCCACAAACCCCTCTGGGTGGCTTTTTGGATGATGAATTGGGGATAAAAGTGCTTTATTCTCAAACAGGCATTATCTTAGCCTTGTTATTTTTGGGATATCCATTCGTCATTCGCTCTGTACAGCCTGTGATGATAAAACTCGATGCGGCACAACAAGAAGCCGCCCATACGCTTGGGGCATCACAATTTACGACTTTTCGGCGGGTGATTTTACCTGCCCTACTCCCTGCGATGTTAAGCGGCGGATTGCTCAGTTTTGCCCGCGCATTAGGTGAATTTGGGTCGGTGGTCATCATTTCGGGCAATATCCCCATGCGAACCCAAACTGCCGCCGTTTATGTTTATTCCCAGGTTGAGGGCGATAAAATGGCATCTGCCAGTGGGGTATCATTGGTGATTTTATTCATTGCCCTCTCGACAACATTGGGTGTAGATTATTGGTATAAACGAAATCGGGAGCGCAGTCGTGAAAGAGCGTAATTTATCTTTGGGTGGAATTTTATTATTGCTGGCTGTCCTCATTTATGCGGGGGTTTTACTCCTTGCCCCGGTAGTGGCGCTTATCAGCAATACATTCCAAGATGGATTTGACCCCTTCTGGAAAGCCATTACCGATGGTGAAGCACTCGGCACATTATGGCTATCGGTACGGTTAGCCGTCATAGCCAGCATGTTTAATGCCATAATAGGGGTGATGGTGGCATGGGTGCTGGTAAGGCACAATTTTTGGGGCAAAGGATTCCTCAATGCGTTGGTAGATTTGCCCTTGGTCATCTCTCCGGTGATTGTCGGTTATGTGATGATCGTCCTCTTTGGGCGGTTGGGATGGCTAAAAGACTTCCCCATCAAATTGGCATTTTCATGGGAAGGTATGTTGGTATTAACGGTGTTCGTGTCATTGCCCTTTGTCATCAGAGAAATTCAACCTGTACTCGGTGGCATGGGTAAAGAACAAGAAGAAGCCGCCTATACACTGGGCGCATCTCCATGGGGGACATTTTGGCGCATCATTTTCCCCAGCATCCGCCACGCGCTAACCTATGGTATCGTCCTCACGCTTGCCCGTTCATTGGGCGAATTTGGCGCGGTGGCTGTGATTGGTGGTGGCACACAAGGCTCAACCGAAAGCGCCACTATTTATATTTATCGCTCGCTCAATGACCGCAATTATGCGGGTGCTTATAGCATGGCATTGTTATTGGGCATCATTTCGGTATTGATTCTAATCGTCATGAATAATTTGCGCGTCCATAAGCGTGGAGGATAAATAAATGTCTATTCATTTGCATAATATCATCAAAAAATACGGGACAACACCTGTCGTAGATGATGTGTCATTAGAAATTGAACAAGGTGAATTATTTGTCCTTCTTGGACCCAGTGGAAGCGGAAAAAGCACCATTTTACGCATGATTGCGGGGCTTGCCCCATTAGACGGCGGAAAAATTTCGCTCAATGGGCGTGATGTCACCAATCTGCCCCCACAAAAACGGCATACAGGCTTTGTATTCCAAAATTATTCGCTCTTTCAACACATGACTGTCGCGCAAAATATCGGCTTTGGACTCGATATCCAAAAAATACCTCGCGCCCAACGCAAAGAACGGATAGAGGAGCTTTTGGCACTCATTGAGATGAAAGATTTTGGCGGTCGTCTCCCCTCACAATTATCGGGTGGGCAACAACAACGAGTGGCAGTAGCACGCGCATTAGCCCAAAAACCCGATGTATTGCTCCTCGATGAGCCATTTGGCGCGTTGGATGTCAAAATTCGTGGGCAATTACGCCAAAATTTGCGCGAAATCCAAAAACGCCTGAATGTCACTGCCATCCTCGTCACCCATGACCAAGAGGAAGCCTTTGAATTGGCAGATAGAATCGGCATCATAGACAAAGGGCGCTTGCTCGAAATTGGCACACCCGACCAACTCTATCGCCATCCTGCTAGTCGCTTTACCGCAACATTTTTGGGCAATGCCAATTTGTTCAATGCCCATCGCAATGGGACGATGATTTATATGGGCGAAAAACACCTCCCCGCCCCCCCCAATACAGAATTTTTGGCAGGACAACCTGTTCAGATGATGTTCCGTCCAGAAGAAGTGGTCATCGCCCCATCGTCACAACCATTAGATGGCGATTTGTTTGGGGAAGGTATCATCGAAAGTATTGCCTTTGCAGGTGCATTAGAACGGATTGCGATTAAACTTGACCCTACTGGTGAATTGATACAAGCTCTCATCAGTCCCGATGTCACCCGCAAATTGGGGTTACGTCCTGGTGATAGTGTCAAAATCGGCGTGAAAAATTTTCACCTGTTGCCTGTGGAATAATCACCCCATCCTACCCATCATATCATCAAAGCCTTTTGGAGCATTTATATCGCCAAGAGGCTTTTTTATTATCCTCCCCAGATAACGTTTTTGCCGTTTTCCCACCGTTCACCATTCGCCCATAAAATGGGTGTTATAATGAGTTATATTCAAATTTAAGCAAAGGATTTTTCTCATGACACACACAAAAAAATGGGTTCTTTTCCTTATCGTCATCTTCGCTATGATTATTGTTACGCTCCCCGCACAAGCAGGAGGGACAGAAATTTTAGTAACAACCACTGCCGATAGCGGTGAGGGGTCATTACGTGAGGCAATTCTCACCGCAAACCGACAAACAAATACCACAATTCGCTTTGCGATAGATACCCAACGTCCTTATGTCATTCAATTAGAATCGGCATTACCAGAAATCACCGCCTCTGTGATAATTGATGGTGAATCGGAATGTGCCACCAATTCTACGCCCAGTGATATGCGCGTGGCGATTGATGGTTCAGAGCTACCGGGCGGAGATGGGCTATATCTCACCGCAGAGGCGACAGGAAGTACCATTCGCGGGCTTTCTATTGTCGGTTTTACAACTGGCGCGGGAATTTATATAGACGGCGCACGCGATGTTATTGTGGCGTGCAATCATCTGGGTATTGATACCTCTGGCATTGCGGCTATCCCCAACGACATTGGGGTTTATTCACAGGGAGAGGAATTAAACCTTCGTATTGGCAGTATAGATACCATATCGCGCAATGTCATCAGTGGTAATTTGCGCTATGGGGTGCGTGCAACTAGTTTTGCAACTGTAAGCAATAATTATGTGGGAACAGATGCCACAGGACAATATGCCGTTGGCAACGAACTTTCTGGGATTTATTTTGATGGCGTACAAGAGGGTGGATTAGCCTTTAACAACCTTGTTTCGGGCAATGGCGAAATGGGATTTTTAGTGGATAATTCCGAATCCATCTCTATATTTGGGAATTATGTTGGGACAAATGCCCAAGCTGTTGCCGCTATTCCCAATGCCCTATCTGGCGTATATATCCGCGATAGCTTCAATATCAGCGTTGGCGATGCGGACGGTGGCAATATCGTCTCTGGAAATGCCGAAATGGGTGTATTGATACGCTCATCCAACAATATCACGGTGCAAAACAATTATATCGGCTTATCGCTCAATGGTGATTTTGCCATCCCCAACGGATTATCGGGTGTGGGTGTGTCTGAAGGCTCAAATGATGTCGTCATTGGTGGTGAATTGGGCATCTCTGGCAATGTCATTAGTGGCAACACCCAAATTGGTATTCGGATTAGTGATGAAGGCACATCACGCAATACCATTATCGGCAATTTTATCGGCACAGACCCAACAGGCACGTATGCCATTGCCAACGAGTTATCTGGCATTTATCTCCGTGCGGGCGCAAACGAAAATATGATTGGCACAGGTATTTATGCCGAGCGCAATATTATTTCGGGGAATCTACAAGCAGGTGCTGTCATCAATGCCGCCAGTAATAATCGTATACAAGGCAATTTTATCGGCACAGATATTACAGGCACGTATAGCATCCCCAACGCCTTCTCTGGTGTCAGTATTGAAGGTGGTGCATCGAATAATATTATCGGCGGAAATATCGCAGGCGCGGGCAACCTCATTAGTGGCAATACCGAATTAGGGGTTTACCTGGCAGATGCAGGCACATCGGGCAATGTCATTCAGGGCAATTATATCGGCACTGATATTACAGGCACCTATAGCATCGCCAATGGATATTCTGGCGTTGGGGCATTTGCGGGTGCCAGCGATACGATTATCGGTGGATTAAGCCTCAGCGAGCGCAATATTATCAGTGGCAATGGACAATTTGGTATCGCCGCCAATGGTGTTGGTACAAGCGGAATGCTGATTCAAAATAACCTTATTGGACTTGATGTCACTGGCGAAATTGCCCTACCCAATAGTTATGGTGGGATTGTTGTTGAAGCGGGTGCAACGGATGTGACGATTGGTGGTAATACTCCAGAGGCGCGAAATGTCATCAGTGGCAATAGTTATTCGGGCATTGCTGTGCGTGATGTTGGCACAGCGCGAGTGACCATCCAAGGCAATTTTATCGGGTCAGCTATTGGCGGGCAAACAGGTATCCCCAACGCCATCAACGGCGTGCGAATTACAGAATTTGCCGATGCGGTGCAATTAGGTGGTGAAAATCGTGGTGAGGGCAATTTGGTCGCATTCAACACCATACATGGGGTCTATGTGGATAATGTGACCGATGTGCTTATCACAGGTAACGCTATTTTGAGCAATGGGGGTGCTGGTGTGTATTTCCCCACAAACGATAGTGGCACAACATTGGGTCGCAACGACTTTAAGCGTAATTGTAGCAATCCGCCGTCAGATATTGATGAATGTGTGGATGTGGTAGGCGAATAACATATAAAAACGGAAAGTAGTGGCATGATATATCATGCCACTACACGGCTATTTTGGTAGATTTATCCCGCCCAAGACCGCGCCCGCACCACCGCTTTGCGCCATCCATCATAGAGGCTATCGCGTTGGTCGGCGGTCATGGTCGGCTCAAAGAGACGTTCACGTTGCCATTGTTGAGCAATTTCTTCCAGTGAGCGCCAATACCCCACCGCCAACCCCGCCAAATATGCCGCACCGAGCGCCGTCGTTTCTGTGACAACAGGGCGTTCTACAGGCACGCCCAAAATATCCGCTTGGAATTGCATCAAGAAATTATTGGCAGTTGCCCCGCCATCTACACGCAAGGTTTCGAGTTTGAGTCCGCTATCTGCCAACATCGCTCCCATCACATCACGGGTCTGATAGGCGATAGATTCCAACGCGGCGCGGGCAATATGCGCCTTACCACTCCCCCGTGTGAGTCCGAGTATCGCCCCGCGTGCATATTGATCCCAATACGGCGCACCAAGCCCTACAAAAGCAGGTACAAGATACACCCCGCCCGTATCGGGAATGCTCATCGCCAAACCTTCTGTTTCACGCGCATGACTAATCAGCCCTAATTCATCCCGTAGCCATTGCACAACCGCCCCCGCGATGAATACACTACCTTCTAGGGCATATTGTGTCGCGCCAGAATCCCCCACTTTCCACCCGACAGTGGTGAGCAAATTATGTTTGGATGGCACAGCATGTTCGCCTGTGTTCATCAACATAAAACATCCTGTGCCATAGGTATTTTTTGCCAACCCAGCACTAAAACAGGCTTGCCCAAAGGTGGCGGCTTGTTGGTCGCCCGCGATACCTGCGATGGGAATCGGTTTGCCAAATAATGACGGCTCGGTCTCGCCATAGACCATGCTACTCGGCACAACTTGAGGCAAAATACTTTGTGGGATATTAAAACGGGTCAAAATTGTATTTGACCACCATTTTTTATGGATGTCATAGAGCATGGTACGGCTGGCATTACTCACATCGGTGATATGCAAGCGCCCCCCTGTGAGCTTCCATACCAAATAGGTGTCTATCGTGCCAAATGCCAATTGACCTGCTTCGGCTTTGGCGCGTGCGCCATCCACATTATCCAAAATCCATTTGAGCTTTGTCCCAGAAAAATAGGCATCGGTGACGAGTCCTGTTTTTTCGCGGATGGTCACATCAAAGCCTTCTGCCTTCAATTCATCACAAAATTCGGATGTGCGCCTATCTTGCCAGACGATAGCGTTATAAATCGGCTCGCCCGTCTGCCTATCCCACACAATCGTGGTCTCACGTTGATTAGTGATACCGATAGCGGCAATCAGCGATGGGTCGCCACAAGCGGCTTTGGCGACAGCCAATTGCGATTCCCAAATTTCTTTGGGGTCATGCTCTACCCAACTGGGACGGGGATAAATTTGCTTAAATTCACGTTGTTGGGTGGTGATAATATGCCCTGCGCGGTCAAAACGGATGGCGCGGGAGGATGTAGTGCCTTGGTCTAACGCAAGAATAAATTCCGTCATAAGATTTTTTCCCTATCATCAAAAAATGTTATTATACGCTTGTCCTGCTTTTGCCCGATTATACCCCAAAACACCCCTGCATTGGGCTATAATCATCGGCAACTATCACGGTCAAAAAAGGATTTACTGTATGAAATATTGGCTCATGGCAATTTTGATGATAAGCGCATTTTCACTCATCATCGCGCCCACAACTGCCCAAACCACCCCGAATTATGCCTGCCCAACAGGGTTTGAAGGCTTTTTATCTCCCAGATTAGCAGGTAGCCCATCGGCGCGGGTCATAGTCAACCCTACCATCAATTTACGCCCCATCCCAAGCACATCCCAAGCCAGACTTGCTACCATCCCACAATGGACAACCATCACCCTCACATTTTCTGACCCGCAATGCAATGAAGGCTATGTGTGGTGGGAAGTGCTATATGGTGATTTTGTGGGTTGGGTCGCAGAAGGGGTCAATGATGAATATTGGCTAGAACCACGCGGGGCGCTCATCTCCCAAAATGGCTATGATAATATGCCACGCTGGTTTGTCGAATTGCCCGATGGCACAATCGAGCCAGAAGGC
>JANRKU010000092.1:0-18911 GCA_033763335.1 bacterium
GCAGTCAACGGTTCTGTGACCCCACCGGGGACAATCCACGCGGGATGAATCCGTTTGCCACTCAAAATTTCGATGGTGCGTTGCCCAAATTGACGCAAGCGAACACCGCCACGCGCCATTTCTGGATGTGCCTGTGCCAACCCGAATATATGCCTATCATCAGGGTTGCTATCCATCCCCAACAGCAAATCGGGGGAGGACAAATAGAAAAAACTGAGCGCGTGCGATTGTACCATCTGCGCCAAATTGACCATCTGGCGTAATTTGACGGCAGTTTCTGGAATCCGTACCGCTAATAATTCATCACATGCCTTTGCAGAAGCAATCAAATGGCTAATGGGGCAAATGCCACAAATCCGCGCCATGAGCGATGGCATCTCACGGAAGGGTCGCCCTTCGGTGAGCATCTCGAATCCGCGAAATTGGGTGACATGAAATTGTGCGTCTGTCACCTCACCCGCATCATCCAAATAGAGGGTAATTTTAGAATGACCCTCAATGCGGGTCACAGGGTCTATGGTGATGGTCTTGGTCATAAAATGACTCCTATCCTATCATTAAAATTAATTTTAAGGCAATACGCCCCACCCCAACCCCTCCCCATTTTATGGAGAGGGGCTAAAACCTATCCTACAAAATGGTTTTCACCCCCTTTCTCCATGCAATGGGGAAAGGGGGCTGGGGGGATAGGGGATTATTTTCACTAGCCAAATTTCGCCTTCACAACGGGGATATTCCCCGCCAACAATTCTAATATCACCCCCGCAATCAGGGAGGCGGGTGGCGGGCATCCCGGAATATGCACATCCACCGCCACCACTTGATGGACAGGGCGCACCTTCGGCAAAAGGGGCGGGATGAGGGTGGTGGGCGTGCCAGCGTTTTCGCTCACATTTTCAGTATATGCCCGATTGTAAATTTGGGAGATTGGGAACATATTTCGCATAGCAGGCACATTACCCGTCACGGCACAATCACCCAATGCCACCAAAATGCGCGTATGAGCGCGGACATGCTTAATTTTATGCAAATCGTCCTCATTGCTCACAGCACCTTCGATAAGGGTGACATCTACCATATCGGGGAAAATTTTGTTATCTACCAACGGGCTGTAGACCAATTCGATTTTATCTGCCAATTCCAAAAGCACTTCGTCTATATCCAAAAAAGACATGTGGCATCCAGAACAGCCATCTAGCCAAACAGTCGCTATTTTCGCTTTGCTCATCACTCATCCTCCCGTATAGTCGAGAAATATTTGAGGAAGTGGGTGTCTTTTTCCATCTCGGCAACTGCTTTGCTCTTTTTGAACAATGCGCCTGTGGGACACACATTAATGCACTTGCCACAACTGGTACAATTGACCGATTCGCCCCATGGCTGGTTCAATTCGGTGATGACCTTGCTATTGATGCCACGTCCCATCACATCCCAAATATGCGCCCCTTCTATTTCATCACAGACGCGCACACATCGGGTACACAAAATGCACCGATTATGGTCTACCGCATAGCGATAATGTGAGGCATCCACTTTTTTGGGTGGGTTGAGCATTTCGAGTGTGTTAAAGGTCATACCCAATTTTTGTGCCAGCCATTGCAACTCACAATGCCCATTCACCACGCATACCGCGCAAACATGATTGCCTTCTGCGAAGAGCATTTCGAGGATGAGCCTGCGATACCCTTGTAGCCGTTCACTATCGGTATGGACTTCCATCCCTTCTTGCGGGAGGGTGGCACATGCCGCTACGGGGTTTGGGTTGCCTTCAATTTCGACCACACACAACCGACACGCCCCCACAAATGAGAGTCCTTCTAACGCGCATAACGTGGGGATAAAAATATTGCGCTCACGGGCGACTTCTAAGATGGTCTGGTCATCGGCGGCGCTGACATCTATGCCGTTGATTTTGAATGTTTTAGCCATGTGCGCCTTCCATTTCTAATAGTCGCGCTTCATATTCACTCCTAAAAAATCGGAGTGTACTCACCACGGCGTTGGGGGCAGATTGCCCCAATCCGCATAAACTGGTGTATTTGACCATATCGCACAGGCGCTCTAGCAGGTCTAAATCTTGCTGTGTGCCTTCATGCTGGCTAAATTTGGTCAAAATATGGTGCATTTGCACTGTCCCCACCCGACACGGAATACATTTTCCGCACGATTCGGACATGCAAAATTCCATAAAATAACGGGCGACATCCACCATCGAAGAGGTGTCATCCATGACAATCATCCCGCCCGACCCCATCACACTCGATAGTGCCTTGAGCGATTCATAATCTACTGGCACATCCAAATGGTCGCTGGGGATACATCCGCCCGACGGTCCGCCCGTCTGGACTGCCTTAAAGCTCCTGCCATCGGGGATGCCACCGCCAATGTCGTAAATAATATCGCGTAGGGCGATGCCCATCGGCACTTCGATAAGACCAATATTATTAATTTTGCCCGATAATGCGAATACCTTTGTGCCTTTGCTCCGTCCCACACCGATGGATGAAAACCATTCCCAGCCGTTGCGGATGATAGGGGTGATATTGGCAAAGGTCTCGACGTTGTTGATGAGGGTTGGGTAGCCCCATAGCCCGCTTTCGGCGGGATATGGCGGACGCGGGCGTGGTGTGCCTCGCTTGCCTTCGATAGATGCCATGAGTGCCGTTTCTTCGCCACACACAAATGCACCCGCCCCAAGCCGTACTTCCACATTAAAATTAAAGGGTGTGCCAAAAATATTTTTGCCCAAGAAACCTGTTTTTTCTGCTTGGCGGATGGCTTTATTAATGCGTTCTACCGCCAGTGGATATTCTGCCCGCACATACACATACCCATACGATGCACCAATGGCATAGGCGGCAATCGCCATGCCTTCTAACACGCGATGCGGGTCGCTCTCCATGACATTTCTATCCATAAATGCCCCTGGGTCGCCTTCATCACCATTGCATACCACATATTTGGTCGCGTTGGGTGTTTTGGCAACGGTACTCCATTTGAGTCCTGTCGGATACCCTGCCCCGCCCCGTCCACGCAAGCCACTATTCGTCACGTCTTGAATCACATCATTGGGCGACATTTCGGTGATGACTTTTGCCAATGCGCGATAGCCATCACGCGCAATATAACTTTCGATATGTTCAGGGTCTATGATGCCCGAATTTTCATTCACAATTTTAATTTGACGGGTAAAAAATGGGGCTTGGGTATCACATTTGAGGCGTTCCACAGGCGCTTCGCCCAAACTGTTGATGATGTCGGGCGCGTCCTCTGCTGTGACCTTTTCGTATAACACATCGTCGGGGGAGACGCTCACCAACGGTCCATTGCCACATAAGCCCATGCACCCCACACCCATCACCAAACAGTGATGCTTGCCTTTGGCGGTGGCATGTTGTTCGAGTGCCTCTTTCACGGCTTCACTGCCAATCGAAAGGCAACCAGTCGCCACACACACCCGCGCCCGATGCACATATTGGGCTTCTTTGGCTTGCTCATGATGGGCGATATTATCGAGTTCTTCAATGTCCATCTTTTATCAACTCCTCGACTTTGGCAATCACGCCATCTTCGGTCAGGCGTGGGACAACCACATTATCTATCACGCCTGCGGGTGCTAACCCACAAGACCCAATGCACCGCGCCGTCATCAACGACAAGGCGCTATCGTGTGTGGTCTGACCAGGCGGGACATCAAAATGCTGGCTGAGTGCCTCCAAAATCTGGGCGCTTCCTTTAATATAACAGGCTGTACCCAAGCACACGACACACGTATGTTTGCCACCGGGCTTGAGGGTATAAAAATGATAAAATGTTGCCACTCCATACGTTTTGCTGAGGGGGACATGCAACGCCGCCGACACATAACGAAGCGACGATTCATCCAAATAACCAAATGCTTGTTGAACAGTATTGAGTGTTTCAATGAGGGCGCGGGGCATATAGCCATGTCGCCTCATCGTTGCATTGACAATGCGCCACCGCTTATCATCGCTGGGTGGGTCTAGGGGGGGAGTTTGCGTTCTCATTATCACCTCGCAGTAGTAGAGATGCCGTCTACTTATATTGTGCGACTTTTCACAAAAAAGTAATGGTGATAAATGTCAGAGGTTTGATATGTGGGGTGTCATAAAAATAAAAAAATCGCCTATTTCAGCGAGGGGTTATGCTATTTTTTTGGATATAGATGAGAATGATTTTACGTATGGGACGAGTTGGGTGGGTTATAAGACCTGTGGGGTTAGGCAGTCAGATAAGCGCCACCCAGTCGTTAACTCCCATACAATCCTGTTTAGGGGGCAGGATACTTATAGTGTATTCCAAAATATTATTTTCCGCAATAGAACAAGTGTAATGATTATGTAAAAAATTTGTAAAACTTAGTTTACATTTTCCTACGTATAAATCCCCTAAATATCACCTTTTGGCAATACACTCTATTTATGTGGGTTTATGCCGTAGAGGGGTCTTATCAGCACACAGGCACATAAAAATGCCTGCGTGCCAAGAAAAATTAATTGGTTACGGGGTATTCTATTTCGACCAATTTATTGGTGATAACATCCCAGCTTGCGGGGGCATTCCATTGAATGGTGACTTGTTTACTAGCGACATCGCCCTTAACTTCCACGACACCAGCGACTTCTTTGAGTTCGCTTTGAATGGTATTGACACAGCCATCGCATCCGATAGCATCAATTTTGACGGTTTTGGTTTCCATGAATGACTCCTCATATGTGAAAAAATACTTGTTAATTAGATGGTTTCATTTGCATATATCTTACATGGCGATGCTCGGCAACCACACCTTAAAGGTCGCGCCATGCCCCTCGCCATCGCTAGAAGCGATAATGTCGCCATGATGGGCGGTCACAATCGCCTTGACAATCGCCAAGCCAAGCCCCGCGCCCCCGCTATTACGACTTCTGGCGCGGTCTGCGCGATAAAATCGCTCAAATACATGTGGGAGATGGTCGCTAGAAATACCCTTACCCGTATCGGTCACTTCCAAGCACACACGTTCCCCTTCTAACAATAATTTGAGGTGGATAACGCCCCCCGATGGCGTGTGATGGAGGGCATTATTGAGCAAATTATTGACCACCTGTGCAATCCGTCCAGAATCGCCGTTGATAAGGGGCAAATCTGGCGCGATATAGGTTTGGATGCTCACCCCTTCGGCTTCGGCAATGGGTGAAAAGGTCGCCACCAAGCGCGTCACCACATCCCCTACATTCATGGTGGCGATGGTCATCGGTAATTGATTCGCATCTGCTTGCGCCAATTCGTGCAAATCATTGACCAATCGGCTCAAGACGCGGGTTTGGTCATATAAATTGGCAATTTCTTCGGGAGAGGTCGGATACACCCCATCGAGCATCGCCCGCAAATTACCCTGTAACACCGTTAGCGGGGTACGGAGTTCATGCGCCACATCTGCCACCAGATTACGGCGCAATTTTTCGGCATGAGCCAATTCTTCTGCCATATTATTAAAGGCGCTCCCCACCAGCACCATCTCGGTTGTCCCGCGCAACGCCACCCGTTGCTTAAGGTCTCTGCGGGCGATATGGTTGGCGGCTTCTGCCAAATTCCGTAATGGCGCGGCGATATTACGAGCAAAAATCCCACCAAAAATAAGTCCGATGAGCGCCCCCATCAACGACATCCACCAAATCCGTTCTTGTAGCCACGCCAAAAATTGTGATTGCGGGCTATAATCGCGCAAAAATTTATCGCTGGCGAGTCCAAGTCCGCGCAGATACCCTTGCAAATTGCCCCCAATGGTCACAGGCAAGGTTTCATCAAATTGCACATGAGGATATTGTTCGGTGGTGGTGGGATGTGTATCAAAAATCAGCGCCCCACTGTTATCAATCAGCGAAAAACTCAGGCTAAAATAATCGGGATTGCCATAGGTGCTTTGAACACCCTGCATGAAGGCGGCGGCATTATCCCACTGATTGGTCTGATAATACGCGGCGAGTTGTGCCACAGGTCCTTCGGAATCGCGCAACACATTCACATAATTGAATTGGGTGGGTGTCGAGACCAAAATGCCGATAAATGAGGTGAGCATCACACCGATTAGCACCACCAACGCAAACGCCATGCTCAGGCGCACCCATAACCGATTGATATTTTCACGGAAAATTTTCATAGGGGATAAATTCCTCATGCAGGATAACAGACTTGCCCTGTTCATTATAAAATGGCATATACTGAAAAAGATAGTTTTTTAGTCAGATTTTAGGCTTTATCGTGCTTCTGCCATAAAACTTTGGCGATATTCTTTTCCCCATTTCAACATCACCTCCAACACAGGTTCAAGCGTCCTCCCCAGTGGCGTGAGTGAATATTCCACTTTTGGCGGGACTTGTTGATAGACCTCACGATGCACAATGCCATCATTTTCTAGTTCGCGCAGGTGCTGTGTGAGCATACGCCGTGTGACCCCAGTTAATAGGCGCTGTAATTCGCCAAATCGTTTTGTGCCATCAAATAAATGATAGAGGATGAGCCGTTTCCACTTGCCATCCAACACATCAATAGTGAGTTCTAACGGGCATTGCTCCCAATACCCTCCCAAAACCACTGTCTTGAGTTCTTCATCACAATTATCATCCATCGTTATTGTCATCAGAAAATTTCCTCTTTATATCTTATCTCATCTGTATAGGTACAAATTTGTGCCTATGTACCAAAATTGTGCGTAATTGCGCTTTATGTACATAGACTATATCGTAAAAGGAGTGCATGTCAAGTTGATTACATAATGAGGTGGAGAAAAAATGACTAAAAACACATTAAACGTATTGGTCTATGGCGCAACAGGCTCACAAAGTAGCCCTGTGGTGTGGCATTTGTTAGAGCGCGGACACAAACCCACTGTGGTGACACGCAATCCAGAAAAAGCAACAGCCTTCCAAGCCAAAGGTGTAGAGGTGGTCGTCGCAGATATGGCAGACCGCGCCAGTTTGGTCAAAGCGAGCATGGGAAAAGATGCGGTTTCGCTCCTGATTCCATTCTTCGTTAACCCGATGGAAGCCCCCACATATGCTAAAAATGCGATTGATGCGGCAAAAGAAGCAGGGGTAAAATTGATTGTATGGAACACCAGTGGCTTAGTCCCACAAGAAAAAACAGGCAATCCGGGGATTGATGTGCGGGTAGATACGTTCAATTATCTGCGCGAGAGTGGGATTCCTCATATCGTGATTGAACCCGGTGCCTATATCGAAAATTTACTCGGTCCATGGACAGCGCCATTCGTCGCCAACGAAGGGAATGTGACCTATCCACTCCCTAGCAATTTTCGGGTGGCATGGACACCATCAGATGATGTGGGCGCATTGATAGTAGAAGCACTCGAACACCCAGAATTAGCCAATTCCTACTTCAAAGTGAGTGGGATTGAATTGGTGACTGGCGATGAACTCGCAGAGCAATTTTCACAAGCCCTAGAGCGTCCTATTGGTTATCGTGCCATGAAACCGCAAGACTTTGGCGCAATTTTGGATACCATGTTTGGGGCGGGTGCAGGGGCATTGGCGGCTCAAGAATATCAACGATTCTGGGATAATCCCAATAATCAGCCCATCATGCACGCCGATATGAGCGTGGTATTGCAAAAATTACCCGTCAAAATGACCACCATCAAAGAATGGGTCATCAAATATCGTGATGCGTTCACGGCAAACGTGCCAGTAAGCTAAGTTTGGAAATGCCCCTGTGGATTTATATCTACAGGGGCATTTTTCTATACTAACGATTTTTCGTCACCTATAACCACCGCCATAATACCCCACCACAAACACCCATACGCCAAAATAGACCATGTGTAATGGTCAAATAACCCCACCATCGCCAATCCGACCACTCCGCCCCATAATGCCAGCCGATACGGGTCTTTGGGAAATTTGGTGATGGTCACAATCAGCCCCGCCAACATCAGCACCAAGCCGATAATCCCCAATTCCGTCAATGCCAATAAATAAACATTGTGGATATTTTCGCCTTTCATATCCACGCGCATTTTATAGCGCAAGTAATAGGTGGAATACCACGCAAAATTGCCAATCCCAACACCCCATACAGGCTCATCTTCAAAGACGGCATAGGCAATGCTGATATGAATGGCGCGTTCATTGACGGCACGCATTTCGACATATTCCTCATTCACACCCGCCCGTGCGAGGATAAAGGGATAATATAACACCACAAACAAAATACCCATGCCCACCATGATAATGCCGACCAAGACACCCATCCGCAGGGCGCGTTTTGTCCATAATCGGCGTAAGGTGAGGATGGTCAACATGCCGATGAGCGCCACCGTAAATCCGAGCCATACCCCGCGTGAAAATGTCAGAAAGAGCATCCATAGACCAAATAACAGTATCAAAATATTTCCAAAAATTGCCCCCATGCGTGTCGGGACGGCATACATGCCGTCCGTTATCACGGGCGCAACATGTTGCGCCCCTACGACATCAACAATGGGTTTCTCGCGGGGGGTGGAGATAAATCTAGCCATCACCACACCCAACGCTCCCAGCACCCCCACCAGCATATAGCCAGCGAAGATGTTGGGATGCGGTGTGAGTCCGTAAGGGCGCAACCAGCGCACATCCCCTGCCTGCACAACACTCACACCGCCTTGCGCGGGGTCTAATCGAAATTCGCCCAAAAAGCGTAACCCAATGTCATCCTGAATGGTCACTTGCACCGCACCAATAATCCCCTGTGCCACCATGCCCGCTATCAACGCCATGACCACCCATTTGGGCGATGGCGCAACCGATAGCACCATCACGGCGAATAATGCCATGAGGCACATCTGCCCCACAACACCTAGCGTCATATCGGGGCGGGTATTTCGCATAAATGCCCAAATTTGTGATGCGCTTGACCATAATGCCAATCCCAATATGGCAAAGGCAAAAGCTGTGCGTCTGCGATTGCGTGCAACGGCACGTATCCCCAAAAATCCGCTACTCACCCAAATGGTGAGGGTGAAGGTGAGGGGGATAAGCCACACAAATCCTAAAATATAGGCACGGGAGAACGATTTTGGCGCATTGGGGATGCGTAACCACATCGGGATGATAAAAAAGGTGACAAGTATCCCGACTTGAATAAAAAAATGCTGATATTTGCGACTACTGTCTTTCATGCCACCTGCTTATGATAAAGGTATAATCTTGATTGCTTGTTCATCAATTTGCTTGATGGTAGGCTCTAAAGCACCTACCTAGACTACTCTAAAGCCTGCTTTAACAGGCTATTCTACCAATATTTTTAGAGGAAATTGTTTTTAGAGCAATTTCACCCGTTTGCTTGGGCTTAACAGCCCTCTTTAGAGGGCTTTTTTACGAATAGCTAGAGGCTTTGAGCCTCTAGCGAGGCAATGAATAAAGACTAGCAATCAGAGGAATGATATATCCTGTGTTTATCATATCACAAGAGACCTTGCCATGACGGATTTATTGATTTTTAACGCACGCATTATGACACCACAGCAAAATTTAGACCGTGGTTGGCTCATCTGTCGGGATGGGCGGATTAGTGCCATCGGCAACGGCGACCCTGCTCGCAAACCCGATAGCACCGCCATCAATGCCAATGGATTAACCCTCTTGCCCGGATTCATTGATATTCACACACACGGGGCGATGGGGCATGATGTCATGCACGCCACACCAGAAGCACTCATCGGCATGAGTCACTTTTTTGCACGTCATGGCGTGACCTCGTTCCTCGCTACCACATGGACAGATACCACCGCGCATATCACCAACTCCCTCACGACCATCAAAACAATGATAAACCATCCCGATTTAGGGGCGCATTTGCTCGGTGTCCACTTAGAAGGACCTTATATCAACGAAGCCTATCATGGCGCACAAGCACGAGAACATATCCGCCACGCCACTAAACCCGAAGCGCGGGAATGGCTTGAGATGGGGATAATCAAGCTCATCTCACTCGCACCAGAAATCCCACAAAATCACTGGCTCATCCGTGAAGCAGTGGCACAAGGCATTACCGTCTCGGTGGCGCATAGTGATGCGACTTATGCCCAAATGCAAACCGCCATCATGCTTGGAATCACCCACAGCACCCATACATTTAATGCCATGCGTCCCTTTCATCACCGCGATGCGGGGGTGGTCGGTGCGGTGCTAGAATCGAATCAGGTGGTGTGTGAACTCATCCCCGATGGTGTCCATGTGGATGAAAGCGCCATCCGCCTATTATGGATGATTAAGCGCCCCGATAAATTGATACTCGTCACCGATTCCATCCATCCTGCAGGCATGGGTGATGGTGATTTTGTGCTAGATGATAAACAGGTGCGCGTGCAAAATGGCATTGCACACCTAGCAGATGGCACACTTGCAGGCGGTGTGATGACGATGGATGAGGGGCTACGCCGATTCATGAACGCCGTCCGTGAACCACTCGAATCGGTATGGCAGACCACCAGCCTCAACCCCGCCCGCGCCGTGCATGTCGCCCATCGCAAGGGGAGCATTGAGATTGGCAAAGATGCCGATTTGGTGCTGATGGACAGCAATATGCGTGTCAAAAAGACCCTCATCATGGGGCGCGTGGTGCATGAGGAATGATATAATGAGGGCAGAATAGTCTATTTATAAGGGGTATTGAGCATGACAGGCTCAAAATATTATTTTACGTGGAGCATCGGCTATGCCATTGTCATTATTGGGCTTATATGCTTCATCACCGATACTATTTTATGGTTGGGTATTTTACCGCAACTCAATAAAGCCAATACTGATATGAGTTTTTTGATTGTATGGAATACGCTTATTAACGCCATTATTGTAGGGTGTGGATATATTCTACTTTTCATTCGTAAGATACTCTTACGCAAACTCACTATAATCCACGAAACAGGGTTATATGAATCATCTAAAAAATTCACTTTTTACGGGCTTATTGGCGGTGGAATCAGTGTATTAGGTGTTTTATGGTTTTTCTACGCTAATTTTAGAATAGCATATTCTCAAAATACATCATATAACAGTATTCTAGCAGATATTAGTGCGTTACCGATATTGATAGGCATATCCCTCATCATCATTTTCATTGGGCAACTTATCGTACTGAGTCGCTCCTCTCCACCCGTGTCTTTAATGAAATAACCCACTCAGATAACATGATAAATAAACACACGGCGCGTAGTGCTACGCGCCGTGTCGGTGTTACAGGTCTAACGGGGCTAAAAATCAGCCACCAAATTCAGACAAAATGGTGTTGGCGGTTTCGTTCAACGCATCCAACAAGGGGGCAACTTCTTCTGGGGTTTCGCCAGCAGGGAAGTCCCAGAGCAACACGAGGGTGTTCACGATTTCGTTACGCACGGGGTCGTAACCGGGGACACCGGGTTCGCTATAAGCATATTGGAGCAAGTCGAAGGTGGCGGCATAAGCTGGCACACGTTCAAAGGTAGCACCCAACAATTCGGCGGCATCGCCACGGGTTGGGTAATAATTGGCGGCATCGCCCCACAGAGCCATCACTTCTTGGCTACCCAAGAATTTGACAAATACCCATGTGGCAAGTTCTTGTTCTGGGGTAGAAACGGGGATGCTGACCGATGCACCATACAAGTCCATCACAGGATTTTCGGTGGTGTGAGGAACTGCGCCTGCGCTCCAGTTGAAGCGGAGTTCTAATGTGCCATCGCCCAAATCACGGGAGGCGGCGAGTTGATAGAAGGGGAAACCAGAGCTAGAGGCGATGGTGAACAAGGTTGTCCCCAAGCCAAAGTTACGTTGTGCAGAGAAAGCACTGGGGTCGGTTTGGATGCGGGCGCAACCATCGGCAATCAAGCCTTGAATGAAGGTCATGGCTTCGACAGCTTCTGGGGTGTTGAGGGTATAAACACCAGCTTCGTAGTCAAAAATATCGCCACCAAAGGCAAACACCAACGCGGCAAAGTTAGAAGCATCTAAGCGCATTTCATAACCAACAGTACCTTCTGGAGCATCGGCTTCTGCACCACTGAATGGGTTGGCAGTAGCGGCACAAGCGGCTTCGCGGAATTGTTCTGGGGTGGTTGGTGCGCCTTCAAAGCTGATTTGACCATTGGCAAACAATTCTGCCAACCAATCCACATTGAAATACATCACTTCCATTGAGCGTTGAACGGGGAAACCATAGCGTTCACCACCGAAAGTTGGGAACACATCAGATTGCCAAATACCCGCATAGAATTGAGCGATTTCGTCTTCGCTCATGCCCCAGGTTGGGCTGTTCACGAGCAAATTCATGTCTACGAGGGCTTCACCAGCACTATCGAATTGATAGGTAGCGGCTTGGTTTTGATAAGCAACGGTGAGGTTGGGGAGGGCTTCATTTGCGCCAATCGCCAAACGCACTTTTTCAAAAATATCGCCATAGCTACCTTGATTGCTGGCTTCGACAGTGATGCCAAAGGTGTTGTATTCTGCGGCAACAGGGGCAAGTGCCACTGCGAGCGCATTGAGGTCTACGGGGTCACCTTGTTCAGGGGCAATAAAGAATTCTGTGTTTTCAGCGCCCCATGTGGCGGTGGGGTTGTTGAACACGCGCACGATGGTATCGAGAACGCGAGCGCGACCACCAGTGTGGTTGTGCCAAAAGGTCACAGTTTGTCCACTGGGGTCAACATCGGCATAGGGGTCGTCTTGAGCGAATGTTGGGAGAATCCCCAAAGCCAAAATCACAACAATCAACAACATTACTTTTTTGAACATAAGCGTGCATTTCCTCCTGATTGGAAAATACGATTTGTTATGCTATAAAATGTGTTCATAACCGAGCAATTGCATCTCGGAGAATCACCACTGTGATGTTAAACCCACCCTGTGGGTTATCTGGGCATGACCTATCATGCCCCATGAGTAGCAAAATCACTATTTTTACCTCACCCCCCTGCCCCCTCTCCAAATTGGAGAGGGGGAGAAAATCGTTTTGTAGGTCGGATTAAGTCCCCTCGCCAGACTGGAGAGGGGATTTAGGGGTGAGGTTAATTTGTTAAGTTGCTATACATTGGACATGACCTATCATGTCCATGCGGGATATGGGTAAAAAAACTACCCTTTTAACCCTGTGGTCGCTACGCCCTGCGTAAACGACTTTTGCGCGATGAAATAAATCACCAAAATCGGCGCAATCGTGATACATGCCCCCGCCATCAATAATTGGGTGCGTGTACCAGCATCGGTCACAAAATTATTTAGCCCCATCATCAAGGGTCGCCATGTTTCGCTTTCGGTGATGATAATGGGCCACATAAACGAGTTCCAACTGCCCACAAATCCGAGCAATACCACAGTGAAAACCGCAGGACGGGCGATGGGCAAGCAGACGATGATTAAAAACCGAAAGTGTCCACAACCATCAATCCGCGCCGCTTCCCACAATTCATCGGGGATGGTCGCAAAAAATTGACGGAGCAAAAAGATACTGAATACACTCGCCATAAACGGTACAGTCAGCGCAGGGAGAATATCGTACCAGCTATTATCGAAAGTGAACCATGCGTTGTTATCACCAAAGGGCAACGGGAAAATATTCCCGCGAATGGTGAGGTAATTTGGCACGAGTGTCACTGTCTCTGGCACCATAATGGTGGCGAGTAGCAGGGTGAAGATAAAATTGCGCCCATAAAATTTGATTCGCGCAAAGGCATATCCCGCCGATACCGATGTAATCACCATCCCCGTCAACGATACGGCGGCGATGATGACGCTATTCATAAAATATTTGCCAAAATTGCCTTCTACCCACGCCGATTGATAATTTTGAAATTGCAAGGCGGTGGTCGGTACAAGCCGCCCCACTTGGGCATCACTGCCCGTCATCAACGAGGTAGAAATCATCCATAAAAATGGCAACAGCGATAAAAAGGCAAAAAATGAGAGTGTGCCATACAAAATGGTCTGATTCACAATTTTGCGATACGGAATTTTCCGCGTTTTCACTTGTGCGGGGACATAACCATCTACGGCAATTGTGGTCTGGATTTTATCAACCATAGAACACCCGCTTTTCAAAAATACTACGTTGGACTTGTGTGAGCGCCAAAATAATCACAAACAACAAAATGGATTGTGCGGTAGCATAGCCATAATTGCCATCTACCTTGAAGGTATCAAATATCACCAATGCGGCGGTATTCACTTGGTCGAGTACCCGCGTGTCGCGCATGACATAAATGGTATTGAATGCCTGAAATGTGCCAATGAATCCCAAAATAGCGAGATAATAGGTAACAGGGGAGATGAGTGGGAGCGTAATCCGACGAAAAATCACCCATTCCGATGCGCCATCCACACGGGCGGCTTCGTATAGGTCTTTTGGGATATTCCCCAACCCCGCCAAAAAGATGACCGCGTTGTAGCCTGTATACATCCAGATGCCAACGATAACAATAGCGACCATCGCCATGCTGGGTCCCGCAAAGAAACCCTCTATTTGCCAGCCGAATACCACTTCTAGGAAGGGGCGGCGTTCTTGTAACCAGCGATACGCTTCGCCACCCAATGATTGCGTAAATTGATTGATGAGTGAGCTTTCCCCCGGTGCAAATATTTTTCCAAATACCACCGCCGTAGCAACGGTTGGGGTGATATAGGGCATAAAGAACACCATCCGAAAAAACGATTTGCCTTTGATATTTTGGAACAAGACATACGCCAGCAACAAGGCTAACGATAATTGAATGGGGATGCTCCCAAAGGCATAATAAAAAGTGCGGATGAGTCCATCAAAAAAGCCTTCACGATATTTTAGCAACCGTGCGCTTTCTGCAGGCGCATTCAGCATCATCTCCCACGCATACACGATATAAAACAAGCCAACACCCAATATAAGGAAGGCGATGAATGCCCGCAGAAAAAACCATTTTTCGCGGTCGGCGGTGAAGGCTTCTGTCCAAAAAATATAAGCGAAGATGAGCAGAATAAAGCCACACGCCAACACAAATGCCCCGCCCCAATCCCCGATGATATTGGTGTAATTGGCAAATTCGACATAGCCCATATTACGGGTACGCCAATTGTGCATACTCATATAAACAGCATAGCCAATGGGGAAAATCCCAAATAAGAAGATGATAGCAACCGCAGGAGCGATGAATATCCACCCCGTCATATTTTCTCTAAAAATTCTGGGGTTAATGTAAAACCGACCCGTTTTTGGGGATGTACTCGTGCCTGTGGTGGGGGTTATAGATGAAACACTCAAACGCAAATCCTCACCCAATACAATAAAATAATCGAACATTGCCTAGAATAACAAACCATGATTACGCTTTAACCATAGTTTTGTTAAATCATCGTTAAGGCTATGAGGTGATATTTGACTAAAAAACCCATGACACCTGATACCAACGTCCATTTATGATTAGGGGTATGCTTAAATTAAAGGATTTTGGTGATTAGAAGGAGTTCTAACAATGCCAAAAAATGTGAACCAAACAGACCGTCTTGTGCGTGTTGGGTTATTTGTGATTTTAGCCGTTTTGGGTTTGACCCAATTGGGCAGTAATGCCTTCTTTGGGATTATCCTCATTGTCATTGGGCTGGTTTTGTTGGCGACTGCCTATATGGGCTTCTGCCCCATTTATGCCGCCTTCGGCTTTAGCACCAATAAAAAGTCCTAGTTAAATCACAGTCAAAAAGGGCTATACTTGAATTGACATTAAATTAGCGCATCGGAGGCAAATATGGGTTTTTTGAGACGCTTATTTAGGCGGAATCGGCGGCAAAATCGGCGTATGATGCGTCGGCGTAGATTATAGAATAGATTTTTAGCCTCACTGATGAGGGTGCATCCATCGCACCCTCATCTTTTTTATATGCACCCAAATAAATTCCTATTTTTTGTCATCTCTATCATAATGTGTTATTATCTTCACACGTTTTTATCACAATCAATGGCACATTATTTATGACAGAAACTTTAACCAAGCGGTATGAGTTGCAAGAGGCTATCGGCATGGGTGGGATGGGTGTTGTGTATCGCACCCTAGACCGTCTGACCAACGAATTAGTCGCCTTTAAGCGGGTTTTATTGCCTCATACCACCGACCCCACGCGCACCACATCACCAGAAACGCTCGATTATCGGCTGGCATTGGCGGATGAATTTCGCACCCTTGCCACGCTCCGTCACCCCAACATCATCGCCGTTTTGGATTATGGCTTCGATGATGAGCGCAAACCCTTCTATACCATGGAACTGCTCCAAGAGGCACAAAATATCGTAGAATATGCCCAATCGGTAGATGAAGTGGGCAAGGTCAAGCTATGGGTGCAAATGCTCCATGCGTTGGCATATTTGCATCGGCAAGGCATCATTCACCGCGACCTAAAACCTGCCAATGTTCTGGTAACACCGTCTGGACAGGTGAAATTACTCGATTTTGGCTTGGCAACGCATCGCCAAAATGCCCCAACGACCACCGTAGCAGGCACACTCGCCTATATGTCGCCCGAATTGCTCACCGAAAATCCACCATCTGTCGCGTCCGATTTATATGCGGCGGGCATCATGATGTGCGAGATGTTCATGGGCAAAAATCCCGCCCATAACGAAGATGTGATGAAGATGGTTAATGCCATCATCAACGACCCACTCGACTTAACAGGAATACCAGAATCGCTCAAACCGATTTTGAATAGCCTGCTGGAAAAAATGCCAGAAATGCGCCCTATCAGCGCAGAAGCAACCCTCAACATGCTTCGTATGGACACGCCCTATGAAATTGCCACCGAAAGCCAAGCCATCCGCGAAAGTTTTCTGAAGGCATCGGCATTTGTGGGCAGACAAGCAGAGCTGACCCAATTGCTCATTGGCTTATTCAATATCCTCTCCCCCACCCAACCACAAGGCTCATTATGGCTGATTGGTGGCGAAAGTGGTGTTGGAAAATCGCGCTTATTGGATGAGGTGCGAATCCGCGCCCTGACACAAGGGGCTTTGGCAGTGCGTGGGCAAGCACTCAAAGAAGATAACACCCTCTTTCAGATATGGCGTGCGCCGTTGCGCCGTGTGTTATTAGAAGGAATCCCCCTATCCAAAGAGGCTAAAGACAATTTAGCAGAAATTTTTCCAGAAAACGCACACGGCACGGCATCGGCAAACAAAAATATAGATAGCAAGCGCCAAGCCGTCATCAATACCATCATCGAAATTTTTGGGTCAATCCAACAACCCACCGTCTTGATGCTAGAAGATTTACATTGGGCAAGTGCCGATGTCGAAATTGTGGGGCAATTGGCAGAAGCCACCAAAGACAAGCCACTGCTCATCATCGCTACCTATCGGGATGATGAAATGCCCTATCTGCCCGAAGATTTGCCCAATGCCGAGTTGCTCAAATTAAATCGGCTGAATCGGGAAGCCATCCGCCAATTGACCAGCTCCATGTTGGGGGTGGCGGGCGAAGCCGACCATGTGGTGGATTTATTAGACCGCGAAACCGAAGGCAACGCCTATTTTATTGTCGAAGTCGTGCGGGTATTGGCAGAAGATGCGGGTAGCCTAAGCGAAATTGGCAAGCGTACCCTGCCAGAAAAAGTCTTTGCAGGCGGGATTCGCACGGTGGTTAAGCGCCGTTTAGACCGCTTGCCCGATGATTATCGCCCGTTATTATCATTGGCGGCGGTGGCGGGGCGACGGGTAGAATTGCCTGTCATCGAAAGCATTGCCCCAGAGCATATTGATGTCGCTATTTGGCTGATTGAGTGCATTAATGCCTCTATTTTGGATATTAGCGACAACCAATGGCGCTTTGCACACGAAAAATTACGCGATGCCCTTTTAGAAGAATTCACACCCGATACACTCCGCCAAGCCCACGAAACGATTGCCAACGCGCTCAAAAAGGTCTATGGCGATGACCCCCATCATATTGTCTCGTTGGCATATCATTTTGGACGGGCAGAATTATGGGAACAAGCGGCAGAATATACCATCCAAGCAGGTGAGGCGCTCAATCGCGTGAGCCGATATGCCAAAACAGCCGCCCTATGCGACCATGTTTATCCCCATATCCACGACCGTGATTTGAAAATTCGGTTGGTTGGGGTGTATAGCACCGCCTTGTATCGCATGAGCCAATATCAAAAAATGATTGCTATCACAGATGAGACGATTGCCCTCATTGATGAAGATGAGCAATATCAGGGCATTATGGGGCAGATTATGGTCTATTATGGGTGGGGACGCTTGGCGGCGGGTGAATACGAAAAAGCCCAATTCCAATTTGACCGCGCCTATCGCATTTATCAGCAACTAGAAGAACCCTATGGGCTTGTTCGGGCATTACATGGGCGCGGGACAATCGCCTTTATTTATGGGGATAGCGAGTTATCGGATGTTTTTAACACCCGCGCCCTCGATTATAGCCAACAAACCGATGACAAGCAGGGTATCGCAGACAGCTATGTCAATTTGGGGGTTAATGCCTTTATACGCAATGATTATGAAGGCTGTCTGGAATATCAACAAAAAGCCCTCAAAATTTTTGTGGAATTGGGCGAAACACGCGGGATTGCGCTGGTCAGCAACAATTTGGGCATGACCTACGAAATGCTCAAACGCTATGATGAAGCAGAAGCCAGTTTTAACAAGAGTATTGAGGGTTCTATTCAAATTCAAGACCTGCGGATGAGTTATAACACGCGCATCAATTTGGGCTTTATGCTCTTGGGGCAAAACCCCTATTCACTCACTGCCCGTCAACATCTCTATCAAGTCGTCCAAAAAAGCAAACATCGCCCCCTATCATCAGTCTATTTAGAATCGGTGACAGGTTTGGCATATATGCTCTTTCATGATGGTGATATTGCCAAAAGCGCCTTATTAGCGGGATGCCTCAAGGCACATCC
>JANRKU010000093.1:0-27192 GCA_033763335.1 bacterium
ACCCAAGTTGACCGCGCTGACCGTCGAGATTTGAGTATTTTTCGCTTGGGTTGGGACTGGTTGGAACGGCGTTTCGCCTTACGTGAGCCAATCCCTATTTTATTTAAACCGAATTTTAGTTTAGTGTACGGTCGCTAGAAAATACCTATAACATCCTATTTGCATTATAGTATCAAATTTCAGTTTAACATAAAATGAAATGCCCAACACTGCCCATTTATTGGGGGAATAAAATAGGACTTTTTACGGTGTGCTAAATTCAAGAAAATTCCGTTACAATGAGGATAATAACTAGCATAAGGAATGTTGAGCATGTCCGTTTTTGATGATGAATGGCGCGATTGCCTGCGCGAACAATATAAGCATACTATCCGCGAAAATCATAAAAAAAATATTGATTCTCTGCGCGTGGTGATGAATCAGGTCGGATTTCGTGAAGATGAATTGCGGGAACTCGAAATGCGTGCCACCATGCACATTGATGATGTGCCAGACGATTTTATCCCTAATTTAGATATTTTAGATGCGCCTGCCCCACCTCCTGTTGAGGCGATAGCAGGCACAGAAACCCCATTTGTGCCACATCCGCTTGAATGTCAGTGTCCGTCATGTATCAATATCGTGCTAACACCGCATGATGATGAAGGACAACCCATCACCGACCCAGAGGCGATAGAAGAAAATATCGCCAGAAAAGAAAAAGATAGCCCCAAGCAACTATCATTATTTTAGGGCATGAACCCTCATGCCCTCTGATGCCCATTTTATGCAACTCGCCATCCAAGAAGCGATGATTGCCCCCTCACACGGAGATATTCCCGTGGGGGCAATTATTGTGCGTGACGGGGAAATTATCGGACGCGGGCATAATGAACGGGAATTGCATCAAGACCCAACCGCTCACGCCGAAATTGTCGCTATGCGTCGCGCATCGGCATTTTTGAACGATTGGCAACTGACCAACACGACCCTCTATTGCACCCTAGAACCGTGTTGCATGTGTGCAGGGGCAATTATGCAAGCGCGGATTTCCCGCGTGGTGTATGGGGCGATAGACCTCAAAGCGGGGTGTGCGGGTAGCATTGCCGATTTGCTCCGCCACCCCAAAATGACACATACGCTGGATGTGGATGTGGGGCTATATGCCGATGAATGTGCCAATTTGCTCCACCAATTTTTTAAGGGGCTTAGATAGAGAGGAAGTTGTTGCATGGATACCCTAACAGAAATCGTCCGTCAAGAAGTGAGTGCCTACGCCAGTAATGGGCGTGGGGCAAATATTTTGCTTTTCCCTCTATTAGATGATGACAACGCCATTTATGCCGTGAATGCGGTGGATTACCCTACCCGTCATGATGTGGCATTAGTAGTCGTTTTGGTGCGAATTGTTGGAGATGTGGTGGTTATCGAAGAAGATACCACCGATAAAAAATTGGTGGATGCACTCGTGCAACGGGGAATATCTCGCTCAAAAATCGTCCTTGCCTATCTTGGCGAGCCACTCCCCGATGCAGAAAAATTTGAATTAAGCTGATTTTTCTTTTTTCGGTAATGCCAAACTCAACCCACCAGCCACTATCACCGCCACCGCCACAAATTGGAAGGTGGTCGCTAATCCGATGGCATCCGCCAAACTGCCGATAATCAGGCTACCGAGCGCCCCTGTCGCAAAAATAAATCCCAAAATTGCCCCGCCTGCCAGCCCTTTGCCTGCGGGGATGGCTTCTTGTGCCAATACCACGATGATGCTATGCACCCCGCCCGATAAACTGCCTGCGCCCAGCGCCAAAATCAGCGCCAGACCACCATCTGCCAATGGCAACAAGAAAAAGGTCGGTGCAGATGCCGCCATTGTGATAAACATCACCCATCGGCGGTCATATCTATCGGCAAAATTGCCAAATATCACCCCAGAGATACCCGCAGAAATCCAAAATAGGCTTGTGATAAAGCCATATTCCGCAGGCGACCATCCCTTCTGTTGAAATAACGCGGGGATAAAATTCACTGACCCCGGATTTGCCAACCCGCGAAATGTCACCATCAACCCAATGATGACGAATGGCAATATCAAGGCTTTTTTGGTGGTGGCAACTTCCATCGTCTGCGTTTTGCCCGATGATTGGTCGCGGGTCTCTTTTGTCCATGTGGGGATGGCGAGGAGCATAAAACTCGCCACAGGCAATGCGATGAGCATCATCCCAAATAAGGGCGAGGCGGTGTTATTCACCAACAAGCGATTATCAATGCCGAGTGTTTGCACAAAGGGCAACATGGGGTTTGGATTGACAGAATCGAGGATAAGCCCCGCCAAAATGGGACCCAACGCCAAGCCCATCTGCCCCATCAAAAAGAAATATGACATATTGCTGGCGGCGCGGGTCTGATTGCTCACCGCCGAGTGGAGCATCCCAACAGGATGTACCGCCCCACTGCCAAATCCCTGACAGATGAAGGGGATAATCATCAAAAAATAATTGTGGGTAGTGATAGCGACCAGTAACCATGAGACAAACATGCCCATTGTGACCATCAAGCCACCTGCCCCAAGCCACTTCCCGCCATTTTTATCTGCTAATAAGCCGAAAGCGGGTTGTGAGAGCGCACCCGCCAATTGTTGGGCGCTGATGGCAAAACCGATTTGGGTGTTGGTCATCGGCACAATGGCGACACTCATAAAGACCAATATAACCGACCCCATAGACATAAAAATATCATTGGCGAGATGCCCAAACCCCACTGACCAAAAGGCACGTTCCTTTGGAATATACATAAAAACCCTTATCGTTGTGCGGATACTATGATATGGACTATTTTACGGGCGCGGTTTCTTACCAAATAAGACCATTTAGGGCAATTATCGCCCTTCTGATGAGCGACCCTCACAATTTGATTCTTGGCGAATGGGGTTTCCGAGCTGGTCTGTTCGTACAAGGCACGGCGCGGGGATATTATCTAAAAATGATGATTCCACCAAATTGATAATACCCAAGCTATAAATTACCCCATTCGTCTCTCTGGCATAATACGAATTGCTCATCCTGTTGGTTGGGTTCATGATTTCATTGCGTTCAAAACGACTATTTGTGATGGTCACTATCCCATCGGTGTTGTTGAAAATGGCGCTACCATTGTCTAGGGCAGAATTTTCTGTAAAGGTACTTAACGTCACAGTGGTTAGACTTGGGCTAAGGTAATTATGATTAAAAATGGCACCACCATTTTGAGCAGAATTATTTTCAAATTGCATAAAATAAACCAGTAATGAGTTACCATCATTAAAAATGGCACCACCATCCCCTTTTGCTTGATTATCTGCGAATAATCCTTCTCCAACAAATACCCATCCTAAAGTGTGGTCAATTGCACCACCATAAAAAGCACTATTCCCAATAAAGTCTGTACGAAATGATGTCAAGTAGGCGGTATTACTGATTGCACCTCCACTGCCTGCTGTATTATTAGTGAATGTACTACCAAGAACAATCATCTCATTACCATTGAAAATTGCACCTCCTCCTCCTCTTTCACTAACATTTTCCACAAAAGAGCTACCCGTAATATGTAGTCTACCACCACTCCAAATTGCACCACCACTACCCGTAGCAGAGTTATTGCTAAATGTACTGTCATTAATCTCAATAAATTCAGAACTATCTTCTGTAAAAATTGCACCACCTATCTCGGTTACGCTATTATAGGTAAATTGACTGTCGTTAATTTTGATACGACCAGCTAAGTTATAAATTGCACCACCCGCTTCATGAGCCATATCCAAGTTATTATGGTCAAATATCGTATTATCAATAGTAAGTTCCTTATAATTACGGATAGCTCTGCCAAGATTATTTTTGAAGGTGCTATCTATAATGGTTAATGTACCCAGATTGTGAATGCCATTACCATTTTCAAACGTAATCCCATAAATATTGACTTCTACTAGATAATCGACAGATGTCAATCCACCATTAAAGGTGATGACACCACCACCATCAATCGTGATTGTGTTGGAAAGCATCAATGAGTCTGTAAAGAGGATTGTCCCCTCACAATCGAATGTGATAATTCCGCCAGCCACATTTGCCTGTTCCACTGCCGATTGTAGCGATTCAAAATCGCAGGTGGTCACAATGATTTCATCCGCAAAAATGGGAATATAGATAACTGCCAATATGACCAATATCATCGCTAGTTGGGCTAAAAAATGCCGATTTTTCATGATATACCCCTTCATTACACAGACATATTTTTATCATAACATCATCAAGGACATCTTGCCCCTACTCATTCCTACCGTTTGCGGAATCTGCCCTATTTTTGCCACACAAATTTCTGTAAAATTGAATGCACAATAAATCCCCTTTGAAAAATGATTGAGTAGAAAGAAATGAACTGTGTGTGCAGGATGAGTTTTGATTTGTGACGTACCCCATTAACCCCGCGCCGTTTCTTTTTTCTCACACATAATCTATCAAAGGACATGTCATGGAACAAATTTCTACCCCTGCTTTGAATCAACAATTGACCAAAGAAGTCAATCGCCGTCGCACTTTCGCCATCATCTCGCATCCAGATGCGGGCAAAACCACCCTCACCGAAAAATTATTGCTCTATACGGGTGCTGTCAACCAAGCTGGCGCTGTCCGTGTGCATAAAAATCAGCGCAGTTCCACTTCCGATTGGATGGAGATGGAAAAGCAACGCGGGATTTCGATTACATCCACCGTCTTGCAATTTGAATATGAAGATTGCATTTTCAACCTGCTAGACACCCCGGGACATCGTGATTTCAGCGAGGACACCTATCGTACCCTCATGGCGGTGGATAGTGCCATTATGGTGCTAGATAGCGCCAAAGGCATTGAGCCACAGACCAAAAAATTATTTGAGGTGTGTCGGCAACGCCATTTGCCCATTTTGACCTTCATCAACAAATTAGACCATGTGGGGCGTGACCCACTTGAGTTATTAGACGAAATTGAGCAAGTATTATCGCTCAAAGTTGCCCCCATGAATTGGCCCATCGGCAGTGGGTCTGGATTTCAGGGTGTATATGACCTGCAAAATCATCAGGTGTTACTCTTTGAGCGCACTGTACGCGGAAAATTCCGCGCCCCCGTGAAGGTGACAAACCTCTATGACCCGCTTTTAGAAGAGACCATCGGGGCAAATGCCTATGAAAAACTCAAAGAAGATGCGGAATTATTGGCAGGCGCGGGTGTGCCATTTGATAAAGATGATTTCCTCAGTGGCGCATTAACACCTGTATTTTTTGGGAGTGCGCTCAATAATTTTGGCGTAGAACCCTTTTTGGAGGCGCTCCTCAAAATTGCCCCTTCGCCCCGCGCCCGTGAGAGCAATATCGGCACCATTGCCCCCACCAATGAAGCCTTTAGTGGTATTGTGTTCAAAATTCAAGCCAATATGGATCCACAACATCGGGATAGTTTGGCATTCATGCGCGTGTGTTCTGGCAAATTTGAAAAAGACATGATGGTGAATCATCCCCGTTTGGGGCGTAAAATCCGCATCACCCGTCCGCATCGCCTTTTTGCTCGTGAGCGCGAAACAGTGGATGAAGCCTATCCGGGTGATGTCATTGGTCTCAGCAATCCGGGGACATTCGTCATCGGCGATACAGTCACATCAGGCGATATGTTCATGTATGCCCCTATCCCACCCTTTCAGCCCGAATGTTTCGCTATCCTACGGAACATCTCCATCGAAAAATATAAACAGTTCAACAAAGGTGTAGACCAATTGCGACAAGAAGGCGTGGTACAAGTGATGTATTCCGCCGACCAATTGCGCCGTGAGCCGATTTTAGGCGCAGTCGGTGAATTGCAATTTGAGGTGATTGTGGCACGGTTGCAAGCCGAATATAATGTCGAAACGGTCATTGAACGCCTGCCCTATAATATCGCTTGTTGGGTAGATGGTGATGAGGATGCAATCCGCGCCATTCGTTGGACATCCGTCAGTATGCGCGTACTCGACCACAACAAACGGTGGGTTGTCTTGCTCGATTCTATGTGGCAATTGCGCTATACCATCAAAGACTACCCCAATCTCAAATTTACCGATATTGCTGGAAAGCCGTTTAGCGAAATCCCCACTAATTAAATTAGGGCGGATATACGGCTTTCGCCTAATCCGCCCCTACAACCCTCCAAAAACGGCATTTATTCTAATGCCGTTTTGTGTTATGATAAAAATTCTATGGAGAGGTGCCAGAGTGGCCGAATGGGTCTGTCTCGAAAACAGATGTACCTGTATGGGTACCGTGGGTTCGAATCCCACCCTCTCCGCAGTAATATCCCCCAAAAAATTTCCCCTTGTTATGAGGATAAATCCATGTCTGAACAATTGATTAAGCAAGAGAGAATCGCTAAAGACGAATTTTTTGAGTACGACCCCAATTCTCCCCTCAACGATGCCCAAAAATCTGAATTTACCCACCTTGAATACTACCCCTATAACCCCGATTTGGCGTTGGTACTCGATATAACCCTCATCGAAGATACACCTGTTGCCCAAATTTTCACCACCAAAGACACCATCCGCAATTATGAAAAATATGGCACCATCACGTTTTCGGTGGATGGCGAACAAGTAACGCTCACCATCTATAACACACCACACGGCTTTTTTCTGCCATTTGTAGATGCCAATGCTGGCATAGAGACCTACCCAGTCGGGCGCTATATAGACGCACAACGCCTGCCCGATGGTCGGTTTGTGGTGGATTTTAACACCGCCTATAACCCCTATTGTGCCTATAGTGACCGATTTAACTGCCCGCTCACCCCTGCCGAAAATCGGCTGAAGGTGGCAATCCGCGCAGGCGAAAAAATCCCCACAGGCGATTGGGTCGAATTAAAATGAGATTACAATTCCCTATCATCTTATCTGCTATGAGGGCGCACAATGTTGCGCCCTTACACATCATGAGCCTAATGGTCATAGTCGCTCTCTGTGCCTGTGGCACACCCACCACTACAACACCCGCCACAAATACCGCCACCACACAGGCGAATACCACACCCCTTCCCCCTGTGCCAACTGGCGCACCAACTGAGAGTGTCACTATCACCACACAAAATTTTGTCGTCTGGTTTCCAGAATCACTCGCACCATCAGACCGACCAGAAATAGCGGCGTTACTTGATGAACAACTGAATGGTTTTATAAACGAACAAGACCAACCTATCACCATCGAATTTCGGTTGCGCCGTTATGCCGATATAGGGGGAATTTTATCTGCCCTACGCACTGCCAATAAGGTCGCACCCAACGGCTTACCTGATGTCACCCTTGTGCGCCTAGAAGATTTGCGTCTGCTCATCCAAGACGGGTTAGCTCTGCCCCTAGAAGGGCATTTATCGAGTAGTATCATGGGCGATTTATTCCCGCCAGCACTGCAATCGGGCAGAATCCAAAATCAACTCTATGCCATCCCCTATGTGCTAGAAATTCAACTACTCGCTTATTACGGTGATGAAAATCAGCCGACAAGCTGGTTATTTGATACCATCCTCAGCAGTGAAGCCTTTTGGAATTTTCCCGCAGGGCGCACCACAGGCTTAAATAACACCGTATTTTTACAATATCTCTCGGCGGGTGGCACGATTAATGACGGTGTATTGGGTTTTAATCGGGATGCACTGGAAATCGTGTTGACCTATTATGAGCAAGCCCGTGAACGTGGTCTGATTGATGAAACGATGCTCAATTTTGTGAGCAGTAGCGATTATCTCAGAAATCTAACATCGGGTGATTTGCGGGCAGGGGTCATCAATTCCACCGCATTTTTAGAGGCATTAGGAGATGAAACACCCTTATTGCCTGTGTCTATCCCTACTGATAAAGAAGACAATCTCACATCACTATCAAGCTGGGTGTGGATTGTCACGGCAAAAACGGCTGAACATCAAACCGTCGCCTTCACCTTCATTGATTGGATGATGGAAAACAATCGCCAAGCCGAATATGCCCAACTCATCCATATGTTGCCATCACAACGCGGGGCGTTAACGCTGATGAATCTGGATACGCCCCTCACAACCCTATTCAGCGATATGTTGACCAATGCGGTTGTACCCCCCACCGATAACAATACAGGCACATTGGCACGCGCCATCCAAAGCGCATTTATTAGCGTCATTTCTGGCGATACAAATGCTCAAGAAGCGGTGGATAGTGTGGCAAGTCAATTTGGGGAGTGATTCTAATAGTAGTGTGCCATAGTAGGGGCATGATAATAGTTGTTAGTAAATAAAGACGGTGTAAAACCTTTTTAATTGGTGGCTGACATACGCACTTACGTGCTAGTCAGCCACAAAAGATACTCTGTATTTATTTTTTCTGCCGTTCATAAATAATCCGTAACCCATCCAGTGTGAGTTCTGGCGCGATTTTATGAATACAATCACTATGTGACTGAAATAACGCCGATAACCCCCCTGTAGCGATGACCTGTACGGCTTCCTCTGTGGGAGCATATCCATTTTTTACCATCGCGGTTTTAATCCGCGCCACCAACCCTTCGACCAATGCCACATATCCCCAAAAAATCCCGCTTTGCATGGCGTGAATGGTATTCCCGCCGATAGGGTCTGGTGGTGGTTGCAAATCTACTTTATGTAACCGCGCCGCCCGACTTACTAACGCATCATGAGCGACCCCAATACCGGGCGAGATTGCCCCACCGCAATATGCCCCATCTGCCGATACGACATCAAAGGTGGTGGCTGTGCCAAAATCAATCACGATGGCAGGTCCGCCAAATAATGCCACAACTGCCGCCGCATTGATAATGCGGTCTGCACCTGCTTGTTCAGGTTGGTCTATGGCAATTTTTACCCCACTATCCAATTTATGGGTAACAATCACCGCATCCATCTTCAAATAATGTTGGACGAGTTCTGCAAAAGTGACCGTGAGTGGTGGCACAACACTACCGATAATCACCCCTGTGATGGCTTTCCAACCAATATCAACACTATTCAAAAAATTACGGAGCAAAACGGCATATTCATCTGGCATTTTATCGGTGACAGTCCGCGCACGCCAATTTAATGCCCAAGAATTTGCCGTCCACAATCCCATGTGAATATTGGTATTGCCAATATCAATCACTAGCAACATGATTTATGCCCCTTCAGCCAACATATACCGCGCCAACAAATGCGCCGAGTGGTGCAAGGCATCTTGATGGGTGCGCTCATAGGCATGAGACGCATCTACCCCAGGTCCCGCGAGTCCAACCCTTGCCGCCCCACCAGCCCGCCAATAGGCAGTACCATCTGATGAATAATAGAGGTAAATATCAACCTTATGCGGGATATTATAGGTTTCTGCCAATCCACGCAATTTGTTATTCATCTCAAAATGATACGGTCCGCCACCATCTTTTACACAGATGCTCACCGAAAATTCATCCCCCGCCTGACCAACCCCAATCGCTCCCATATCCACCGAGAGCAATTCTGCCAAATTATCTGGGAAGCCCGCCGCGCCACCATGCCCCACTTCTTCATAATTGGCGATGAGGATATAAACATCTTGTGGCGGGGTTAAATTGGCATGTTTGAGCGCCATTAATGCCCCATAAATCGCCGCCACACCCGCTTTATCATCCAAAAAGCGCCCACGAATAAACCCGCTATCGGTCACTTCGACACGCGGGTCTACGAACACAAAATCACCCACACCGATGCCCAATGCGCGGGTTTCGGCTTCGCTGGTCGTGCGTTCATCCAGACGAATTTCGACGGTTTCTTCATTGCGTTCTATGCTCTTGATTTTACTATTCACATGCACAGACGTATTGGCGGGGTGAATACTACCCCGTATCCGTTTATTGGTATGCGTGCGAATGGTCACACCTTCCGATTCAATCGCCCCCCACAAAATTCCGCCAATATTGATACACTTTAAGCGTCCATTGGATTTTATTTCTTTGACCATCAACCCAAGCGTATCTATGTGCGCGGTGACTGCGACAGGAGCATCATGCTTAACACCTGTCAATTTTCCCAATAACGCCCCTTTGCGCGTAACAGATAAAGACAAATTGGGCATATTGAGTTCTTCAAATGCGGTCTGAACAAGTTCAATCGCTTCGGGGTAGTACCCTGTGGGACTTGGTGTATTGAGCAAGTCCACAAGAAAGGTCGTCATGGCACGAATATCTAGGGTAAGTGATGTCATCTCAAAAAAACTCTTTCATATAGGGGGCAAAATCCCCAAAAATCCGTTATTATATATACACACAAGAATAACATGATACACCATATAAGGGCAAAAACACGTTGAGCAAAATTCACGTCCGCAAAGCAAAATTAGAAGATACCATCGCTATCAGCGCCTTAATCCGCACTAAAATTGGTGTGTGGCAACGCTTCGATGCACAAGGGCGGGTGGAATCTCCCCCCTATGAAGCCCTTAGCCTCTATGAGCGATGGTTACATGGTGGGGCGTGGATGAGTATCGAAACAGGTGTGATTTGGCTCAATCACCTGCTCCGTGGGGGCGGATTGCCCATCGTCATCACCCGCGATGAAACCGTTGTGGGCTATGCAGAAGCCTATTTAGGCGATGAAGCAGACCCATTTGGGGTGCATGTCCATTTGGGCAAATGGCACGCCGAAACATCGGCAACACAATCGGCATTGATGGATTATTTATTGGGGCTAACCCGCGATTTTGCCAAACGGCTCACAGTAGCATTTTCCGCATACGACACCGCACAAGCCGAATTTTTTAGCGCCTTTGGCATGTCAGAAATAGCGCGTGTGCGTCATTATGACATATCGGCACAATTGGGACAGGGCTTCTATAAAGCCACCGAACATAGCAAAACCAATCCCGCACAAATTTCGGGTTGGCACATGCCTATCGGACGCTCAGAGAGCGCCCGTTTGCATTGGGAGACGATGTTCCCTCGTTTATGGGATGCGATAGATGGCATGGATACCCAAGCGGTTCATCGCCTTCATATTTCAGCCGCAGGTCATGAAGCATTGGTGTGTATTCAACGCCAGCTTTATGATACGCGCAAAGTAGATGTGTTCTGTTGGTCGCCAAAACCTCTCACCCCGCCCCTATTGGTCGCATTGCGCGACTGGGCGCATCGGGGTGGGTATCGTAGCCTCATCATGGCACTCAACGATGCCAACGCCAAGTTACTCGGCGCAGAAGCCGAAACACTGCCCTATCAACAAGTGATTTATGGGATAAATTTAGTGGAACAGAAATGAGAGAGGCGCATGTCATCATTTGACCTAAAACATGTAGAGTATGATATTGAAGTGGGTTATATCGAAGTGGTATTGCCAACGGGGAGGCGTTTACCTGCTTATTGGGCATATCCCAGATTAGGGCAAAAATTTCCAGGGATTGTCCTTGTTCATGATTGGTGGGGGTTAACAAGCGTCATTCGGCGTATCGCAGACCGCTTTGCAGAGATGGGCTATTATGTCATCGTACCCGATTTATTTGACGGGCAAACCGCCAATACCGCACAATTGGCGATAGAACTCGTCCAAAATTATCAGGAAAAAGCCTTTGATGTGGTTAAAGATGCGCTCAATGTGCTAGAAAACCATCACCGATGCAATCGGAGTGTGGCGGCGGTTGGGATTGGCATGGGGGGGAGTTTTGCCTTTGAATCGGCTATTACGATGCCAGAAATTGAAGCAGTGGTATCTTATGGTGGGTTTCCACAACGCTATTTGGGACATTTCAAAAATGCCCATGTACCCATTTGTGCCTTTTATGGGGCATACGAACAATATATTCCGCCCAAAATCATCAAACAACTACGGGCAGAATTGCTTCAATCTACCACCCAACACGGATTGGCACATCAGCTCCATATCATCCAAGAGCATGGACACGCCTTTTTTGATGATTTATCGGATGAAAAAAGTCGCCATCAACATCGGCAAATCATGAGCCAAACCTTTGAATTTTTAGAATTACACCTAGAAAGACCGTCACGGGCGGGGAAAAATAAGTGACAATATCGCGGGCGAGGCGTACCTCGCCCTGATGGTCATACCACTGGTTTTTCGCGTTGGAATACCAAACGCGGGATGAGGATGCCCAAGGTGAGCGCCATCAAAATAAGTCCTGTGCGAATCAACCCCACCACGGCATCATATAATAATAGAGACCCTGTTGCTGGCACGCTATGGGTCAAATTGATGAGTGATTGAATCGCCCCATACGCAAATAACCCGGGCATCATGGGAATACACCCCGAAATCGAAAAAATGGTGGATGGTGTTTTATGCCGACGCGAAAAATAAAGCGCCCAAAAACCAATGACCAACGCCCCCAAAAAGGTGGCACTCTCAATCGCCATGCCCAATGTGATGAAAAATTTGCGTATTGCATGACCAAACCCACCCGCCACCGCACATCCAAACAAGGTTTTGCGTGGTGCTTGAAATAAAATGGCAAATCCGACAGAAACAACTGCCGACCATAACGCATCTTCAATAATGGTGAATAAAATCATCCTTAAAATCCCCCCAAGCGCAATAAGCTACTGGCAAATACCACACCAACCGCAATACCGAGTGTGATAAGCGTCCCGTTGATAGCACGCGAGATGCCTGTGGTAAAAAATCCCTGAAAAATATCTTGAGCAGAATTGACCAGTGGCACCCCCGGTACCAATAGCAACACCGATGCCGCCATTGCCAAACGCGGATTATTGCCCCAATTGAGCAAAACACCCACAGAGGCGAGCATTTGCGCCACAAACGATGTCGTCACCACCACAATCATCATATTCATATGGCGTTTGTGTAATTCTTGGCGGATGAACATCGCCCCTGCAGATGCAAAAAATGTGACCAAAAAGACCACAAAATCACCTCCAATGAGGCGGCTCAAGGCGGAACACCCCAATCCCACCATCCCGACCACGACCCATCGGTTATAGGAATGCCCCAAATCGGAGATACGGCGCAATTCTTCACGTGTCACAAATCTATCTGCCTTGCCTTGCACAATCAAATAACTGAGATGATTAATCTCATCAAGAACGCTAAAATTCACAGTCATCCGCACAACACGGCGCACTTTGGTGCGAAATTCTGTCCCGCTAACGGTGGTCGCAATAATGCCTTCTGGCAATATGATAATATCTAGCCAATCACAGCCCAATGCTGTGCCAATACGATGAATCGTCTCTTCAATACGGGCGGTATCTGCCCCATATTGCAAGAGCAATTGCCCTGCCCACATCGCCAGTTTGATGACATCGGTGAGTTCTTCATGTGGGAGAGGTGGTTTTTGAATGATTTCGTGCGGAGAAAGGGGTACGTGCATGATTTACATTGCCTCGCGTATTTTTTCACAAGCGCAAATCATTATACTCTCTCATCAGATATGGGTGTAGGGATGAGATAGATAATATCTATCAGTTACTATCATATATTGAAAATGACAAAAAACACCCCGTGTTTGGCGGAGTGTTTTAATTTGCCTATAAATTAACGATGGTAATGACCAATTTGCCACGTACATGCCCTGTCGCACTTTGGCGATGCGCTTCTGATGCGTATTCTAGCGGATACTCTTTTTCGATGTAAGTCATGAGTTGACCAGCATCAATCATGTGGCTAATCGTCTCTAAATCTGCCCCATTCGCCTTTACGAATGTTGTCTTAACCTGCTTACCCATCAACCGCGCCCGTATTTGCACAAGTGGGTTCACCACAGGGGAGACGGTCACATACACACCGCCTTTTTCCAAAATGGCGATGGCATCTTTGGCGAATAGATGATTAACGGCATCAAATATAACCTCATAACGGTCTGGCAAGGCTAAAACATCGGTACTGGTATAATCAATGACCACATCTGCGCCCAGTGATTTCACCCAATCCACATTTTTGGTGCTACAAACCGCAGTTACATGCGCCCCATACGCCTTGGCGAGTTGCACCGCAAACATACCCACCCCGCCAGATGCCCCATAAATGAGTATCCGTTGCCCGTTGCGGAGTTTTGCCTTATCACGCAGGGCTTGTAAGGCGGTGAGCGCCGTCAATGGCACAGAAGCGGCTTGCGAAAAATTGAAAGAATGAGGCATGTGTGCCAATGCACTTTCATTTATCGCCACATATTCAGCGTAGCCCCCACCTTTGGCTGTTGGCAACCTCCCATAGACACGCTCACCAATTTTGAAGCGCGTGACCCCTTCACCGACTGCTTTCACGATGCCAGCCACCTCTAACCCACTCACGAAAGGGAATTTTGCCCGCACAAAGGCTTTGAACTGACCATCGCGGAAGCGCCAATCGGCAGGATTCACCCCAGCCGCCATCACCTGAACCAATACCTGCCCTTTTTCTGGTGTGGGTGATGGCAGGTCTAATAAGCGTAACACCTCTGTGCCACCATATTCATAAAATCCAACTGCCTTCATATTGTATGTGATACTGACCATACTCATTTTATACTCCTCTAAAAAATCAACCTACAAATTGGTAGAATTATCAGGTAAAAAAATTTTGTGTTCCTTAAACAGACCATCCATCAAATAACATATCCACCAACGCCACACCTGTTTTTTGGCGGATGTCTTGGCTATATGAAGAGGGGATTTGATGCACACTCTGGATGAGCGAGATAAACGCCATTGCCGCCAAATCCAAGTCCATTGGGCGGATTTGTGCCTTTTGCCTTGCTCGCATAAGTGCAGATACAATAGGCAATCGCAACGCATCATACGCCAAATTCATCAGATGTTGTGCTTGTTGGGGGTCAATTTCGGTCATATCTGCCTCCAACAGTCGTGACATCTCAATAGGGGGCTGGCTGATGAACCATTTTGCCACTGCCACCATTTGTTGGCGCACATCATCGCCTGCGCCCTGAATGACACTATTTAGCCCTTCATGGTGACGCTTAAAATTGCGCTCCATCACCTCAATGAACAACTGCTTTTTGCCATCTGGCGCGTAATAATACAGTGATGCGTGCTTGATACCCACCACATCGGCAATATCACGCAATTTGACAGAGGCATATCCGCGCTTGGTGAATAATTCTTCTGCGACCTCTAAAATACGCTCACGAGTAGCATTATTGGGTGTTTCCATAAGATTTCACCTACCAATTTGTAGATAGCATAACGCATGATATGAATTTTTGTCAATTGTTTCTCATCCACCACAAATCTACCCCAAACAAAAACAAGCCAGCGATTTGCTGGCTTGTTTTGTTGCTCCACAACCTGGATTCGAACCAGGAACCGATCGGTTAACAGCCGATTGCTCTGCCGTTGAGCTATTGTGGAATGACTGTTAAAATAGTATCAAATGACCCTTAAACTGTCAAGGTAAAATTCATGACCAACGCAATAGAGATTCGCAAAGTAGACACCAAAAAAGATTTCCGCGCATTTTTCAGATTCCCATGGGCAGTCTATAAAGATGACCCAAATTGGACTCCCCCACTGCTCTCCATGCGTCGTGAAATTTTGGATAAAGACCATAACCCCTCATGGGATTATTTGGAAGGCGATTATTTTGTGGCGTGGCGCGGTGATGAACCAGTCGGCACGATTACCGCCTTCATCAATCATCGGCACAATGAATATCATAACGAAAATATTGCATGGTTTGGCTTTTTCGAGACATTCAATGACCCACAAGTCGCCCAAGCCCTATTGGATACCGCCTATAATTGGGCAAAAGCCAAAGGATGCACCGCCTTACGTGGACCACAAAATTTTACCACGCATGAGGAATGTGGTCTTTTGGTAGATGGATTTGCCCCGCCCGTGTTGCTCATGCCCTATAACCCGCCCTACTATCAGGCATTGGTCGAAAATGCGGGGTTTCATAAGGTCATGGATGTGCATAGTTTTTATTATGACCATACCCCAGAAGAACATGAGCAATTTGGCAATGCCAAACGCATCGAAAAAATCACTGCCCGCATCATGCGCCAAAATAATGCCCGTGTGCGGACATTCGACAAGAAAAATAAGAAAAGAGAATTCAATTTATTCAAAGAACTCTATAACAGCGCATGGATTTCTAACTGGGGATTCACCCCCATGACCGATAGAGAACTCGATGCGCTCGTCAAAAGTTTGGGCATGTTCCTAGACCCGCGTGTCGCATGGTTTGTCGAAGTGGATGAAAAACCTGTTGGGTTTATGTTGGCGGCACAAGATATGAATCAGGTGTTACATCGTGCCTATGCCAAACCCGGTACGCCTGAATTTGTGACACTCGCAAAAGCCCTCTGGCATTGGAAATTACGCCCAAAAATCAATGGCTTACGAGTGCCGTTGATGGGCATAAATGCCGAATATCGCAATAAAGGACTCGATATATTGATGTATTCCGAATTACGCAATGTCCTCAGCGACCCTAAAATGCCCTATCGTACCCTCGATTGTGGTTGGATTTTGGAGACGAATCAGGATATGGCGGGGACATTACATAGCGTGGGTATGAGGATTTATCGTACCCATCGGTTTTATGAGAAGGCGACATAATTAAGAGATAAACCTCACCCCTAAATCCCCTCTCCAGTCTGGCGAGGGGACTTAAACCAACCTACAAAACGATTTTCTCCCCTTCTCCAGACTGGAGAAGGGGTCGGGGGATGAGGTTAAAAATATATAGGCACTATGCCCGCAATTTTGCCCCTAATTGATGTTCTACCGCGCCGATAATTTTCTTTCGCACCGTCAACACTTCTTTATCCGTGAGGGTTTTATCATCGGTCTGATACACCAAGCTATAAGCGAGGCTTTTATGCCCTGCTGGAATCGAATCGCCACGATACACATCAAATAATGTGACATCTTTGAGCAATTCCCCGCCAGCTTTGCGGATGATGGCTTCTACCTGTGCGGCTGTTGTCTCATCACGCACCACCAACGCCAAATCTTCAAAAACGGGTGGTGTGATGGGCAACGGCTTCACATTAAAATCGAAGCGCGATGCGGCAAGGAGCGCATCTAAATCGAAATCCACGACCAAAACAGGGCTTCCACCCAAATCGAAAGCACGCGCCACTAACGGGTGCAATTCGCCAAATGCGCCAATGCGTGTTTTTCCGCTATATAGCACCGCAGAGCGTCCCGGATGCAGGCTAATATGGGCATTTTCGCCATTATTAGGCTCATAGCGCACATCAGGCAAATGGAGTCCATGCACAATGCCTTCCACAATGCCTTTTATATCGAAAAAGTCAAAATCGCCTTCCACACGCCCAAGCCATGACCCAATATCACGACTGCCTGTGATAATCACCGCCAAACGGCGTAATTCATCGGGCAATTCGGCGTTGGTCGTCTGATAGATACTGCCAATTTCAAACACCAATTGGCGATTCTGATAACGCCGATTCGCCAACACCGTTTGGAGCATATTGGGCAACAAACTTTGACGGAATACCGTCTTTTCTGGCGATATGGGGTTAAGCATGGTTACATATCGCGCAGGGTCATAGGGTGCATTGCCACTCGCGCCATTGGGTACAAGCCTACTTTCAATTTCGGGCGTGGTGAAGCGATAGCTGATATTTTCGCGCACACCCAAATCCACCAACACATCGCGCAGGCGTTCTTCGCGCTCAAAGGTCACATTGACCCATTGTGGGGGCATGGCATCATCCATAATGGTGAGCGGGATGGCATCATAGCCATACACACGGGCAATTTCTTCGATTAAATCGGCTTGACCAATCACAGGGTCGTCGCTGATGTCCATGCGATGGTCGGGTGCAACCACATCAAGCGATTCGCCTTTGATGGTCACTTCAAATCCCAAACAAAGGAGCATATCGGCGGCTGTCTGGGCATCAAAATCCATCCCCAACCAACGACGCACTTCGCTGATATAGAGGGTGATGGCTATCCGTTTTGCCTTTTTGGGATATTCATCAATTAAGCCCTTCGCCACCACACCGCCACCCGATGTCCGCATGAGTTCAATCCCACGCGCCACGCCCAAAATGGCTTGGCTCGGATGCACACCTCGGCTATAGCGCGTTCCCGCTTCGGTGAATATTTTTTGTGATTGCATAGAACGGCGAATATTGATAAAATTCCAATTCGCACCTTCTAACAATACGGTAGTCGTGCTATCGCTGATTTCGGTCTCACCACCGCCCATAATACCACCCAAGCCCAAAACACCCTCTGTATCACAGACGAGGATATTATGTGCCTCCAAAGCCCGATTTTGTCCATCCAGCGTGAGCAAAGTCTCGCCTTCGGTTGCCAGACGAGTGATGATAGTCGGGGTTTTGCCACCAGCACGTTCCACCAATTTGTCATAATCAAAAGCGTGTAGCGGTTGCCCCAATTCAAAGGTGATGTAATTGGTCACATCCACAATATTATTGATGGGGCGTTGCCCAACCAATTTTAAGCGCCGTTGCATCCATTCTGGCGAAGGGCGAATGGTGGTATTTTTGAGCAATGCCAAGACAAAGCGTTGATTGAGATCACTATTGCGAATCTCAATCTGTACCTGCCCCGCGATTGGCTCACCTTCTGCCAAAAAGTCATAATTCGGCTGACGCAATGGCTTATCCAGCAATGCCGCGACTTCTCGTGCAACACCCAACACCGAAAAACACCGTGCTAGGTTGGGGGTGAGTTCCACTTCTAGCAAAATATCACCGAGTACATCTTGCAAAGGTGCGCCCGCAAGATAGGGTGTGCCATCCAACGCACGCGGTTGGTCGTGCATCAAAATGACACCATCGTGGTCTTCTGCGATACCCAGTTCTTTTTCTGAGCAGACCATACTCTTATTGAACACCCCGCGCAAATCTTTGCCTTTGAGTATCATGCGCTTGGGTTCATCGCTATGACCATCCCAAACTTCTGCGCCTTCATGAGCAAATGCCGTCCACAAGGGCGGGTTCAATTCGCCTTTTCCGCGATATTCAAACAGATTTGGCGCACCTGTCACACACGGTTCTAGGTCTTTTCCGCCATAATCTACCATCGCTATCACCAATCTATCGGCGTTAGGATGGGGCTTAATTTCGCGGATTCCCGCCAAAACGAGCCGTTCTCTATCCCACACAAGATGATTCGATGTGGGTTGGCGAATCCCATCCACTTGGGTTTGTGGCACACCAATATAAACAATTTTACCCACTTCCAATCCCGCCACCGTGAGCTTTTCTGCGAGGGCTTCTGCGGGAATATCAATATCTACAAATTCTTTGAGCCATGACATTGGCACGAGCATAGTTGTGGTTCTCCTCTTATGTTAAAAAACGTGTATGTAAGGGCGCAACATGTTGCGCCCTTTACAAAATTGCCTATTTTAGGTGTGTAGGGGCATGATATATCATGCCCTACATGCTCCTATAAATTTTAGAATTGTTCCAAAAAGCGTAGGTCATTCGCCCAAAAATAGCGAATATCACTAATACCATGCTTGAGCAAGGTCATGCGTTCTGGACCCATGCCAAAGGCGAATCCACTCCATACGGCGGGGTCATAGCCACCATTGCGTAATACAGTGGGGTGAATCATGCCACTCCCTGCCACTTCTAACCAACCGCTATGCTTACAAACACGGCATCCTTCTCCACCACATAAGAAACATTCCACATCAATTTCCATGCTCGGTTCTGTGAATGGAAAGTAGGATGCGCGGAAGCGTGTTTTTGCCGTTGGGCTAAAGAAGCGCCGAATAAATTCGGTAATCGTGCCTTTTAGGTCGCTCATACGGATATTTTTGCCGATGGCAATCCCTTCCATCTGATGAAATTGCACCTCACTACGAACAGTGATTTGTTCAAACCGATAGCACATACCGGGCAATACCACACGTAACGGTTGTGAGCCATCGCCACCCAATTCGCGCATGGCGCGGATTTGACCCGCCGATGTATGGGTGCGTAAAATCACATTGGGCGTAGTGGTATAAAAAGTGTCTTGCATATCCCGCGCAGGGTGATGCGGTGGGATATTGAGCTGGCTAAAGTTCATATCATCGGTTTCGATGTCACGGCTTTGATAGACCTGAAAGCCCATATCGCCCCAAATATCAAAGAATCGGCGCAGTGTCCGTGTGGATGGGTGCAACCCGCCTGTTGGGTTTGGACGACCGGGCAAGGTAATATCTACCGCGCCAGATTCGAGGTCTTGTGCCAATTCTTGTTCACTGATGAGGCGATTGCGCTCATCATACGCTGTTTCGAGCGCCGATTTAACCTCATTTGCCAATTTGCCAAATATAGGACGTTCTTCTTTTGAGAGCGACCCCATATTACGGAGCAATTGGGTGAGTTGTCCTTTTTTGCCGATGTAGTGGCTATCCCATGCGTCCAAATCGGCGCGATTTTGCACACCATTCAGGTCGGCTAGGGCTTGCGTTTGTAGTGCATGTAACTGGTCTAGCATAAATTCCTCCATAACGATTCAAGCATATCTCGTAAGGGCGCAACATGTTGCGCCCTTACACCTTACTATACGTCTCGGTATGAAAAGCAAAAACGCCCTTCATCCACTGTATGCAAAAAAATTGCATCACAGGGACGAGAGCGTCTATAAGCGCATCCCGCGTTACCACCCTGATTGATAATCACCCAACAATAGGCGACTATCCACTTCATTCACCCATTCACGTAGGGAACACGGGATGAACTACTCAATCCAAAACGGATTTTTCCCTCATCCAACGCGCCAATACCATAACATCCTGTTTTGTAGGGACATGATATATCATGTCCAGATGATAGGGGTATCGCTCTCAAGAGTGAATTTTGTGCGTGCCTCTCCGCCACTGCTTTCAGCCGATGGCATGTGGCTCTCTGTGGGGGCAATTCCTCACAAACTGTCTCTTTGTTGTCGTTGTTGCTGTTTATTATGTGCGAAAAATGGCGCTGATGTCAATCATAAATTTGTTAAATGGTGTTTCATATTTGGGGCGGACATACGCTTTGCTAGTCCGCCCTTACACAAAAACCTAACTTTTAGGGCATGTAATGGCTGTACTAGAGCCTAAAGGCTCGTATGTCAGCCACTGTTTACCCACTACAACCTTTGTTAAAATCTATGGCAAGGCATGACATGTGTCACTTATTTTCATTAAAAATTAGTAAATTTGTACCATAAAAACCCCATTATGACCCCTATGACCCCTTGAACACAGTTAAGGCTTGCTTAAAACCCTTGACGACCATTATAATATGAGGTATAGTTTATCATAGTTCTGAAAGGATGGTTTTAGATGGATACTAACAATAAAACACTCATTGAAGATGGCGCGGTTTATTCCCGTCAAGAAGCGGCAGAAGCATTGGGGATTAGCTTGAGTACACTCAAACGTCTCATCACCAAAGGGCATCTGCAAGTCAGCAAACCAGATGGAATGCGGCGTGTGTTCATTACCGGCGAAAGTATAAAAGCCTTCTTACAAGGCACAGTAATTGAGAAAGGCGCGTAGATATGGTCGCCCTTGGGCTATCTGATAATAAACTCAGCACTACCAATAGAATTGACAGTTGTTATGAATGGCGCAATATACGTGGCGCATTTCACACAACCATGTCGCTGGCAAACCAAACGGGTTGCCCCTCTAAATACGAGTTTTTGGCAGATAGTCACGATAAGTCTCATTTGGATAGGGAGTTTTAACCCCCTACCCCACCAATCCTTAAATAAAGGAAAGGGACGTGAGACGGATAGCAACTTAAAATTCGGCTCACGTCTCTTTTTTTTGCCGATAAGTCGCCAACGTGACTATCATGCCTTAACAAAGTGTTCGCTCTTAGTCGTGCGGTGGATGGAATTGTTGACCAAGTTCCACACCCAAAGAAAGGTTCGGTCATGCACTCAGAAAGTGACGGCGGTAGCCCCGCCAAAAAAGCATCGAACTACGACGACCCACGCAACAGTCAAGAAACAATGGTGGGAGCCAGTCGTAACCCTTGACTAAACGGTAAGAACGACATTCATAAAGGCAAACAGATTTACACGGACGAGTTTTATTGTAATCATAGCGCAAACGACACGAGACGACGGGATTGAGAAGCACCACCATCCTTTAACAACAGATAATCATATTGGCGAATTAACGGTGGGCAAAAATAATTGCCCACCGATATGAAAAAACAAACAAACAACACGGACTTAAAGCGTAATTAACCCAATTGGGATATAATGGAAGATAGACGTAAATAAATTAGACTCTTCTTGGTAGAGAGGTTACAAATTTACCGTGTCATCTGATGGTTCAGTTCTCCAGAGTCGTGTGTTGCTCCTAAATGGCAATACTTGGGAGCCTCTTTCGGTGATTAGCGTCCCCCGCGCCATTAATCTTCTCTTGGCGGGAAAAGCCACAGTCATAGAGGGAAGTGGCAACTTCCTAAAAACTGTGCGTGATAATTTTCCCGTGCCATCTGTCATTGCCCTACGCACCTATATCAATGTCCCCCGCCGTCATGCTCATTGGAGCAGAAAAGGCGTGTTAATTCGTGACAAATATTTGTGCATCTATTGTGGCGTGCAACCCGGGTCACTGGTCAAAGGCAAAGTTCTTTCTAAAACCGATTTCAGCATAGACCATATTATCCCGCGTTCTCGTGGCGGAAAAGACACATGGACAAATACCGCCTGTGCCTGTTCCACCTGCAATCATCGCAAAGGCAACCAAATGCCCAATGAAGCGGGTCTCAAAATGCTCTATGAACCCAAAACACCGCGCACCAGTTATTTGGTCATCGCTGTCGGTAGCGGACCAGATGCGTGGAAGCGATATATCGAATATTAATCAGGAGGGTGTAATCTTTACAAAGATTACCCCTTTTGTTTTTTAAGCACACTAACAAGGTTGTGCTTTTTTTGCGTGGTTTTTGCAACTTCTTTTCCTCATTCCGCGTATACCATAAAAGTGGAATAATAAAAGTTGAATATCAATAAGCACACCACTATTTTTATCAACCACACACATGAAGGGATAATTGCATGGAAAATATTGTCGAGGCACGCGGTCTGATAAAGACCTATAAGCGCAAAGACGGCACAGAAGTGCAAGCCGTCAGAGGCGTAGATTTAGACATCCGCAGAGGCGAAATTTTTAGCTTGTTGGGTCCCAACGGCGCAGGTAAAACCACCACCATTTCTATGATTAGTGGGTTGATTACCCCCACCAATGGCGATGCCAAAATTGGCGGGTATAGCATTACCAAAGCGCCCATCGAGGCAAAATCGCTCATCGGCATTGTGCCACAAGAAATCGCCCTCTATCCCGACCTCAGCGCCCGCCAAAATTTGGAATTTTTTGGCAAAATGTATGGCATGAGTGGCAAATCATTGGGGCATCGGGTAGATGAAGTTTTGGATTTTATAGACCTCAAAGAACGCCAACGTGACCGCATAGATACCTTCTCTGGTGGCATGAAACGTCGTGTCAATATCGGTGTTGGCTTGCTCCATAAACCCCAATTGGTCTATATGGATGAACCCACAGTCGGTATTGACCCCCAAAGCCGTCGGCGCATCCTCGATACTGTTATGCGTCTGCGCGATGACTATAAGACAACCATCCTCTATACCACCCATCTGATGGAAGAATCGCAAGAATTGAGCGATAGAGTTGGCATTATTGACCATGGACTCATTATCGCACTTGGCACACAAGGCGAATTAACCCAACAAGTCGGTGAAGAAGACCGCCTCATCTTTAGTATTGGCGAACATAGTGTAGATAATGACTTGCTCAAACGGATAAAATCTGAAGTGGCAGGCGTGACCGATGCCAAATACGAAAAAGTAAGCCTCATCAGCACCGAAGATGCCCCAAAAGGGGAAGATGTGGTCGTAGATAAGCACGGCACAGGCACAATGGCGGCAGTCCGTTCTGGTCAGACCTACGAAGGTGTGATTACCGTCCTCGCCAGACGTGGTAGAAAAGCCCTCCCTGCCATCATCAGCCTATTGGATAACGCCACTATTGAAATTCAATCGGTAGAAGTGCGTGAGCCAGACCTTGAAGCTGTATTCTTAAAATTAACCGGGCGTGCCTTGCGCGATTAGGCGCAGAAAGGATTTTTTGCGATGAGCAAAATTTTGGCAATTGCCCGTAAGAGTGTGTATACCACCTTCAAAGACCGCAATTTGCTCCTGATTATGTTGGTTACACCCCTCGTCCTATCTACCATCATTGCCCTTGCTTTTAGCGGTATTGGCAGTGGCGCTTCTCCCATCAGCAATATCCCGGTGGCAATCGTGAACTTGGATAAAGGGACAGAAGTCTTGGGCAATCGGGTGAATAATGGTGATATTTTGGTGGGTGTCCTCATGCCAACCGATGAATCATCCGCCACAACACCCACAGGTGATGCTGATGTATGTGCGCCATTAGTTAATTCCGATAGCACCACTACTCAAAGCGGAAATATCACCGACCTCATCTCTGCCAGTCGCCTTACCGACCCCGCCTTAGCGCGTGCAGGGGTAGAAGATGGTACATACGCGGCGGCAGTCATCATCCCAGAAAATTTCACAGAGGGCATCACCTATACGGGTCCCACATTCGTATTTACCCCTGTCACCATTGAAGTCTATGGCGATGTCAGCCGTAGCATTTCGGCGGGTGTGGTTCGGAGCATTGTGGAATCGGTCAATAACAGCATTTTGGCGGGGAATATCACCTTTGCCACCTTCTATCAAACCATATTAGCCAACAATCTTGGATTATTGGCTAATGCCGATGCGTTTAATGCCACACTCACCTGTGCTTTTAACCCCAATATCGGCAATTTGCGCGTGGATTTGCAATCCATCACAGGCGAAGCACCACCCCAATTTAATGCGTTAGTCTCGATTGGGTCGTCTATTGCAGGCTTCTTTGCCCTATTCACCGGGTCTGGGGCGGCAACCGCGATTTTAGAAGAACGGCGCAATGGCACACTTCAACGCATGTTCGCCTCACCTACTCAACGCTTCACCATCTTGCTCGGATTGCTCATCGGCACATTCGTCTTGGTGCTGGTGCAATTGATATTTTTATTCTCTGCGCTGACCATCATCAATAGCATCCTCCAACGGGAGTTCACCATCATTTGGGGAGCAAATTGGTTGGGGATGGGTGCGCTCCTCTTGGCGACGGCTTTATCGGTATCGGGTGTGGGCATCATGATTGCATCCATCGCCAAAACGCCCGAACAATCCAATATTTATGGGTCAATCATAGCAACCTTTATGGGCTTGTTAGGTGGGGCATTTTTTAATGTGGATAGCCTTCCCTCTGTGTTTGCACCCATTACACGCCTATCGGTGATTAGATGGTCTAGCGAAGGATTTACACGCCTTTCACAAGGCAATAACGATATTCTACTCAATGTCCTTTGGTTATTGGTCATCGGCGCAATATTATTCACACTCGGTATGGTGATATTCAACCGCCGTCAGGATGTTTAGGATAAAATCATGAATAAATTACTCAGCATTGCCCAAAACGACCTCTCGGTGGCGCTCAAAGAAAAAGGGATATGGATTAATTTGGTCATCCTGCCCATCGTCCTCATCTTCATCATTGGCTTGGTGAATGGTGGCTTTGTGGGTACAGCCCCCAAAACACTAGTAGATGTGATAGACAACGACCAATCGGCGCTATCGAATCAATTTTTGACATCCCTGCGTGACCTCAACCCCAATGTGGTACTTTGCCCAATGGATAATGACGAAGCCGATAGGTGTCAATTAAAAGATGTGACCCTCGACACAGCTACCACACAACAACGGGTTAAGGACGAAATTATCACGGCGGTTATCGAAATTCCACAAGGATTTGAACAAACCCTGTTGCGTGGTGAACCCAGCGCAGTGGCTTATCGGTCTAGCGAAAATTTTAGCCAACCGAGCGTGTTGCTCCAATCAGTACAAACGGCAGTAAGCCGAATCGCTGGCGCATCGCTGGCGGGGCGTGTGAGCCTGTTTGCACTCACACAAGCAGGTCAAGATACTGCCAGTTTTGGCGATTCGTTTTATCAAACCGCCAGCACCATCTGGGAAAATCCGCCCTCAACTGTAGATTATCAACTTGCTGGCACAGATAATAGCAATTCAGTCTCTGGATTTAGCCAGTCTGTCCCAGGGATGGGGAGTTTGTATGTGATGTTCACCGTACTAGCGGGCGCGACATCGCTCATCTTGGAGCGCAAGCAATGGACACTCCAACGCTTGGTGATGATGCCCGTCAAGCGGTGGCAATTGCTCGGCGGAAAAATCACTGCCCGCTTTTTATTGGGGATGATTCAATACCTCGTTGCCTTTGGATTTGGGGCAATTTTGGGGGTGCGCTTCTTCGATAATATCATCGGTGTGCTGGCATTGATGATTTCATTCTCGCTATGTATCACCGCATTGGCATTTTTGATTGCCACTTTTGTCAAAACAGATATGCAAGCCAATAGCGTGACCTTGTTGATGTCACTAACCATTGCGCCACTCGGCGGGGCATGGTGGCCATTAGAAATTGTGCCAGATTTCATGAAATTGGCGGCATATACCACACCAATGGGCTGGGTCATGCACGGCTATAACGAATTGATGATATATGGGGGCAGTTTGGTGGATATTATCTTGCCAGTGATTGTATTATTGGTCATGGCGGGGGTGATGTTCGGCTTTGCGATAATGCGCTTTAAGTACGAATAACACCATCGTAAATTTTAGGCTTGTAGTGGCATGATATATGATGCCACTACGCTTACATATCTTCAATACCCCAACCAACAGTAAGAACAACTGCCACAGTTAGCTCTTGTAATTCATCTAGGGTGATATTTCCTAGTCGCTTTATAAACCTTTGAGATGACAAACTCTTGATTTGAAAAGCATTTGCGGCTGAATGATTTCTTAGCCCATTTTGAGATGTTGGAAATAACTCTACCATCCAAAAATCATCCTCAAAATAGGGTTTCCACGTTGTAATAGGGACAACAATATGCAACTGATACCGGTAAATACCGGGTTGACTCATCACAACTGATGGGCGAATTTTGCGAATTTCATCCCCAACTTGAGGGTCAAATGATACCAGCCAGATATCACCACGATTAACCCAAACAGAATTAATCATCAATCAAGTCCCCGTCTGCCTCAAATAATTCATCTTCCCTATCACGAGCGCGTAAAATAGCTTCTCTAACTGCAATTTCGCGTTCACGGGGGGG
>JANRKU010000094.1:0-6115 GCA_033763335.1 bacterium
ATCACTCCAAAGCCCTAGTAAAATCATGATAAAACCGATGAAAAACAGCACATTGTTGATGAAGGTAAACGTATTTTGGCGCAGAATTTCCCAATAGCTACGACTGGTCTTAAGTTTGATGTCGTTGCCTTGACCGCGTTCGCGCCGTTTTTTTGCTTCATCATCGGTTAAGCCGATGGGGAGCGTTGTGGCGATAGGGGTAGTAGGGGCTTCTATAGGCGTTATTTCGTCTGTTTTCGGCGCTAAAAGAGTGACCACGTTTGTTTTTCCTCATCGGTAAAAAAGTGTTTTATGTGCTTATCTAATTAAACACAAAATTTCAGGAAAAATGTCGGTGACAAACGTAACTCAAACCAATGACGAATGAAGTTGTATCTGAGTAATGGACAAATAACTAACTGATAAGTTTGGTCTAGGTTGGACTATTCTCAGCCTAATCTGCATTACTTTGAGTTTGTCTCTGTCCACGTTCAGAATATTGATAACGGAGATAAGCAAAAATCCCAGCAATTGCAAGGATAAAGACGGAACGAGGTTCATGAATAGCATTTTCTGGGTCAATTACCCAGAAAAAAGTCTGCACAAAACCACATAGAATCAATAAGAGGTGAAGTAGAGTAAGAGTAAAAGAGTCAAGTGGTCTTTTACTGCCCGATGCGGTAGGTATCATGATTTTTAGGTTTTTGATAAGATAGGATAGGTATGCCAGCATAAACATTACAATCGTTGCGAAAAATAGAGAAATAACCCCCCAAATTTCACTGATTGCAACTGCTGAAGAATACACCAAGAAGAGGCTAAGAAAAGTTAATAAAGACAATATAAAGGCGGTTATCGTTCCAACTATTGCCTGAATCCTATTTATACTCCCTTGTGTTGGATGTGTCGTTAAATCTGTATTGGGGTTATTATTCATCCTAAACTACCCTTATGCTTTATACATTCCCAATTATCTAGCATATCCTCAAATTCTGCATCACTCATGCCTTCACGCATGACATCAATGGTTTCTAGCAATGCGTCTATATCCATTGTGCCAATTTGTAAGGTTGGCGTGGTTTGAGAGGGTTGCACAGAGCTGAGATAATTTTTTAAGAGGTCTATTTCTGAGAGACTTAATTCGTCTAGTTGCTTTATCATGTCTTGTAGTGTCATGGATTTTTACCTCATTTCATCCTTTATGTTATTATAAGCCCAAATAGCTATTTTTATGCCTGCATCAGAAAGGATAGTTCCCACCAATGGACAAGCCCACTAATTTATTCGATTTTGAACCCCTTGCCCGTCAAAAAATGCACCATGACCACTTTGAATATTATCTCGGCGGGTCTAATGATGAAATTACCCTGCGTGAAAATCGTGAGGCGTTTAATCGGTTGCTCTTGCGTCCGCGCATGTTGCGTGATTCGAGCCTGCGCGATTTATCGGTCACGGTATTGGGGCAAAAATTAGATGTACCCTTCATGGTCGCGCCGATGGCACTCGCAAAACTCGCCCATCCACAAGGCGAATCGGCAGTGGCGCGGGCGGCAAAAAAACGCGGGGTAGGGGTGGTATTGAGTACCCTCTCCACCGTATCACTAGAAGATATTGCCGAAATTCGCCCCTCGCCCCTCTGGTTTCAGTTATATGTGTATAAAGACCGCGAAATCACCCGTGATTTGGTTCAACGGGCAGAAGCCAATGGCTATGGCGCATTGGTCGTGACAGTAGATACCCCTTATTTGGGAAAACGTGAGCGTGATGTCAAAAATGTTTTGCAAATCCCAGATGAATTCACCAGCGCCAATTTGCGGATGCCCCCTACTCCGCGTGTGGGTGAAATCCGCCCCGATACAGGGTTAAATACCGTCATCGCTCGTTATTATGATGATTCGCTCACATGGAAAGATATGGAATGGCTGGCATCTATCACCAATATGCCCGTATTGGTAAAAGGTGTCTTGCGTGGAGATGATGCGAAATTGGCAGTGGAGCATGGCATGAAAGGGGTGGTGGTCTCGAATCATGGCGGACGGCAACTCGATACAGCCATAGCGACCCTCACGGCACTTCCCGATGTGGTGGCGGGTGTTGATGGCAAGGTGGATGTGGTGCTGGATGGGGGTGTTCGGCGTGGGACGGATATTCTGAAGGCATTGGCGCTCGGTGCAAAGGCGGTATTGGTCGGTAGACCGATTTATTATGCGTTGGCATCGGCAGGCGAAACAGGGGTATTGCAAGCCTTTGACCTATTGCGCGATGAATTTGACCTCGCTATGGCATTGTGTGGGGTTCATCGTGCCGATAGCGTCCCACATGATATTTTGGCAATTTGAGATTCATCCGTTAAAATCGGTTGCGTAAGGGCGCAACATGTTGCGCCCTTACATAAATCACCGACAGGTAAATATGGGCGACAAATTTGTTGCTCCATGTGGTATATATCAATCATTGGGATGTGACGGGATATGACAACAGAACAAAGCATAGATGAACGCATTGCGCCTTTGCGTGCCGATATTCGGCGCTTGGGCAATTTGTTGGGGACGATTATTCAAGAACAAGAAGGCGAGGCTATTTTTAACCTCGTGGAACAAGTGCGGGCAGATGCCAAAGCCCGCCGTGGCGGAGATAGTGAGGCGGCAGAACGCCTTAAAGCCACTATCCGTGCTACCACCTTGCCCGAAAAACGGATGCTCATCAAAGCCTTTGGCAATTATTTGCAACTCATCAACATCGCAGAAGAACAGCACCGTATCCGTACCATTCGTGAGCGCGAATTGGTGAGTAATTTGGGCGAATCTATCGAAAGTGCTGTGGGTGAACTGAAGGCATCGGGGCGCTCTGCTATCCAAATCCGCGATATGCTAGAAAAAATTCGTGTGCGTCTCGTCCTCACTGCCCATCCATCCGAAGCAAAGCGCCAAGAAGTCCTTATCAAATTGCGCGATATTGCTACCATGATGAATTTGCAAGAATCCACCCAATTGCTCCCCCGTGAGCAACGGCGTGTGAATGATGATATTTTGCGCCGTATTGAGCAATTATGGCAAATTCAACCGACCCGTACCACCCGCGCAACAGTGGCGGAAGAAGTGGAATCTGGGGTGTATTTTATCACCCAAGTGATTATGAATGTCCTCATCGAAATTTATGATGCCCTCCAGCATGTGCTAGAAGAAAATTACCCAGATGAAGATTGGTCAGATTTGCCACCCTTGCTCAGTTTTGCCAGTTGGATGGGGGGAGATAGGGATGGCAACCCCAATGTCACGCCAGAGGTGACGCTCAAGACACTCCAAACGATGCGCCGTGCCGCCAGAAATGCTTATTTAGGCGATATTGCCTATTTGCGTGATAGGCTCACTCAATCACAACAAGAGGTGAAAATTGCGCCCGATTTGATGGAAAAATGGCGCGAAGAAAACCTGAATACGCGCTACCCCGATGAATTTTATCGGGAAGTGATGGATGCCATTTACTATCGGCTAGAGGCAGATTTATATAAATCGGGTGCGGAACTGCTGGCAGATTTACATCAAGTTCAAGCCAGCCTAAAAGCCAATAATAGCAAACATTCTGCACAAGGCACGCTTGGATGGCTGATTCGCAAAGTGCAATTATTTGGCTTGCACCTTGCCCCATTGGATGTCCGAGAAGATGCCCGTCTCCATGCGACTGCCCTCACCGAGATGTTTGCCCATTATGGCATTTCAGAGAATTTTAGCGCGTTGCCAGAAAGCGAAAAAATCGCCATTTTACAACGCGAAATCACCAATCCACGCCCACTTTTCCCCCTAAACCCGAATTTTTCTGAGGGGACAAATCGCATTATTGCCACATGGCGTATGGTGGGAGAGGCACATCGGCTTTATAGCCCTGCCGTGATAGATTGTTTTATCACCAGCATGAGCCAACAAGCCAGTGATGTGATGACCATGCTCCTTTTTGCCACAGAAGTCGGTGTGGCAGATGACCTCGACCTTGTGCCATTATTTGAAACAGTAGATGACCTGCAACGTGCGCCACAAGTGATGGAAACCCTGTTTAACAATGTCGCCTATCATGCCCATTTGAACAAACGGCGCACCCCCGATGGTCAATTGCGCCAACAAATCATGATTGGCTACTCCGATAGCAATAAAGATGGCGGGTATATCGCCTCTAACTGGAATTTGTATGTGGCACAAGAAACCCTCGCAGAAATCTGTGCGAAACACAATGTTGCTGTCCAATTCTTTCATGGGCGTGGTGGTAGCATTGGGCGCGGGGGTGGTCCGACCAACCAAGCCATACGGTCACAACCTGCACATGCCTTTCATGGCGAAATTAAAATCACCGAACAAGGCGAAGTGATTGCCTATCGCTATAGCAATAGTGCGATTGGCTATCGGCATTTGAGCCATGTCGTCCATGCGGTGTTATTGGCGATGGGCGACCAGAGCAATCATATTATCAAACCCGAATGGCGCGAGGCGATGAACTTGCTGTCTGAACATGGGCAATATGCCTATCGTGCCTTTGTCTATGAAACAGAGGGGTTTTATGAATATTGGCAACAAGCCACGCCCATCAATGAACTGGCGAGTATGCCGATTGGCTCACGCCCCGCACGGCGTAAGGCAGGCGGATTAGAAACTGTCCGCGCCATCCCGTGGGTGTTTAGTTGGATGCAAAGCCGTGCTATCATCCCCAGTTGGTACGGGGTAGGGTATGCCCTGGCAACGTATTGCGATACGAATCCCAACGGGCTAGAGACGCTACAAGCGATGTATCGGGATTGGGCATTTTTCAATAACCTGATTGAAAATATGGAATTGGATGTGGTCAAAGCCGATATGGGCATTGCCGAATTGTATGCAGAATTGGTGGGGGATAGCGACCTGCGCCGTAAGATATTTGCTCAAATAAAAAGTGAACATGCGCGTGCGTGGGATTTTATTGGCAAAGTGACGGGGCAAATTGAGCCATTGGCAAAAATGCCCGTGATTTTGCGTTCCATCGCTCGCCGTAACCCCTATGTTGACCCTCTTAACTTTTTGCAGGTGGAATTATTGCGCCAATTGCGCCAAACCACACCCGATACCGATGAATATCGCACCCTATTGCGCGAAACACTTGCCACTGTGAATGGCATCGCCGCAGGCATGAAAACGACAGGATGACGTGTAATAATTTATTTTTTATATTGATACAAGTTTTGTAGTGGTATGAACCATCATGCCACTACAGTTGTATAATATGGAAAATGATATAAGGGAAATAATCATGACGCTACAAGAGATGAAACAATTGGTGCTTAAACTGAGTAATGCCGAAAAAAAGGAACTCAGTTCTTATATCGGTGAAATATTGGTGGATGAGTCCTTAACAGAACAACATTCTGATGAAATATATATATCAGAAAGAGATAAATTTCGTCAATTATTGGGTGATGTTTTAGTTAAATTTTCTGAACCCCCCGAAGAACTTCCTATTGATGAACAAACGTTGCTGGGGATATTAGACGATATTTTTCGTGGTCAGCCACCCTTATCGGATGAACTTATTGCAGAACGTGAAGATAGGATATGAGAATATTTTAAGAGGTGTAAACCACAGTTACACCTCTTTTTATTTCATTTTAGCTCACTAAGGGAATTGATAAGTCTTTACAAATACTGCGAATGGTGAGTAAGTTGACTTCTTTATGGCGGGGTACTGCGGTTGTTTTTTTATTTTTCAGATTGATGTAGATGTCATGTCTACTGCCGTGCCGATGAAGTTCGCAACTATTTCCTCGTAAGTGCTGTTCGAGTTTTTGTCGTTTCACTATCCACCCTTGAACACAAATTAACACAATGTTTATGCAGAATCTGATATAGATTCAAACTCATAACATTGGTATCAAAGTGTTCAACTTGGGTAAATCACAACATGGTTTTATATCCTCTCAAACAACAAAAACATATACTCAGAATATTCCTAAGTATATAAATTGTCTAGTAGTTGTACTAGCGACCGTACACTAAACTAAAGTTCGGTTTAAATAAAATAGGGATTGGCTCACGTAAGGCGAAACGCCGTTCCAACCAGTCCCAACCCAAGCGAAAAATACTCAAATCTCGACGGTCAGCGCGGTCAACTTGGGTGT
>JANRKU010000095.1:0-31395 GCA_033763335.1 bacterium
AGCGTCCCCGCATTGAATATCGCCCCGCCTTGCACCGCATTCCCACCAGACACCGTGATATTTTTCAGTGTCAAACCGCCTGTTCCCGCCACATTGAATATTTGCGCCCCGCCCGTCATGGTGATACTTGCCCCATTGCCGATAATCGTGATATCACCCGCCACATTGGGCAACGGCGCAGTGAGGTCATATTGCCCATTTTCATCCAAACAGATGACACTATACGGCTCGGTTTGCATGGTGCTGATGAGGCTGGCGCTATCTGATACGGTAAAGTCGCATATTGACCGCCATGTGATAATTTCTGTGACATTGGTATCTATGACAGTGCTTTCGCCTGTGGTGGTGGAGATGAGGATGAGGTCTAGGGAATATGGTTGTGGTTGCGAAAGAAAATCGTATTCTTCAAGTCGGTTTATACGTTGTTTACCCAAAAATGCAACTGCACGGCTATCTGGCGACCACACCAAATTTTGTTGTATAGCATCAAATATGCCTTGTGAAACAACAGAATTTCCTGTGTCAATATTTGATATGATAAGTTGATTTAAATTGCCTTGAGGATAGTAACCAGTGTATGCGGCATAATCAGGAATAGCACTCGACCAAATCGCCATAAGATAAGCATTATCTGACCAATCGTATTGACGATTAATATTGGCTAAAGCAGTGTTAGCGATAGTCTCCAAATATGTATCAGTTTGTAAATCATAAATGGTTATTTTCGTCCAAATGTCCCATATAGGTTGATCAACATCTTCACAATCACAAAATGCCAAATAACGTGCATCATAAGACCACGCTATTAATTCTTCACTAATAAAAGATCTTCCAATGAGATCTCCTCTCAAATACCGCCTATCTAAATCAGATGGTAATTCTTCTACAACCTGATTTAGAGCAATATTATAAATAATTAACTTAGTGTATCCTGAGCATATCGATTTATCATCTGTGATTTGTATCAATTCATTTGTATAACATGCCTCATAAAGAATTATATCAGGGTTGGGTGAACGCCAAATGTAACTATCCTCTGTTGTGAGAACATAATTAGGTAGTATCTCACTTAAGCTAGAAGGTAGAGTGGTATCCTCTAAACGAATAATCCCAGAAATATCTAACCGGAATTGATACCTAACAATTGGGTTTGTGGTTTTAGTAATCTCAAAAGTCTTATAGTTATCTCTCCATATAACCGGGCAATAATTAAATTGCACATCTGACCAGCTGTTTTCTGCAACCAATTTATTACTTGGAAGATGAAAAATTTGAATACTGTTACTATACTGGCTAAAAACGATAATATAACGCCAATCTGGAGAGAAACTAAAACATTTATCATTTGGAATAGGGTAATTTATCTTCGTGTCATTGTATTGTGCTATATACTCTTTCTGACCATTATTCAATTGAATATAAACAATAAACTCATCAGAATTGATACTTATTTCTGGCATTTGTGCATGATTTTGAAAACTTATAATATATAGCATAATTACCGATATTAAAGTTAAAGATAGCTTTTTCATAGTTAACCTCATTAACATCTTTCATATACAGGTATCGGGATTTTAGCGCCAGTATCAGGTTCGGGAACCCACTCACGTGGTATAGGATATTTGTTATGGTTGGATGTTTGACCGATGTTTCGTATGTTAATCAGTGCAAAAATATAATCGGTCCAAAAATCCCCACTATCTACAAAACCTTTGCTTGAACCTATATCATCAAATTGTCGCACTATGATGCAATAAACTATATTTGGATGTCCACTGGCTTTGAATTGAATATATTCGGGACTTCCATATCCATAATTGCCCCACCACCATGGATCATTTGCACCATAAGTATCACTTTGAAGTACATTTTCTCCTACTAGAATGTTGTCAAATTCGGGCAATAATAAAAGTTTTAATGTGTTTAGACCATTTAGCTTAAAAATATCACCCTGAAATATGCTCTCCAACTCCTGTAATGTTGTAAAATTTGGAAGATTATCGTTTTCCAATACCCAGTACCATTTGAGTAATTCAAATGCTTTACCGTACCACGCCTCCATACTAGCTAAATAGATATTAGCTAAATCTTCAGGATTAGTTTCATGTATTTTAGTTATATCATCTCTACACGATGGATAATTTGTACTATTGTTACAAACTATCCAATAATTTGCTTTGATGGCTTTTTCTGCTTCTTCAAGATAATCGTTATCTTCTTGAAATTTGAGTTCATTCTGATAAATTGTGCCAATCAATCGACTCAACATTAATGATTGACCAGTATCAATTCTGGATAGAATTTGGTAATAAACATAATATACAATCTTAGCGCAGGCACGATGACTTTTTACAGCTTCCTCAGTAGTAGGTGGCTCCGATTGGCATTCATCTCCATCAATAATAGGTGGGTTAACAGAGCTTATTTGTGGATTATTTCGATTATCTCGTATTACCCATTCACTGTTATACCATACTACATTTTCGGGTGGTGGAGGTAATCTATAATCATAAATAGGTGGTTGTAGCGGAACACCAGTAGCATCGTAACGTGGAATATCTCCGCATCCTCTGGTACTACCAATAACCTCCCCACGTATCCATCCTCGATTTATTATATTGTTACTACCCGTAAATTCTACATAATACCAATCAAAAAATGCAAAACCTTCTTCGGGGTTACTACGGGATACCCGCCCCCAAACATCAATATATACGCCGATAATTCCAATCGTAGATCCAATAGCAAAACCTTCTTCGACCGCATCTGAAAGAACATCTGGGTATTGACGGATATTAATTACACCATTAGTAGATGACAGACCTAGGCAAAAAACGGGTTCATTTTCTATTGGGGGTGAAGGTGGTTCTTGGCAAATCTCTGGAATAATGTTCTGTGTGGCAGACATCGTACCCGCTAAATTGAGGGGTGGGGTCGGGCATTCAAATGACCCAAAGACCGTCATATCCACACGGACATCTTGGAGACGATACTCAATATACAGATTACCAGCAGGATTAGAACACGTATTAACTGTGTTCACAATCAGTTTTTTAACATATTTGTCATTATCTGGAACATCTATCTGATAAAGTCTAAATGGATATTGTGTATCAAAAACAATGGATGTGGGCGCTAAATCGGCTGTATCAGATGTATAAGTTGCGGTGGTATCATCTTCATAAATTAATTTGACATCTAATTTCCATGTCGTTGTCGCACAATTTCCGTAAAAGGCTTGCACAACCTCTATACGATTAACTTTGACATGATGATTAAAGGAGATATTACCAAGTGTCATATCGATAACAGGAACATTATATTCCACGCTTTTAGTATTAGGCGCATAGCCTCCCCAAGTGCGCCGATGATTCACCGCACCGGCGTCATCATTCCATCCAAGCGGAGGAGGAACAGGAACAGCACCACCACTAGCAACGGTACTAGCAGGATAAAAATCCAGATAACTACCAGAGATAGTATTAGATAGAGGTCTATAACGACCATAATAACTCAGTGTCAAAGATTCGATGGTTGGTTGTGAGACTTCCATCAGCCCGATTTCACCCTCAATCGGCGGGATGGTGATGAGTCCCATACCCCCTTCTAGTGGCGGTGGGGTGGGGGTTGGCATAGGGTCGCTGATGGGTGGCAGGCAACTCGTATCGTAATTCATCACGATTTCGGGTGCTGGCTCTAGGGTTATTTCTATCAGGGGTGAAAATTGCATCATGATACTGCTATCCATCACCACCATTTGTTGAATATTTTGCGATGGTGCTACATACCGATTTTGCACCTGCTGGAGACTATTCAAGAATAGGGGCATCAGTTCACAACTGGCAATTTGGAGAATTTGCGAGTTTGTGCGCGACAGGTCTATCATCAAGTTCATGAATGTGCCGTCTGGTGATGGCGTGATGCTGATGAACGCCTCGCCTTGTACATCGTCATAATCGGGCTTGCTGACAATAGTGAATTTTGCCCCACTGCCCCATTCGATGTCTATCAGCGCAAATCCAATCCCGCGCAAATAGGGGATATTTTGGTTGATGGCGTGTTGCAGTTCCTGTTCATTGAAGGGAATCCAATCGGCATCAGCTAAATCACAGAGCAAGGGCATGATGGGCAAATGGGGTTCATATACGACATTTTGCCCCACCAAATCACCCGCAGACCGATTTTGGTCAGATGCCCCGCGTGGCATTCCCCACCAATTGTTGGTCGCATCAATCGGGGTGCTATTGGCATTTTGTAGCGCGATATTGGTGTTGTTCACAATGCAACTATTGGCAATTTTACTGAGTGTGATGGTGGCGGTCAATGTGCCTGCGGTAGATGTAAGTGGGGGGGGTAATAGAGAGATGGAAATAATGGCTGTGATGAGGATAATCAGCGAGAAAAAAATGCGTCTCATAATCATAAGTAACCCCTTGCATAGTATTTATTAATATGAAGAGCATAACATGCTTGTGGGGTTAGGGCAAGGGAGGCAACCCTACGCATCCCCTACCCTTCTAGCAGATAAATCTATTTGAACAACTCACGCACGATGATATTGCGTTGAATTTCGCTTGTGCCTTCATAAATTTGGAAAATTTTCACATCACGGAGCAATTTTTCTACTGGATATTCTTTCATGAAGCCATATCCACCAAATACTTGCACCGCATCTACGGCGGCTTTGGTCGCCATATCGGCGGCAAAGGCTTTGGCATAGGCGGCGAGGCGTGGATTCACCACACCATGGTCAACAGCCCAAGCCGCTTGCCATACCAACAAACGGGCGGCTTCGTAATTGATTGCCATATCGGCAATTTTGTGACCAATGGCTTGGTGTTGGAAAATCGGTTGACCAAAGGCTTCGCGTTCACGCGCATATTTAATAGATTCTTCCAATGCACGGCGTTGCAAGCCCACAGCACCCGCCGCCACACCCGGACGGCTATAATCGAATACTTTCATCGCCAAATAAAAGCCACTGCCTTCTTTACCAATCATGTTTTCTACGGGTACTTCCACATTTTCAAACACGATTTCGGCAGTATCGGAGGCGCGTTGTCCCAATTTATCAAATTTCTTGCCCACACTGACCCCTGGGGTGTTGCGGTCAATGATGAAAGCGGTCATCCCACGATGTCCTGCATTGGGGTCGGTTTTGGCAAATACAGTGAAGAAATTGGCATAGCTGGCGTTGGTGATGAAGGTCTTAGACCCGTTAATCACATAATGGCTACCTTTTTTCTCTGCGCGGGTTTGGATACCCACCACATTCGAGCCTGCGGCGGCTTCGGTCACACCATAGGCGACAAATTCGCCTTTGTCTACCAAACGTTCACCGAGCCAATATTCTTTTTGGGCTTCACTACCACCCAAAATGATGGGCAAATCGCCCAAGCCATTGGTGCCAATGCTGGTGCTAATCCCAGAACAACCATACGCCATTTCTTCGCTGACGAGGCATTCTTCAAACACACTTGCACCCACCCCACCGTATGCTTCGGGGATGTTCATATTGACTAAACCAATTCGACGGGCTTTTTCAAAAATATCTTTGGGGAAAATCGCATCACGGTCATAATGTTCGGCAACAGGAATAATTTCTTTTGCGGCAAAATCACGCGCCATTTTTTGTAATTGTTTTTGTTCTTCGGTGAGTTCAAAGCTAACACCACCAACAGATTCCAAAGTCGCAACCATAATTTTAATCTCCACATAAAAAATTTAACGATGATTAGATTATATCAAACTCTCTATAAAAAATGCAATTTGTAATGGATTAAAAAGGACGGCGTTCTGCCGTCCTAATGGTAATAACCTAGCCCGTTTTATTGCAACTGTGCCAACAATGCCACGGTTGCATCAATAATTTGTGCTGTTTGTGCATCACGGCTGATGGTTGCAGGGTTATCACCCGGTTGGTCGCCATACCATCCAAAATTGGCATGATTGCCCCCCACAATTTCGACAAAAACCGTATCTGCTGGCAAATAAGGGCGTGAACCCAAAATCGTATCGGGTGTAGCCAATCCATCCAATGAACCAGAGATAGAGGTCACTTTGGTATCCATATCGGCAAGGCTTTTGCTGGCTTCTGGATACGATGCCCACAAGACCAATCCGCTAATTTTATCTGGATTATCATGGGCATAGCGAGCAGACATCGCCCCACCGAGCGAATGACCACCAATTGCCCATTTTTCGATAGTGGGAAATTGTGCTATCACATCATCAGCACCAGAGATGTTAAAAATGGCAAAATTGAGGGGCATGGGGACGATAACCACCAGATACCCTGATTCTGCGATGGCACGCGCCGCAGGGGCATAGGCTTCTGCTGGCACTTTTGCCCCCGGATAAAAAATAAATCCGACAGTAGGGTCTTGGTCTATGGGGCTAAAAACCAAATAAGGCTCGGTAGAAATTTCTACCACATCATCCGATTGTAACGCATCAATGGCTTGTGGCATGGATGCGCCCACAGGGGTGGCTAACCATACAAACCCGCCGATAAGCACGATAGCCAAAAGCACGGGAATAGCCCACAAGAACCGTCTTACTTTTTTGAACATAAAATAACGCTCCATATAGAATCACTAAGGAGCGTTATCATATCAGTAATAAATGAGCAATGGATAACACTTATCTCATTTTTTGATGAGTTTAACCATCGCCTCGCCTGCCGCAAGTCCAGACAGTACCGCGCCTTCTACCCGCGCAGAAGCAAAACTATCCCCCGCCAAAATAAGGGGTTGGGCAGTTTGTGTAACCATACATAATTCTTTAAGCGGATTCACCGGACGAGAATAACGCCACCGCTTGAGTTGTGCCTCGCGGATATGAACACGCTCATCCATAAAAATACGCAAATCGGTAATGAGGGCATTCAAAATACGCTCATCGGGCGCATCCCATAATTGATGGCTATATTCTTCGCTGGCTTGAACTGTGACCAAAATGCCGTTTGGAGAGATGCCTTTTTGATGATTATCGGCAATCCATGTGATATTGCCTGTGCGCCGTTGAATCGCACCGGGTGTGGGCAATGTGACCCGCCCACCTTCTATCCAAAACATCCCTGTTAGGCATGGGACATAATGAATCGCTTCCACTTGGGCTTTCTCTGATGGTGATAAGAAAGTTGCACCATCTTCTAAAATAGCGATTGTCTGGGGCATGGGCGGTGTCATGATGAGGGCATCGCTGGTGAATAATTCGGCATTTTCATCCTGAAAAATCCAACCTTGCTCATCATAAGTAGCGGTGACAATCTGATGTTCCAAAATAATGTTATGGAGTCCATCGGCAATATGCTTGGCGAGGGCATTCATGCCACCACGCACCGCATAACGGGGGTGTCCATCGGTTGGTGCAGTCGCAAGGCTACCATCACTAAACCCATATGACCACACATAGACCAAATCTTTGGCGACCCATTCATCTACCATCGCTTGCAATTTGGCATCACGCACGGTAAAAAATTGTGCGCCATGGTCGGCAACACCTGTGCCAATACGCCGTGTCGCAAGCCGCCCGCCCACACTGGTGGATTTATCTATCACGCAGACATCCACCCCATTATCCTGAAGCACCTTCGCCGCTAATAAACCCGATATGCCCGCACCCACGACAATAACTTTCGCTGTGATTTTATTCATCAATCAATCCCTACGGATAATTATCCCAACAAACGCCCAAATAAAATGGGCAAATCTTCTGGCTCGAAGGGTTTGACCAAAAAGGCAGAAGCCCCTGCCGCCATCACTTCTTCACTCACATCTAATCCAGATGTCATAATGACAGGGGTATTAGAAAATGTGGGATGTACACGTAAATCACGCAACACCACAACCCCGTGCATGTCATTAAGGTGATAATCCATCAAAAAAATATCAGGATGTGCCTGTTCTGCCAATCCTATTACATCGCCACCGCGATTTGCAACCACGACATCAAACCCATCTAGTTCTAATAGGGTTTGAAGCAATTTCACTGTCGTGCGGTCATCATCCACAATCATTACTTTAGCCAATGTAGAGCCTCTCATTTTTTTATTCACGACATATACTATGAATAGTGTATCGGTTATTTGCCTAACTGTCCATAAAATGATTGACAAATCTCACATTTTGGCGTTCAATAGAGATGACAGTGGCAAAAGCATATCAAACACTTTTCCCATTGTTTATATTGATTTTAGTGAAAAGGTCATTCATGCACACTGATATTTCCCTCATACAATCCCACTAAAGACATCCTATGTCGGCTATTTTTGTATGTGGTGATGGTGTGTAACATCTCCAACATCTCCTCAATTCATTCAATAATTGCATAGGCTGTCCCATTGGACAGGATGAATGGTTTTCATCTTGTGTCATCCGTTTATTTTCTATCTATCACGGAGGACTATCCTATTATGCTGTATTTATCTGCAACAAATATCACAAAAACCTATGGCTTTCATCACATTCTCAATGGCGTGTCGTTCATCCTCAATATGCGCGAGCGTATTGGGCTGGTCGGCGCGAATGGTGTAGGAAAATCTACCCTGCTCAAAATTATCACAGGGCAACTCGAAGCCGATAGCGGGGTCATCTTTTTATCGGGTGAAGCCAGAATTGGCTATTTGGAGCAAACCATCCATGCCCAACCCACCGAAACCATTGCCGATAGGATTGTTTCGGCACAACGCTTGCTCTATGACCTCGAAGCATCTCTGCGCGATTTAGAAGCACGTATGGCGACCACCAAAGGCGATGCGTTCAAAACGCTACTGATTGAATATGGTGATAAAACCGAGCAATATGAGCGCATGGGCGGTTATGATAGCCACCATCGCGTGGATGAGGTGTTGGCGGGTTTGCGAATTGACCACCTGCCTCGCACCCGTTTGGTCAATACACTCTCTGGCGGGGAAAAATCGCGCCTCGCATTGGCACTGTTGCTCCTCGAAGCGCCCGATATTCTGCTCCTTGATGAGCCGACCAATCACCTCGATTTTGCCAGTTTGGAATGGCTAGAGGCTTATCTCAGCACCTATCAGGGATGCATGATGATTGTGTCGCATGACCGCGCCTTCTTGAATAAAACGGTGACGAGTATCCTCGAAATTGATGAACATTCGCGCCAAGCCAAAGCGTATAAGGGGAACTACACCACCTATCACACCGCAAAATTGCGAGAACGGCAAAAATGGGAAGCCGATTATGCCGATGAACAAGACGAAATCAAAGCCTTGCGCCTCGCCATCAAAGAAACTGCTCGCCGTAACGACAATTATCGCGTCCATACCGATGGTGATAAGCTCGTCCTCAATAAAAAAATTGCCACACACGCCAACACCGTATCCAAGCGTGTTCGCACAGCAGAGGAACGGCTTAAGCGCATAGAGCAAAATCCCATCCCGCGTCCGCCCGTCCCCTTGCAATTCCGTGCCGATTTATCGCCACAGGCGCTAGGGGGCAAATACCCCCTCACCGTAGAGGGATTGAGCAAGGCATACGATGGGCGAATTATTTTGGATGACATTAGTTTTGCCCTACATGAACATAGCCGTGTGGTCATCGTTGGCGAAAACGGGGCAGGAAAATCTACCCTGCTCAAAATTTTGATGGGAATCGAAGATGCCGATAGGGGCGAATTTACGTTTCATCCACAGACAAAAATCGGGTATCTTGACCAAGAAAATACGGTTTTTCATGCCCAAAGCACCTTGCTAGATGCCTATTTGGATGGGCTAGAGGGCGATGAGCAACAATTGAAGGCAATGTTGTTGCAATCGGGCTTGTTCCTCTATGATGATTTGGGCAAGCGCGTTGGGCAATTGAGCAGTGGTCAGGGGCGCAAATTGCAATTGGCGCGTCTGATGGCGAGCAGAGCCAATTTGCTCATTTTGGATGAACCGACCAATTTCATCAGTTTTGATGTGCTAGAGGAATTTGAGACCGCACTGCAAACTTTCCCCATGCCCATCATCGCCGCCTCACACGATAGGCGCTTCATTGAGCATTTTGGCGGGGAAATATGGCGCTTAGAAGGCGGAAAATTGCATGTGGAGGATATGGTTATACAAAATCTGTAAATTCAGTTATTGCCATATTTTCAAAATTGGATACACTATAAATATGGATAAATTAACCCAAAAATCACCTCCACTCTGTCGGAGTCGAGGCTGATATAACAACACCCTAATTGAATATTGCACCAAATCACGCTATGAAAAGCACTTTTTCATGGCGTTTTTTGGTTTGGGGTGGGGGTATATTCATAATCCACTTTTTACCCATAAGGGCGCAACATGTTGCGCCCTCACAGCCGATTGTTATATTCTCTATCATGAAAGGAAAAAAAGAATATGCTCCAAAGTTCTGTTAAGCGACACGCCCGTCGCATGACATTTTTTATGTTTGTATTGCTGGTCATCGAATTTATAGATGAATTTGTCTTTGGCATTGTTCATGCCGCCATGCCCCTCATCCGTGACGATTTGGGGATGAATTACGACCAAGTTGGTTTGCTATTCACCATACCAAGCCTTATCGCTACTTTTATTGAAATGGTCTTTGGGATATGGGGAGACGGTAATGGCAGAAAATGGATTATTATGGGGGGCGGAATTGGCTTTACACTGGCATGTGTGCTATCTGCTATAAGCCAAAATTTTGGCGTGTTCCTCTTATCATTTATCATCTTTTTCCCGTCATCAGGCGCGTTTGTCACACTCAGTCAAGCTATTTTGATGGATATAGACCCCGCACGACATCAACAAAATATGGCACGTTGGACATTTGCAGGGTCGTTGGGTGTGGTGGGTGGTAGCATTATCTTTGGGATATGGGGCAATTGGCGCGGGTTATTTGTGCTATGCGCGGTACTCTCTGCCATTGCGTCAACAGTGGTCATAAGCCATTACCTGACTGGTAAAGCCCCAAAAGAGGCGCTACAAGGGAGCGCAGATGAAGATTTGTCGTTTTGGGAAGGTCTAAAAGAGGCAATCAGCCAATTACGGCGTGGAGAAGTCATCCGTTGGTATGCGCTCCTCGAATTTTCTGATTTGATGCTCGATATTTTCTTGGCATATTTGGCGCTCTATTTTGTGGATATTTTGGGCAAAACAGAGACAGAAGCGGCAATTGCAGTGGTGATTTGGGCAGGCATTGGCTTATCTGGCGACTTTTTACTCATTCCCCTGCTAGAACGGGTAAATGGGTTAACTTATTTACGCTTTAGTGCGGCATTGACGTTTATCATCTATCCACTATTTCTGCTTATACCATCAGTAGAGGTCAAATTGATGTTGCTGGGTGTCCTCGGATTTTTCAATGCAGGTTGGTATAGTATTTTGCAAGGAGAAATCTATACCAGCTTGCCCAATAATAGTGCCTCTGCCGAGTTGACACTTGGCAACCTGACAGGCATTGTTGGTAGTTTTATCCCACTCGCCATTGGCATGGTGGCAGAACGCGCAGGCTTAGATGTGGCAATGTGGCTGTTGTTATTGGGTCCCATCGCGTTGTTAATTGGGATTCCGCGCCAACGCCCAGAAATACTTGCCACATCAGAGGATTAAATGAGCGATTTAGGATGGGTTGTTGAGGTGCTTTGCCAACATCGCCTCTATCCAGCCCAGATGCTCCTTAAAATGATGAACCGTATTGCCATATATCACATTGATAACAGCAAGATGCCCACCAGTATCGGTGGGTAAAAATTGCCCATAGCCCTTGCTCAAATCGGCATCGGTTAAATTGGCAATCAGCGACAATAATTTGTCGTGGGTTTTCTGAAATTGTGGAAAAACCACATGCAACGGCTCATCTTTATGTGCCTCAAAAATGGCTTTGTTGATGGCATCTAAATCATCACTATCATATAGGGCTTGGGAAACACCAAGCCCTATATGACGGGGGACACCCGTCAACAAGGCAACCACCGAATTTTCCCATGCGGTGAGGTGTGCGACATGGTCTTTAATCGCCCACCCATCCGAATTTTTGATTTGGGTGAGTTGATAATCGGTCAAAATATTGAACACTTCATGAAGGGCTTTCCAGCCCTCCTCAATTTGTGGCAATAAATCGGCTTTGGTGGTAATCCATTTTTCAGTCATAGCGATTATACCGTTGTGTTGGCTAATTTTTCTGCTTGTTCGTGAGTAGCGAGTTCATCAATAAAATCGTCAATTGCACCATCTACCACGGCGGTGAGGTTATAGTTGCTATAATTGATGCGATGGTCGGTCACACGGTTTTGTGGATAGTTATAGGTGCGAATTTTTTCTGACCTATCGCCCGCCCCCACTTGGTCACGGCGTTCACTTTCGCGTTCTAAGCGTTGTTTTTCCAGTTCTGCCTCATAAAGCCGATTGAGCAAAATTTGTTTGGCACGCATCCGATTTTGCAATTGGCTACGCTCATCCTGACATTCGACCACAATCCCAGAGGGGATATGCGTCATCCGCACAGCAGAGTCGGTGGTATTGACCGATTGCCCACCCGCGCCCTGACTACGATACACATCTACACGGACATCTTTCATATCCAAATTGATGTCAATATCTTCCAATTCTGCCAATACAGCCACAGTAGCGGTGCTGGTATGAATTCTCCCCTGACTTTCGGTGACGGGTACGCGCTGAACACGATGCACACCACTCTCATATTTTAACCGAGAAAATGCACCCTTGCCCTTGATTTCACATTCCACCCGCCGATACCCACCATTGCCTGTCTCGTTTTCTGATGTGACATTCACCTTCCAGCCTTGTGCCTCTGCATAGCGAATATACATACGGAACAAATCGGCGGCAAAAATGGCGGCTTCTTCGCCCCCTGCCCCTGCCCGAATTTCCATGATGACATTTTTATCATCACGCGGGTCTTTGGGAAGGAGCATTTTACGCATTATCTCTTCAGATTCTGCAATGCTGGCTTCGAGGGTGTGCATTTCTTCGCGTGCCATTTCGCGCAGTTCAGAATCGGATTCTTCCTGAAAAATCTGCTTGGCGCTCTCCAATTGGCTCACTTGGCTTTTATAGTTCCGATATGCCATGACCAGTGCTTCTAAATCTGACCGTTCTTTAGAATAAACGACCATTTTTTCGTAGTCGTTGGCTGTAGATGGGTCAGACATAAGCCGTTCAAGCTCATCATAGCGTTCATTTACTTTTTCTAACTTTTCCTGCATAGATGTATTTCTTCCTCAATTCAACAATTATGCTTTTATTATAGGGGGTGTTGTGATTTGTGGGTAGGGGCATGGCATGTCATGGCTGAATCGGCTATAATGAACAGGCGTTTTATAAGGATGAAGCCCCTATGCACATTGACCATTTATCCCTGCAAAATTTCCGTAATTATGCTCGCCTAGAACTCTCTTTCCCAAAGCAACCGATGGTACTCTATGGCGAAAATGCACAGGGCAAAACCAGTTTGCTCGAAGCCCTTGCGTATCTTGCTACTGCCCGCTCACCCTATACCACCACCGACCGCCAGCTCATCCATTGGCGCACCGAAACCGACCCATTGCCATTTGCGCGGTTAGCGGCAGATATTCTGAGCAATGGACGACTCACCCGCCTCGAAATCACTCTGATGTTGGAAAATAATGGCGAAGTCGCGCCAAAATTCAAAAAAGTGATTAAGCTAAATGGCGTGGATAAGCGCGTGATGGATATTTTGGGGTTGGTCACAGTGGTGTTATTTTTGCCACAAGACCTATCGCTCATCGAAGGCTCACCCAATGAACGTCGTCGCTTTATGAATGATACCCTATCGCAAGTTGACCGTGACTATTATGGCGCTTTAGAATCTTATGAAAAATTATTGCCCCAACGCAATGCCTTGCTCAAACGCATTGCCGATAAAAAGGCAAAAGTGAGCGAATTGGGGTATTGGGATGAGCAAATAGTCGGTGTGGGAGCAGTGCTGATTTCTGGCAGGCAACGTTTTTTACGTGAATTAGAATATCTTGCCCAACGCGCCCATCATGACCTCACAGGTGGCATCGAAACACTCACATTGGGCTATCAACCGAGTTTTATCCCCGCCGCCGAGACGACAGGACAACGCGCCTTTGACCTTTTGGGACTGGATTTGCATCGGCAACTATCGCCAGAAGAAATTGCACCCCAATTTGCCAACCAATTACAAACCGAACAGCGCGACAGCATAGAACGGGGTTCAACCCAATCGGGACCGCACAGAGACGAATTACGCCTGTTCATCAATGGGCGTGATGCAGGGTTATATGGCAGTCGTGGGCAAGCACGGACGGCAGTTTTGGCGCTCAAATTGGCACAATTGGAGTGGATGCACGGGCGTACAGGGGAATATCCGTTGTTGCTATTGGATGAGGTGATTGCAGAACTCGATGCCAAACGCCGTGCCTATTTATTGAGCCGTGTGAATGACCAATGTCAAACCCTACTCACCACCACCGAGTTAGACACATTTTCGCCTGAATTTTTGGGGCGGGCAAAAATATTAGAAGTGGAAAATGGGCAAATTGCACCCAGATAATCTGACGGATGGTGCAGGGGTTATCCTGCACCATCCATTGATACTAGATGGGCAAGAAGAAGAAATTTGGCTCAATAGGGGTTCTGCCCCAGTCGGTGATTTCTCCCTGACAGGTGAATGTTTTACTGCCCATTTTGCCATCAGGATAAGGATAAGCAACGGTGCATTTCCCACCACCATTGTAGGTGAAGGTGATATTACCCGCGTCATTGCTCCCCAACACATCGCCCGCGCTGGCATTGGCTAATGCCTCTTGGGTCACACGGAAAGACAAAATGCCTGCACCATCAAAAATTTGATAGACATCATAGCCTGTATCAGGGACTAGATAGGTTTGTGCCAATGCCGCATTATCCCGATAGGCGGGGAATGAGCAAGCATTTCTGGATAAGAGAGAAATACTACCGTCTCCAAATGCAAAGAATTCGCCACTGAGTGCATCTATGAAGAGATAGGCAAACTCATCAAAACCCATGCCATAGCTCTCTACAGATTGTGCTTGGTCGGTGAACATCCACCCTGTAATTTGATAAACATCACCCTTGAGTTCTTCAGAGAAGAAAATATCAAGATGGAGTGGTATTAAGCCAACACTGTTACCTGTGAGATGGGCAATGATACCCTCTGCATAAACAGGAACTGTGATTTGAACACAAAATCCTTGTGGGATGGGCAATTGTGACACTTGGGGTGTCTTGGATGATGCGCTAATGGGTGTGAGCGCCAGACTAAATAGGCTAACAAGAAATATGAGTGTGATGAATCGTTTCATGGGGAACTCTTTTCACTAGTTGCTAGGATGAATGTGAATGTGATTATCTACATTATACGCTTATTTTTACTGAGCCTACACAGATAGATAAAATTTCTTTATTTTTAGAAACCCCATTTATTGCATTATGTTACTATCTAATCTAGGACTTTATAGCTAGTTTGGAGGATTTTTCATGAAACATCATTTATGGGTTATTTTGGCAGTTGTATTCATCGGCATGGGATTATTCCTCCCTCAAGCCATCACTTATGCCGCCACAGTCACTTATACAACCTGCCCCACTTATGCGACATTATCAGCAGATGCCAGTACACCAGGGACAATCACCTTTAATGTGGCAGGTGGCTGTACTGTTATTTTTGACGAGTCCATTTTTATTGATAGCGCCGTGACCATCACCAATATTGGTGATGAAGTCATCTTTGATGGCGATGATAGCACCTATCATTTTGATATTGATGGGGCTGGCAACCTAACATTGAATAACCTCGTTTTATATAATGGTTATGGAGAGGTTGGCGGGTCTATTTACAATTTGGGTGTATTAACTGTCATTGATAGTGTCTTTGATTATAATTATGCTGATGACGCAGGTGGGGCAATTTTTAACTGTTGTGGCACAGTGACCATCACCAATACCGATTTTATAGATAACGAAGCCTACTATGATGGTGGCGCAATTTTTACGAGTGGTGGCACTGTTACCATCACAGGTGGCTCATTTGATAGCAATGTCGTAGAAGAGCGTGGGGGTGGAATTTTTAATGATGGTGGCACACTCTCAATATCTGGTACACATTTTGAAAATAATGAAGCCAGAGACGAAGAAGGTGGCGCAATTTATAACGACGATGGCTCATTAACTGTAATGGATAGCACATTCGAGGGCAATTATGCCAATTCTGGGTGGGGAGGCGCTATAGGACAAGAAGATGGCATAGCTACTATCATGGGGAGCAGTTTCTATGATAATTATGCGAGTGATGGCGGCGCAGTCAATAATGATTATGGCACGATGACCATCAGCCGTAGTAGCTTTTATAATAATATGGGGTCGTATGGTGGCGCACTTTATAATTATGATGGTGGCGTGTTAAATGTGAGCAACAGCACCTTCTATGGCAATGAGGCTTTTACTGAAGGTGGCGCATTTTATAATGACGATGGAACAGCGACCTTTACCCATGTAACCATAGTGAGCAATTTTGCTCCGGTTGGGGCAACATTATATAATTATGATGGTGCTTCTACCATAATAATTGCCAGCATTTTAGCGGGTGGTGAGTGTTATCTGGAAAGTGGTTCACTCAATGACGGTGGCAATAATATTCAGTTCAATGCTCCCAATTGTGTTGGCACAACCACAGACCCCATGCTCGGCGCGTTCACAGGTGGTTTCCTCATCCCCGCCGATGGCTCCCCTGCCATTGATGCTATGCCTACCTGCATTTTAGGCGATGACCAAATTGGCACTGCCCGCCCACAAGGTGCTGGCTGTGATATTGGCGCAATCGAAGGTGGTGGCGGGTTTGTCGTTCCCATCCCTTCGGGTCCAATTGTGTTGGGTTGTGTGTTCGATACACCCACAGGCATAGAACTCTCGAATTTACCAGATAACACCTATTGCACCGTTTTGATGAAAAACGGCACCGTTATCAACTATTCGGGTGCTGTACCAGCCGATTTGATTGGTCTTGGTGTGATTTTTGCGGTGGATGTGTATCGCCTAGAAGGTGGTCGCAGTATTTTGGAATTCCCAGATTATGGGCGTGTCTGCTTGCGCGGAAATGGGCGCATGTTCTATATGGATGCGCGGAATATGCCACGTTATTCCATCGAAATGCCAACCGAAAGCGTGGATGGCATGACCTGTGCATGGATTCCAGCCCCAGGGACACTGATTCTGACGAATTAAAGTGATAAATGATATGGTGAGTGGCATGATATATCATGCCACTACATCTCTAAAATAGGTGGGTTTTGTATGTAAGGGCGCAACATGTTGCGCCCCTACAGCACCAAAGTGAGTTATAAGCGTAGCTCACTACAAACCACTATGATGTGCTTTTTATGCCCCTGCGACTGCAATCACCAAATTATCGGGATTAATATAGGTTTGCGCCGCTTTTAGTGCTTCTTCGGCGGTGATGGCTTCAATCATCTGACGATAATTCATCAAATAATCTAGCCCATACCCATACCCTTCCATGGTATGAATCGAATTGGCAATGCCCTCATTCGTTTCGAGTTGCAAGGGCAACCGCCCTGTTGTATACGATTGAAAATCGCGCAATTCCTCATCACTCACAGGCTCACTGACAAGGCGTTTTAATTCTGCCCGACACAAGGCGATGGTTTTATCGACATTATCGGGATGCACCCCTGCCACAATGCGCCATGCCCCCGGTCCATAACCGCCATCAACCCGACTACTAACATGATATGCCATGCCTTCACGCTCACGCACCACCTCACCAATACGCCCCATCATCCCAAATTGCCCCAAAACCCCATTAGCGACCACTGCCGCATGATAATCTGGTGCATAGCGTGAAGGACCTAATGTTGCCATGATGAGGTCAGATTGTGATTTTCCCGCTACTTTAATGGTCTCGCGGTGTGCGGGGTGGGTGGTAAGGTCGGGCAATTGTGGCGGGTTGGGCTGATAGGCATTGTCCCAATCGGCAAAATATTGGCGCACACAGGCAATCGCTTGGGCGCTATCCACCGAGCCGACAATCACCAAAATCATATCCCGCGCCCCAAAATGAGAGGCATGATAAGCCTTCATATCATCTATTGTGATGGTGGGAATGGTGTCTAATGTGCCTGTATTGGCATAATGATAAGGATGTGTGGTCGGATACAACCCTTCGCGGATGCTCCGCGCCGCCAACCATCCCGTATCTTGTTGGCGATAATTCAGCCATGTCAGACGTTCCCCGCGTAGGCGCTCTATTTCATCTGTTGGGAATGTTGGACGACGTAATGATTCGCTGAGGAGTTCTAAAAGCACAGGCAAATCTTCTGCCAACGCCTTCCCATGAAATCCGATTTTATGCACGCCAGAACTCATGCCCAAATTTGCGCCAATATCCTCTAGGGTATTATGGAGGGCATTAAAATCATATTTTTTAGTGCCACGCATGAGACTGGATGAAATCATCGAGACCATGCCCGATTTTTCTGGTGCTTCAAATAGGCTTCCCGCCTCAATAGACCCACTAATCACAACCGAATGGGTGTGAGGAGTCTCATAAATCAGCACCCGTAAGCCATTAGGCAACACATCGCGGGTGATAGTCGTTGCATTTGGTAGTGTTTGCATGATGAATTTATCCTATTGGGATTAGCCAGCCAACCGTGCGATTTTGGGGGATTAAATAACGTCGTGCCACATCCAACACATCATCAGTCGTGATGGCTTCGAGGCGTGCCAAATAGGTGTCGTTCCATGTGTGGTCGCCCAATGCCGATGATTGTGCCAAGCTATAGGCTTGGTTGGTGATACTTTCGGTCTCATAGGCAAAATTGGCACGGGCTTGTTTTTTGGCACGAGATAATTCGCCAGAGGTGATTCCCGCTTGGCATAATTTATCTAATTCTGCCAGCAACACCGTTTCCCCCTCTTGATGGGTATGCCCATCACGCAGGGTCAGGCTAAATGTGTATAAATACGGGTCTATGGTCTCGTTGATGCCACCACTCATCCCCGCACAAATTTCACTTTTGACCAACGCCCCATAGAGGCGCGAGGTTTTATTATCCACACTGCCCCCTGCCCCTGTGAGGATGCTATCCATGACCGATAACGCCAACCAATCGGGGTGCGTTGCCGATGGAACACGATGCGACATCATCACAAATGCCGTTTTGATGGGGCGCTCCACCATTGCACGCCGTTCTCCCAATTGAATCGGTTCTGGGCGAGAAAATAGGGTCGGTTTTGTGCCACTGGGGATATTGCCATAATACGACTCAATTTTTTGGCGCATATCGGCGGTATTAAATGCACCCGCCAACACCAAAACCGCGTTAGCAGGATTATAGTGGCGTTGATAATGGGCATAAAGCTGGTCACGGGTCATGGTGGTCAGGTCATGCACATCGCCAATAATTTCGTGATGATAGCCATGCACCTTAAAGGCGGTAGAACGGACTTCCTCACGCAACCAAAACGTAGGCTGATTTTCTGATCCTTGTCGCTCCGATAAAATGACGGTGCGCTCCGATTCGGTCTCATCAGGGTCAAAAAGGGCATTAGCCATGCGGTCAGATTCGAGGTCAAGCGCAATATCAATATGTTCGGCGGGGAGTGTTTCATAATACATGGTCGAATCATGCGAGGTGAAGGCGTTCCATTGCCCACCCACACGGTCTATCAGACCATCCAAAATACCGGGTGGATATTTTTTTGTGCCTTTGAACATCATGTGTTCGACCCAATGCGAAGCACCTGTCTCGCCTGTGCGTTCATTGCGACTGCCCACACGATAGAGTGTCCACATACTAATCACAGGGGCGGTATGAATTTCTTTGAGCAAAACGGTGAGTCCATTGGGGAGGGTATAGTGCGTCACTTGTGACATAATAAAGAACTTTCCAGTAAATTTTTACGATAAAAAAATTAGATAGTTGATTTATCTAATGGGGATTTATTATAACTGATTTACAGGTTTGATAAAGGGATGTTCAAGCAATGATTAACGCTCAAAATCGGTTGGGTTATAGAATAGGGGCAAATCGGTCTCATCAGGGGCTTTATGTTGCAAGTCGCAACATTCTGGTTTGAGGAGTGTTAATGGTGCTAACAAATTGTTTACAGAGGGGTATTGTCTTAAAAAAGCACAAAGGGAGACACCTCCCCTTGTGCTAATTGCGGGGTAAAAATTAGAAATTCATTTCGCGGATGGATGCGCCAATTTCGTCATTGGTGGCAGTACCAAGTTCAATCCATTCAAATCCGAGCGCGTGTTCGTTGCCCGTGCCACCGCTTTGGGTGATTTTGGCGGCATACAATGTACCCGCAGATAAATCACCTGCGGTTGTGGCAACAAATTTGAAGAACATCACATTGGCACCATCATCGCCAAAGTAAACCGTTTTGTTATCTGGGGCGACCCAAGAATTTTCGTGGCTACGGCGACCCATCGCATAGTGCTTGGTGACGGTTGTGCCGTCTTCGCTGGGGACAAGTTCGACAGTCCAACCATAATCGTATGGATTGGCTTGTGTACCCAAATAGGTGGTCATGGCTTCAACAGTGGTCAAATCACTGGCGAGGGGTTCATATTCTTCGCTGGTCAAGCCTGTATTCCAAGGTGTAACGCTAGACCCACAATTTACCCATGTGCCATAAACACTGCTAAAATCTAGCATTTCGCCACCATTGACTGTCCAAGCCATTTCGCTATAGGACAGCGACAATTCCATGACACCACCTGGAATACCTTCGTAGTTGATATAGAGGGTGCCTTCGGTTTCTTCTTCATTGGCGAGCAACCACATAATACCATCGGGGTCGTTGCTCACGAACATCAATTCGCCTGCAACAGTATAAATGCCACCGATAACTTGGGCATCATTGGCGGGGATGGGGTCGCCAGAGACGGCTAAAACTTGAATATCACCAGCCGCCACAGCAACGGTCATTTGTGCATCGCCAGTTGGGACTTCGAGCGATTCAAAATCATCGGTATTGGCGTTAAAGCCATTTACAGCAATGACTGTACCCATATTGAAGGGGGCAACATTGGTGTCATCAGGGTGTTGATTACTAAAGAATACGTGACCTGCTGGGCTGATATACACGCCCGTGACTTCTGCGCCAAGTGGGACATAAGCAAAGCGTTTGAGTGAACCATCGGCTGGGTCATAAACCCAAACAATATTATTGACGTGTCTGCTAGAATCTTCTGCAATCCACAAACGACCACGACCATCAATTGCCAAACCATCGGGATTTGAGATGTTGTTCACATCACAAGCATTTTCTGCGCCATCGGTGAAGGGACCACCAACGATTAATGGACGCAATTCAGAAAGGTTATAGTCGGCATCGAGGTCGCCTTCATAAACGATACCGCAACGATTTTCATCTACAGAAATTTCGCCTTCGCCATCGGTCATAGCGCCAGTAATATCGCTCATGGTGACATAATATTTATTGTTGATGGGGTCAATAACAACCCATTCCATTTTGTTCAATTCGGCGGTTGCACCCATAGATGCACCATAAGCACGACTTTCCAAAAATGCGGCATAGGGGTGGTCAAGCGGGATTTGTGTGGTGCTTTCTTGTGCCACGACATTCATGCTGACAGAAATGACTGCCATAACCAAGAATAAAACTGCAAAAAAACGCTTCATATCGGTAATGCATCCTAAATTGCTTTAGAAACAATGGTATCCAACTATATTGGACACTATGACGATAACGCCTATATGTTACTATATGTTTCTTTTCTGAGAGGTTTTTTTTTAATATCGTACTAACACTGTGTAATGATTTTTTGCCAAGTCCTAACAAGCTGTTAGCATCAGTCGTGTTAAATGTGGCGAATGGGTTAATATTTTTAATAGTCATCACGATGTCTATGTTACCTTGATTGCTAGTTTCATCAATGGCTTTACGGCATGCGCTAAAGCACCTGCCCTAGCACCTCCGAAGCCTGCTAATGCAAGTTGGTTTTTAAATACAAATTATCTTTTGTGGCTGACATACGAGGCTAAAGCCTCTAGTACAGCCATTACATCCTTCAAAATAGGCAGGATTGTAATGGCTGACTAGCACGCAAGTGCGTATGTCAGCCACAGAATAAAAAAATATTTTATACCGTCTTTATTTACTAACAATCATAAGCAGGCTGAAATGCCAATTTTTAGGGAAAAGCAAGGTTTTTTAAGACCATTTTCCCAAATAATTTAGGTATATCAGCCCCATAAATGGGGCTTTGGTATGATTAGCTAGATGCTTTAGCTTCTGGCGAGGCAATTAGCAATCAAGGTTATGTTATAATGATGACGCTATCAAAATTGGTGATTGAGGTGAGTGCCGTGTCCCATATATTTATCAGCTATAGCAGAGAAGATGTTGATTTTGCCCGTTACCTACGAGCGCAATTCGAGACCGAAGGCTATCGGGTATGGATGGATGAACAACGCCTCCACCCAGGGAGCGATTGGTGGGATGAAATCGAAAATAATATCATCACCTGTAGCGCGTTTGTGGTGGTGATGTCGCCAAATTCGGCACAATCCAAGTGGGTCAAACGTGAAATTTTATGTGCAGAAGATAATCAGCGCCCCATCTTCCCAATTTTATTGGCAGGGAAAGTATTTGGCAGGCTGGCAGATTTGCAAGCAGAAGATATGATAGGTGGCATCACTGCCAAGCTCTCTACACGGCTATTAGCAAGCCTCAAAACACTCATTATTCCTGATACGAGCAAGGCGCTTATCTTGCAAGTGATTAAAGGGAATGTCCTCACCATCCCTGCCGATGCGTTGGTATTAAAATATTCTGGCGGATTTAATGGGGCATCGGCACAGGTATTTGAGGGATTAAAAGAATTTGGAATCAAGGTCAGTATTGATGTCCTCCGCACAAAAATTGGCGCATATCAATTGATGGACTCAAAGGATGCACTCCCAACCCCATTGGTTTTATATGTTTCTACACCCTTTGTGCGTCAATTCAAATATGCCGATTTAACCGCCTTTATCCATCGCTCACTGACCATCCTCAAGGAACAAGCACCAGAAATTCGGCATGTTGCCATGACCATTCATGGGGTCAAATTTGGGCTAGATGAGCGTGAAGCCTTTATTACCCAAATAAATGCTGTTTTTGATGCCTTTACAGCAGGAAATGTCCCACCCAATTTAGAAAAAATAAGCATTTTAGAAACAGAGTCGAGTCGTGTGTCGCGGTTGATTGATATTGCCGATGAATTCACCGACAACCGTGATGATGTGACTACAACGGAGAATGAGCTTGGGGTGTATCGGCTGACGATGGGCGATACAGCCAATGAAACAGCTTTGCTTGTCGCTTCTGATGCCAAGCCCTATATTTTGGCACTTATGCCTGCCGATGACACCTATGATGATTCTTTTTATTATGGCATCCAACGCCCAACCCATTCCTATGGCTTGCTCTGTGAACGAGAATCGGCAGAATTTGTGATTGAATCGCCCACAGACATCGAAAATCTGCAAAATCGTATTGCAGAAGCAAGGGCTGTCATCATCCATCTGGATAATAAGCCACTCACCGCCGATTTTGCCATGCAAATTGGGTGTGTCTGGGGTGCAAAACGCCCTACCCTGTTCCTCTCCCAATCTGATGAGGTCAAATTTCATTTATTGCCCCAAGATGCCATTCGCACCTATAAAAAAATCTCAGAATTAGAGATGACAGTGAGTGAATATCTCAAAGAGATATTATAGCCAAAAAATGGATTAGCATAAAAAATAGTCGGAGGGTATTAATCAATGTCAAGTATACGAGGCAAGTTTGTGCGTAGAATGATGAAATTCCAACCCGATTTGGGCAAATTCAGCTTTGAAAAACAACGTAACATGATTACATTCATGACAAAATACCTTTCGGGTCCAAAAAGCAACACCTATCAAGAAGCCACTATTGGTGATATACCTGTTTTATGGGTTACACCACCAGCCCCTAGCCAGCAGGTGATGATTTATTTTCATGGGGGGGCATATACCATCGGTTCACATCAAACAGAGCGCGTTATCGCGGGGGCTATCGCCGCTCAAAGTGGCGCAAAATTACTTCTACCCCATTACCGACTTGCCCCTGAACACCCTTTTCCAGCAGGACTAGAGGATGCGTTGGCTTGTTATCGTCAGGTAGTGGCGAGTGGAATCTCACCACAAAACATTATTGTTGGTGGAATATCTGCGGGCGGTGGATTAACAATAGCACTCATGCTCAAATTGAAAGAACTTGGTGAACCACTCCCAAAAGCCTGTGTGCTTGTATCAGCATGGCTCGATTTAACAGGAACAGCACCATCTATAATCGAAAATGCGCGTTATGATTCGGGGATAAGTTGGCAGACACTCATCCCTTCTATTAGCGCCTATGCTGGAGATATAGATATACGACATCCCATGATTTCACCCGTTTTTGCAGATTTGGCAGGATTGCCTCCGGTGTTGATTCAAGTAGGAGACATCGAAATTTTACGTGATGATTCGCTTCAATTCGCAGAAAAAGCACAAAAAGCGGGATGTCAGGTTAAGGTAAGTATATGGCGCGGGATGATACACGGATGGCACATGTATCGGATTATCCCAGAGGCACGCCAAGCAACAGATGAAATTGTATCATTTATATTGGCGCATCGGGGATAAATTATCCCCTATATCCTCGAAAAAAATGATTCAAAGGCTATTCAATCTGTTTTAAGTTATTTATCCACTCGGTAATTCGTTGTTGGTCATCGGCTGAATAGGCAGAGGGGTTTTTCAACTCAGAGGCAGGGTTGCCCAATTGCTGAAACAACCGACTGTTATCATATACTTGTTGATAGACTTGGGCTAAATCTAAAATAAATTTATCATCACCCTCTAATGGCACATAAAATTTGGGCAATGGGTCGAGTAATCCGATTTGGTAAAGTTCTACCTGACCAAGTTCATCTCGTGCATGAGGGTCGGTCACGATGACATAATAAGGTGTGCTATCGGCTTCATGATTGGTATAATTCGGGATATGTGGCAAGATTGGTTTACGTTGATGGATTAAATCAATTTCCACCAAGCGTAACCCCGACAAAATACTATCTTTGCGTTTTTTAAGATACTCTAAAAAATATTGACTGGGTTGTTTGTTCCCTGGTGATAATAATTCAAGTCGCACAATTGGCTCACCCGGGAAAGTTTTATTGATAAGTGAATAAACCACAATTGCCATGACCAATTCATCAGGAAATATCATAAGTTCAAGTGGCATGGTTATATTTGGGGCAACAACATCCCCATATTGTGACTGTGGTAATCTTCGCCCTGTATCACCTATTCGACTAATCAAAACATCCGATATTGTGCGTTCTTTATTAAGTGGGGCAAATTCATATTCAGGGTCTCTATGGGTAATTTGAAGCGAATTTTCCGCAGCGGCATAATACCCATCAGGTAAATAATTATCAATAATCGCACTTAGCGCCCCTAAAAATGGGGTATGGAATGTCGCCCACCCACTGGGTTGCAAATAACTATTCAAATGGGCATTCACGCCGGGATATGGATTTTTGCCAGCCATCATCAACCATCCTCTACACTTATTTTGTTCATTATAACATGATTTCATGAACTATAACCCAACACCACGCCTCGTCAATCGGCATAAACCCCTCTATAATAAACGCATATTTCATCTCATAGATGGACGGCATATATGCCGTCCCTACAGACATATTTAGGTGAGGACAAATCGCTTATGTCGCAACCGTTAAATTTTCAGCAAGTCATCCTCAAACTCCATGAATTTTGGGCATCGCAAGGCTGTGCCATCTGGGAGCCATATAATGTGCAGGTCGGTGCTGGCACAGGCAACCCCGCCACCTTGTTGCGTGTATTAGGACCAGAACCGTGGCGTGTGGCGTATGTAGAGCCATCCGTCCGCCCCGATGATGGGCGCTATGGCGAAAACCCCAATCGGATGCAAAAATATTATCAATATCAAGTCATCCTCAAGCCAGAACCCGGTAACCCACAAGAACTGTATCTCAAATCACTCGAAGCACTGGGGATTAACCCGCGTGAACACGATATTCGCTTCGTAGAAGATAACTGGGAATCCCCCGCGCTTGGGGCATGGGGCTTGGGTTGGGAAGTCTGGTTAGATGGGCAAGAAATTACCCAATACACCTATTTTCAACAAGCAGGTGGGTTAGAGTGTGACCCCGTATCCGTCGAAATCACCTATGGGATAGAGCGTATTGTCTTGGCATTACAAGGCAAAAATTCCGCGTGGGAAATTGATTGGATGGATGGTCTCACCTATCACGATATGATGTACAACGAAGAAGTCGAGCATTGTCGCTATTATTTTGATATTGCCGATGAAAATGCCCTCAAAACCGTCTATGACACCTATGAGCGCGAATACAAACGCGCCCTAGACGGCAATGCGCTCATCAGCGCCTATGATTATGTCCTCAAATGTAGCCACCTATTCAATGTATTGGATACACGCGGGGCAATCGGTGTGACAGAACGCGCCTATTATTTTAAGCGGATGCGTGAAATGACGCGCACCATCGCCAAAACGTATGCCGCCAAACGTGAAGAACTCGGTCATCCCCTTTTGCGGATGACACCCAAATGGGGTGAACAAAAAGCGCCAGAAGTCACTGAACAGGTGCTATATCAACATCCCCCCACAGACCCAAAAGACTTTTTACTGGAAATTGGTGTGGAAGAACTCCCCGCCCAAGATGTAGATAGCGCCCTCGCCCATCTCCGCGCCACCGCAACGCAATTTTTTGCCGATTTGCGCTTGGATGTTGAAGCGGTGTATGTCTTTGCGACTCCCCGCCGTTTGGTCATTCATGCTATCAACCTCGCCCCAAAACAAGCCGATGTCCAATTGGTAGAAAAAGGACCACCCGCCAATCGTGCCTTTAATCCCGATGGCACACCCACCAAAGCCGCAGAAGGCTTTGCGCGTGGCAAAGGCGTGGATGTATCGGCATTGCGAATCGAAAAAATTGATGGTGGCGATTATGTCGTGGCGGATGTGCATAATATCGGCAGACCCACTATTGCCGTGTTAGTAGATGCCCTGCCCGATTACCTCGCAGGTATCAAATTCACCAAAATGATGCGCTGGAATAGCACAGGGGTTGCCTTTTCGCGCCCCATCCGTTGGTTATTGGCGCTCTATGATAACGCCATTGTCCCATTCAGTTATGCAGGCGTGACCAGTGGCGCTGTCACACGCGGATTGCGTCCTTTTGGTGCATTGCCCGAAGTCGTGACCGATGTCATGGGCTATTTTGACGCGATGGGCAAGCAAGGCATTGCGCTAAATATTGATGAACGGCGCGAAATTATCCAACAACAAATCACGGCGCTGGCGAATGAAGTCGGCGGGATAATCCCCAACGACCCCGCCCTATTAGACGAAGTGGTGAACCTCATCGAAGCACCCACCTCGCTACGGGGTACATTTGAAGAAAAATATTTGCAATTGCCCCGTGAAGTGCTTGTCACCGTCATGCGGAAACATCAACGCTATTTCGCCATCGAAGATAAAAATGGCAATTTGATGCCCTATTTCATCACAGTACGCAATGGCGATATGCAACATTTGGATAAAGTCACACATGGCAATGAGCATGTTTTACGGGCGCGTTTTTCTGATGCGAATTTCTTCTTCAGTGAGGACATCAAGAAGCCACTAGCAGATTATTTGACCCGTTTGAGTACCCTCACCTTCCAAGAGCATTTAGGGTCTATGCTGGATAAAAATAATCGTGTAGCAGGCTTGGTCGAAGCACTCGGCGGGTTACTCGGTGTATTCCCAACTGATATTGCCACCGCAAAATCGGCTTCACAGGTGCTAAAAGCCGATTTAGCCACACAAATGGTCGTGGAAATGACCTCGCTACAAGGGGTCATGGGGCGCGAATATGCCTTGCGTGGTGGGATGCCCAAAGAAGTCGCATACGCCATCAGCGAACATTGGCAACCACGCAATGCGGGTGATACTTTGCCCAATAGCTCTGCGGGGATGCTCCTCGCCATTGCCGATAGATTGGATAGCCTTGTTGGGTTATTTGCGGCTGGACTCGCGCCAAAATCCACAGCCGACCCCTATGGGTTACGGCGTGCGGCAGTGGGTGTCATCCAAATTTTGGTGGATAAAAAGGTCAACACCGATTTACGCCAACTCATCAACACAGTGGCAGAAGCACAACCCATCGGCGTATCCGATGATACAAAATCGGCTGTGTTAGATTTCATCGGTGGGCGTTTGCGGGTATGGCTCGGTGAAGGTACTTATAGCCCCGATGTGATTAATGCGGTGTTGGCTGAACAAGGGCATAACCCCTATTTGGCGACCATCGGCATCGCACAACTCACCGACTGGACAAAACGCGATGATTGGGCGACCACACTGGATAGTTTTGCCCGTTGTGTTCGCATCACCCGCTCAGAAAAAGAACGCTATGCGGTGAATCCTGCCTTATTCCAACAACCAGAAGAAGGTGCATTGTATGAGGCATACAAATCTGCCAGCACCAATTTACCCACTGGTGGCGATATTTCGGCATTTTTGACGGCATTTTTACCCCTTGTGCCTGCCGTGAGCGCCTTCTTCGGCTCTGGCAAGGGTGATGGGGTGATGGTACATGCAGAGGATGTGGCGATACGTCATAATCGGTTGGGCTTGTTGCAACTGATTGCCGATATGCAATCTGGTCGCGCCGATTTAAGCGCCTTGATGGGCTTTTAGGAAAAATATAATCTTTGATATGGTGGACGGCAAAAATGCCGTCCTTACCATCTACACAATAGGGGTTCAATATCATGGCATCCGACCAAAAATTCAAATTACTACGCAGGTTATTACGTGCCATCGGCTTATCAGAAAAATCCGCAGATGAAATCGTCAACACCATCGTCAATATGTTGGCTGGTGAAGGCAAAAGCGACAAAAAAGACACAGACGAATTTCCTTATTTCCTCAATAAAAATTTTATTACCCCTGCGGAACTTAATTTTTTATCTGTATTACGTCAAGTCGTTGGCAACCAGATAGTCATTTGCACAAAAGTCTCGCTTGGCGATTTGTTCACTACCAAAAAAGGTGATTATAGCCAATATACTACTTATATGAACAAAATCCGACGCAAGCATGTGGATTTTTTGCTGTGTGATAGCGCCACTATGCGCCCATTAGTCGGTATTGAATTGGATGATAAAAGTCATGAGCGCGAAGATAGAAAAGAACGTGATAAATTTGTGGATGGGGTGTTCAAAGCCTCTGGATTGCCACTGCTTCATATTCCTGTCAAACGGAGTTATATCCCTAGCGAATTAACTGACCAACTCGCACCCTATTTGAACATCGTAATCCCTACCCCAACATCTATTAGTGAGCCAAAGCCTATTTCAACACAACAAATAGCAAAGGTCGCTGAATCGCCAAAATGTCCCAAATGTGGATCAGAAATGGTTTTACGGACGGCGAAAAGTGGTGCAAATGCTGGGAATCAGTTTTGGGGATGTGCGAATTTTCCGACTTGTCGAGCAATGTCACCTTATGCAGGGTAGTTTTTCATCCATAATAAAAAGGCGGATGGTTGCCCACCCGCCTTTCATCATCTATCCTAAAAAAATTACCACCCGCGATGGGCGATTTTGTTGGCATCTGCCATCGTGCTGACATTGATGCCGACCATCGCTTCACCGAGTCCACGACTGACATTTGCCAGCACATCGGGGTTATCAAAGTGGGTCACGGCTTCGACAATCGCCTTAGCACGTTTGGCGGGGTCGCCCGATTTGAAAATTCCAGACCCCACGAATACCCCATCCACGCCCAATTGCATCATCAAAGCCGCATCCGCAGGGGTCGCAACACCACCCGCCGCAAAATTCACGACAGGCAATTTGCCCAATGTTGCCACTTCTTTGACCAACGCAAAGGGCGCTTGGATATTTTTGGCATACGTATAGAGTTCATCTTCGTCCATGCTGGTCAAACGGCGGATTTCACCGATGACGGTACGTGCATGACGCACAGCTTCGACCACATCGCCTGTGCCTGCTTCGCCTTTGGTACGAATCATCGCCGCACCTTCAGAAATACGGCGGAGCGCCTCACCCAAATTACGGCATCCACACACAAATGGAATTTTGAATTTATGCTTGTTGATGTGATGTTCTTCATCGGCAGGCGTTAGCACTTCGCTCTCATCAATATAATCAATACCAAGTGATTGCAAAATTTGTGCTTCCACAAAATGCCCAATGCGTGCCTTCGCCATCACAGGAATAGTGACAACCTTCATGATGCCTTCAATCATATCGGGGTCGCTCATACGGGCAACACCACCCTGTGCGCGAATATCGGCTGGCACACGTTCTAATGCCATCACAGCACAAGCACCCGCATCTTCGGCAATTTTGGCGTGTTCTGGTGTGACCACATCCATAATCACCCCACCTTTGAGCATTTGTGCCAAACCGCGTTTTGCCAGTTCTGTCCCTGTTTCGCCGTTACCGTTGCTTAAATGTCCGTTATTCAAGAGAATCCCTCCATAAAATTAAAATGAATAGTGCTAGGATAAAGGTTGAACCCTCAAAAATGTATGTCCACATAAGTCCAATTTGGTTAAAAATGAATAAATTCAAACCAAACGCGCAAGAAAAGCAAGTTTCGGATAAAATAGAGAGGATAAATATAGCAATTTTGGATGGCATATATGCCTTCTCTATAACCCGATAGCCCCGTTTACAGGTGTAGGGACATGATATATCATGTCCACAACAGGATAGATAATGTTTGATGATGATTCGCAAGACCGCAATTCATTGGCACAAAGCATTTTTTGGCGCAATTTGGGCTGGGAAGATGGCACACTCCAAGAGGAAATGATTGCCACCCGCCTCCGCCAGCGTGCCGAACAATATGCCAAACCCACCCCCACCGATGACGATACCCCAACCATCACATCCGTTATTTTTCGATTGGGTGATGAAACCTATGGGGTAGATGCGCTGGTCGTTCATGCAGTACGGCGCATTGGTAAAATTGCGATGGTGCCAAATATCCCCGATTTTTATGCGGGTGTGGTCAATTTGCGCGGACAAATCATCACCGTCATGGATTTACGGCGTTTTTTTGGCGCATCTATCAGCGAAACTGCCCCACCAGAAGAATTATTGGTCATCCGCGCACACGGGCTGGAATTGGGTATTTTGGCGCACGCTATCCATGATGTGTTGACCTTCAAAATGAGCGATATTCAACCCCTCAGCGATATGGGGTATGCGTGGGGAATCAGTCCCCAAAAAGTGATTTTACTTGATATAGCACGTTTATTTACCGATGACCGC
>JANRKU010000096.1:0-21637 GCA_033763335.1 bacterium
TTGTATTAGCCGATTTGACCAACGATTTACAGGTGGAATCATCGCCCCTGTATGAACGGCTCATCCTCAAACATCGGATGCGCCTTGCGCCTGCACTGCGCGAAGATAGAAACCGTGACCGTGGGCTAAAATTATTAGAAATCACCACGACCATCACCCTTTATGACCATACACCCGGTATCTTTTTCCATACCGAATATGAAAACACCATCAAAGACCATCGCCTTCGCGCCCATATCCGCACAGGATTGAATGCCGAAACGGTGGCGTGTGATGCCCCTTTTGCCCTCATCCAGCGCCCTGTTAGAGCCGATGGTGCTACCCCACCACCCGTTAATGCTGAAGCCGTTACCAATACCCATCCATTGCAACATAGTGTGACCGTCTCAAAAGGCAAAAAAAGTGTATCGGTTGTGGCACAAGGATTGGGCGAATATGAGGCAATTCCAGAAGATGACCAAGTGACCCTCGCGCTAACCCTTGTACGGAGCGTTGGTTGGTTGAGTCGTGATGATTTGCAAACGCGCAAATGCAATGTTGCCAAACCCATGCCTGTGCCAGATGCCCAAGTGCAACGGCACATGACGGCAGATTATGCCCTTATTCCATTGTCTACAGATAATCCTGCGGCTATTTTGCATACAGGGCTGGAATTTAATCATAGCCTGCCCATTTATCAATTGGATGTCGCACCAAGTCGGTTGCGCCGTAGCTTTTTGTCGGTGGTAAGTGATATGGCAAGTGGGGCAGATAGTGATGGCGATGGGGCTATCCTCACATCCCTAAAGCCCCCTGAACGTGGTCAAGGTTGGGTTTTGCGGTTTTATAATCCACATGAAAAGCCAACCGAATTGCTCATCACCCCATTTGTCCGCCCGATTGTTGAGCGTGGCGAATTAATGACACTCGCAGAAGAACAAGAGGGCTTCATAGACCCAGATGCCAATGGTCGCATGGGTGTATTGGTCAATCCGCATGAGGTTGTTACCTTAATGCTCCTTTTCCCACAATCATCATAGTTTATTGATAAGCTATTGGCACGTCGATTGGTTATAGGCATTAAGTGAGATTTGTGGTAATTTATGCGTGGATATGCCATAATTCACAAATTATATACGCAGGGGGATGACACTATGGGTGTTCGCGTTATTTGGGATGATGAAAACACAAAATTAGCCTTACGCTTTGTTTATGAAGGTGTATGGACATGGGAGGAGAATTATCAGGTCATTGATGATTCTGTGCCTATGTTTGAAAGCGTTTCTTATATCGTAGATATTATTATTGATATGACTGCTAGTGCGGGATACCCACCCGGAAATTTGCTCTCACATTTTCGTAATATGGCAGAACGCTATCATGAGAGGGCAGGGCATAGTATCATCATTAATAATAACCCCTTTTTAAGGATGATGTCGGATAGCTTTAGTAAAATTTATAAGCCCAAAAAAATAAAAGGCAAGTCATTTTTTGTTAAAGATTTGGTAGAAGCTCGTGCAACAGTTGAACGCCTTCGTAAAATTCGAGAAGAAGTAGAAAAGATAATCTAATGGCATCTAAAACACCTAAAAAAGCACAAATAGACCTAAATAGCACCGTCACCACCATTGATGTCAAAAACCCTGTTACGGGAGAACTTATTGGTAGTGTCCCCAAAGCAGATACCCAAACCGTGACACAAGTTGTTGAGCAAGCCCGTGATGCCTTTGGCAAATGGTCGGCATTGAGTGTTGAGCAACGTGGGCAAATGCTCCGTAAATGGGCAAATTTGATGTGGGCAGAGCAAAATCGCGTCATGCGTATCATCCGCGATGAAACGGGCAAAAATGATACAGGCGCATTTATTGAGCTAATCGGCTTAGATAACACCCTCAATTATTATATCCCCCAAGCACCAAAATTACTCGCCCCTCAACGCCGTACCAGCATGTTCCCACTGATTCAACGGTCACGGGTCTACTTTAAGCCACATGGGGTTGTGGGCATTATTTCCCCGTGGAACTATCCGCTCTATTTGGCATTGGCAGATGCTGTCCCTGCATTGCTGGCGGGAAATGTGGTCGTATTCAAGCCAAGCGAATTTACCCCTTTCACTGTTATGGTGGCGGTAGATTTGATGATACAAGCGGGAATCCCACAAAATGTTGTCCAAGTCGTCACAGGCGATGGCATGACGGGCAAGGCATTGGTAGATTTGGTAGATTATGTCTGCTTCACAGGTAGTACCGCCACAGGGCGCAAAATTGCCGTGCAAGCAGGTGAACGGCTGATTCCCTATAGCCTTGAATTGGGTGGAAAAGACCCCATGATTGTCCTCGAAGATGCCAATTTGGATATCGCGGCGGCAGGTGCTATTTTGAATGCGTGCGAAAACGCAGGTCAGATGTGCCTGAGTACCGAGCGCATTTATGTGGCAGAAGGCATTTATGATGCGTATGTAAAGCGCGTGGTAGACTATGCCCAATCTATGACCATCGGGGCAGGGGATGGCTTGGATGTTGATATGGGCAGTATGACCAATGAACGCGAATTACTCCGTGTGGAAGCCCATATTCAAGATGCACTCGATAAAGGGGCAGAATTGATTTATGGGGGCAAACGTCGCCCCGATTTAGGTCCGTTATTCATTGAACCAGCCATCCTCACGCATGTTGACCATTCGATGAAGGTGATGCAAGAAGAAACTTTTGGTCCCATCATCCCGATTATGAAAATATCGAATGAGCAAGAAGCGGTGCGCTTGGCAAATGACAGTGAATATGGCTTAGGTGCGTGCATTTATACCCGTGATTTGGCGCGTGGTGAACGGTTGGCGCTTCAGATTGAGGCGGGTGCTGTGGCGATTAATCGCAATAGCGCGGGAATTGCCGCCTCTGCATCGCTCCCATGGGGTGGCGAAAAAGCCAGTGGCATTGGTCGGCGCGGTGGTCCAGAAGGGCTATATCGCTTTACCAAACCACAATCCATTTTTACCGATACGCTCATTGGCACACGTCCTTCATTGACATTATTAGACCCACTTACGCTATTTGGTCTAAAGGCAATGCGGATTATACGGCGCTATGTGTCGGATATTTAAGCAAGTTGCTAAAAATGTTTCTCAAGCTATTTTTTAATGAGATTGTAAGGGCGCAAACTGTTGCGCCCTTACAATCTCATTCCATAATTAAGGCAATATGTCTGAATTAAGCGATATAATGAAAATATGTGTTGAATAAGTTGTCGAGGGATATGCGATATGGGTTCTTTTCTAAAGCGTGTGCAACAAGGTGAACCACCCAAAAAACCGAATAATACCGAGGAAACCGATTTTAGTGACCTTGAAGAGGAATTTGATTTAGAGGCGCGGGTTGGCAATAATTCCAGCAAAAAACCCGCTTCTGCGCCACCGCCTGATGTGAAAGAGGTCGCCTCACCGCCTCCATCTGGAACTGGTTTTTCTGGGGCTGTTCAACCCACTGGTGTGTTGGATGCCCCTACCACATTGGATACAGGCTATGTCGTGCCACCCAAACGGCGTACCACCCCCAATGTCAAAAAACTCCGCAAGCAATTGCGCCCCAAACTCTTGGCGATTCCAGAAGAAATGGACACATGGAAGCGCAACGACCCAGAAAAACAAAAAATTGTCACTGACCGCTTGGTAGAAATCCTCAAAAAAATGAGTGTATCCCTCTCTAAAGCCGAATTTGATGAATTGCGCGAGGGCTTGCTCAATGACCTGCTCGGTTTTGGTGCAATTGAGCCACTGGTGCAAGATAGAACTTATTCCGAAATTATGGTCAATGGTGCTGATGTGGTCTTTGCCGAACACAAAGGCAAATTGCGCGAGACCGAAATTGTCTTTGATGACGAAGACCATGTGATATGGACAGCACAACGAATTGTGCGCCCCCTCATGCGCTCACTCAACCGCGCTAACCCGATGGTGGATGCCCGCCTACCAGATGGCTCGCGGGTGCATATTGTGTCGCAACCATCGGCATTATGTGGCACGACCATGACCATCCGTAAATTTCCCGATAAGCGCCTCACAGTAGATGATTTAATCAAATTTGGGTCATTCCCAGAAGAGGTTGGTAAATTTTTTGAGGCATGTGTGGTATCACGGTTGAATATCGTGGTATCGGGTGGTACGGGGTCTGGTAAAACGACTTTGCTCAATGTTTTGAGTTCATTTATCCCAGAAGATGAACGCATCATCACCGTTGAAGATTCGGCAGAGCTAAATTTGGCGCAACGGCATGTGGTACGGCTCGAAACTGCGCCCCCAATTCCGGGTACAGAAGATGAAGGTAAGCTCGAAATCCGCGATTTGGTCAAAGGCACATTGCGTATGCGCCCAGACCGCTTGGTCATCGGTGAATGTCGTTCTGGCGAGGCGCTCGACATGCTCCAAGCCATGAATACGGGGCATGATGGTTCTTTGACCACTGTCCATAGCAATAGCCCACGCGATGCGATTGGTCGTCTGGAAACGCTGTGTATGATGGCAGGGATGAACTTGCCCATATTTGTCATCCGCGCCCAAATTGCCAGTGCTGTTAACCTACTTGTGCAACAAAGCCGACTCAAAGACGGCTCGCGCAAGGTGGTTCAGGTCACAGAAATACAAGGCATGGAAGGCGAAAGTGTGGTTTTGCAAGATATTTTTGTTTATCGCACAGAGGGACAAAAAGAATCTGGCTATTCACATGAAGGTGGCGGGGCGATGCAACCAACAGGCTTCCGTCCGAAATTTGTGGATAAGTTCAAGCAATATGGCTTTAATTTGCCCGGTCGTATCTTTGGGGCGGGGCAGAGCAAATTTTAATATCTAAAATAGGTAAGTATGGGCGCAACTTAAGAAACCAACCTCACCCCTAAATCCCCTCTCCAGTCTGGCGAGGGGACTTAGGGGTGAGGTAAAAATAGCGATTTTATCGTTAATTTGCGCCCTCATCCATAACAAGCGAAACACCTTTTTTATCATCTAGCATTTGGGGTAAGGTCAGTGTAAATGCAGACCCTTTGCCCAATTCGCTTGTAACAGATACATCTCCCCCCATCATCACTGCAAAGCGCCGACTAATCGAAAGTCCCAATCCCGTCCCGCCATATTTGCGCGTGGATGAGCTATCCACTTGCGAAAAATCGCGGAATAATTTATTGGTTTGGTCGGGTGACATGCCAATGCCCGTATCCGTGACGACAAAATTCATCAGCGCCCCGCTTCCTTCTTTTGGCTGTGTAGGGGTGATGGTGAGGGTAATCGTGCCATTTTCGGTGAATTTTGTCGCATTATTGAGCAAATTGAGCAAAATTTGACGCACTTTCATGCGGTCTGTATGCAATTGTAACCCGCCCACAGTGGGCAATATCAATTGATTCTTGTTTTTCTCTATGGCGGGGCGAATCATGGTGCCGACTTCTTCGACCAATGGGGCGAGGTCGAATGTTTCTAGGTACAAATCCATTTTGCCTGCCTCAATTTTGGACAGGTCTAAAATGTCGTTAATCAATTTGAGCAAATGCTCCCCAGAAAGCCGAATTTTTTGCACAAATCCAGATAGCTCTTCTAAGCCTGCGCTGTCTAAATCTTCGATTGTTAATTCGCTATAACCCAAAATAGCATTGAGAGGCGTGCGGAGTTCATGGCTCATATTGGCTAAAAAGGCAGATTTTGCATAACTGGCGGCTTCTGCCGATTCTTTGGCAGTTTTGAGCGCCTCTTGGACTTGTTTTTCTTGGCGACGGGTGACGGTGATGTCCAATAAAGCGCCAAGCACCACTGCAAACGCTATCCCGACTACCATAAGGGTTATTGTGAAGAGTTGGATGCTATTTTGTCCTTGTAGATAAATATCGCGTCCCAATGTGACACGCAAAATAATGGATGAGCGCCCGTTGATGTTTGGGATGACCTGATATGATGCGATTTTTTCTTCGCTCAAGGGCTGAACAACACCTGCTTCTGGATTTCTGAGCAATTGGTCTTGTACTGCTAATACATCTTCTGGCAACGATTCATCGCGCACACGGAAAATATCAATATTGAGGCGGGTGGTCTCTCGCAATTCGGCAATGAAGGGTTCATCTATATAGCGCCCCCATATCACCACCCCTTTTGGGGGACCTGTGCGCTCTCCTGTGAGGATATTATGCGAGGCGACCATCATCATGCCTTGTGGCAACATAATAAATCCGCTCTGGGAGTCAAGGTCATTGGGCAAGGTGCGAAGTGTACCTTGTGAGGTTAAATAGGGTTCAATACTGGCGGGAATAGAGGCTGGCATGTCATTAATGAGGTCATATCCACCTTCAAAAATACGCCTTCCTGCATTATCAATATAAAACACCAAATTAATGCCAATTGTTGTGAACGTGGTATCATTGAGGTTGCCATCGCGGTAAATATCATTACCATCTTGAATGAATTGATAGGTATCGTCCCAATGAGACCAATCTTCATTGAGGCGCACAAAGGCGCTTCGTTGTAATTCTAACCCGTTAATGGCACGCGCCAAATTTTGACGGGCATCGGCATCTTCTAATTTGAGATAATTATCAAGTAAAGTTGCCCTTGAAGCGACATAGACCATGCCCAAGAACAAGATGAGAGTGACGATGATGATGAGCAATATCCGAAAGCGTGCGGTCATAATAAACTCTTTTGGCAATGTATCGTATATGTTGTCTCTATATTATCTGTTTTTTAAGATTTGTGCATAGATTTGAATGGATTTTGAATGATGACTTCAAAACATAATCGTTATCCCTTCCCCGTTTCTCCCTTATGGCTTGGCATTTTGGCAGGACTCATCCTCATGACCATTATTTTACCCGGTGGGTATGATGGCTGGCTCTATTATTTTAATCCGTGGAAAGCCAATACCACTGCCCCAGCGTGGGTACACTTATTTTTAGCGCCCATCACGATATTATCCCCTTATCCTGCACCGTTTCGGTGGATGGTGGTGGTACTGCTGACGGCATTATCGGTGCGATTGGCTGTGATGTTCTTTGGCAAACGGTGGATATGGGTGGTTTTTAGTGTGCCATTTTGGTGGACGGTGTGGCTGGGTCAGATTGAATTTATCGCCGTTCTGAGCGTGATATTGGGCTGGTTGGTCATCGAAAAAAAGGCACATCCCCTATGGATGGGCATTGCTATCATCGGCTTGTTGACCAAAGTGCAGGTTGGATGGGGAATTGCCGCCTTATTTACCCTGTGGATGATACAAATACATGGGTGGAAATCGCTCCTCTGGGCGGGGATGTCTATGGCGGGGATTTTGGGTGCAACACTCATCATCTATCCCAATTGGATTGCGTTATGGCTCGATAGCCTGCGCCTATTAAGCCCTAGCGGACGGTATTTTGATTCGTCCATTTTTCCGATTGGGCTATTGGCATGGGGTGGGGCGCTCATCCCCGTTGCCATGCCAAAAATAACACGGCTACGATTGGTGGCGAGTGCTACGCTCTTAGGTAGCCCATATTTTGCGACCTATCATTGCCTTACCTTGCTGGCAATGAGTAGCCGTCCCCAGTATTGGGCGGTGTCGTGGTTAACCGTTGTTCCGATGGTGCTTTTCAATAATCAACGCTTTGGGTGGATAATTCCTGTGGCGGTATTGATTGGAGAATTATGGGAGATATGGCATAAACGCGCCACCCCATGATTGACACTTGCCCTGCATAGATGCTATACTACGTCTATTCACGAAATAAAGAGAGCCTTTTTAACATAAAATTTGCGAAAAAAATATTTTGCAGACATGTTAGGGCAACTAGATTGTTGTCAGTCATTCGGATCGGTCTCGCACGGCAAACCCTTCGAACCGTGTCAGGGGCGGAAGCCAGCAGCACTAAGGAGTACCGTTTGGGTGTTGCGAGGTCGCCGGTCCGAATCACTGATAACAATCTTTTTGTTTATAATGGATGAATCTACTGCGTGATGAATACTCCCCAAAAATCAAAAAACCAAAAACAACCCACTGGACTCTATTATGCGTTTGCGCTCCTCATCTTTATTGGTGCAGGTATTGTGATTGCAGGCGTGATTTTGCTCAGTCGCCCCACCGTTGCCCCAAAACCACAACCCACCCGCGCCCCAATCACCGTCAATTTGGGATTAGATGGGCGCACCTATCCCGTTTCCACATTTTCGCAAACGGTAAGCGCATTTTTAGCTGAACAGTCCCTTACGCTTGGTGTGGATGATGTCGTTATTCCATCTGGTGATACGCCTATCACCCCACAGATGATGATTACCATTGAACGGGCGCGACAAGTCCAAATTTTTGTAGATGACCAACTCACGACATTGAATACCACCTTCACCAGCCCATTTGATATTTTGAATCGGGTGAATGTCGAAATTGCCTCTGTGGATAGTGTGCAAATCAATGGCACACCTGTTGCCCCTGCCGATGTTATTTTATGGACAACACCCCCCGTCACCGAGATTCGGATTCGCCGTGCAATGACCATCACCATCCGCGAAGGCGATATGGTCATCACCCGTCAAACTACCGCCCAAACGGTGGCAGATGCGTTGGATGAAGCAGGTTATGTGTTATTTTTACCCGACCAAGTAGCCCCATCGCCCACAGACCGCATTATCCCCAATATGGAAATTGTGATTGACCGCTCTAGCGAATTGACCATTCGTGTTGATGGGCGCGATATAGAGACCCGTGTTCGCGCTCAAACAATCGGTGATGCCCTCATCGAAAGTGGTATCACCCTCAATGGACTCGATTATACAATTCCATCCACCACACAACCTGTCACAGAAGGCATTACAGTGCGGGTTATTCGTGTGACCGAAGAAATTGTCAATGAACAAACGACCATTGGCTATGAATCGGTGCTACAAGCCGATGCTAATCTGGATTTAGACCGCCGTGCGGTTATTCAAGCGGGGCAACAAGGGATATGGCAAAAAAATTACCGTGTGCGCTATGAAAATGGGGTCGAAATTCAACGCGAATTGGTCGAAGAATTGATGTTACAAGCGCCCGTAAATGAAGTGATTGCCTATGGCACAAAAATCACCATTCGCACGATTGATACCCCTGAAGGCACGATGGAATATTGGCGGTCATTCCGCATGTATGCCACCAGCTACTATCCCGCCGAATTGGGTGGAGATAATATCACGTCTATCGGTGAAACCTTACGCAAGGGCATTGTCGCCATCAACCCACGCATTATTCCGTATCGGCTCAATGTGTATGTGTTTGGGTATGGGGTAGGGCGCACTGCCGATACAGGCGGTCCACGCACGACCCCCTATTGGATAGATTTGGGCTATTCGGATGAAGATTTTGTGGGATGGTCGCGTTGGGTGGATGTGTATGTGCTTACCCCTGTGCCAGAGACGATTAATTATCTGTTGCCGTTGGATGAAGAGGGCGGACCGACCCCACCGTGATAATGCCGTCCCATATTTAGCAACTTAAGAACTAAACCTCACCCCTAAATCCCCTCTCCAGTCTGGCGAGGGGACTTTAAACCCACCTATAAAATGATTTTCCCCCTCTCCAATTTGGCTGAGGGGGCAGGGGGTGAGGTAAAAAAAGTGATTTTATCGTTAACTTGCTATTCATGGGCGCAATATATTGCGCCCCTACCGCTCCTTTTGAACTATACCCCAAGTCCAATTGTAAATTTTTTCTTTGAAAAACCGCTTGTCGGTTGCAAGCCTATTCGCACACCACTATAATTGCCCTACTTAGAGTGTTGGATGTGCCATCAATGTCCCAAATAGACGAAATTAAGAACAAACTGGATATCGTCACTTATATTCAGCAATATGCCTCTCTCAAAAAAGCGGGGCGCACCTATAAAGCCTGTTGCCCGTTTCACTCAGAAAAAACGCCTTCCTTTGTGGTGAATCCAGACAAACAAACGTGGCGTTGTTTTGGCGCGTGTAATGAAGGTGGGGATATTTTTAGTTTTGCCCAAAAATATCATAATTGGGGTTTTGCAGAAGCATTAGAAGAATTGGGTAAAATGGCAGGTGTCGAAATACGCCCCCATTCGCCCTTAGACCGTCAAAAAGAAGAACGCAAAGAGCGCCTGCGCGGGTTGATGAAAGCCGCCAGCGACTATTTTCATGCACAATTGCATAATGGCTCGTCTGCCTCTAGTGAGGTGTTGCGCTATGCCAAAGAAAAGCGTGGATTTAGCGATGAGACCATCACCCGCTATCAGATTGGATATGCACCGCAAGGTTGGCAACATCTCCATGATGAATTCACCAAAATAGGCTATTCACAAGATGAATTGCTCGAAACAGGACTCATCATCAAAAATGAGGCTGGTCGGGTATATGACCGTTTTCGGCATCGGTTGATGATTCCTATCCGCGATGATAAGGGGCATGTTATCGCATTTGGGGCGCGTGCGCTGAATCCAGACGACCAACCGAAATATCTCAATTCACCACAGACACCCTTGTTCGATAAAAGCCACACCCTATTCGGTTTGGATGTGGCAAAAGCCACCATCAGCAAAAGCGAAGTGGCGGTGATTGTCGAAGGCTATATGGATGTTATCCAAGCCCATCAAGCGGGATTTTTGAATGTGGTGGCACAAATGGGGACGGCGCTCACCGACCATCAGGTCAAATTACTCACCCCACGGTATGCCAAAAAAATCATCCTCGCGCTCGATTCTGATGTGGCAGGGCAAAATGCCACACGCAAAAGTATTGAGGTCGCCCGTGATGTATTACAAGCCGATTATGGCGGGCGCATGTCGGTAGAAATTGCCGTCTTACAAATTCCAGATGCCAAAGACCCCGATGACCTCATCCGCGAAACGCCCGATGTTTGGGGCGAATTGGTCGCCAATGCCACCTCTGCGGTGCAATTTGTGATTACGACAGAAACAGATGAGTTGCCCAAAGGGGTCGAAATTCGCCAAATGCCTCTATGGGAACGCGAAGCTGTTGCCAAGCGTATTTTGCCCATCATCAGCGCCACTCAAAATGAGCAAATTCGCAAAGAAAATTTGCAACAACTGGCAACACGCCTCTATTTGGATTATAGCCAATTGCATATATGGGCAGAGAACCAAAAAGATGAGGTGCTACAAAAAAAGGCGATACGGGTTTTGCCACCGCCACCAACCAAACCCAATTCATCTGATGAACCCCCGCCATGGGATTTATCTACGGTTGTTCCGCCACCAGAAGATGACGCAGAATTCATGTCCTTGCCCACCATTGAACATCATGGGGCAGGCGAAAAATCGGACTATGATTGGAGTCCGATTGTAATGCGTAAGCCCGCCAAACCATCGGCAGAACGGGTCTTAGAAGCACATTGCTTGCAGATGTTATTTCGGTTGCCCAATGTATATTATCAAATCAACCGAAAATTACGCTCTCTGGCGAATCAGGATGAAATATTGCTCAAAGACCAATTATCCCAATTGTTGCCCCGTGATTTTTTGGCGAATGATTATCAGGTCTTGATGCGTCTATTTATTGAGGCACTTGAGCAACAAGACACAGACCCACATGACTATTTACGAGCAAATATCACCCCACTTTTACAAGATACGCTTGATGACTTGCTCAAACAAGATGTGGGCGCAGAAATGAGACGGCGCATGAATAACCGTTTTACTGCCGATATTCATGCCATTGTGCAAAATACTGTGGTTGAATGGTCAGATTCGCAAATTGCCCGTGAGGGATTGCTCACAGCCTTGCGATTACGCCGATTTCGGTTGTTACAAGAGGTACAAGAGTATAAAATTATGCTCACAGATTTGGACGCGCAAGAAGACTCACACCTTTCGCGTGAATTATTACAACGGATAAAATATTTGGCAAAGGCGATGGGTGCGCTTGATAAGGGCATCCAAGAAGCCCAGCAGACGTAATTTTTTTTCATTAACCAATGGGAATGAATAATGCCGACTAAAAAGAGACAACCCAAAAAGCAACAAGACGATAATGAAAGTGGCGATTTTGAAGAAGGTGGGGCAGAAGATTTTGAACTTGATGATGATGACCTTCCAGAAGTCATAGAAGATGACGATTTAGAAGATGTTTTGGTAGATGACATTGATGAAGAATTCGATGTCGAATTTGATGATTCTGTTGATGAAGATAGCTCACGGCTTGATGTCACCTCACTGGCAGATGACCCTGTGCGGATGTATCTAAAAGAAATTGGTCAAGTGACCTTGCTCAATAGCGACCGCGAAATTTGGCTCAGTACCCAACTGGCGGCAGAACGATTGGTGCAAACGCTCACCGACCAACTCGCTAATCCAGAATCTGCCAATCATGATGGGTTGCCAAAACAAGCCGATGTGGTGCGCTTGGCATATGAACGGATTATCCGCTATTGGGCAGAGACCTTGCGCGTGGCGCAAAAACTCAAAGTGGATTCACCCGATTTCATCGCTTTATTAGATGAAGTCCGCGCCGTGACCAGCACCCTAGAACAACCCGAATCACCCTATATTCGGCGTTATTTGCGCCAATTTGAATGGGGACGTGAAGAAAAATGGGCAGAATTGGCACAACCCTTATTTGAGGTTATTCATGCTTTTTATCTGATTCCCAGCACACAACAAACAGAACTCCGCAAGCACTTCCAGAAGAACAAGGAATTGCCTCCCAACGATTTATTTCAACATTGGTTTTTTGCCGATGAAGATTCGATAGAGTCGTTGCCAGAATTGTTTCATACCATCGAATTTCGTGCCGAAAATGCCGCAGAAGCCCTCACCCGCGCCAATTTGCGCCTTGTGGTGAGCGTCGCAAAACGGTATATGGGACGTGGCATCAACTTTTTAGACCTCATCCAAGAGGGGAATATCGGCTTATTGCGGGCAGTGGCAAAATTTGACCACACCAAAGGGTTTAAGTTTAGCACGTATGCCACATGGTGGATTCGGCAAGCCATTAGCCGTGCCATCGCAGACCAAGCCCGTACCATCCGCATCCCTGTTCACATGGTCGAGACGATTAACCGTCTCATGCGGATTCAACGCGAATTATTGCAGACATTGGGTGCAGAACCGAGTGCAGAGCAAATCGCGCTGGAGATGGATTTCTTGACAGCAGAAGAAACACAAGCCATCAAACTGTTGCGTAAAGAGGGGATTCACCTAGAGCCAAGCCTGCAACGCAAATTACGCCGTGCGGCGCAAAAAGTACGGAAAATTTTGCGGATTAGCCAAGAGCCGATGAGCCTCGAAATGCCGATTGGTCAGGAAGATAGTAGCCTGCTCGGTGATTTTATCGAAGATGATAAGGTGATGGGTCCGGTGGATGCCGCCAGCCGTCAATTGCTCAAAGAGCAAATTCGCTCGGCATTGGGGGTCTTGAGTGAGCGTGAGCGCGAGGTGTTAGAGATGCGCTTTGGCTTGCTCGATGGTCAAGACCACACATTGGAAGAAGTAGGCAAGCATTTTGGGGTCACACGGGAACGGATTCGCCAAATTGAGGCGAAGGCGCTTCGCAAACTGCGCCATCCAACCCGTAGCCGTCAACTACGCGATTATTTGGAGATGTGATGAAACACCTTGTTACACTTCAAGAAGCGGCAACGATTGTTAATAAAACGGTTCATAATATCCGTGATTATATTCAGCGGGGACGAATTGCCAAATATAATCCGCAAGGAGAAGTTGTTACACGCGCCAAAAATGGTGAATTACGTGTAGATTTGGATGAATTACGTGCTTTCTTAAATTTCGTTTCTCAAGGCGATGCAGAACATCATCATGCAGGGCTTCATGCTGAACTTGGTTTCTATGGATTGGCGGAGCGTGAACGAACAAAACATGTGCATCGCCTTCATCCATATTTAGGGAAATTTATCCCACAATTGGTTGAATGGTTTTTAAGTCGTTATTTCAAGCCTAATGATATCTTGTTAGACCCCTTTATGGGGTCTGGCACGATGCTTATTCAAGCAAATGAGCTGGGTATGCACGCGATTGGTGTGGATATTTCGGAATTTTGCTATCGTATTGTGCAAGCTAAGACACAGAAATATGATATCCAAAAAGCCCGCCAAGAAATTCTCAAAGCCGAGCAATTGACTTTACAATTTAGTCGTGATTGGCAACAACCAAATTCTAAATTACCTCTTTTTGATGATGTCCAGTTATTCGCAACTCAACTTCTTGCAAATTGTGACAGCGAATATATGAAAAAATGGTTTTCTCAACGAGCATTAATAGAAATTCTTTATTATCGGTATTTGATTGAAATAGGGGAGTTTGAATATCAGGATTTGCTACGAGTGTTATTGAGTCGTGCTATGCGATCATCACGCCTTGTCCCACACTATGACCTCGCTACGCCAAAAGAACCCTTGCCTGTTGGTGTTACATATTGGTGTAGAAAACACAATAAGATGTGCTTACCCATTGATAATTGTATTACCAAAATTCATGCTTATAGTCAGGATACTGCACGACGTGTTGAGACATTCGACACTTTACGAACATCCGCCGAAATACACCCACTACATGGCGATTCTCGTATTATAGATTTAACATCTGTGTTAAAAGGTAGAAAAATTGCAGGCATTTTTTCATCTCCTCCCTATGTTGGTCAGATTGATTATCATGACCAGCATAATTATGCCTATGAATTGTTTGGTATCTCTCGTAATGATGAACTTGAGATTGGACCTAAATCAAATGGAAAATCAAAACGGGCGCAACAAGCCTATATAGAGGGAATTTCTAGTGTGTTGTGCCATATGAAGCAGTATCTAATTGACGATGCCAATATCTTTTTGGTAGCAAATGATAGTTTGAGTTTATACCCACAAATTGCACGTAACTCAGGTTTACGGATTATAGAAGAATTTCATCGCGCTGTCACCAAACGGACAGAACAAGGCAATGACCCTTATCAAGAGACAATTTTTTGGATGAAAGTAGAGTGAATATGTCCTTTTCTTGGGATGAATCTGTTGCAGAATTATTACGTAGTGCCATTCGTAAAAAATTGGCTACTTATTCTCCAGAAACTAGCCACATGCCATTTCATACACTGCTATTGGGCAAAGATAGAATGGCACTTTACTCATTTGTGCAATCACTCAATACAAATTTTGGTACATCTATATTTGAGCCAATTGCAATCCTTTTAGCAAAGGGAAGATTTAAGTCTGCTCAAAAGCAATTTGTTGTTGGCAAAAAGATTTCATCCGAGTCTCAACTCGCTATTCAAAATATTATCAATAAATTAAGCGGTGCTTTGTCTCAACCGTCGAAATCTGATGAAATTGATGTTATAAGACAAGTTTGTCAACAAGGGCAAATGGTTGATATAAAGACAACTCGTGCTGATATTTTTTTAGAAGACGAACAAGGTGTAGTGTATCTATTTGATTTAAAGACTGCTAAACCAAATGCAGGAATGTTCAAAGATTTTAAGCGCACATTACTTGAGTGGGTTGCTATTTATTTATCTGATTATCCTCAAGCTAATATTCATAGTGCTATTTCGATTCCCTATAACCCTTACGCTCCAGAGCCTTATACACGTTGGACATTACGGGGTATGTTGGATTTAGACAATGAACTATATGTTGCAGAGCAATTTTGGGATTTCATAGGCGGAGATGGTTCTTACGACCATCTCCTGACTATATTTGAGAGTGTTGGTATTGAATTGCGCCCAGAAATTGATGCGAGGTTCAAACGATTTTAGGGGCAGGTACTGGCAACCCCTCTAGGTGCATTATCATCAAGGCGTTGGTGGTGGGGCAGGGACCCTCACGCAACACATAATCGAACACCATCACGCCATCTTGGATATGCTCACGGAAATGCAAATTGCGGATACTGGGTATATCATCCGCCAAATGGATTAAATCGAGGTCATGGGTCGAAATTAGCCCGATACCATGCCCATTTGCCAATGCCTGAATATAGGCTTTACTGCCAATGAGTCGTTCTCGATTATTTGTCCCCCTAAAAATTTCGTCTATCAAAAAGAATAGCGGGAAATCATTTTGTGTTTGTAGTGCATTGAGTAGTCCCTTTAATCGGCGTACTTCGGCATAAAAGTAGGAGATGCCATCCACCACTGAATCATTGACGCGGATGCACGAGAACGGGCGGAACATCCCCACATCAAATTTTTCGGCACAGACTACACTGCCCGCATAAGCCAACACCAGATTCACACCCAATGTCCGCAAAAATGAGCTTTTTCCCGCCATATTCGAGCCTGTGATGATGACCATATCGCCTAATTTGCTGAAGGCAAAATCATTATTGACCCGTACATCATGCGGGATATGCGGATGCCCGATTTGCGTTGCGACAAATTGCGGGGTATCGGTGATGGTGGGGAAGGGGTGTTGTGGATGCAATCCAGAAAATTCTGCGAGTGCGCTCACAGCTTCTAGCTCATAAATTGCCTCTAACCATACAGGCAATTGCACCGCGAGGTCGCCCTTGCTCTTACCGAGTAGGTATCCCCAAAAAATATCGTATGGCATCACCAGATTGACCATCATCCATAAAATGGGATTGGCTTGTAGGCTGACCGCGCCCAAAATGAGGTCTAATCGGCGTAAATGGGCAGATGGTGGGCGTTCAACGCCCTGAAAGGGGGTGCATAAGGCTTTTAGCCCTGCTTGCCCATTTAATTTGAAGGTTTCCAGATGTTTGAGCATGGCGCGTAACTGCCCTAATTCGGCATAAATCGCCAATGCTTCGCCAAATAAACTGCCAATTTTACGGAATTGCCAAAAGGATAATATGGCATAACTCACGAATGGAAATAACCATATTGGGGGCAATTGGCTAACCGTCCCGATGATGAATAATATCGCTGTGATGAGTGCGTTGAGCGCCAATAGCATCACAACACCTGCGGGGATGGTGGGGTGTTCTTGGGATAACCACAATGACAGGCGTGTGCCTTCCCATTTGCGCCCCACGCTGGCACGCCATCCGCCACGCCCCAAACCGATGAGGTGTGCTTCGATGCTCAATTGTTGGCGGAAAGTGGTCAATGGGCGTAATTCTGTCACCAAACCTTGCACGCGGGTGATGTGCGTTTTATCTGGCGTTGTCCGCAATAGCCATGTGAGTAATTTATTGCTCCCCCCACGCGAGACGGTGTTATCCAATAGCCGATGGAGTGAATACTCGCCCACAAGGTCAATATCAGTGGCAAAAGGATGGTCTGGTGGGGCGGTGGCGATGCTTGGTGGCAAATTATCCCATGATAAGCGCAAGCGTGCGAGTTGTTCCCCACGTAGATGATGGGCAATCTCAAATCGGGTGAGCGCATTGCGTAGCTGGCGGTGCTTTCGTATGAGCGCCGTAAATCCGATTGCCCAAACGATAAAAATAAGCAATAGGGCGATATTGCTGATGGCGAGCGCCACCAAACAGGCGATAAATCCGCCTAAAAATGTCCATACCCGCCATTGGATGAATTGCTCATTTTGGGTGCGAAAACGGGCTATATATCGCGCAAGGCGTTTTTGTTGTGTCGTGATTTTTGTGATAGAAGTTGATGTATTCATGGATGCCTATGTTACAATAGAATCCAGAGTGATAGTAGGGGCATGAACTATCATGCCCGCGCTCAGATAAAAGGTGTTGTGTATGCGGATTGATGTTTTAACCCTATTTCCCAAAATGTTCGAGTCTCCTATGAACGAGAGCATGATGTGGAAAGCCAAAGATAGAGATTTACTCGATTTGCACCTACATGATATACGCGATTATAGCCAAGATAAACATCGTGCTGTGGATGATACCCCCTATGGTGGGGGTGGGGGGATGTTGTTACGTGCTGATGTGATGGTACGCGCCATCGAATCGGTTTTGCCGATGGATGAGGCACATCCCACCCCGCCCGTTATCCTCATGACCCCACAAGGGCGCGTCCTCACTCATGATATTGCGCGGGAATTGGCGCAACATCCGCGTTTGGTCATCGTGTGCAGTCATTATGAGGGCGAAGATGAGCGCGTGCGCCAATTGGCGATTACCGATGAAATTAGCATTGGCGATTATGTCCTCACAGGGGGCGAATTGGCGGCGATGGTGGTCATAGATGCCACCTTGCGTCATGTCGGCGGATTATTGGGTGCAGAGGGCGCAGAATTGCGCGATAGCCATGCCGATGGCTTGCTAGAGGGCGCACATTATACCCGCCCGGTCGTTTTTAGGGGGTTAGAAGTGCCACAGGTGTTACAAGCGGGCAATCACCCCCAAATTGAGGCATGGCGACGCGAACAGGCATTACGGCGCACATGGGAACGCAGGCGTGATTTGCTCCGCAAAGCCAATTTGACCGAATCTGAAAAGTATTTATTGGGCAAATTTGCGCGGGAAGATGCACAACGCTTAAAATAGGCTAAAATTAATTGGGGATAATCTCCCATCAGACCCAAAAACATGCTATTATTAATGGTGTTTAGCGTAACTCGAAATTGAAAGAGGCGGTTATGTCCCAACAGTATCGTAGTGATGCCCTAGAGGAAAAATTAAAGATGCTTCATACCTATGTGGAAGGTGTGAAAGCCACGGTCATCGTCAATGTAGATGGATTGTTGGTCGCCGCTTATCCGCCCGGTGATGAAGAAAATCCACACGAAAACCCGACCAGTAGCCCGCAAGTGGCGGCGATGTCTGCGACCCTCATCGGCTTGGCAGAGCGCACGCTCAAGCGGTTGGCACAAGGCGAATTAGAGCGCCTGTTGATGGAAGGCGAAAGTGGTGTGATGGTGGTATATCCTGCGGGGCGTGCATCACTGGCTGTTTTGGTAGATAAACATGCGCGGATTGCGCGGGTATTGGTCGCCGCCAAAAAAGCCGCCGCAGAAATCGAAGAAATTTTAGGGTCTTAATTTTTTGTGGTTACGACAATTCTTCTTGTTGGACATATAATGTCATGATGATTTTGCCCAAACGAATTTCATCGTTATGGGTCAATGGCACAGATTGCTCAGATTCCAACTTTTTGCCATTGAGGAATGTCCCGTTACGGCTTCCTAAATCTACCAATTCTAATTTGTCGCCATTATGCCGAATGGTGGCATGTTTACGACTAATGCCCATCTGATACCCGCCGTATGAGGTGAGGTCAATTTCTGGGGTGAATGCCAAGATGGGGTCTTTTCTGCCGATAATGGCTTCTTTGGTGAAGGTGACGGTTAAGGGGTCTGCCCATCCCTGAATTTCTAAGCGGATGTGTACTTCTGACCCAACTAGTGGCGAAGCAATTTCGATGAACATTTCTGAGGTCGGATTTGAGGCTAAATATCGTTTTAGCGCCTCTTCTGCCTCATCGCGCACATCATGGGTAGTTAATGGATTCTCTTGCCCAAAATCAGTGGTAGGGGTGGTATTGGGCTGTTCTAAAGGGTTTTTTGAATCTTCCATCGCTCAATTGCCTCAACCTGTGTAAAAATTTCCTCATAACTATAACATTATTACGCAGATAAAGACAGGGATGTTTCAGGATTGCAACACTGCCGTTGGCGGCTTGAGGCTAATGCCCAAAAATCGCTCTAATACCTTAAATTTCCAGATAAACCGTAAGGCAATCCCCCATGCCAGTACCAACCCACTGATGAGTACATAATCATTGAGTGAGAGCAGTTCGAGTTCAAAAAATTGGCGTGTGGGTTCAATGAGGACAAGCAAGAAATAGATGCCCAACATCACGCCTGCGCTGATAGTGGGTCGCCAATCGCCACTAAAATTGCTCCCTCCTGACAAAAAGTGGATGGGTGGCTCTACGAACACAATTAGCCCCAATCCCATAAAAATAATGGCGGTGGTAAGGGCAGTACGGGCATAATTTAACGCCACATCTGCCAATTCTGGGGTAGCGGGATAAACGTGCAAATGGAAAAATATCACATAGACACTCAATGCCACCCCTGCGATGCTCATGGCAGATGGCAGAATAAAGTGGATGATGTCACGCATGAGGTTGCGCGTTGGAACGCCAACCCGCGCCCATGCCGCGATGCCGAGTGTAGGAATCCCAACTGATAGGAGTGTTAATAGCGAGGCGTGTTTTGGGATGAAGGGGAAATTGGTCGCGCCGACCATCAACGCCGAGCCGAGTAAAATCATCGCCGCATAAAAGGCACGACTCAAAAACAGGCGAATAATAGCATCCATGCCATTGAGGATACGTTGTCCTTCCATAAAGGCTTTTGGCAGGGCGGCGAATGAATCATTGAGTAGTACCATATCCGCGACTCCGCGTGTGGCGGCGCTTCCGCTTTGCATCGCAATGCCGATATGGGCTTTTTTGAGCGATAACACATCATTCACGCCATCCCCAATCATCGCCACATAATGCCCTTGTTCACGCAAGATGGTGACGAGCATTTCTTTTTGTTGGGGGGTAATGCGCCCAAAGACGGTTGTTTCTTTGGCGGTCTTTGCCAGTTGTTGGGCATCCATTTTGTCTAAATCGAGTCCACTGACCACGCGCACATCGCCTTTGAATCCGGCTTGTTTGGCGAGTGCGGCTACCGTGTGGGGGTTATCCCCAGAAATAATTTTGAGTGTGATACCTGCTTTGATAAAATTTTCGATGGTTTCACGCGCTTCTGGACGCAATTCATCGCTGAGGCTGATGAGACCCATTGGCTTGAGGTCGTTGGGGAACACAATCGCGCCTGTGCCATCGTGTAAGGGCAAAATGGATGGGCTGTGTGCGACCAGCATCACGCGCAAGCCTTGTGCCGACCATGTATCAATCTTTCCTTTGCCAAAATCATCGGCGCTATCCAAATAGGTTTGGAGCATTTCTGGCGCACCCATGACATACGTGCCACGCCGTTCTTTATCATCAAAAACGAGCGCACTCCATTTGCGTGCCGATGAAAACGGGATTTCATCCACAACTGTCCGTTTAACGCCCTTGCATCCTGCAATAATGGCTTCGCTGGTGCGATTGCCACTGGTGGTACTCCGCGCCATATCGCCAAAAATCGCGCCTAATTCGTCTGCTGGCGTGGTGAGGGTATGTAGGGCATGAACATGGATGCGATTGGCAGTGAGCGTGCCTGTTTTATCCAAACACAGCACATCCACATTGCTCAAGGATTCCACCGCGTTGGCTTGTTGGATGAGCGCCCCTTTGCCCGACATCCGCAATGCACCAATGGCATATGAGGTGGTGGTCATGAGGATGAGACCCGCAGGCACTAATCCCGCGATGACGGCGGCAGATTGGACACTTTGAACAGCCGATACCGCTTCTATGGCATAGGCAACCGCAAATAAAATGCCGATGACACTTGCCACGAATAGCAATAAACGGACGACAAGGTTAATGTCTTGTTGAAGGGGTGTGCGAACAACCCGAAATTGTTTGGCTTGGAGGGTGAGCTTGTTGGCGAAGCTATCTAACCCGACTTTGGTCGCCTCATAAGTGGCGCTTCCATTCACACAAAAACTGCCAGAAAAGACTTGCGCCCCGCGTTGTTTGGCGATGAGGTCAGATTCGCCCGTGAGGAGCGATTCGTCCACATCCATTTTGCCATCACCCACAACCACGCCATCCACAACAATTTGGTCGCCAGAGCGCAACACGATTGTATCGCCCAGAACAATTTCGGTGGGGTCTACGGCGCGTTCTTGACCGTTGCGGATGATAGAGGCTTTG
>JANRKU010000097.1:0-5607 GCA_033763335.1 bacterium
GTATTTATCCCTCTCACAATTCCTGTTTATATCTCTATTATAGCCATTTTTCCCGATTTATCCGCGTGACCATCATCATAACTTGGCGCGATAAACGACATATCAAAATGGCGGGATACAATCTTGTGGCGCAATATCCGCGAGGCTCTTATAAATCCGATGTGCCTCCCCTACCTGACTCGGCTCACCTAGCCCAATCACCCAAAATCCGCCTGCACGCGCTCCCTGAACGCCAACGCTGGCATCTTCAAAAACGACACACGCATTGGGCGAAATTCCGAGCCGACCCGCCACCCACAAAAAAATATCGGGCGCGGGTTTGTGATTCACCACCGTACTGCCATCGCCCACAGCAGAAAAATAATCCAAAATACCCAAGCGCCCACACACATCACGGGCGCGTTTTGATGATGATGCCAGCCCCATCGGGATGCCTTGTGCTTGTGCATTTGCCAAAAAGTCAGCCACACCACCCAATAGGTCTTTTGCGGTCAGATGATGCACCAATTCCAGATAATACGTATCTTTCAGGTGCATGAGATACGTGCGATGAGAATCGCTGGTCGGTTTGCCATCGAGTAAAATCTCTAAACACTTATAGCGAGGCAATCCGCGAAATAGGTTTTCATACTCTGTTTTGAATGGCACATCCTCTAATGTGGCAATTTTCCGCCATGCGATATATTGAAGCGCGTTGGTATCGGTAAGTACCCCGTCTAAATCAAAAATAAAGCCGATGGGCATAAATGACATGCTCCTTATGATGGATAGTGAATTTTTCCCTTGACAAAATATCATGCTATGTCCTATAATCATAGCATATTCAAATGGAGATGTGGTGTAGCGGTTAACATGCCACCCTGTCAAGGTGGAGATCACGGGTTCGAATCCCGCCATTTCCGACTAAAATATATAATATTAATACAAAAAAGAGGCTTATAAGCCTCTTTTTTGTTGCTTATAAAATGGAGCATGTTAATTCAATTTTGAAGCCCACTAAAAAAAGGCATATTTCCATAAAAATAGCCTGTCTTTTTTCCGCCGACGGGCGGTGAACCACCCGTCTGTGCCTCTGAAACCCCGTGAACGGGGTTGTTTTGCCTATTTTTATCCTAAAAATCGGTATGACGTAGGGGCATGACATGTCATGCCCGATTTTTATCGTTGGTGATGGTGGGCTTGCCATGGCAAGCCCCTACATCATGCCTATCTACCCCTCAAAATTGCCATACCAACCCCATTATGCAAGTTAGTTTTTTAATACGGTGTATCTTTTGTGGCGGACATACGCACCTAAAGGTGCTAGTACCGCCATTACACCTCAAAAATAGGCATGATGTAATGGCGGACTAACGCGAAGCGTGTATGTCCGCCACCCATTAATCTATCAGGATATATCCAAAACACCCACGATTATATCCATCGTTCATATTAAACCAGATATTTAACCCTTGCTCAAATCAAAAATGGGCGCACCACACATTGCACCCCTTACAGAGACTTGTTACAATGACTACCAATGAATTTTCGTAAATGAATAATCTAGTGCGCTTATCGCACATATACTGTACCATAATCTATCAGAAATAGCAATGATGAGATAAAAATGTCTGTATGGAAATTGCTCTATGACCAATTTGACGCGCAAGGCTCACTTCCCAATCGGCTTTCGATTGCTATCGGTGAAAAAATCCGCCAAGCCCGCGAAAATGCCGATATGAGCCAAGAAGAACTTGCACAGGCGATTTATCGGCGTAGGGCATCCCTCTCCGAGATGGAACGGGGCAAAATGTACCCCGATATTGAGACGCTCATCTATTTGGCGCATGTATTCCAAAAACCCCTGCTCTATTTCATCCCCAATTTTGCCTATCCGCACACCGAATCGGGCAATACCCTCACCGATGACCAACAAGAATTGCTCGTCCATTTTGGCAAATTGGATGAAGAAGGGAAGCGCCTCGCCATCGCCCTACTCCGCACCCATGCCAATTTTAAGGAATAAACTAATTAATTTCATCTGACATGTATGAGGTACTAATTCCCCCCCTACCCCTTTATGCTAACCTGTGTCATAATTATTTTCCTATAACCCTAGCCCCATACAATCAAATTGTAAACTTTTTATGAAGATTTCTTCAATTTGTGTATTGGCGCGTATACATTTGCCCCAAGCGGGGTTATAACCTATAGCAAACTTGTGTCTTAACCAGCAGACACCGCCATGCTGGATTTATTTACGAAAAACGAGGCGGTATGGATTTGTATTTTAGGAGATTTTATGAAGCCTATCGCCATCATCGGGCTGGCGGCACTTGCGCCCCAAGCGCAAACCCTCCAAGATTATTGGGAGAATATCGTCAATGCGGTAGATTGCATTACCGACATCCCCGCTTCCCATTGGGGAGTTGACGATTATTACTCGCCAGATGTGACCGCCCCTGATAAAACGTACTGTAAACGCGGGGGATTTTTGCCCGATGTGGATTTTGACCCTGTAGAATTTGGTCTGCCCCCCAATATCTTAGAAATTACCGATGTCTCGCAATTGCTTTCCTTAATAGTGGCGCGGGATGCCCTTGCCGATGCGGGTTATTCCAATGCCCCTGCCCCTCTACGGCAAAAAACAGGGGTCATTTTGGGGGTCGGTGGCGGGCAAAAACTCATCGCCCCACTGACATCACGCCTGCAATATCCTGTGTGGGAAAAAGTGCTAAAAAGCATGGGCTTGTCTGATGAAGATACCGCCCGTGCCATCGCCAAAATGAAATTGGCATACATCCCATGGGAAGAAAATAGCTTCCCCGGTATGTTGGGCAACGTCATCTCTGGGCGGGTCGCCAATCGGCTTGACCTTGGTGGCGTAAATTGTGTGGTAGATGCCGCCTGTGCCAGTTCACTCAGCGCCCTCAGAATGGCGATTTCTGAATTGAACGATGGCAAAGCCGACATGATGATTAGTGGCGGTGTAGATACCGACAATTCGATTTTTATGTATATGTCCTTTAGCAAGACACCCGCCTTTTCTAAAGCCAACCAAATTCGCCCATTCGATGCCGATTCTGATGGCATGATGATTGGCGAAGGCATTGGCATGGTCGTCCTCAAACGGCTCGAAGATGCAGAGCGCGATGGCGATAGAATTTATGCCGTTATCAAGGCATTGGGCGCATCGTCTGATGGCAAATATAAGAGCATTTATGCCCCGCGTGATACAGGGCAAGTCTTGGCATTGCAACGCGCTTATGATGAAGCGGGATTTTCCCCTACCACACTCGGCATGGTCGAAGCACACGGCACAGGCACGATGGCGGGCGATATTACCGAATTTTCATCGCTCAATTTGCTCATGCAAGACCATCCCACACCCGCGCAGACCATCGCCTTGGGCAGTGTGAAATCACAAATTGGTCACACCAAATCAGCCGCAGGCGCGATGAGCCTCATCAAAACAGCGTTATCGCTCCATCACAAAATTTTGCCCGCCACCCTCAATGTCAAATTGCCCAACCCCAAGCTGAATATTGAGCAAACACCCTTTTATCTCAATACCGAGACACGTCCGTGGATTCGCGCAGAAGGCGCACCTCCCCGCCGTGCGGGTGTAAGTTCATTCGGGTTTGGTGGCACAAATTTCCATGTGGTGCTTGAAGAATATACCCAAGAACACAGCACCCCACATCGGATTCACCGCACCGCAGAAATGATTCTGCTCACCGCCCCTACCCCACAAGCCCTTGCGAGTCATATCCAAGAGGTGATTGGGCAATTGAATAATGGTGATGCGCGGAATTATTACACGGCATTGGTAGAAGCCAGCCAATCCCTCCAAATTGCGCCAGACCATGCGCGGGTGGGATTCGTCTCTGCCAGCATGGAACAATCTATCCAATTGTTGACGATGGCACACACCATGCTCACCAAAAATGTGGATGCGGACGCATGGACACATCCCAAAGGGGTGTATTACCGCAAATCTGCCACACAAACCGCCGGGCATGTGGTGGCACTCTTTAGCGGGCAAGGCTCGCAATATGTGGGGATGGGGCGTGAACTCGCCATGAATTTCCCAGAAGTTCGCGCCTCGTTTGGCGAAATTGATGCACTTTTTGTGGATGATAATCAAGCCCCCTTGTCGTCGCTGATTTATCCCGCGCCCGTTTTCACTGATGCCGATAGAGACGCGCAAACCGACCGCCTCAAGCAAACCAATACCGCCCAACCTGCCATCGGTGCGATGAGCATGGGCATGTATCGGCTGTTCCGTAATGCAGGCTTCAAACCCGATTTCACCGCAGGTCATAGTTTTGGTGAACTCTCGGCATTATGGGCGGCAGAAGTCATCAGCGATGATGATTTTATCCACCTGATGAAAGCCCGTGGCGATGCCATGTCACCACTCGATACGCCCAATTTTGATGCAGGGACGATGCTCGCCGTCACAGGCGATTTATCCAACCTCACCAATGACCTTGTGGGTGTGGATGGTGTCAGTGTTGCCAATAAAAACGCGCATAATCAGGTCGTATTGGCAGGCACAACCCCCGCCATCAAAAACGCACATGCTGTTTTGAAGGGCAAAGGCTATGCTGTGACGCAACTCTCAGTCGCCGCCGCCTTCCATACCGCATTGGTCGGTCATGCAGAGACAAAATTTGCCCAAGCGGTAGAACGCGCCCAAATCAAAGCGCCAAGCATTGCTGTTTATTCCAATACCACCGCCAAGCCCTATCCAAAAACTGCCACCGCCATTCGCAAGGCACTCATCAAACAAATTGTGAATCCCGTTTTGTTTGCGGATGAAATTGAGCAAATTTATGCCGATGGTGGGCGCGTATTCGTGGAATTTGGTCCGCGCAGTGTGTTGACCAATCTGGTTAAAGATATTTTGGGTGAGCGCGAACATATCGCCATCGCCCTCAATGGCAGTCGTCAAAAAGATAGCGACACCCAATTGCGTGAAGCCATCGTGCAATTGCGCGTGGTCGGTGTAAATTTGACCGCCGTAGACCCCTACGCCGTCCGCAATACTGCCACCCCACGCAAACCTGTCATGCAGGTTAAACTCAATGGCGCGAATTATGTCAGTCCAGCCACCCGTGATGCCTATCACAACGCCCTCACCGATGGGTATCGTGTGGCAGGTGGCGAAAAGATTGTCGAGCGCCTCGTTGAAGTGGAAAAAATTGTCGAAGTCGAAAAAATCGTAGAAAAACGAATTGAAGTCCCTGTACAAATCACAACACCAAGCGCAAACGCGCCCATTAGCCCGAATATAAGGAAGAAACCGATGTCCGCAGAAATGCTTGCACACCTCCAACGTGCGTTAGATGATTTTGGGCGTATTCAAGCCGAAACCGTCCGCGCCCATTCGCAATACCTCACCGCCCAAAGTGAGTATAATCAACTCGCCTCTGGTCTGATGGGGCAACTCATGAGCGCCACCAACCTGCCCAACGGTGTTTTAGAGACCGTGCGCGATGCGTTGGGGCAATTTAATCAGCAACAAGCAGGCATGTCTGTTACCCACCAAGCCTATTTGGATAAACAATCGGGCTTGCTCAATCAATTGTATGCCACCATCCAAACATTGACCGCACAACCCGA
>JANRKU010000098.1:0-73848 GCA_033763335.1 bacterium
ACCCGTGCGATTAGCGATGTGGATGAAATTCAACGGTATTTTGCGTTTGGGTTGATGGATGGACTCAATACGGCGTTGTTGGTGGGTGGTGTTGCTATTATCATGTTCATCACCAGCCCGGTTTTGGCGGTGATTGGGTTGTTGCCACTCATCCCATTGGCATTTTTCTCGCGGACATTTGCCTTGTTTGTTGACCCCACATGGCGGGGCATCATGGAACGGTTGCAGAAATTGGGCAATTATATCCAAGAAAATTCGACAGGGGCAGAAGTGGTGCGTGCCTTCACCCGTGAAGAATACGAAATTAAAAAATTTGGGACAGAAAATGATGTGCTTTATCACGACCATATGCGCCTCATCAATAAATGGGCGACTTATTTGCCGATTAGCGCCTTCATCATCACATTTTCCACAGCGTTGGTGTTATTCTTTGGCGCGTTGATGGAACAAAGTGGTTTTGGTGGCGTGACGGTTGGGTTGGTGGTGGCGTTTAATGCTTATGTGTTCCTCATTGCACAACCGATTCGGTTTTTGGGATTTGTGATTTTGCTCATCACCCAAGCCATCAGTAGTGGTCGGCGCGTATTTGAAATTTTGGATGCGCCAGAATTGATTGCCGATAAGCCCAATGCGGTTGTTTTGGATGATATTCAAGGGATTGTGCAATTCCAAAATGTGAATTTGACCTATCCCAATACGACACAACCCGTTTTGAAAAATATCAATTTTACGGCACATCCGGGTGAGGTCGTGGCGATTGTTGGCGCGACTGGTTCTGGAAAAAGTTCATTGGTCAATCTCATCCCGCGTTTTTATGACGTGAGTGATGGGTGTGTGACGATTGATGGCTACGATGTGCGTGATGTGAAATTAACCAGCATCCGCGATAGGATTGGCGTGGTGTTGCAGACATCGTTATTGTTCTCTGCGACTATTTGGGAAAATATCGCTTATGGCAAGCCAAATGCCACAGATGCCGAAGTGATTGCGGCGGCTAAAGCGGCAAATGCACACGGGTTTATCACTGAATTCCCAGAGGGGTATAAGACACGGGTAGGGGAGCGTGGGGTGACACTCTCTGGCGGGCAAAAACAACGGGTGGCGATTGCACGGGCATTGCTCATTAATCCGCGTATCTTGATTTTGGATGATTCGACCAGCAGTGTGGATACCAAGACGGAATATACCATTCAGCAGGCATTGAGTGTCATTATGCGTGGGCGTACTACGTTTATTATTGCCCAACGATTGAGCAGTGTGAGAGATGCTGACCAAATTTTGGTGTTAAAAGATGGCGAAATCATCGAACAGGGGCAACATGATTATTTGCTCTCGTTGGATGGGTATTATGCTGAGACATATCGCCTGCAATTGGCAGACCAAGAGAAAGTACGTAATGAGCTTTTGGCATTGGGCGAGATTGTTGACGAAGAAGAGAAAAAATCGGTGGATATGCGACTGGCTACGGATGAATTCCGCGCCATTTTAGACGAAGTGGGAGGTGATTAATCATGGCTGTCGCGCAAAAAATTAACCGCAAAGACAAGCATGTGGATATTGATGATATTGAGGCGGCGAGTTTCGATTGGGAAGTGACCAAACGACTGGCGGGGTATTTAGCTCCTTATAAGCGCAATATCTATTTGGCGATGGTGATGGCGCTGTTTAGTGTGCTATCTACTGTGGCTGGTCCGCCGATTATTGGATGGGCAGTGGATGAAGGGGTGCAAAATCGGAATTTGATGTTGGTGGCAATTGGTGTGATTGCTTATTTAATCATACAGGGGCTTGGCGCGTTGGGATTTCGTGTGCAAGTGATGTTGATGGCGATGGCGGGGCAACGTACCATCCAAAAATTACGCGACGACCTATTTGGGCATATCAATCATCTGTCCATTGGGTTTTTCTCTAAATACGAAACGGGGCGCTTGATTGCGCGGACAATCGGTGATGTGAATGTATTGCGCGAAGCCATCAACTGGGGGATTGTGGGGACTTTCCGCGATTTCTTGACGCTCATCGGCATTTTGGTAACGATGGTCATCATCAATTTGCCCCTTACGGTTGTTTCATTGGGTGTGGTGGTGGTATTGGCTTTTGTCGCCAATGTGTGGCGGATTTATGCCCGAAAAACGTATTTGCGCGTGCGCGAGACCAATGCTAAGGTCAATATGGAATTGGCAGAAGCATTCAACGGCGTGCGGGTGACACAGGCATTTGATAGGCAAAAACATAATTATAGCCGATTCACTGATGATATTGATATGAATAATCGCCAATCGAATGTCAAGGCGACATTGGTGGCGGCGAGTTTTTTCTCTAGCATTGAATTGGTCGGTGGGGTCGCTACAGGGGTGATGATTTATGTGGGTGGGATGTTGGTGTTGGGGCAAGAACTGTCCATATTCACCCTATTGACGTTTGTGCTATATATTGACCAATTGTTTTTCCCTATCCGCATGTTGGCACAACGCTATAATTTGTTCCAATCGGTGATGGCGGCAGGGGCGAAAATATTCAACCTGCTCGATGCACCAATCGAAGTGCAAGACGACCCCAATGCGCCCCAATTGCCAAAAATTGATGGACATGTGCAATTTGAAGGGGTGAGTTTTGCCTATGATGATAATAGTGATGATGGCGTGTTGCATGACATCAATTTGAATATTCCTGTAGGCAGTACGGTGGCGTTGGTGGGGCAAACAGGCGCGGGTAAATCCACGTTGATAAAATTGCTCATGCGCTCATACGATACCAAAAGCGGGCGAATTTTGATTGATGGGCATGATATTAGCCATGTGACCAAAAAGAGCCTGCGCCAACAAATGGGTGTGGTGTTGCAAGAGACATATCTGTTTTCTGGGACGGTGATGGATAATATCCGCTACGGGCGGTTGGATGCCACCGAACAAGAAGTGATGGATGCCGCCAAAGCAGTAGGCGCGGATGAATTTATCATGCGATTGCCAGAGGGGTATCATACCGAAGTTCGTGAAGGGGGAGCATTGCTATCAGCAGGGCAGAAGCAATTACTCTCATTCGCACGGGCGTTATTAGCAGACCCGCGCATTCTGATTTTGGATGAGGCGACCAGTAATATTGATACGCAAACCGAAAAAATTATCCAAACGGCGTTGGGACGATTGCTAGAAGGGCGCACGAGTTTTGTGATTGCTCATCGGCTGAGTACGATTGTTAACGCCGATTTGATTGTGGTGCTTGACCATGGGCGGATGATGGAAGCGGGAACACATCAAGAATTGCTGGCAAAGGGCGGGATGTATCGCAGTATGTATATTATGGCACATTGATAAGTATTGATATTCATTGTTGGGCGCAACATGTTGCGCCCTTACATCTTTTCCCTCACTGGATAGCGTATATCATCCAGAAAAGAGACGCACAGAAGCACATCCTCTGCCATAAAATATAAACTTTTATGCCCAGATTTGTGATAGATCGAGGGTGAAATTGGGCAGGATGGAGGGGGCGGTGAGGTGTCCGTCTGCGCCGAAGCGTTGTGGGGTGAGGCTATCGTGAGTGTATATCCATGCTTTTTTTTCGGTGGGGTCTATGAGCCATATCACTTTGACACCGTTATCAAAATCGCTGAGGAGTCTATTATCTATATCGGCAAAACGGTCATTGGGGGATATGACTTCGATAATCAAATCGGGTATGAGGATTAATGGTTTTGTTCGATAATCCGATTTATTGGCAATATAGGCATCGAATCGTTCTCTGGTAAAAATCATCAAATCGGGTAAACGTGAGCCTTTTACCCAGCTTGGATTATCTGCATCAGGTAGGATAAATGTCGCTTCTGAAAATACTTCACCTAAATTGGTTTTTAAGAGATACGCATCTAATATACGAAATAAGGCACGAATGATATAAAAATGGTCAAATATTGTCGACATTTGCTTGTTCTTATCAATCCTTCTTCCATTCACAATTTCAAAAGGCTGTTCATGGCTTAGGCGCATAAAATCATCTAGGGACATGCCGTTGGAAACATCAATTGGGGGTGTGGGGTTTGCTATCATCACAAAAATATCCTCATGGTGAATTTTTTATAGTATAGCATGGATTTAGGGCGAGGGCGGGATGATAAGGCGGATATACAACGGACACGAAGAATCGTGTCCCTACAATCCGCCGTACAAAAAATCGTATTTTTTATAAATCGCGGTTGACGATGAAATCTGCCCACAGATTGAGCCATTGCTTATACTCTGAATCGGGTAAGGTGTTGAGGTGAGATAGCGCCTCATGGACATATTTTTCTGCCAAATTTTTGGCATGGGTGATGCCCCCATAGTAACTTAATAATCCGACAACCTCTTGGACATCAGTGTGGGATGCGGTCTGGTTGCCCAAAATAGATAAGGTGAATTGGCGATGGCTATCAGTCATTTTTGGCAGGGCATTGAGGACGATGATGGTGCGCTTGCCTTCGATAATATCCGCGCCGACTTTTTTGCCGAGTTTGGCTTCATCGGCTGTGATGCCCAAAATATCATCTTGAATTTGGAAAGCGATGCCACATTTGCCTGTGAATTGACCGAGTGCATGGATATAAGGGTGGTCTAAATTGGGGTGTTTGAGACCAATCGCCGCGCCTGCACGTCCGCAAAATTCATATAATACGCCTGTTTTTTGCCAGAGCATCTCTAAGACTTCGGCTTCGGTGATTTTTTCAAAAGGTGTTTGTGATTGTAATACATCTACTGTTTCGCCATTGATGAGGGTGGTCTGGATAGTGCGGAATAATTCCCGACTGAGCAATAAGGGGAGTTGTGGGGGTAGGTCGTGGATAAAATGCAAATCGGGGAGGAGCGATGCCGCCCAACCTTGTTGCATATCCCCCGCTAAAATAGCGATGGTTAGCCCGTAGTGTTTGGCTTGCTCGTCACTAAATCCGAGTTCAGCTTTGGCGCGGGTGGCAAAATCGTGATGGACTGTTGGTACACCACGGCGCATTTCATCACGGTCTATGATGTCATCATGCACAAGGGTGAAGGTGTGATATAACTCGACAGTGGCGGCGGCGGGAATGGCGGTTAGTTCATCACCACCGACTGCACCACAGGCGAACATCAACACGGCGGGACGAAGTGATTTTCCGCCAGCATTGACATAACTATAGACGGCATCTTGGAGATGTTGATAGGCAAAATTCAGCCGATTTTGCTCTGAAAATAGGTAATTTTTGACCAGCGATTGACGTGCGCTGATGACAGTGGTGAGTTGTGCAGATTGTTCTGACATGGGTTATCCTGTTCAGTTGAGCGAAAAAACGCCACGCCAGCCTTCATCATCAGGTGGGTTGAGCATGACATTGAGCAAGGCGACTTCTTTGCGATAATGGGTGAGGAGAGATTCTATCATCGTAGAGAGGTCAGAAATTTCGAGTAGTGGTTGCTTATGGATGGGGTCTATTTGCAACAACACGGAGGCAAAATAGGCGAGTGTATTGGGGTCATTGGGCAATGCCGCACCATGAAAATTGAGTTGTCCCGCTTTTTCGAGATTTTTGAGATACACTTCGAGTTTGTTTTTGAGCCTGTGCATGTTATTCAATGTTTTGCTGGTGATGTTTGCCAATAGGGGATATAACTCTACATCGGCGGTTAGATAGGGTTGGTCATACTTGAAATTGAGTACCTTAAATCGTTCACGCCCAATTGCTGATATATTCATCCGTCCCTCGCGTAGGGGTTGGACTTGACTAATTTGGGCGGTACATCCTACCAACGCTGTTTTGACACGACGCGCTGTGTCTGGTTGGTCATTGGAGATAAGTACCACACCAAATGGTTGACGTTTTTCGATGCACTCGTTCATCATCTGCTTATAGCGGTCTTCAAAAATATGCAGATTGAGGGGCATCCCCGGAAATAAGACAGTATTTAGTGGAAAAAGTGGTAAATCCATCATACAAGATAGCCATTCTTGGGATTTTACAATATCAAACATCATTATAGCCGTAATTATCTGTTTTGCACGATTTTCTATTCAGAAATTAAGGGGAATGAGAGATGATAGGGGAATATGATGAGAATGATACCTGTAAGGGCGTAATATATTGCGCCTTTACACCAAGATAAGGTGTAATTATGAGAATTGTGATGTTTTCGATTAACCCGCTATTTGCAGGGATGGTGATGGGTGGCGCACCCAAACATTTGCAAAGCGTGGCTATCCATTTGGGGCAACTTGGGCATGATGTGACGGTATTATGCACCCATATTGCCGAATCGAATGTGCCATTTCACTGGCATGAGAATGTGCGTGTTTTGCCAATATTGCGATTTAAGCAACCATTTCCCCAACCGTATGGGGTCACTGCTCATGATTTGGCGACCATTTTACAAGATATGGGCGATTATTTAGCCACAGCAGACCGTTTTTATATGCACGATGGCGAGTTTTTGTTGCCCTTTGCCTATCAACATATCCCTACAGTGGTGTCATTGCGCGATAACGTGTATCCAGAGACGATTTTAGGCGGATTTTTGGCACAGACGCATAAGCTCATCCTCATTTCTGAATATTCATACAAATATTATCAGCAGACAGTCGGGAGATTTTTCCCCGAATTTGACCAACGGGCGGTGGTTATCCACAACGGCTTAGATTGGTCAAAATTCACCTATACCCCCCCAAAAGAAATTTTGGAATATTTGCCTATTCAGCTCAATGGGCAACCCATTTTATTGCATCCACATCGCCCAGAAGCGACTAAAGGTATTTATCAGACGATTGCCGTTGTGGATTTGCTGGTGCATCAACATGGCATTACCGATTTAGTCGCCCTTGCACCCCAATGGATGGAACATCAGCTCACGCCAGAATTGAGTGAATTTTATGCGGGAATTGAGCATGAGATTCGTATTCGTGGGCTAGAAAAGAATTTTGTGTTTCATGGCTGGATTCCACAACCCCTTATGCCTCAATATTATAGTTTGGGGAGTGTGACCCTTTCTTTGGGGAGTTTTCCAGAATCGTTTGGTAATGCGGTGTATGAGTCGTTGGGCTGTGGCACACCATCGGTTGTGGCGCGGATTGCCACCCACCGCGAATTATTGCCAGAAAATTTGATAGATAAAGTTGATTATGACGATGTTCACATGGCGGCGGAAAAATCTGCACAAATTATCAAAGAACAACAGCGTACGAGCCAAGCGACGATGGATTATATCCACACGCATTATTCGACAGAACGCCAATTACGTGCTTATGCCGATGCGATTTTGAATGCAGAGGTTGTCGCGCCGATGCGTTATCATCACCAAAAATTGGATGCAAATACACGCTACGGATTGCCTGTATGGTGTTATCTGACGCATAAGGGCGTATATAACGATTTTTGGGCGGCATATCATCCATTGGGGATATTAGAAGGTGTTATCCGCGAATATCCCGATGGATTTACGATGGCACAAGCGCAGGCAGAGGGTGTTTCTGATGATGTGGTTGTCACTGCATATCGAAATGGGTTTTTAGCCCCAATGAGGTAAGGTATGGCAAGCCAAAAACGTTATAAGATTCGCATAGTCAGCAAGAAAATAGATGATTTGGGGGAAGAAGAAAAAATTGTGATGGTGGATAGAGGGGTGAACTTACGCCGATTATTATTGCGCGAGGGGATGTCGCCCTATGCACCGATTCCCCAACGGCTGAATTGTGGGGGTAGGGGGTTATGTGCGACCTGTGGGGTATGGATAGAAGAAGGTGAACAATTGCCAACCCATTGGCACGATAAAATTGGGAATCGGTTTGGGTATCCCCGATTATCGTGTCAGGTGACGATTGAAAATGATATGACGGTGAGACTTATCCCAGAAAAATGGATTTGGGGCAGAAGAAAGCCCAAACGCCAATCTAATTCTAATCTAAAAAGTGGATAATGTGCATAAGTGAGATTTTACTATCTTGATGCGTCTATATAGTGCATACACTATTGGGGCATCAACAAAGGATAATGATTAGTGAAAATAGAATTACATCACGAGCCAAACAGTTTTGAGATATTGCGCCCTGAATGGAATACTTTAGTGAGCCAAAGCGGAGCAAATACCCCGTTTAATACATGGGAATTTTTGGCGACATGGTGGGAGATTTATGGTACAGGACAGCTTTGGCTTGTTACTGCCCGCACTGATTCTGGGGAACTCGTTGGGATTGCACCCTTCTTTTTGAATCACGATAAGGTGTTGGGTAGTATCGGCGGGTTAGATGTGACCGATTATTGTGATGTTATTATCCATAACGACCATACAAAAGCCGTTTATGAGGCGTTAGCCGATTTTTTTGTAGTGCATAAAGACGATTTCGCTACTTTATCTGTTTATAATTTACGCCCCACATCCCATACCCTGAGCCTATTTTGTGAGGCATTAGAGGCTAAAGGGGCTGTTGTGACACAATCACAAATCGAAGTGACCCCGCAAATTGCGTTACCCTCTACTATGGATGGGTATTTTGAATCGTTGGATAAAAAGCAACGAGGCGAATTACGCAGAAAAATGCGCCGTGCCGAGGCAGGCGAAGATGAGACGATAGATTGGTATGTGGTTGGCGCTGAACACGATATACAGGCAGAAATCCAGAGATTTTTTGCGCTGATGGCATCTAGTAGCCCGCAAAAAGCAGAATTTCTTCAAAATCCACAGCATAAAGCCTTTTTTGAAAAATTGATTCCGCGAATGCTCCCCACAGGTTGGTTGCAACTCGCCTTTTTGCGCGTGGATGGTGAAGCCACTGCGAGCTATTTTAATTTCGATTATGACCGCCGAATCTGGGTGTATAACTCTGGCTTATCGTATAAATATGACTCGCTGAGTACAGGCATTGTGCTAATCACATACTTGATAGAGGATGCTATCAAGCGTGGTTACACGATTTTTGACTTTTTGCGTGGTAACGAGGGATATAAATATCGCTTGGGTGGTGTTGATGTGCCACTATATCAGTTAGATGTGAAATTTTAGTGTTAGGTGTAATGTGATGACGATAAAACGGGTTGTTATGTTGAGTGTGCATACGAGTCCGCTTGCGCCATTGGGTGGCAAAAAAACGGGCGGTATGAATGTGTATGTGCGCGAATTGGCAGAAACATTGGGCGCACAAGGCATTGAAGTGGATATTTATACGCGCAAATCTGCCCCAGACCAGCCAGAAGTGGATATATCACTTGGGATGAATGTGCGGGTGATTCATGTGCCATGCGGTCCTGCACAAGTTTTAGACCCTGATGCCGTGTATCCCTATCTCTCTCAATTCACGGCGGGCGTATTTGCCTTCATCGCTAAAGACCCTGTTGTGTATGACATCATCTATAGTCACTATTGGCTGAGTGGTTGGGTGGCTAATAAACTCAAAGAAGTGTGGCATATTCCTATTGCCCAGATGTTTCACACATTGGGTCACATGAAAAATCGGATTAGCGCCATTAAAGTAGCATTGCCCGATGTGCGGATTGCGACAGAACGGCAAATTGTAGATTGGGCAGATGTGATTGTCGCCGCCACACCTGCCGAATATAACCAACTGCTATGGTTGTATCATGCTGATAGGCGCAAAATTGCCATTATCCCGCCCGGTGTTAAAAGTGAGATGTTTAAGCCAATTCCGCAAGCAGTGGCGCGGGAACGCTTGGGAATTGATGAATCGTGTGAACTTTTATTGTTTGTTGGGCGGATTGAACCCCTGAAAGCAGTGGATAGCATTTTGGAGGCACTTTCGATTATTCGGACTAGCCAACCAGAGGCAATCAAAAATCTTTGTTTTGCTGTAGTAGGGGGAGACCCAGAAGCCCCAGATGCAGAATTGGGACGGCTCATCGAGATGGTAGGTGAGTTGGGGCTTGAGTGTGTGGTGACATTTATGGGGGCAAAATCGCATGATTTGTTGCCCTATTATTATGCGTCTGCGACAGCTGTCATCATGCCATCAGATTATGAATCGTTTGGGATGGTGGCGCTCGAAGCGATGGCATCTGGCACACCTGTAATCGCCTCTGAAGTGGGCGGATTGGCGTTTTTGGTGCGCGATGGGGAGACAGGTTATTTAGTGCCTGTGCGTGACCCAAAAGCCTTATCTGAACGTATTTTGGCGCTCATTACAGATGGGGAAAATCGGAAAAAAATGGGCGAAAATGCCGCGCACCTCGCCCGTCAATATGATTGGTCTACGATTGCTAACCAATTACTCCAGCTATTCACCGAGCAAATTCGGCGCAATACGCCGATGGTTGTTAGCCTCCGTAAGAATTCGGGGTATTTGCCACCATTGCATTGATATAGGGGTCTTTTTCGGTAATTTCTGCGGCGGTGGTTTCATCAAGTGTGTTTTGTCCTTTGTGATATAACACATTGTTGAAGCCGTCATAGCGATAACGCCGATTCACCCATCCATAAAGGTTATGGCAAAAAACCACATTGAATTGTACTGCTTCATCTTCTGCGATGATTTTTTCATCAATGACCCAAACAGGGGCATATTGGCTAAGATGTGGGATAACTTTGGCATCCCGTTTTTTGAGAAGTTCTGTTTTGAAGTCCATATCACAAACTATCCTTTGAATTCATCTAACAAACCACATAGAATATTGTAACGGCTTTGCTAGGCTTTAGACAAGTTGTCGTTAGGGTATAATGATGAGACGTATTGTTTTAGTGATGATAATGATGATTTTTGTGATGATGACACTTCCTGCAACGGCACAAACGCCGACAGCGTGGGAATTGTTGGGGGTGTTGAATGAGGCGCGGGTTGCGAGTGGACTTATGCCATTGGCGATGAATAGCCAATTGACTAGCGCGGCACAACGGCACAGTGATGATATGGCGCGGCAAGATGCCTTATTTCATCAGGGGAGTGATAGCACATGGTTTTGGGATAGGGTGAATGCCACAGGGTATCCCTTAGTCAATGGTGCAGAGAATGTCCTCTATCGGTTTGATACCAGTGGGGTGGGGGCATATACACAATGGCGCGATAGCCAAGAACATAATGCCAATATGATGAGCAATCTGTATGTCGAGGTGGGGATTGCTTATACATTCAATGCAACCTCTGGGCGCTATTATTTTACGATGGTATTGGGGTCTCGGTCAGATTTTTTGCCCGCCACAGCCACGCCAGCACCTTTGCCAACCATTACCCCTATACCGACTATAACAGCTATCCCAACGATTACCGCTATCGCGCCGACTTTTACCCCCGCGCCGATATTGCCGACATCTACCATACCACCCACGTTTTCTTCATTGGCGACATGGACACCTGCACCAACACTTACCCCATCTCCGACCAATACTCGTGTGCCATTGGTGGGGCGGGCGGGATTTGAGGCATTGATGAATTGGCTCCCCCGCCGATTATTTGCATTACGGCAAGTGGCGATGGTTTTGCCAACGGCAACTCCCATTCCACCAACCCCATTGCCTCCACAACCCACGATTGCACCCTTGCCGACCAGCACCCCGCGCCCAATGGATTTGTTATTGGTGTATAACTACGATAGCTTTACGCTCATCAATATTTCTGGTAGACCGCTTTATATTGATGGCATGTCGTTTTATAGCCCTGCAGGAGAGATGTTTGGACGTGTGTGGGATAATGGATTTTTGACAGCGCCATTGAATGCCTTCCCCAATGGGGATTGTTTGCAGGCTTGGAATCGGGAATATAACGAATTGCCAAAACCTGATGGGTGTAATTATCGCCATTCATGGATGCGTTTGAGTAATGAACAGACATTTTGGCGCAATACCGATTATTTTGATGTGTATCAGTGGGAAAATCGGATTACCACCTGTTTGGTGAGTACGGGACAGTGTTTGGTGAATTTGAATGATAGGCTTTCATTGCCCACACCTATTCCACAAGTGAATAATCAGAACACTACCAATAATACAGGGCAAAATGTGACCAATCCGCCAGCGAATCCAACCACAAATAACCCCGCTAGAGGGATAGCTGATGTGCGCTTGATATATAATGCTAATTCTTTTGCGCTCATCAATACGGCGGGGTATAACCTGAATCTATCTGGAATTGGATTTGCGGGTGAAGGCGGATTGATGAGCATTAGCGAATGGGATAATGGATATTTGAGTCGCCCACTATATGATTTTCCGAGTGGGGATTGTATCCAAGCATGGCAAATTGGTACGCAAAATCAACCCCCTAAACCAAATGAATGTACATGGCGACATGCTTATTTAACGGTTGCCGATTATCGGATGTTCTGGGCATTGGGTAGTGCCTTCACGGTGAGCGTGGGTGGGAATGTGTTGGCGACATGCAGTGTATCTGCGGGAGTATGTGATTTTAATTTGCCTTAGATGATGATAGTGTTTGTGGGCGCAACATGTTGCGCCCTTACAAATTCCTTTTCTGAGTAGATATCGGGCATAAATTATCATGCCCCTACAGCCATTTTTGTGCATACTACCGATAGAAAATGTGAGCATCGCGTCTCATAATAGAGCGATATTCGTTTTTTGATAGCACACATAAAGGATTCATGATGAAAACGGGCATTAAAAAAGTCGTTTTGGCATATAGTGGTGGGTTAGATACATCGGTGATTGTGCCGTGGTTACGCAACAATTATGATGGCTGTGAGGTCATCTGTTTTTGCGCCGATTTGGGACAAGAAGAAGAATTGCACGGATTAGAAGAAAAAGCGATTAAATCGGGTGCGAGCAAGCTCTATATCCGTGATTTGCGCGAAGAATTTTTGCGTGATTTTGTATTCCCAACCATGCAAGCGGGTGCGGTATATGAACGCGATTATTTGCTAGGGACATCGTTTGCGCGTCCACTGATTGCTAAGCATTTGGTCGAAATTGCAGAATTAGAAGGGGCAGATGCAATAGCACATGGCTGTACAGGCAAAGGTAATGACCAAGTACGGTTTGAATTGACTGTGATGGCACTGAATCCAAAATTGAAAATTATTGCCCCATGGCGAGAATGGGATATTCGTAGTCGGCAAGATGCGCTGGCGTATGCGTTGGAATTTAATGTGCCTGTATCGGCGACCGAAAAATCTATTTATAGCCGTGACCGCAATATTTTCCACCTCAGCCATGAAGGGGGCTTGCTAGAAGACCCATGGAATGAACCAGAACCAGCCATGTTTATGCTCACGACTGAACTGGAAAAAGCGCCAGATGAAGCCGAATATGTGGAAATTGGCTTTGAAAAGGGTGTGCCTGTGAGTGTGGATGGGCAGAATTTAGACCCAATTGCCTTGTTCCAAACGCTGAATAAAGTGGCAGGCAAGCACGGTGTTGGGCGGGCTGATATTGTCGAAAATCGGCTGGTAGGCATGAAAAGTCATGGTGTTTATGAAACACCGGGTGGGACATTGTTGCATCGGGCGCATCAGGCACTCGAAAGTATGTGCTTGGATAAACACACCATGCACTATAAAGACTTTGTGGCGGTAAAATATGCAGAACTGGTTTATAACGGCATGTGGTATACCCGCCTACGTGAAGCGTTGGATGCGTTCATCCAAATCACACAAGAATTGGTGACGGGCGTTGTGCGGATAAAATTGTATAAGGGCAATATCATCATTGCTGGGCGCAAGAGTCCATTTAGCTTGTATCGTGAAGATTATGCGTCGTTTGGTGAAGAAGATGTCTATAACCAAAAAGATGCCGAAGGGTTTATTGCCCTGTTTGGTTTGCCGATGAAGGTGGAGGCATTGCTGAATATTGATGGTGGCGGGGTGAGCCGTTATCGCAAGCCAGATTATAGCCGATTCAAACGGGATTAATTGCTTTTTCGTACAAAAATGATACCCGAAGGGCGCAATAGTTTGCGCCCTTACAGTTTATGGTGATAGTTACATAGAAAGGGCAAAAAATGGCACTTTGGGGCGGACGATTTTCCAGTGAACCCGATGAGGCGATGCGCCTCTTAAATGACAGTTTGCCGTTTGATAAACGGATGTATAAGCAAGATGTGGCGGGGAGTATTGCCTATACCTATGCGTTACATGAGGCGGGGATTGTATCCGCAGAAGAAGCCGAAACGCTACGGACAGGGTTACAGTCGGTGCTGGCGGAAATGGAATCTGATAAATTTGAATTTTTGCCAACGGATGAGGATATTCATACCGCCGTAGAACGGCGATTGACCGAAATTGTGGGGGTTTTGGGCGGAAAATTGCACACGGGTCGTAGCCGAAATGACCAAGTAGCGACTGATTTTCGCATGTGGGTGCGGGATGCAAATGAAGCACTCCAAAAAGCATTGGTGAGATTGATGCGTGTGTTGGTTGCACAATCTGAATACCATACTCACACCATTATGCCCGGTTATACCCATGTGCAACCCGCCCAACCCATTGTAGCGGGGCATTGGCTGATGAGTTATTTTGAGATGTTTTATCGGGATTTTATCCGCTTGGTGGATAGTGCCGATTTAAGTTTGAGAGTGTTGGCATTGGGGTCTGGCGCATTGGCAGGGACACCGCTATCGTATGACCGTAAAGCTCTTTTAGGGCGGCTAGATGGTATTCCGAGCGATAATAGCCTTGATGCTGTGGCTGACCGCGATTTTGTGGCGGATATGCTCTATATCTGTGCCATGATAGGGGTGCATTTGAGCCGATTGGGTGAAGATATTGTGTGGTATAGCAATCCGAATTTTGGATATATCACATTGGATGACCGCTATAGTACGGGGTCTAGTATCATGCCACAAAAACGTAATGCTGACCCGATGGAATTGGCGCGGGGCAAGGCGGGGCGCTTAATTGGCAATTTGACAGGATTTTTGACGACACTGAAGGGCTTGCCGAGCGGGTATAACAAGGATTTGCAAGAGGATAAAGAGGCGTTATTCGATTCTTTCGATACCCTTATGATGATTTTGCCTGTGGTGACGGCAATTATCGAAACATTGAAGCTGAATCCAGATAAAATGCGGGCGGCGCTGACCGAGGATATGTTGGCGACAGATATGGCAGATTATTTGGTGGCAAAGGGGATGCCATTCCGCGAGGCACATCATATTGTTGGGGTGGTGGTGCGGGATGCGAGTGAGCGCGGGATTGGACTCACCAAAGTGCCATTGGATGAATTGAAGGCACTATCGGCATTGTTTGATGCAGATGTATTGGAATGGCTGACCTTTGAAAAATCGGTGAGCCGTAGGTCAAATTTTGGCGGGACTGCGCCAGATGCAGTGTTGAAACAGATTGAAATTGCCGAAAGTTGGTTAGAATCTCAGGCATGGGCATTCAATAATCCATAAAAATTTGGCAACAATGCACAAAAGAATCTGGCTAACCTATATGAACTTTTACCAGTTTTGCGATTTCCTTCACAAACCTGTTGACAGACTGTCAAAAGATGGATAATCTTAACATCAGATTCGGTGATATTTATTCAACTGAGTAGACAATTCACAATGAAAAAAGCGATGCCAAAAAACCTAACTGCCATTATCCTTATTAGCCTTCTCGTACTCGTCCTTATCATTAAGAACGAGCGTTAATGCTTGGGTGGGTTTTTCTGGTAGTACCATACAGATAAGACTGAGAAAGAAAACCTCCCAAGCAACGGGAGGTTTTCTTTTTTATCACCAAAAAAGTGTTTTGACTCAATTTTTTAGAAAGGTTGAACAATGAACGCGAAGTATATTTGGCACAATGGAGAACTTATAGAGTGGGAAAAGGCAACCGTTCATGTAACGACTCATGCGATTCACTATGGGTCAAGCGTATTTGAAGGGATTCGGGCGTATGCCACTGATGATGGTCCTGCGGTGTTTCGGTTGCATGACCACACCAAACGGCTCACAGTGGGGTCTAAAATCGCTAAAATTGACCAACCCTATAGCGCAGAACAATTAGACGAAGCTATCACGGAATTAATACGGATGAATGAGCATCAATCGTGTTATGTTCGCCCAGTTGTATTTAGAGGTGCTGGTGCGCTCGGATTGGAAGGGCGTGGTCGTACCCCTGTGGAAGTGTATATTCTCACACTCGATTGGGGGCGGTATTTGGGCAGTGAAGCGATTGAAAAGGGGGTAGATGCCCAAGTGAGTTCATGGCGACGCGGTGCGCCCGATTCTACGGCATCTATGGCGAAAATTGGCGGGCAATATGTGAACAGTATGTTTATCTCGATGGAAGCGCATGATAACGGATATGCCGAAGGGATTGCGCTGGATATTCACGGATATGTGAGCGAAGGCGCTGGCGAAAATATCTTTGTTGTTTATAACAATGTGGTTTATACACCGAGTATCTGGTCATCCATTTTGGCAGGTATCACACGCGATACGGTCATCACCTTGCTCAAAGAAGCGGGTTATGAAATCCGCTATGAGCCGATTGCGCGTGAAATGTTGTATATGGCAGATGAAATTTTCTTCACAGGGACGGCGGCAGAAATCACCCCATTGCGCTCAATTGATAAACTCCCTGTTGGTGATGGCAAGCGCGGGAAAGTGACCAAACTGGTACAAGACCAATTTTTTGGGATTACCAGTGGTAAGTTAGCAGATAAACACGGGTGGTTGACATACGTTCATCAAAAAACACCTGTGGGTGATTAATGAGTCTAAATCTTCATAGATGAAAAATTCTTCCGGATGAGATAAGGAGCAGATGCGATATGTTATTGAGTGGTTCAGAAATTGTGATGGAATGTTTGTTACGTGAAGGGGTGGATGTGATGTTTGGGTATCCGGGTGGGGCAATTTTGCCTACCTATGATGCCATGACGAAATATCCACAAATCCATCATGTGTTGGTGCGCCATGAACAAGGTGCTTCGCACATGGCAGACGGTTATGCCCGCGCAACGGGGCGTGTGGGTGTGTGTATAGCGACCAGTGGACCGGGTGCAACAAATTTGGTGACTGGTTTGGCAACGGCGATGATGGATTCTGTGCCGATTGTAGCGATTACGGGTCAAGTTCCCCGCGCGGCAATCGGCACAGATGCTTTTCAGGAGACAGATGTTACGGGTGTAACGATTCCTGTCACCAAGCATAACTATCTGATTTCTGATATTCACGAATTGGCTTATTGCATCAAAGAGGCATTTTATATCGCCCGTAGTGGCAGACCTGGTCCCGTTTTGATTGATATTCCCAAAGACATTCAAAACGAGAAAATTGAATTTGTGTATCCAGAAGGCGAAATTCGCCTCCCGGGGTATCGCCCGCCGACATCTGCCAATGAAAGCGATGTTTTTGCGGCGCGTGAACTCATCAATAACTCCAAGCGTCCTGTGATTTTGGCGGGGCATGGCATTATGATGTCTGGCGCATTGCGGGAACTGCGAGAACTGGCAGAACGGGCGCAAATCCCCGTTACATTGACACTCTTGGGCAAAGGCGCTATGCCAGAAGACCATCCATTATGTGTTGGCATGATGGGAATGCACGGTAATGCCGCCAGCAATCATGCGATTCAAGAATCGGATTTGATTATCGCTTTGGGGATGCGGTTTGATGACCGTGTGACGGGTACACTAAAAACTTATGCCCCTCATGCTAAGAAAATTCATGTGGATATTGACCCATCGGAACTCAATAAAAATGTGAAAGTTGATGTGGGCATAGCGGGGGATTTGCAAACTGTCCTCAAGCAAATTTTGCCCGGTGTGACTGGCGGTAATCATCAAGAATGGCTGAATCGGATTCGTGATTGGCACGAAGATGAGAACGAGCGCGATATTTTGTATAACTACGAGGGCAATAACCTGATTGCGGCGCAAGTTATCAATGACCTGTGGAAATTTACCGATGGCGAAGCAATTACCGTGACAGATGTGGGGCAACATCAGATGATTGAGGCGCAATATTATCCACATCGCAGACCCGCAACGATGTTGACCAGTGGTGGTCTTGGGACGATGGGATTCGGATTTCCCGCCGCTATTGGGGCGAAATTTGGCAGACCAGATGAACCCGTTTGGGCGATTGTTGGGGATGGTGGCTTTCAGATGACCATGTGTGAGATGGCGACTGCCATGCAAGAAGGCGTGGATGTGAAAATTGCGGTCATCAACAATGGATTTTTGGGGATGGTGCGCCAATGGCAAGAATTTTTCTATGAAGAACGTTATCAATCTACACCCATGTTAAGCCCCGATTTTTGCAAATTAGCCGATGCGTTTGGGATGCCGAGTATGCGTGTGACCAGCCGTGACCAAATTGAAGGTGCGGTGCAATTTGCTAATAGCCACAAAGGACCGGTTCTCATCGAATTTGTGGTAGAAAAAGAAGAAATTGTGTATCCAATGGTGCCAGCAGGCGCGGCTTTAGATAAAATGTTGCGCCGTCCTAAAAAAGGGGAGCAATAGATTATGAGTGACAAGACATCTAAACAAGTGGTGGTGGCGCTGGTGGAAAATAAACCCGGTGTCCTGAATCGGGTGGCGAGCATGTTTCGTCGGCGCAATTATAACGTAGATAGCCTCACAGTTGGGCGCACCCATAAGGGGCATGTTTCGCGCATGACGATTGTCGTGGATGTGGCGCGTACTGATGTTAAGCAGATTGTCTCTAATCTGTATAAATTGGTGAATGTGATTGATGTTAAGGCGCTTACAGGCGAGCCTCATGTGAGCCGTGACTTGGCGCTCATCAAAGTGCGGACGGATGATGTGGATTCACGCAATGCGGTGACAGAGGTATGTGACCGTTATCCTGCGCGGATTGTGGATATTGGCACAAAATATGCCATTGTCGAAATTACGGCACAAGAGGATTTGGTTGAGAATTTGATTGATGAATTGCGCCCCATCGGGATTGTGGAACTTGTCCGCACAGGGGTTGTGGCAATGGGGCGTGGTGTCCGCATTTTGGATACCGATTATGAACCCATTAATCACCATGTCAATACGGGTGATTTGGAACGCTACGGCGTATAATTTTGGTGTTTTGCGTGGGATGGGTGCAAAGGCTCATCCCATATAAACCGACTTAATGGATAAAAATCAACAGAGGGAAAACGCAACAATGGCAAAACTTTTTTATGATAAAGACGCGGATATTGCTCTGCTCAATGGTAAGACTTTGGCGGTGATTGGGTATGGCAGTCAGGGACATGCTCATGCACTCAATGCTAAAGAAAGTGGTGTGAAGGTTGTCATCGGCTTACATGAAGGTAGCAAGAGCCGTGCAAAGGCACAAGCAGATGGCTTAGAAGTGCTATCGGTGGCAGATGCGACAAAAGTTGCTGATGTCATCATGATTCTCACACCCGATACAAATCAGGCAGAGGTCTATGCAGACCATATCGCGCCAAACATCAAAGCTGGAGCGATGCTGATGTTTGCACATGGGTTTAATATTCACTTTAAGCAAATTGTCCCACCCGCCGATATTGATGTGACGATGCTCGCGCCCAAGGGACCCGGTCATCGGTTACGCGAAGTTTATATGGATGGGGCAGGGATTCCCGGACTCATCGCGGTTGCACAAGACGCGACTGGCAATGCACATGCTTTGGCGATGGCATACGCAAAAGCCATTGGATGTACCCGCGCTGGTGTGATTGAGACCACCTTCAAAGAAGAAACCGAAACTGATTTATTTGGTGAACAAGCGGTACTCTGTGGTGGTGTGACGGCATTGGTACGTGCGAGTTTTGAGACATTGGTCAAGGCAGGCTATCAACCAGAAATTGCCTATTTTGAATGTATGCACGAATTGAAACTCATCGTTGACTTGCTATATCAAGGTGGACTTAGCTATATGTGGTATAGCGTGAGTGATACCGCCGAATATGGTGGGTATGTGACGGGTGATTTGATTGAGGGACTCGTCAAAGAAGAAATGGCGGGCGTTTTGAAACGCATTCAAGATGGTACATTTGCCAATAACTGGATTGCAGAAAATAAGGCTGGTCGCCCCAACTTTAAGCCACGTCGTGCAGGTGAACATGACCTATTGCTCGAAAAAGTAGGCGAAGAACTGCGCGATATGATGCCATTCCTACATGCGAAGAAAATTAAACAAACAGACTAAAAATCACCCTTATGGAGGGAGAGAATCATGACTAGGCGAGTATATGACCCCAACCGCGTGATATTTTTCGATACAACGTTGCGTGATGGCGAACAAAGCCCGGGTGCAACACTAACAAGTGCCGAAAAATTAGAAATTGCACGGCAATTGGCGCGGTTGGGGGTAGATGTGATTGAGGCGGGGTTTCCCGCCGCATCGCCCGATGATTTGGCGGCGGTGCAACGTGTTGCGCGTGAAGTGGGGGGCGAGGAGAACTCGCCCACGATTTGCGGATTGGCACGCGCCGTAGAAGGCGATATACGCACTTGCTGGGAAGGGGTGAAAGATGCCAAATATCCGCGTATTCACACCTTTTTAGGCACATCCGACATCCATCTGAAATATCAAACGGGGTTATCGCGCGAACAGGCATTGGAAGTCATTCGTAAAGCGGTGACACTGGCGCGTAGCTTGTGCGATGATGTGGAATTTAGCCCAATGGATGCGGGGCGTACTGATATTGAATTTCTCATTCAAGTATGTGCGTTGGCGGTAGAATGTGGGGCAACGACGCTGAATATTCCCGATACAGTCGGGTATGTTGCACCAGAAGAATGGCGCGAGACGATTGCGACACTCATCGCAGAAACACCTGGGGCCGGTGTGGGTAGCGGTGTGGTGTGGTCTATCCATTGTCACAATGACTTGGGATTAGCCACAGCCAATACACTCGCAGGGGTGTTGGCTGGGGCGCGACAAGTTGAAGTAACGATTAATGGCATTGGGGAACGCGCAGGCAATACCAGCCTCGAAGAAGTGGCGATGGCATTGACCACTCGCCCGCAATTTTATAACCTGCAAACAGGCATTAATACTCGTGAAATCATGAAAACTAGCCGTATGGTGAGCAATTATACGGGCATGATGGTTCAGCCGAATAAAGCCATTGTGGGTGCAAATGCGTTTGCACATGAGGCGGGTATTCATCAGGATGGTGTGTTAAAACACCATAGCACCTACGAAATTATGACCCCAGAAGCGATTGGCTTGACCCAAAGCCGTTTGGTGTTGGGTAAGCATAGTGGACGGCACGCACTCAAAGTACGCCTGAGCGAATTAGGCTACGAAGTGGATGGCGATGCGTTGAATCAGGTATTTGCGCGGTTCAAAGATTTGGCAGATTCCAAGAAAAATGTCACGGATGCCGATTTAGAAGCATTGATGGCAGATGAATTTAATAAGCCACAAGAAATTTTTACGCTGGTGGATATTCAAGTGACCTGTGGCACGATGGGGATGCCCACCGCCACTGCCAAATTGCGTAATGCAAAGGGTGAGGATGTGATTTATGCGGCGGTTGGTGTTGGTCCTGTGGATGCCTGTTTTCGTGCGCTAGATGCTATTATTAACCCGCCAAAAAGTGTTTTGGTGGAGTATGCGGTGCATAGTGTGACAGAAGGCATTGATGCACTCGGTGAAGTGACGGTGCGTATTGAATCGAATGGCAAAACATTCGGCGGGTATGGCGCGGATGGCGATGTGATTGTGGCGAGTGTGAAAGCCTATCTCGCGGCGCTGAATCGGATGTTGGTCATTGTTGGATATGGGGATATGAAGCCAGAGGGCGATGCGGCAACCGTTGGTGTGTCGCGTAATTGATGGAATTGGAAAAGGGATAAGGATTTTATAGCAATGGCAAAAACACTCTTTGAAAAAGTATGGAATCAACACTTGGTTAAGCCACAAACGGCAGATACGCCTGCGGTGTTGTATATAGATTTACACCTCATCCATGAGGTGACATCGCCACAGGCATTCACGGTGTTGCGTGAGCGTGGACTTAAGGTGCGCCGTCCCGATAGAACATTGGCGACGATGGATCATAGCACGCCAACCACACCCCGTAATGCACAAGGGATTATCCCTGTATTGGATGCCCAAGCGTCTTTTCAATTGGATTTTTTGACGCGCAATTGTAAAGAATTTGGCATCCCCTTGTACTCACTCGGCACAGAAAATCAGGGGATTGTGCATGTGATTGGTCCAGAACAAGGACTCACACAACCCGGTATGACAATTGTCTGTGGTGATAGCCATACCAGCACACACGGCGCGTTTGGTGCGCTGGCGTTTGGGATTGGCACAAGCGAAGTGGGGCATGTTCTGGCTACACAATGCTTGTTGCAAAATGTCCCCCAGACGATGGCTATCCGCGTAGAAGGCGCTCTGCATGAAGGGGTGACGGCTAAGGATATTATCCTCGCTATCATCGCTAAAATCGGCGTTGGTGGTGGGACAGGGTATGTGCTGGAATATATGGGGTCTGCTATTCGCAATTTGAGCATGGAAGGGCGGATGACCATCTGCAATATGTCCATTGAAGGTGGTGCGCGTGCGGGTATGATTGCACCCGATGAAACGACATTCAATTACATCGCTGGTCGTCCATTTGCGCCAAAAGGCAAGGCATGGGACAAAGCCGTGAGTGCATGGCGTGGATTGCCAAGTGATGAAGGCGCGACATTTGATGCCGAAGTCGTCCTCAATGCCGATGACCTTGTGCCGATGATTACGTATGGGACAAATCCGGGAATGGGGATGAAAATCACCGATTCTGTGCCAAATCCCGCCAATTTTACCGATGTTAGCGCAAAAATGGCGCTGGATAAGGCATTGACCTATATGGGATTGCAACCCGGTCAACAATTGCTTGGGCAACCGATTAATGTGGTGTTTGTGGGCAGTTGTACCAATTCCCGTATTGGTGATTTGCGCGAAGCCGCCAAACTCATCAAAGGGCAAAAAGTGGCTGATAGTGTGCGGATGATGGTCGTCCCCGGGTCGCAAAAGGTGAAAGCACAAGCCGAAGCCGAAGGGCTAGATGTGATTTTCCGTGAAGCAGGGGCAGAATGGCGTGAAGCAGGATGTTCGATGTGTATCGCCATGAATGGCGACCAATTGCAACCCGGTGAATATGCTGTTAGCACCAGCAATCGGAATTTTGAGGGACGGCAAGGTAAAGGTGGTCGTACCTTTTTGGCGAGTCCACTCACAGCAGTTGCCAGCGCCGTTAATGGTGTTGTGACTGACCCACGTTTGATGGTTGAACGGATGAAGGTATAGGGAACAACATGGAAAAAATTAAAGCGTTCACAGGAAAAGTAGTTGCATTACCCATCAACGATATTGATACCGACCAAATTATCCCTGCGCGTTATCTGAAAGTTACTGATAAAGCAGGGCTTGGCGAAGCGTGTTTTTCTGATTGGCGTTATAACGCCGATGGGTCTCCCAAACCCGATTTTGTTCTGAATAAACCAGAACACGCTGGGGCGCAAGTCTTTGTGGGTGGGCATAATTTTGGATGTGGTAGTTCGCGTGAACATGCGCCATGGGCATTGATGGGCGCGGGATTTAAGGCGATTATCAGCACGTATTTTGCCGATATTTTCCAGAATAATGCGCTCAAAAATGGGTTGTTGCCGATTGTGGTAGATGATGAAACGCACAAGCAAATTATCAGCCTTGCCGAAGAAGATCCCAATACACAAATTGGGGTAGATTTGGAAGCGCAACAGATTATTTTGCCCGATGGACGGAAAGTATCTTTCCCCATTGATGCGTTTTCTAAATATTGCCTCTTGCAAGGGGTTGACCAGATGGGCTTTTTGCTCAATTTAGACCCAGATATTGTGACATATGAAGCGGGCTATCCGCAACGGGTGAATACGCTAGAACCTGTGGAGATGTAGTATGCAACAGATTGCAATCTACGATACAACATTACGCGATGGCACACAACGGGAGGGAATTTCCCTCTCGTTGAATGATAAGCTCCGTATTACCCAATTATTGGATGATTTTGGAGTCGCCTATATTGAAGGTGGATGGCCTGGGTCGAATCCCAAAGATGTGGCATATTTTGAGGCGGTGCGGGAACTCTCTCTCAAACATGCCAAAATCGCCGCATTTGGGTCTACATGCCGAAAAGAAAGTGCGCCAGAAACCGACCCTAACATCATCGCGTTGGTAGAAGCACAAACGCCTGTGGTGACAGTGGTCGGGAAAACATCCATGTTACACGTTACGGAAGTGTTGCAGACCACGCCAGAAGAAAACCTGCGGATGATTCGGGAGAGTTTGCGCTATCTGAAATCGCTGGGTAAAGAGGTGATTTATGATGCTGAACACTTCTTTGATGGGATGAAATTGGATTTTGAATATTCGATGGACACGCTCAAATCGGCGGTAGAAGGCGGGGCGGATTGGCTTGTTTTATGCGATACCAACGGTGGGTCATTGCCGTGGGAAGTGGCACGTTACGTCCAAATTGTATCGCAAGCCTTTCCGACGATGAAACTGGGTATTCATACCCATAACGATGGTGAATTGGCGGTGGCAAATTCACTCGTGGCGGTGCAGGGTGGTGTTACCCAAGTGCAAGGGACAATTAATGGGTATGGTGAACGGTGTGGCAACGCGAATTTGTGTAGTATCGTACCCGATTTGCAATTGAAAATGGGATATTCGTGTATCCCAGATAGCAGTATGAATCAACTAACACGTTTATCGCGCACTGTGGCGGAAATTGCTAATCTTGCACCAGATGACCATTTGGCGTATGTGGGTAAAAGTGCTTTTGCCCATAAGGGCGGGATTCATGTGGCGGCAATTCGGCGGAATGTGGATAGCTATCAGCATATCACGCCTGAATTGGTTGGCAATGAAATGCGGATTTTGGTGTCTGATTTGTCTGGACGCGGGAATTTAATCAGCAAAGCAGAAGAATTTGGCATGAATGTCTCACATGATGAGACATCGCGGGTGCTGGATGAAATTAAGACGCTGGAAAATGAAGGATTTGTGTTTGAAGGAGCAGAAGCGTCTATTGCTATACGGTTAAGACGCGCACAACCCGATTATGTGCCATTTTTTACACTGATTGATTTCACGGTATTGGTGGAAGATAGACGTGATAGAGGGGCGCTCTCTGAAGCGATGGTCAAATTGGATGTGAATGGCGATGTGGTGCATACGGCGGCAGAAGGTAATGGTCCGGTAAATGCGTTGGACTTGGCATTGCGAAAGGCACTTATTCCATATCACCCACAAATTGCAGATTTTCAATTGGTAGATTATAAAGTGCGGATTTTGGATAGTGATAAGGCGACTGCGGCGACCACACGGGTATTCATCGAAACCTATTGTTGTGGCACGCGCTGGAACACAGTGGGGGCTGGTACAAATATCATTCATGCAAGCTGGCTGGCATTGATAGATAGTATTGAGTATGGCATGACATTTTTGAATGAGAATGGCGAGCCTCTTAAACAGACATCGGCTCAAGCAATATAATCATTTGCAATCATTTTTTTACGAGGGGCAGACAACGGGTTTGCCCCTTATCATGACAATAAAGGACACAATACGACATGGTTAAAGCGACAATTACGACATTGCCCGGTGATGGGGTTGGTGTGGAAGTGATGGCGGCGGCACAACGCATTTTGGGGGCGATTGGGACAAAATTTGGGCATGAATTTGTGTATCATGAGGCACTCATCGGCGGGATTGCCATTGATAAAACGGGGACGGCGCTCCCTGATGAAACGATAAAATTGGCGGAACAATCTGATGCGGTGCTTTTAGGTGCTGTGGGTGGTCCAAAATGGGATAATCCGAGCGCAAAAGTGCGCCCTGAACAGGGGTTGCTCAAAATCCGCAAGCATTTTAATTTGTTCGCCAATTTGCGCCCTGTAAAGACCTATCCTACATTGGTGCATCGTGCGCCATTGCGCCCCGATTTGTTAGAAGGTGTTGACCTGCTTTTTGTGCGGGAATTGACAGGCGGGTTGTATTTTGGTCCGCGCAAAGAACAAGAAGATGGCGATTCGGCATACGATACCATGTTATACAGCGTTGCAGAAGTGGAACGGGTCGCACATGTGGCTTTTCGGGCGGCGCAGGGTCGTAGTAAAAAGGTGACTTCTGTGGATAAAGCCAATGTGTTGGCGGCGATGCGCTTGTGGCGTAAAACAGTGGTGAAAGTGCATGAAGATTATTCTGATGTGACACTAGAACATGGTTTGGTGGATAGCTGTGCGATGCACTTGCTCACCCGTCCATCGAGTTTTGATGTGATTTTGGCTGAGAATATGTTTGGGGATATTTTGAGCGATGAGGCATCGGTATTGGCGGGGTCGTTGGGGATGTTGCCATCGGCATCTATTGGGGATGGTCGGTTTGGGTTATATGAACCTGTACATGGGTCTGCACCTGATATTGCAGGGATGAAAAAGGCAAATCCAACAGGGATGATTTTGTCTGTGGCGATGATGTTGCGGTATAGTCTTGGATTAGAGACAGAAGCGACTACAATAGAGGTAGCAATCGAAAAGACATTAGCCGATGGAATTGTGACGGCAGACCTAGCCGATGCCAAAACTGGAACGGTGGCAAACACTGATGAGTTTACGGAGGCTGTTCTGACACGTCTATAAGCGAGAGGAAAATTTTTATGAAAATACTCGTTGTGGATGATGAAGAAGTCATTCGTGAGGCGTTGGAACGCGCACTCATCAAAGATAATCATGAAGTGACAACTTGTGGCGATGGATTGGAAGGGTTAAAAGCCTTCCATGTGTTCCGCCCTGATTTGGTGGTATTGGATATTTCGATGCCCGGTATGGATGGATTAACAGTGTGTCGGCGGATTCGTGAAGTGGCAGATACGCCTATCATGATGCTCTCTGCACAAGCAGTGACAGAAGAAAGCATTGTAGAGGGGTTAAATGCGGGCGCAGATGAATATATCATCAAGCCTGTACGCCTCAATGAATTTGTCGCACGGGTGAATGCGTTGTTACGGCGGGCGCAAATGGTCTCTAGCGAGACAGAAAAAGGCTATAACGACGGGTATTTGATGGTGGATTTGCATCGGCGACATGTGCATGTTAAGGGGAAGAAAGAACATTTAACCCCCACAGAATTTAAGCTATTGGCGATGCTTATTGAACACGCGGGACGGGTGGTATCACAACGGGATTTGTTGGAACAGGTATGGGGGCAAGAATATGTGAATGATATTTACTATCCCCGTGTATATATTGCTCAATTACGCCGAAAAATTGAGCCAGACCCTGCAAACCCTGTTTATATCCTTACGGAACATCGTATTGGGTATCGGTTTGAGAAGCAATTGCCCGGTAGCGTAGATTAACCTGCATCATGTTTCCGCTAACGACGATTACACTTATGATAAATGGCTTAACGCTGGCGTTGGCGTTAGGCTTTTTAATTTTGATTTTGTGGCAGAATCCACGTAAAGAGCAGAATCAGTTTTTTGCCTTATTTTTGGCATTTCTCATCATGTGGAATATGGGGTCGTTTTTGGTGCAATTTGGGCTAATTGCGGTGGATATTCCCGAAATTATCTTATTTGCGCTGGCATTGACACAATTTGGATTTTCTGGGGCAAGTGTGGGAATGTATGTCCTCACGACGACATTTATCGGCATCCAAAGCACACGATTCCGCATTTTGGCATTTTTGGGGTTGGGGGTATTTGCGGTTTATCAGATATTTTTGATTATTTCGCAAGGGAATAATAGCAGGGTAACGACAGCACAAGCATTTGGGGGGCAAATCCCCATGTTGTTTGTGTTGTTTTATTTTGTGTTTGATGGTGTGACGTTGTTTTTGGCGTGGCGGTATCGTAAAAAAATTGCATCTGTGGGGTTGTTGGTAGGAATTTTACTATTTGTCATTGGTCAGGGATTCATCTTTTTTAATCCACAACTGATTGTGGCATCTTTTTCCACCAGTTTGGGGTCTATCGGTGGATTAACAATTGCTTTTTCGATTATCCGCAAAGAAATTATTGAACCCTTGGCAGAACGGGAAAATCAGGTTCAGACGATGCACCGTGTTAGTTTAGCGATATCGAGCCAAGTTGCGTTGGATACCCTGTTAAACGAAATTGCGGGACAAACAGCCAGCCTATTAGAAGCCGATGGGGTGGGAATTTTCCTCAAAGAACCACCAACTCCCGATACGACAGGGGTGTTTATGTTGAGAACGGCGTATGAATTGCCTAAACAGTATCTGGGATTGGAAATAACGCCAAAAAAAGGGCTTATAGGCACAATTATTGCCAATCAAAAGACATTGTACTTGGAAAATTATGGGCGTGATTGGCATGGTGAAGATGAATTGCCATTTGCCCGTGAGACATTTGGGGCAGTGATTGGCGTGCCATTGGTGTATGCTGGGCATGTGATTGGGGTGCTATTGGTCGTTAGTGGCAAGCATGGGCGGGTGTTTGATACCCAAGATATTTATGTTTTGGAACTATCCAGCGCACAAGTGGCTATCGTGATTACGCATAGTCATTTATTTGAGGAACAAAAAGAATTGGATAGGCTCAAAAGTGAGATGATTCGTATGGCGAGCCATGACCTGAAAAATCCGCTCATGGGTGCAATGACCCATATGGAATTATTGCGGATGGAACTGGATAATCCGTTTACGCCAGAAGTAAAAAAGACCCTAGAGACGGTTGAATGGCAGTTGGAGCGTATGAATCGGATTATACGGGGGATATTGGATGTCGAAAAGGCATCGTTGTTGGGGTTTGAATGGGATGTTTGTGTGCCTGCACAAATTATTGAAGATGTGTTGGCAGAATTGGCACATCTGATAGACAACAAAAAAATTCGTGTTGAATCTCAAATAGCCGATGTACCTAATTTTAGGGGTGATTGTAAACAATTTGAGCGGGCGATTATTAACCTTGTGGAAAATGCCATTAAATTTACGCTAGTGGATGGTCATATCGTTGTCAGTGTATATTTAGAGGGGCAAGATGTGATGTTTAAGGTAGCAGATAATGGTGTTGGGATTCCAGAGGAGATACAAGGACGTGTATTTGAACGATTTTATCGTGGGCAACAAGAAGGGGTTGAGCATATCACAGGAACTGGTTTAGGATTAAGTCTTGTGAAAACCATCGTTGAGAATCATAAAGGCAAAGTTTGGTTTGAAAGCCAACAGCATAAGGGAACAACTTTTTATGTTCGCGTGCCTTCTATTGGTTAATTTTCGGATAGTCAGAAAAACAATTCAAAAAGGGATAAAACAATGTTACGAAGAGTAGTAGTTATCGGGTTTATCGTGATTATAAGCGGAATAGTAACAATCGTATGGGGGCAATCTGAGACAACACCGACACCTGCGCCATCCAAAACACCTGTAGCCGAACAGACCCCTCCAGTTGAAACCACACCCGAAGCCGAAATTACGCCATCTGTTGACGGGGCTTCTGAGCCATTTACACAAACTGATTTATCTGTATTGACGGGGAATGTGCAACGCCCTAATGGGATACTGTGGTTTGATGATTTTCTGTGGACTGCATGTGCAGGCGATTGGACAGTGTATCGAATAGAAGCCGAAAGTGGTCAGACAATTACCTATAGCTATGGGGTACGAAGCGCCCATACGATGTATATCGAAGATGACGGTGGTGTCAGTTTATGGGTACCCGACTATGATTTGGATATGCTGGTATCTGTTACTCGACAAGGGTCGCCTGTGCCTGTGGCAGAAAATATCCCTAAACCATGGGGAATTGCCTATTTGGACGAAGAAAATTTCTTGGTGACGAGTGTGAGTGAAAATTCGATTATGCGTGTTGGACGTGATGGGACATCTGAGGTATTGTTGGATGGGTTTCGCGCACCAACCGGGATTGTTGCTACAGAAGATGTCGTTTTTGTGGTGAATAACGGTAGTTCAAGACGGTCTATTGAATGGCTTGATAAAGCGAGTTTGGTGGCAAAAGAACCTGTAGAGCCTCAACCATTGCTCAGTGGGGTTCAAAATGCCACCAATCTGGTGCTGGCAAGTGACGGATATTTGTATTTTACATACGCACTAGGGACTCGTGGCTTGGTTGGTCGTGTTGACCCAACGGTGTGTATGGAAAAAGGTGGTTGTAGTAATGATGAATTTCAGATAGTCATTTACACAGAACTTGCCGCACCATTGGCAGGATTAACCATCTCTGATGATATGAAACTATTTGTTCATACCATCTATAGACCAGAAATTTATTGGGTAGACTTAAACAACTTCAATGGGTAGATACTGACTCTATCCCATCCGTGTTCTGATTGCCGTTAGGGATTACTTCCCTAACGGATTTGACAAAAGAATTCCAATGATTGCAATCAGAACACCTATGTGATGAGTCAGTATCCCCACATATTCTAGCAATACGCTATCGGCGGAAACATTGATGGTTTGCACCAGCAGACTGACAATGATGAGACACACGCCGATAACGGGCAACAAGCCACGTTGCTTGGCAAGTGTATTTGAAAGCCACGCCAATAATCTGAGTAATAGGGGAGAGCGGTCAATCCGTTTGAGCATAGTGAGTTATCCTTTTATCAAAAATTGTTCATATTGATGTTGAATGGCGATGGGTAGTTGAACGGTAATAATGACTCCATCGTTGGTGTGTTCTTGATTTTCGACATTGGCAACATTGAATAATTGAGAAATGAGTTCTCCGCGTTCATAGGGGATGAGCAGGCGTGTTGGTGGCATATTTTTGACTAATGCTTGCTCAAGACCTTCTAATAACTTCTCAATGCCTGTGCCAATGGTGGCAGATACATGGAATTGTTCGATATATTCGCTCATATCGGCTTCTGGTGGATATAAATCGGCTTTGATTTTGTCGGTTTTATTCCAGACCAGTAATCTGGGGATATGTGTGACATCGAGTTCTGCGAGGGTATCTTCTACCGATTCTATATGTTGTAGCACATGGGGATGTGAAACATCTACTACGTGCAAAATCATATCGGCTTCTGCGATTTCCTCTAGGGTAGCGCGGAATGCTGTGATGAGATTGGTGGGTAATTTTTGGATGAACCCTACTGTATCGGATAGCAATACTTGGCGATTTGATGGTAGGACAAATCGGCGCGTGGTGGGGTCTAGTGTGGCAAATAGCTGGTCTGCGATGTAGACATCCGAGCCTGTGATGGCTTTTAGCAATGTGGATTTGCCAGCATTGGTGTATCCCACCAGCGCAATAACTGGAATCCCAGATTTTGTGCGTTGTTTGCGGTGTTGGCTACGTTGCATCCGTACAAGCTCTATTTCTTCTTTGAGCTTGGATATTTTTCGCCCAATTTCGCGCTTATCTACTTCGAGTTGTGTTTCGCCCGGTCCGCGTAGCCCAACACCTGCTTTTGAGCCACTTCCACCTGCTTGTCTGGCGAGATGTGTCCATTGGCGTGTTAGGCGTGGAAGGCGATATTCATATTGGGCAAGTTCGACCTGTAATGCCCCTTCATGGGTGCGAGCATGTTGAGCAAATATGTCCATAATGAGCGTGGAACGGTCAATAATTTTGAAGGTATCACCCAATCGGCGTTCCAATTGGCGTTGATGGCGTGGTGAGAGTTCGTCATCAAAAATGAGGATGTTGGTTTCTAGCTCAACCATCGCTTCTTTGACCTCTTCTACTTTACCAGAACCGATAAAGGTAGAGGGGTCTATGTGACCGACACTTTGGGTTGTTTGCCCTGTGACAATCATACCCGCAGTATCGGCTAGGAGAGCCAATTCTTTGAGGGATTCGGTCACAGAAAGGAGAGGGCGACTGCCTTTGACAGTCACACCCACTAAATACGCTTTTTCTTGTTGATTTGGTTCATAAAATTCGGTCATAGCACCTTTTATAGTATCAAATTTAATGGGTTAGCGTTGCTTATACCACGATTGAAGTGCATCTAGGGCTTCTGATAATTCAGAGTCTTCGACACCTACACTAAAACGAACATAATCATTGCCTCCAGGTCCATAGGCGGCACCTGGAGCAAGCGATACATGGGCATTGTTTAATGCCGATTCGACATAAGCCGTTGCATCGCCATCTAATACTTTTGCCCATACATATAATGACCCCATCGGCACTTCGGCAGATAATCCGACATGGGGCAACACGGACATGATTTTATCTCTACGGCGTTGATATATCGCATTACGCTCATCAATCCACGATTGTGGGGTATCGAGGGCTGTAATCCCTGCATCATATACAGGGGTAAAATGGGCGCTATCTATATTGCTTTTAATCGCCAATAGATTATCAATCGCGTCTTTACTCCCCAATGCGGCACCTAAACGCCATCCAGCCATATTATAACTCTTTGAGAAAGAGAAAAATTCTAGCACATGACTTCTATCAGTATCTGTTTGTAAAGCACTAGGAGCAGTTGCTCCTTCAAACAAGACATCCATATAGGGATTATCTGATATGAGTAGAATATCATGCTTTTGGCAAAAACTCGCAATTTGATTATAGTCTGCGAGGGTAATCATTGCGCCTGTGGGATTATTGGGGTAGTTAATCCACAACACTTTGGCACGTTTGAGGATATCGGCAGGGATTTCATCCAGATTTGGTCTGTATCCGCGTGCAGGGTCGAGCTTTACCCAATAGACTTCTGCTTCTGCGAGTCGCGTCCCCATTGCATAGGCGGGATACCCAATATCTGGTACAAGGGCAATATCGCCTTTGGATAAATGGGCGAGGGTGAGATTCACAATGCCTTCTTTACTGCCGAGAAGGGGCAAAATTTCGGTTTCTGGGTCTACTGTGACTGCGAATCGGCGTTGATAATGTTTTGCGAGCGCACGGCGAAATGCAGGTGTCCCCCGATAACTGTTATAACCATGATTTTTTGGATTAGAAGCCGATGTCGCCAACGATTCGACAACAGCAGAGGGTGGTGGCATATCGGGATTGCCAATATCTAGCCGATAGACCTTAATTTTCTCTGATTGCATTTGACGGATTCTGTCACCAATCACCGAGAAAAAATAGGGGGGCAGATTTTTTAACCGTGCGGATGGATGTAACATTTTTATAAAATCCTCACTATAAGCGTTTATAGGCACAAAAATTATCTATTCTTGTGCCTTATTTTAACGCTTAGATGGGGTTGTGGCAATTAAAGAGTTTGTGGGATGGGGAGATTAGTCGTTTCGATGATGGTTTTCATATCGGCTAATGCGCGGTCAGCATAGGCGGTATAACGCTCCACTTTGCTTTTGAAGCGTTTGGGCAATTCGGGTAACAGTCCAAAATTGGCTTTCATCGGCTGGAAGTGTTTTGGCTCTGCATGAGAGACATAATGGCATAGTGAGCCAATCATGGTGGTTTGTGGCAGAATAAACTCTGATTCGCCATTCAAATTTCTGGCAAGGTTGACGGCGGCGATGAGTCCTGTGGCGATATTGCCGACATAGCCCTCAACACCTGTGATTTGCCCACCGAAATAAAGGTCTTTGCGGGTGCGGAATTGCATGGTGGCATTGAGCAAGGTGGGTGCATTGATGAAGGTGTTACGGTGCATTTGCCCCATACGGATAAATTCGGCATTTTGGAGTCCGGGGATGAGGCGCAAGACAGTTTCTTGGTCTCCCCATTTGATATTGGTCTGGAATCCTACGATATTATATAAACTGCCAGTGAGGTTATCTCGGCGGAGTTGAACAACGGCATGAGGACGATTGCCCGTGCGTGGGTCTTTTAGCCCAACAGGGCGCATGGGTCCAAAAGCGAGGGTATCCTCACCGCGAGAAGCCAGTTGCTCAATCGGCAGGCATCCCTCAAAGAAATTGGGGTCTTCTCGCTCAAAATCGCGTAATTCTGCGGTTTGTGCATTACGGAGGGCGGTCACAAAGGTGATGTATTCCTCTTTGTTCATGGGGCAATTGATATAATCGCCCTCATCTTCATCCCCGCGTTGATAGCGACTCGCTTTGAAGGCGATGGTCATATCTATGGATTCTAGGGTGACGATGGGTGAAATGGCATCGTAAAAATAGAGATAATCTTGACCAGATAATTTGGCAATTTCTTGTGCCAATGCAGGAGATGTCAACGGTCCCGATGCAATAATGGTTGGGGTATTGGGTATGATTGGCATTTCCTGCCGAATCAAACGGATACGGGGGTGATTTTGGATATGGTTGCCTACTAATTGGGCAAATACCTCACGGTCTACTGCCAATGCACCACCAGCAGGAACTGATGACTCCTCTGCACAGCGAATGAGCAAGGAATTGAGCATTTTTAGCTCGTGTTGCAATAAGCCTGTGGCGCGGTCTTTGAGTTTTGAGCCGAGTGAATTGCTACAGACCAATTCTGCTAGTCTATCGGATACATGAGCGCCTGTGGTCTTATGAGGGCGCATTTCGTATAAATCTACATCAAATCCGCGTTCTGCAAGTTGCCATGCGGCTTCTGTACCAGCCAAGCCACCGCCGATGACGGTAATTCGTTGAGAAGTCATGTGTTGCTCTTTCTATAAACTAAATTTTACCTAAAACGATAGAGGCGTTTTGACCACCTAAGCCAAAACTATTGGAGAGGATGATATTCATGTTGGTTACATCGCGTGTGGTGTGTGGGACATAATCGAGGTCGCACGCGGGGTCTGGGTTATCGAGATTAATGGTGGGGTGAATAACTTGCTCTTTGAGCATTAACGCGCAAGCAATCACTTCTATTGCACCAGAAGCGGCAAGGGCATGTCCTAACATGCTTTTGGTGGAGCTAATCGGCACTTGATAGGCTTTATCACCCAAAAGACGCTTAATGGCGATTGTCTCCATCGCATCGTTGGCGGGAGTGGATGTCCCATGTGCATAGATGTAGTTGATGGCATCGGCGGGAATTTTGGCATCTTCTAATGCCCATTTCATAGAACGCCACGCCCCTAAACCTTCTGGGTCTAGGGCGGCGACATGATAGGCATCTGATGAGGAAGCATGTCCTAATATTTCGCCATAGATTTTTGCTCCGCGTTTGCTGGCATGTTCGGCACTTTCTAGGATGACAATGCCACAGCCCTCACTAAACACAAATCCGCTACGGGTTATATCAAATGGGCGACTGGCTTTGTCTGGGTGTCCCTCATAATCGGTGGCAAGCGCATTCATGGCTTCAAAGCCTGCAATGGTATAGTCTTGTAGAATGGCTTCTACCCCACCACAGATGACGATATCGGCTTTTCCATAGCGAATGAGTTCCGCGCCTTCGCCGATGGATTGTGTCCCAGAGGCACATGCGGTAGATGGCGTTTTTAATGCACCAAGTGTCCCAAAATAATGACTTACATAATGGGATGGCATATTGGGCAGGGAATTGATGAGGGATAATGGATTCGGTTTGCGATAACCCGATGTCTTATATTTAGTAGTCGCTTGCTCTGACATTTCATGACATCCGAGTGATGTGCCAATCACTACAGCGACACGCTCACCGTTTTCACGGAGATAATCGTGTGATAGTCCAGCATCTTCTACGGCGGCGATTGCCGATAGGACAGCGAATTGTGATGCACGTCCCATACGGCGGGCTTCTTTGCGGTCTATATGGGTAGAGGCATCGAATCCACGTACTTCGCCCGCAATTCGCACAGGGACATGACTGACTTCTATAGTCTCAATTTTACGGATACCAGACTGTCCGTTTTTTAATCCATCCCACAATGAGGCAATGTCGCCTAATGCGGTAACAGCGCCCAAGCCTGTAATGACTGGGCGCGGAAAATTATTTCTCTGGTGTTCCATCGGCATTGCTCCCTATGGGCATATTGGCAATATCGGTTTTTATGGTTTGAATGACGTTTCCCAAAACAGCCTGTTGTGCCTGATAAATGGCATTTTTGACTGCTTTGGCATCTGAACTACCATGTCCAATAATGACAACACCATTCACCCCCAACAGTGGCGCACCGCCGATTTCGGAAGGGTCTATGAGTTTGCGAACACGATTAAAGGCAGGGCGAGAGAGTGCCGCGCCGATTTTTGAGCGCCATGTTGACTTTAGTTGGTCACGGATGATATTTACCATGTAGCGGGTGGTGGCTTCGAATGTCTTGAGCATGATATTGCCGATGAAACCGTCTGTGACGACAACATCTGCCACATTATGGTGCATATCGGGGGGTTCAATGTAGCCGATATAATTGAGTGGCAACTCGCGCAAGAGGGCATTGGCTTCTTGGAGGAGGGGTGTGCCTTTGACTTCTTCTTCGCCATTAGACATCAATGCCACGCGGGGTCTATTTACGCCTAGTGCGTTTTGTGCATAGGCGCTCCCCATAATGGCAAATTGTGCCAACCATTCGGGTTTAGAATCGGTATTTGCGCCAATATCCAAGACGATGACGGGTTTACCATAGATGGGATAGATAATACTCAATGCGGGGCGTTTTACCCCTTGAATCCGTTTGAGTGTGGAAAGCATGGCAATAGCATGTGCCGCACCTGTGTTGCCCATCGTGACAAACGCATCGGCAGAGCCATCTTTGACCAAATTTAAGCCGATGTGCATGGATGAGTTTTGCTTATCGCGCACCGCATCGGCAGGCTTATCGGTCATTTCGATAATGTCGTTGGCATTGACGATTTCAATCGGCAAATTTTGAGTGTTATGTTTGGCGAGTTCTTGTTTGATAAGGGCTTCTGGACCAACAAGGATAATCGGTTGTTTCCATTCCTGTGCGGCTAATACCGCCCCTTCGATATCGGGCGCAGGGCGATTATCTGTTCCAACGGCATCTACCACAATACGCATGAGAGTCTCATTTCTTCATCTAAATTATTTGACCCTATTGTATAAAAAATAAGGGGGATGCAAAAGGATTGACAGGCGGATTGTTTCGAATATAATAGTTTCTATATAACCAATATGCCTTGGTGGCGGAATAGGCAGACGCGCACGGTTGAGGGCTGTGTCTCGCAAGGGGTGGAGGTTCAAATCCTCTCCAAGGCAAACTATAAAAACGACCTGTTAAATAAACAGGTCGTTTTTATTTGTGTAAATCAGTTGCGATAAGCCATAAACAAGTGTAAACTCGTCTCATATCATTCATGCAACAGAACAGGTTAAATTGCGATGAGCGAAAACCAACAAGCGTTAGAACAAGCCTATATGCTTATCGAAGCACAAAAATTGGGCGAAGCGCGAGCGATTCTCGAAAAAGTTTTGGCACAAGATAAAAACTCTGCCGATGTATGGTGGCTTTATGCCCATGCCATAGATGACCCCAAACAAGCTGTTACCGCACTTGAAAACGTGGTCAGGCTTGATTCCACGAATGCAGAAGCGAAAACACTTTTACAAACAGCCCGTCAACAAGCAGGTATTGGGGTGGGGGATGATGATTTTGATTTTGATGACGAAGACCTTGCGCCTGCCGAAGAAGATGAGCCAGATGATACACGCAGGCGGTCATTTATTATTTTTGGTGTGATTGTTGCTTTGGTTGCATTGGGTCTGTTTATTTTGATTGCATCGCCAAGGGGCGATACTAACCAACCTGCGACTAGCCCTACAGGGACATTCGTCTCGCAAAATGCAGATTCTAGTGCGCTTACTAGTACGGCTCAGGTGGCTATCGCTAACCAAACAACGATACCGCTACAGCCTATTGATAATGATAGCGCGAATTTGACGCTCACTGCTCAATCGTCCTTGGTGACACCAGATTCTGTTGGCACAGAAGGACTTGCAACCTCGGTTATTGTGTCACCAACGGAAACAGTAGCCGTAATCACAGAAGATGTGGTGACAGAAATTGTTGCTACTCCTTCTATAGAAAATTTCTTGGCATCACTTGCCACCGACTATCCAACAAATGGGACAACCGAATTGGTAGATAGTGTTTTTGGGGCGACCTTACTCGTGCCGATGTGTACTGCACGCGGGGAAGACCATAGCGGGCTTATCCCACGTGCTATGGCGGGACTCAGCCAAAATATTGCCTTGTTGCCAGTAGATTATATGGCTGTTGGGGTACGGTTCTTAGACTGCACCGCCAATGAGACGATTAATGTGATGATTATGCCCACTCAATCGGCACTAGAATATAATAATGCCGATTTGAGTGAACAAGATTTTAGACGCTCGTGGAGTGTCATAGATGCTTAATTAGGGGTGGGGATTGGCAAGCGGATGATGAATGTTGTTCCCTTGCCAACCTCACTTTCGACATGAATCTCCCCTTTATGTTTTTGAATGATTGCGTAACTAATAAATAACCCCAAACCATTCCCTGATTCTTTTGTCGAGACAAATGGCTCAAATACACTTTCGATAATGGATGGCTCAATACCTTTGCCCGTGTCTTTGATTTCGACGATGACATGTGTTGCATCGTGATATGATGAAATGGTTAATGAGCCACCTTTTGGCATGGCATCTCGTGCATTAACGATGAGGTTTTGGAAGATTTGCTCCAATTGAAACCGATTGCCATCAATAGCGGGTAGGGGAGAAAGATGCGTTTCGATTTGGATATTATCCAAAATTCGCCGATTAAATGTCGTCAATTGTTCAATAAGATGATTCAGGTCTACGGGAGAAAAATTGGCGTTATCTAATTGTTTATTACCCATAAAGGCACGCAAACTATCTACAATATAGTTGATGCGCTCAATGCTATCAAAGGCGATTGATACCATTCCCATATCACCATCATATAAGTTGCTTTCGATGTCTTCTTTAACATTATCGAGGCAGATGCGAATAGGCATGAGTGGATTTTTGATTTCATGAGCGATTTCACCGGCAATTCGCCCGATAGAGGCGAGTTTTTCTGAGCGAATGAGTAATTTTTGTGCCGATTCCAATTCTGCTGTGCGCGTTTCTACCATTTCTTCGAGGTGATTGGCATACCGTTGTTGAATGTTATATAACTCGGATTTCCGAAGTGCCAATGCAATTTGCCTACTTACCCCCCGAAACAGTCGGAATTGATTTTCTGTATAGGCAACATCTGTTCCTAAAACTAATAATCCCAAAATATCGTTACTCGTCCTTAGAATTGCTGTTGTGGCGTATTTATGACCCACATATTCTTGCATATCATCCCACTGAATAATATCTTGCTTCAAATCGGCATGTTTTTGTAAATAGTCTTCAAATGGGAATGGTTTATTGCTAATGATTGCATAAGTACGAGTATGGACGATATTATGCTCGTGGTCTAATTGATAAATTTGGATAGACCGATTTGGGACTAAATCGGCAATGAGGTGCGTCACAAATTCGAGTAAATCGCCACTTTCTGGGTATAAATTTAGTTCTTCGCTTAGATGTAGGAGCGATTCTAGTTCTTGTGTGCGCTGATATAGCTGGGTTTCTAGTTGAAATGCGCGTAATTTTGATTTTGCGCGTGCTAAAAGTTCTTGTGGATGAAATGGCTTTTTTAGATAATCATCTGCACCAAGATTTAAGCCTTCGACAACCTTACTAAAATCGCCGATAGCCGTGATGATAATGGTTGGTATACGCGCTGTTTTGGGGTCTTCGCGCATTTTTTTTAGGACATCGAAGCCTGTTAGACCGGGCATATTGATATCTAATAACACCAAATCGGGCGTAAGGGTTTGTATGGCTTCAAATGCACTAACGCCATCGAATGTCTTATGTACCCGATACCCTTCATATTCAAAAACACGTTCTAACATCACAGCAGTAGATAATTGGTCATCTGCAACGAGTACCAATGGAATATGTTGGGTATCTATTTGTTTTAGCATGGTGACGTAATCGCTTTCTGGTTGGCTTTGTGGCTATTGGGGTTTTGTTGTCTAATGGTAAAATGAATTCTTGAGTCCTTATTATTATATTGCGAAAGTGTTTATGAAAGAACAGTCTCCTCTAAAAAGCTATTTGCGCTCACTTGCTTTGGGCAGTTTAATCGGTATTGGTTTGGCAATCGTATTTGGTGCTGGCTTTATTGTACGTGATTTGCTCAATGTGCCGTCGGTATTTTCTGCTTCTAATCCACAAACTGAACAAGCAGAAGGTTATCCTTTGCTTGATGAAGTGCAAGAACTACTCGATACTCGCTATTTACGTGAGCAACCCGATTATCAAACACGCCAATATGCCGCCATTCGTGGGATGCTTAGTTCATTAGGTGATAGAAATACATTTTTCATTGATCCACCCGTTGCCCAAAGTGAAACTCAAGTGCTATCTGGGACGTATGGTGGGGTAGGGGTGTTATTACGCCGAGATGAGGCAGGCAATTTTGTGATATATCCCTTTCCAGAAAGCTCTGCATTAGCTGTTGGTGTTCAAGATGGGGATATTTTGGAGTCGGTTAATGGCAAAGTTATTACACTCTCAGATGCACCCGATGCCGTAGACCAGTTATTACGTGGAGAAGTTAAAGATAATAATGGTGTTGAAGTTGTTATCCGCCGTGACGAGGAACAATTGACGTTTTTTATCCCATTTGCTGTGGTTAATGTGCCATCTATTCAATGGCGTGTGTTGGATGAAGATGCGCGTATTGGCTATATCCTCATTATGAGATTTACAGCACGCACACCAGAAGAATTGCAGGTTGCGCTAGAAGACTTGACCTCTTATGATATTCAGGGAATCATTTTGGACCTTAGAGACAACGGGGGTGGGTTGCTTCAGGAGGGGATAGATGTTGCTGGTGTGTTTTTGGGTGATGCGGTAATTATGCTTGAAGTGAGCAGGGCGGGGGAGCGAGAATTCCGTGCTAACCCATTGCCAATTAGCTCCGATTTGCCCCTAGTGGTCTTGGTTAATGGACGCACTGCCAGCGCCGCCGAATTGGTCGCAGGGGCAATACAAGATTGGGGCAGGGGGGTCTTAGTGGGTCAGAAGACGTTTGGAAAAGGCACTATTCAGCAAATTTCTCCTTTGTCTGATAAGTCATCCTTGCATATTACAACCGCCGAATGGCTTACACCCAATCGAAACATCATTGATGGTGTGGGGTTAAATCCAGATATATCTATGATTCCAGATGAAAATGGGCGAGATGTTGAATTGGGTGAGGCGCTTCGATATCTTCAAAACACTGTATTGGACAACTAAAAAGAGAAATTGCTATGACAGAAGGTCGTAAAGTAATTGCACGAAATAAAAAGGCATTTCACGAGTATTTTATCGAAGAAACATATCAGGCTGGTATGGTTTTAATGGGGTCTGAGATAAAATCTATCCGTAGAAATCGAATCAGCCTACAAGAAGGTTTTGTTCAAGAAATGGGCGGAGAATTGTGGTTGATGCAAGTCAATATCTCTCCCTATGAGCAAGCCAGTTTTTTTGGGCATGTAGACCCATTGCGCCCACGCAAACTATTGCTCAAGAAAAAAGAAATTGCCAGAATTGTGACACAACTGCGTGAACGTGGTTATACGGTTGTTCCCACACAAGTTTATTTGGTCGGCGGGTTGGCAAAAGTTGAAGTGGCGATGGCAAAAGGCAAGAAGCTATATGATAAGCGCGATACACTCGCCAAAAAAGATGCTGACCGCGATATTCAACGTGCATTGAAAGATAGGTATGAGTGATGCCCGATTTGCCACATAGCATTAGGGAAATTAATGAACTGCCCGAAGCCGATAAACACGATGTTTATAAGGGGTTATTGCCACAATGGGTCTTTGAGCAATATGGGATAGATGTCAACAACCCAGAAGAAAGACGTAACCCGCCGATTATTTATTTTCGGTGTCCAAAAGGCAGTCGTGCGGTGGAGGTTATCGTCAAACAACGCGCCACAGATTTAGACCCACTATTTTATATCAACTTAGCAGATACCCTCACACAACAACTTATTGTATTGCTCATCGTGGTGAATGACCCCGACTCACCACGATACAATACCGATTTTGATAAGCAAGGAAATCCCACACAATTTGGAACGATTACCCGTAATGTGTTCGCAGAAATTGAAGCAATGAAAGCAGGATTGGCTCCGGGTCAAATTCGGCGTGGTTTGCGTGTGTTCAAAGATTCTATTCCGTTCTTTGAGGGATTTGTGAAAGACATGGGACATGATTTGTTTTTTATTGAACCACTGGCATATACCAACGCGATTACCTTTGAGCGATATGGATTCAATTATATGAAGGGCTTGCAAGAGATGAATCGAATTCATCAAGAATTTTTGCCCGGTGGTGAGTTGCATAATCAACTCACCGCAGAAAACCCATTTCGGCAACCAGAGGCGTGGAAAAGTGTACGTGGACGAGCATGGGCAATTCATGATGGTATTTTGGGGCAACCATTTAGTGGATTGCAAATGTATAAGCGAATAGGTGTTCATGCGGGTGTGAATACATTCCCAGACGCAATGTGGTAGGTGTCATATTTATAGAGGTTGGTGGGGTGTTTTTTACTCACAGTTATTACTCGTGATAATGGTTCTTATCAAGGAGTTATAATATGGATTCTGTTGATAAAATGCAAACCGCCTGCTGATAATCATCGGCAGGCGGTTTTTGTTGCTCCATACGAGATTCGAACCCGTGTTTTGTCCTTGAGAGGGACACGTCCTAGTCCCCTAGACGAATGGAGCCTATAAATGTAATTCTACCATCGTATGCAGTGTGGTCAATGATGATTATAACCAAATACTCTTTGCATAAATGAAAAATGCTTGTATAGTTAAGTAAAATTGTGCGTTTTATACAATACATCCTTATGCGGAATACACGAATAATATTACTTAAGAGGTTGCGATGCTTAATCAAGTTCAAACACCAGCTATAAAAAGAGACGCATGGAAAGATTTTAGCCTAGACAAGAAATTCACTCAAGAAGAAGGCTATATTCTTCTATCTGGCATTCAGGCACTCGTCCGTTTGCCCATAGACCAACATTTGGCGGATAAACGTCGCCAATTGAATACGGCGACATTTATTTCTGGGTATCGTGGGTCGCCCTTAGCAAGTTTTGATAGCGCCTTATGGCAAAACGAAAAATTGTTATCGGCACATAATGTCAAATTTACACCCGGTGTAAATGAAGAATTGGGTGCGACTGCTGTTTTTGGTAGTCAAATCGCCAATATGCTCCCACAACCCAAATATGATGGTGTTTTGGGGATGTGGTATGGCAAAGCGCCCGGTGTAGACCGCAGTGGCGATGTATTTAAGCACGCCAATTTTGCGGGTGTTGGGCGTTATGGGGGTGTTTTAGCAATCGCAGGCGATGACCCCATCTCAAAATCGTCCACACTCCCTTCTCACTCCGAAGTCGCATTTTATGATGCCCAATTCCCAGTGTTGTTTCCGGGGAATTCTCAAGAAGTGCTAGATATGGGGCGATTGGGATTTGAGCTTTCTCGTTATTCTGGCTTATGGGTCGGTTTTAAGTTGGTGACAAATGTTGCCGATGAATTTAGTACCGCAGAGGTCTCGCCAGACCGTGTGATTATCGAAGACCCTCACTTCTTTTATAATGGCAAGCCGTGGCAACACACCCAAAATACGTATCTACTTACACCCTATAGCCTTGTGATGGAAAAAGAACTGGTTATGGGGCGTTTAGAAGCCGCCAAACAATTTGCCGCGACCAATGGTGTAAATGTCATTACTGTCCCAACCCCATCGGCGTGGCTTGGCATTGTGGCGGCGGGGAAAACTTATTATGACCTGCGCCAAGCCCTCAATGAAATGGGGCTGAATGAAGACCAATTGCGCCGTTTGGGAATTCGTTTGCTCAAAATCGGCATGTTATTCCCAATGGAAAATGACATCATTACCGAATTTGCAGACGGATTGCAGGAAATTTTTGTCATAGAAGAAAAACGCTCTTTTATTGAAATGTTTATCCGCGATATTTTGTATAACCGCGCAGAACGCCCTACCATTGTTGGCAAACACGATGAAAAAGGCAATATGCTCGTACCTGCTTATGGCGAATTAGACCCCGACACACTCGTAGCAGTCATCGCCAAACGCCTTGTAGGAAAAATTGATTCCGAAGAGATAGAAAATCGGCTGAATCAAATTCGTAACGGCAGTTCCGTGGGCATGATTAACCTGAATACCCCTTCCCGCAGTCCATTCTACTGTTCTGGATGCCCTCATAATACGTCTACCGTAGCGCCAGATGGTGCTTTGGTCGCTGGTGGTATTGGTTGCCACACCATGACCCTGCTCATTCCCGATAGACCCGTTATTGGGATTACACAAATGGGCGGTGAAGGCGCTCAATGGGTCGGCGCATCGCCATTCACAGAATCGAATCATCTTTTTCAAAATATCGGTGATGGCACCCTCTTTCACTCTGGTTGGTTGGCTGTTCGTCAAGCGGTTGCCGCCAATGTGAACATCACTTATAAAATCTTATACAATTCGGCTGTGGCGATGACGGGCGGGCAAAATATTGATGGTGGCATGGCACTCCCAGAAATGACGGTTGCCTTACGCTCTGAGGGAGTTAAACGCATCATCATTACCACCGATAAGCCAGAAAAATACCCCTCCACAACCCGTTGGATGGAAGGAATTGAGATTTGGCACCGTGACAGAATTGATGAGGCACAACGCTTATTGAGTGGTGTGGAAGGTGTAACAGTCCTCATCCACGACCAAGAATGTGCGGCAGAACTCCGCAGAAAACGTCGGCGCGGATTGGTGGAAGAACCCGAAATGCGGGTATTCATCAACGAAGCTGTTTGTGAAGGGTGTGGCGACTGTGGCGAAAAATCGAATTGCCTCAGCGTGTTCCCTGTAGAAACTGAATTTGGGCGTAAAACACAAATTCATCAATCATCATGCAATAAAGACTATAGCTGTCTGAAAGGTGATTGTCCCGCGTTTTTGACAGTTATCCCACAAAAAGTAGAGAAGAAAAAACCTGTCTTTGACATGAATTTCAATTTGCCAGATGTCACCCTACCACAATCTGATGAATATAGCCTCTATATGATGGGTATTGGCGGGACGGGTGTTGTCACGATGAATCAAGTTTTGGCGACTGCCGCTATGCTTGATGGTAAATTTATTCATGGACTAGACCAAACGGGTCTTAGTCAAAAAGGCGGTCCTGTTGTATCTCATTTGAAAATATTGAATGGCTACCGCGAGACATCTAATCGGATTTCTATTGGACAAGCCGATTGTTTCTTGGTATTTGACTTGCTCACTGCCGTAGAACCGTCTAATATGTCCCGCGCCAGCAAAGCCAAGACCAGTGCAATCGTTTCTACTAGCGAAACACCAACTGGTGCGATGATTATTTCTACAGAAGAAGCCTATCCCAAGACCAATCGCTTGCTGAATATGCTGAATCAGGTTACACGCCAAGATGAAACAGTATGCCTCAATGCAAATGGTTTAGCAGAAATGCTATTTGATAGTCACATGGCGGCAAACCTCATCATTATCGGCGTAGCCTATCAACGCGGATTAATGCCGATTAGTGCCGAAGCGATTGAACGCGCCATTGAACTAAATGGTGTTTCGGTCAAGACCAATATTCAAGCCTTCCGTGTGGGACGACAAGTGGTTGCTAATCCAGAATGGGTCAAAACCATCTCTATTCAACGGCATGGAGAGCAAATTATTCAACCAGTCATCAGCTCACAAGCGCGTGCCATTATTGATAGTATCGGCGCACAAGGCGAATTACTCCGCTTGCTCGAAATTCGTGTTCCAGAACTCATTACCTATCAAAATAGCGGATATGCCCAAAAATATGCCGATTTCGTGCGGAATACGCTCCAAAAAGAGATGGCAAGCGTTAATAAGACTGAACTAACAGAAGCTGTGGCGCGGTATTTATATAAGTTGATGGCATATAAAGACGAATATGAGGTGGCACGTTTACATACTCGCTCTGAATTCAAAGATGCACTCTCTGAAGAATTTGGACAAAAAGCAGGCATTAAATACATGCTACATCCACCTATGCTACGAGCCATCGGACTCAAGAAAAAAATCGGCTTTGGCAGATGGTTTGATGTGATGTATGCCATGCTCAAACGCATGAAGCTATTGCGTGGCACCCCGCTCGATGTATTTGGTTATGCCCATGTACGGCGCGTTGAACGGCAATTGCCAAATCTGTATCGGGCGATGATAGAAGAATGTTTAGAAAAATTGACTGATGCGAATTACGACAAAGCCGTAAAATTGGCAAGTTTGCCAGATATGATTCGTGGATATGAAGATATTAAGCTACGGAATGTGGAAAAATTTTGGTCAGAAGTGGAAAAATTGGGAATAACCTCTGTTAGACCGTAGCCGATAGAACTTATATAGCGTATTACACATGACAAGGTGCAGAAATGCGCCTTGTTTGCTTATAACGGTGTGTTATCGGTGCATACACGTCAGGTTATGTCGGTTGCTTTGGGCTATAATACACATAACAATATTACCTATTTTGCAAAAAGGGAGTTTCTATGACTATTCAACGAATCTGGGCAAGGGGGTTTCCTCTTTTTCTCAGTATCTTGTTCTTAACACTTTTAAGTGCGTGCAATTTGGGTGCAACCGATGAACAACAAATCAATGTAACCGATTTGCCCCAACAAACACAAAATGCGCTATTGGCATCGCCTAGCCCAAACCAACCAACCAGAACACCGTCTGGGTTTAATTTGCCAACCCCACAAATCGTGGCAACCGCACAATTGCCCCCAACCTTGAGCTTTAGACCGCCACAGCCGATTTTGCCTACTTTGACGGCATTACCTGTGAATGTGTTTATTTTGTCGCCGATTCCGGGAAATATCGTTGCTGGTAATGTACAAGTCATTGGCGCGGCGATGCACCCTGAATTTTTACAATATCAACTTGAATATGGTCCAGACCCCAACCCAAGCAACCTGTGGTATCCGATTACAGGGGGCGTACAATCGCCTGTTTTTAATGGGTTATTAGGGATTTGGAACACCAACACAGGCAACACACCCGATGGAGTCTATCAATTACGCTTGCGCGTCTTTTTACGCAATGGCGTGGATTGGGGTAATGTGGTTGTGAATAATGTTCGTGTTCAAAATCGGATTCCAACCCCTGTGCCAACCAGCACCCAAGCGGCAAGACCGATTGCGGCATTTACACAAGATAAAGTGACGGGAACAGCACCGCTAACCGTGAATTTTATCAATCTTTCTAGCCCCACGAACCTCATTACAGGATTTACATGGAATTTTGGTGATGGCACAACCAGTACCGAAATTAGCCCGATTAAAACATTCAATAATCCGGGGCAATATACTGTTTTGCTCACCGCAACAGGACCAGGTGGGTCATCGAATGTGTCGCGCCAAATTACTGTTCAAAGTGCTAATCCGCCTGTAGCAGGATTTACCACTGATAAAACATCTGGAGCCGCACCCCTCACAGTGCAATTTGCCGATGCTTCTACTGGTGGGCAAGTTTCTAACTATCTGTGGAATTTTAGCGATGGCACAACGAGTACCCAACGCAACCCATCTCATCAATTTACCAATGTTGGCACATATAATGTCATCTTGACTGTATCGGGACCGGGTGGTGTATCGAATGCAACCCGCCAAATTACGGTGGGCAATCCCATCCAAGCCAGTATTGCCGCTGTTGCAGATACCAATAATTATCTCAAGATAAATTTGATGGCAACGGTTACCGGTGGCAGTGGTACCTATACCGCCTACGATTGGGATTTTGGAAATGGTCAAACCTTGTTTGGTCAATCTGCGCCTACAACCAGTGTCACTTATGCCAGCGCCAACACCTATACTGTTACCCTCACTGTCACCGATAGCACAGGCGCTAAAAAATCTGTGACGCAACCTGTGACTATCCTAGCACCACCACCGCCATTAGCAGGTGACTTTACCATTACACAAACGAATCCAACCGATTTAGCCGTGAATTTCTCGGCGGCTGGTACGGGTGGTAGTGGCAATTACACCTATTCGTGGAATTTTGGCGATTCAGGCACAGGCTCTGGACAAACATCAAGCCACACCTATGCAGGTGCAGGCACTTATAATGTCCAACTGACGATAAATGATGGCACAAATAATGTCACGGTGACTAAGACTGTGACGATTACCGCCGTTGTGCCGACATTAGCGGGCAACTTTACCATTAACCAAGCCAGCCCAACCGATTTGAATATCGGTGTATCGGCAACCGCAACCGGTGGTAGTGGCACCTATACCTATTCGTGGAATTTTGGTGATACTGGTACGGGGTCTGGTCAAGCGACTACCCACACCTATGCCACAGCAGGCACTTATACCATTACTTTGACCATCAATGATGGCACCAATACGGTCAATGTCGTTAAAGATGTCACTGTGAATGCGTTGCCACCACTTGCAGGTGATTTTACCATTAGCCAAGCCAGCCCAACCGATTTGAATATCAGCGTATCGGCTACGGCAACAGGTGGTAGTGGTACTTATACCTATTCGTGGAATTTTGGCGATTCAGGTACAAGTTCTGACCAAGCGACTAGCCATGCTTATGCGACCGCAGGCACTTATACCATTACCCTCACAATTGGTGATGGCGTGAATACTGTGGATGTGGTTAAAGATGTGACTATCACGGCTTTACCACCACTTGCAGGCGATTTTACCATTACACAAGCCAGCCCAACTGATTTGAATATCAGCGTATCGGCAACTGCATCGGGTGGCAGTGGTGTCTATACCTATTCATGGAATTTTGGCGATTCAGGTACAAGTTCTGAGCAAGCAACCAGTCATGCTTATGCAACCGCAGGCACGTATACCATCACCCTCACAATCGGCGATGGCGTGAATACTGTGGATGTGGTTAAAGATGTGACTATCACAGCTTTACCACCACTTGCAGGCGATTTTACCATTACACAAGCCAGCCCAACTGATTTGAATATCAGCGTATCGGCAACCGCATCAGGCGGCAGTGGTACCTATACCTATTCATGGAATTTTGGTGATGGTATCGGCACTGGAAACGGTCAAGCGACAAGTTATACCTATTCAGTTGCAGGTACATACCCCATTACACTTACAATTGGTGATGGCGTAAATACAGTGGATGTGGTCAAAAACGCGACCATTGATGCTGTACAATTGCCCCCATTGACAGCCGATTTCACCATTACACAAACCAGCCCAACCGACCTCAATATCAGCGTATCGGCAACAGTGAGTGGCGGAACGGGTACTTATACCTATTCATGGGCATTCGGTGATGGTGGTACTGGCTTTGACGCATCTGTCAATTACACCTATGCCAGCACAGGCACATACCCCATTACCCTTACCGTTGGCGATGGTGTGGACACTGTAGATGTGGTCAAAAATGTGACCATTGACGCTGTTCAAACCCCACCACCATACGCAGGAACTGTGCCAGTATTGGATAATATCCCCAACTTAGCACCCGATTTAAGCCCTGTGTATAACAATGGTCAAAATGCAGGATTATCATCGAGTGCGTTTGCGATTGTTGGCGACCAAACAGCCGCCGACCCCAATTTCTTGCGTACCATCTTTAACCTAGACCCCAATACAACCAATGCCGTGCAATTACAAGCGACCATTGACCGCTTTAATTCCACGAGCAGTTTTACACGGTCTAGCGTGGCAGTCGGTACATTAACCGCACAAGACTTGCTCAACATCACGGGCAATCCATCGTGCAATGGCGCAGAAACACTGCTTCAATGCGAAATGCGCCTTGCCAATGGTAGCATTGCCATTGTCAGTGTTGGCTATCAAGATGCGATAAATGGCTTGGATGCCGCTACATTTGAGGCACAAATCAATCAAATTATTCAACAGGCAGTCGCAAACAATGTGATTCCTGTATTGATGACCATTCAACCTAGCACCAACCCTGCCGTTAACGACTTGATTAACGCCTATAACGAGGCAATCATCACATCGGCAGATAATGCCAATGTGCCAATCATTAATACGTGGCGTGCGATGAATGAGTTACCTGCACAAGGGCTTGGTGGTGGTGATACACCTAGCGTAGATGGAAACGGTGCAGGATATTTGAGCGATGTGCCAACCGCAGGCGCAAATGCGCGAAACTACTATACACTCGTTACTTTGAATGACATCGTAAATACACTATTCACACCCTGAGTAGCGTTGTATTTTGATGTAGTTTAGACAAAAGACCTCCATCATGGGGGTCTTTTGTCTGTTGCATCCGATTCGTTTTATGACATATAATCGCCCTATGAGCCAATTTTCAGCAAAAAAGACAATTTATCACCCTATCCATTACGAGATAGAAACAACAGAGGGGTTAGAGTTTGTTACGCAACAAGAACTCGCGCCATTTGTTCAAAAAAAGGTCGTGAGCGATATTTATATCGAAAAAGGCGCACTCCAATGCGTTTGCCATGACCCCAAAATATTATTACGTCTCAAAACGGCTGTAGCAGTCTACATCACCGATTATTATGATGTCCCTCGCCCCAAAGCATTATTGGGACATCAACATTTTAGCCGATTGCTCAATGCGATTGAATTTGTTCGTAGGCAAATTTCTAGTCCTGTCAAAACATTTTATCTGAGTGCGGCGGGGTCTGAATCGTCTGTGATGACGCGCCTCAAAGAAGAAATTACATCTGCAACGGGTCTCGTAGAAGCCGAACAAGGCGACATCTTTTTGCGAATTCGGCGGATTGGTGATGGCTGGGATATTTTGACACGCTTATCTGAGCGCCCACTCGCAACCCGCGATTGGCGTGTATGCAATATGCAAGGTGCGCTGAATGCACCACTGGCACATGCCATGATTCGCCTAACAAATCCGATACCTAATGACAGATTTTTGAACATTGCCTGTGGGTCTGGCACATTACTCATCGAAAGACTTGCTTATGGGGGGGTAAAATCGGCTATTGGATGTGATATAAGCCCATTGGCATTAACTTGCGCCTCAGAAAATATTGCCCAAGCGGGGTATAATGCCCCTATTCGACTGATTCAAGCCGATGCACAGACATTGCCACTTGAAAATAATAGTGTGGATGTCATTTGTGCCGATTTACCATTTGGGCAATTGGTTGGGTCTCATCGAGAAAATGTGCGGATGTATCCGCTTATTTTAGCTGAGATGGAACGGGTACTTGCTCCTAATGGGCGTGTTGTGATGATTACGCATGAGATAAAACTGATGCAATCACTTTTATTTGCCCAGAGTGGGCTAAAGCTGATACAACAACATCAGATTGTTCAACGAGGGTTACACCCATTGGTGTATAGTCTCAAAAAATAGAGGTGTGATGTATGAAATTATTATGGATGATAAGCTGTTTTTTTCTGATGATATTGGTGGGGTGCGAGCCAGAAGAACAACCAGAGATTATTGTGCGCCTCTTGGCAGATGGAACGGAGCGTATTTATCAGAATCCAGAACCCATCACTGTAGACCAATTTTTGAGTGAAGTTGGTGTGGAATTAACCGCCCTAGACCGTGTGAACCCAGAGCGATGGACACAAATTTTTGACCAAATGGTGATTACGGTTGTGCGTGTGAGCGAAAGTGAAAGTTGTGAGGATGAAACACTCGCATTTAGACGACAAACACGCCTTGTAGAAGGATTAGCGCCCGGTGAAGAGCGTATTGGGCAAGCAGGCGTAAATGGCGTTGAACGGGTTTGTTATCGTGTCACCGTAGAAAATGGGATTGCCAAAGACCGTATCGAAATTAGCCGTGTGGCGGTGCAATCACCCCAAGATGAAATTATTTTTGTAGGACCCACCACCGAATTAGAGCCTGTTTCTATTATCGGCACATTGGCATATATCAGCAACAACAATGCGTGGATTATGCGCGGTAGTAGCACACGCAAACGCCCCCTCACGACCACATCCGACTTAGATAGTCGCGTTTTTAGCCTCACTGCCGATGGAAAAAGCCTGCTCATTGCCCGCAGAGCCACTGATGATGAAAATTCATTTAACCAATTATGGCTTATACCTGATACGATTGCCAATACACCCGATGTCTTACCCCTCATCCCGCGTGATGTCCGTCATGCCGATTGGGTTGTGGGGACAAATGACCAGATTAGTTATTCCACCGCAGAACCACAAGCCTCACCACCTGGGTGGCGTGCTTTTAATGATTTGTGGTTGATGGTTATTAACCCCTCCACAGGTGAGCAAATTCGTGTGGAAGAAATTATCACAGCCAATTCTGGCGGATTATATGGTTGGTGGGGAACAGAATATAAATGGTCGCCAGATGGTACAAAATTGGCATGGATTCGTGCGGATTCGGTGGGATTGGTAGATTTTGAAAATAAGCAAATCGGCACACCGCTTGCCACCTTCGCGGTTCTCAATCCATTGGGAGATTGGTCGTGGCGCACGACTGTATCATGGTCATGGGATAGTCGGTTGCTCCTGACGACTGTTCATGGATTACCCGTTGGCAATGAATTGCCAGAGACAAGCCCTGTATTCAATATCGCGGTTTTATCTACCGATGGTGCTTATGCGGCAGATATAATCCCGCGTGCAGGGGTATGGTCTACACCACGTTTTTCGCCACAAGTGAATAGTGATGTCGAATTTCCACAAGGCTATATTGCCTATTTGCAAGCGCGTCAGTGGGAAGAGAGCATTAGTGGTGAATATGATTTGGTTATTGCCGATAGAGATGGTAGCAATGCCCGCATATTATTTCCACCAGAAGGACAAGCAGGCTTAACTGCACAACAATTTGCACAAGACTTTACATGGAGTCCAGATGGTCAACAGATTGCACTCATCTATTTGGGTAATCTATGGCTCATAGACATCAAAACTGGCGCACAATATCAACTCACACAAGATGGGAGTGCTTCTAAGCCTGTATGGTCTCAATGATACGAAAATATGTGATGCTTGTGTTTGCACTATCGGCGCTTATTGGCTCATTGGTCGCCATATTTGCCACTCAAACAGAACGCGATTTTATGTTGCGTGGCTATACAAATGCCACACAAGACCAAAATTTGCCCTATCGGATGCCACTTTTGGGTGTGAATGCAGAACTCACGCAATATACACCCGATGAATTACGCTATCAGCTCAATTTGATGCAAGAGGCGCATATGTATTGGGTACGCCAATTGGTGCGCTGGGATAGCATAGAAACAACTCAGGGAGACTATGATTGGGCGACATGGGATGCAATTTTAGGCGTATTTGCCGAATTCCCCCAACTGGAATTGGTGGCGGTCATCGTAGATGCACCCCAATGGGCAACGAGTCATCCATTTGACCCGACATCACAACGAACAGCCCCACCCGATGACCCACAAACCTATGCCGATTTTATTGGCGCGTTTGCAGAGCGTTATGGCGATACTGTAGATTATTATCAGGTTTGGGATGAGCCAAATATCACGCTTGGTTGGGGCAATTTGCCACCCAATGTGACACACTATGTTGCGATGCTCCAAAAGGCGTATCAAGCCATTCACGCCAATGACCCCTCTGCCCAAGTCATTGGTGCGGGACTCGCGCCAACCATTGAGATTGGGTATGACAATTACAACGAATTTGATTTTATGCGCGACTTATATGCCAACGGCGCACAAGAGTATGCCGATGCGTGGGCAGGAATGCCCTATGGGTTTGAACATTCACCACAAGACCGCATAGCTGATGTCAATCACCTCAATTTGTCGCGGTTTGTGATGCTCCGCGAAATTATGACCGACTATGGCGATGCCGATAAACCCCTCTGGGCAAGTGCATGGGGATGGAATGCACTCCCCGCAGATTGGGCAGGAAATCCATCTATTTGGCGGGATGTGAGCCAACAAGACCAAATAACCTATACACTAAATGCCCTCGCGCGTGCAGAACGTGAATGGACATGGCTTGGGGGCATGATTTTATATCACTGGCAACCCGATGCCCCATTTGATGACCCGCGATGGGGATTTTCTGTGATGGGTCAAAATGACCAGCCAACACCCTTTTATGAGGCGCTCAAAAATCGTCCTATAAGCGAATTTGCGACAGACGGTATTTATCCTGCACAAAATCCGTTTGCGACCTATAGCGGGGCTTGGACATTCACAGGATTAGGCGCAGATATTGGTTGGGTACAAGATAGTGCATTAGAATTTGTTTTTGAGGGGCGCGATATTGCCCTCATCACCCGTGAGGCAGAGTCTATCGCCCATTTTTATGTCACCATAGACAATCTTCCTGCCAATGGATTGCCACAGGATATGGCAGGCAATAGTTATTTAACCCTGCGGAGCGCCACATTAGACCCCACCATCACGATTCATAGCCTTGCAACAGGGTTAACGGATGGAAAACACACTTTACGGCTGATAGCAGACGAACTTGTCCCAGATGAACTTACACAACGGTATCCATTGATCGGATTTGCTGTGGGCAGTGGTGATTTGCGTGCGCCCTATGACAGGCAAATTGCCTTTGGTTGGATAAGTGCTTTTTTGTCGTTTATCGCTGCGATTGTCACCATCCGCGCCGTGAATATCGGCTGGCTATGGAGTGCTATCCGTATTGCATGGTTGCGTCTCAATGATATGACCCAGTTGATTATCGGTGCTGGCGCGTCGGTGGCATTGCTCCTAGCAATGTTTTTGGCGTGGAATTCTGGAATTCCTGCTATTTTTAAGCGGGATAGTGTGCAATTGGGGTTATCTATTGTCACAGCTGGCATTATTTATCTCAATCCAAGCCTCATTTTAACTGCCATCGCCATTATCGCCCTTTTCATCCTGATTTATCATCGGCTCGAATTGGGTGTGTTGCTGGCTGTGTTTTGGTCGCCATTCTTTTTATTCCCAGTCGAGTTATATCGCTTTTCGTTTCCTGTGGCAGAAGTAATTTTACTCATCACCGCATCCGCATTGGTGCTACGCGGATTTGTGCGATTCGCAGAAGATGCACAAACATTACCAAAAGCGATGCGCCGATGGACATGGCATAAAAATCTCACAATGCTAGATATGCTGATGATTTTGTGGTTGATATTGGGTGTTTTTGGGGTGTTGATTGCGACATATCGCGCACCTGCCATTACCGATTTTCGCACGATGTTTATTGAGCCATTTTTGTTGTATATCGCTATTCGTGTGATGAGCCAAGACAAAAAATCGCTCATTCGCCTCATGGACGCTTTGGTATTGGCGGGAGTCGCTGTATCGGTGATTGGACTGGTGATGTGGATTGGCGGACAGGCGATTATCACCGCCGAAGATGGTGTAAGCCGATTAGCCAGCGTATATGGCTCACCTAACAATGTCGGTCTCATTTTGGGACGGTGTATTCCATTTGCATTGGCATGGATACTCATTAATCCCGATAAAACCCGCCGTTGGGTGGGCATTGGCGGATTTTTGGTGATGAGCATTGCGGTTGTCCTAACACAGAGCGCAGGGGCATTGTTTATCGGTGTGCCTGTGGGGATTATCACCGTTATCACGTTGAGTCTACGCAAAAAGGCAATCATACCCCTTATAGGTGTGCTTATTGTGGTGATAGCAGGCGCGGTTATCGCTTCACAATCGCCTCGTTTTGAGCGTTTGGTAGATATGAGCAGTGGCACAAATTTTTATCGGCTACGGGCATGGCAAAGCGCCATCAATATCATTCAAGATAAACCCATCACAGGAATTGGATTAGACCAATATCTTTATTATTTTAGAGATGGCTATATGCTCCCCGATGCGTGGCAAGAGCCGAATTTATCGCACCCGCATAACATCGTTTTTGATTCTTGGTTACGGCTTGGCATCTTTGGCGTGATATGGTTATTGGTATTCGTTTGGATATGGGCAAAAACGGCGTGGCGGGGTTATAAAGCACATTTTGAAGTACAAAACAGACTCATGCTTGCTCTTATTATCGGTGTGATGGGAAGCATGACCAATTTATTGGCGCATGGGCTAGTAGATAATAGCCTCTATGTTGTGGATTTGGTGATTGTGTTTGTGGTCTTGGTCGGCATAACATCCGCTTTGCAACCGCAAAAATCATCATCTCTATCATCCATAGAGGGTTAATGGTAAACTTTTGAGGCATTTTTGAACACATGGAGGTGTACATTGCGCGTTGTTATTGCTGGTGGCTCTGGTTTTGTGGGGTCTCATTTATGTGAACGATTTTTAAGCGAAGGCGCAGAAGTCATCGCGGTAGATAACCTGATTACGGGCAGTTTTGATAATATCAAACATCTACAAACCAACCCGCGTTTTAGTTTTATCAACCAAAATATTAGCCGTCCATTCACCATTGATGGCGCTGTAGATGCGGTACTTAATTTTGCATCGCCCGCCAGTCCACCAGATTATCTTAAATATCCCATTGAAACGCTCGAAGTTGGGTCATTGGGAACTCAGAACACCCTAAAATTGGCACATGAAAAAAATGCCCGTTATTTATTAGCATCCACATCAGAAGTGTATGGCGACCCCTTGGTGCATCCCCAAACCGAAGATTATTTGGGCAATGTAGATTCTATCGGTCCGCGCAGTGTCTATGACGAAGCAAAACGCTATGCCGAAGCCATCACCATGGCATATCATCGCACTTATGGCGTAAAAACACGTATTGTACGGATTTTTAATACCTATGGTCCCAGAATGCGCTTGGATGATGGACGTGTCGTCCCCAATTTTATCGCACAAGCCTTACGGGGTGAGCCATTAACTGTTTATGGCGATGGTCAACAAACCCGTAGTTTTCAATATGTGGATGACCTCATTGAGGGTGTGCGACGCTTGCTGGATTCCGATTTTGTAGAACCCGTCAATATTGGCAATCCCAACGAAATGACCATTTTGCAATTTGCAGAGATGGTCGCAGAAATTGTCGGCAAAACAGCGACTATCGAATTTCATGATGCGCGTATCAAAGGCGACCCACAAACCCGCCGTCCAGAGATTAGCCGTGCCAAAGCCATCCTCAATTGGGAGCCAAAAGTGCCATTGGCAGATGGACTCGCCAAGACGATTGCTTATTATCGGAATGTTGTATGAACACCGTTTTGAAATTAAACAGACAAAATTCCTTCTGGCAACTTATCATTATTGGCATTGCGTTGATAATTGGTGCTGGTATCGCAGTATTGCCACTCAATCTATCAGCATTGGTGATAGTCATGGGTGCTGTGGGGATTTTGTCTGTTATCACGCCTTTTTCTGCATTGGCATTGGTGCTTATCGTTGCGCCATTGCGAACCCTCATCCAAACAGAGTCGCAAATCAATTTGCCATTGGATGTCGGTCAAATGGCGGTCATTTTTTTCATCGGTGCTTGGGGTGTTCATCAAATTGTCCAAAAAAATCGCCTATGGCGGTTTACTTATACACCCCTTTATATGCCGATAGCGATATTTTTTGTCATAACGGGTTTGGGGATATTTCATGCCACATCAATTGGCGCATGGTTGAATGAATGGCTCAAATGGGCGCTTATTTTGGTGTTGATATATATCATAGTGGCTTCGTGCCGATACAATCGGCGTTGGGAGTGGGCGCTCTTTGCCCTTATTAGTGCAGGTCTGGGACAAGCTATTGTCGGTTTATATACCTTTGTGGGAGGCAGTGGCGCAGACCACTTGCGAATTTTTCCAGATAGGGGGTTATTTCGTGCATTTGGGACGTTTGGGCAACCTAACCCCTTTGGCGGATTTATGGGGATTTTAGCCCCTCTAGCGTTGATGGCGATGGTTGGTTATGGCACCCTCGCATGGACATTATGGCGCAAAAATATCGAGCAAGCACGGCTTACCCTGCTCGCTTGTGGTTTTTATGCGCTTGCCACTGCCCTTATGAGCATCGCCCTGATTGCCTCATGGAGTCGTGGTGCATGGCTTGGCTTTGGCGTGGCATTATTGGTGCTGATTGTGGCGTTTCCGCGCAAATTATGGCAAGGAATGGCATTATTAGGCGTGGTTATAGTAGTCGGCGGTATTTTATGGGCGAGTGGCAGATTGCCCTCCTCACTCACAGACCGCGTTGCCAGCGCCACCCAAGAATTATTTGTCCTCACCGATGTGCGTGGTGTGGATATTAACCCCGATAACTATGCGGTTATCGAAAGACTTGCCCATTGGCAGGCGGCGCTCAATATGTCGCGCCAAAATACATGGCTAGGGGTTGGATTTGGCAATTACGATGCTACTTATGAGGCGTATCGGCTTATTAACTGGAAATTTTCACTAGGTCATGCCCATAATTACTACTTGAATGTTTTGGCAGAGACTGGCATTATTGGTCTTGTTGCCTATATAGGGGTATTTGTTAGTTTGGTCGTGATAACATGGCAAACACGCCGTCATCCAGATCAATTAGCAAGAACCATCGCCATCGGATTGTTAGGGAGTTGGGCATATCTCGCCACACATAGCATGACCGATAACCTCTATGTCAACAATGTTTTTATTCATTTTGGTGTTATGATAGGCATACTCGCAGTCATCAATCATCCTCTTATTCGTGTGAAAGTGATAACCCCTTGACCCAACAAACGGTAGAAATTATGGATACTCCACAACCAATGAAGTGGGGGTTTCGTAACCCTCTTAACCCTCCTATTCACTATCTGGCTCAACGCTTTGGCGGAAAAAAAGCAAAAGAACTTGAGCGTTTTCTTAAATTTGCCATCGTCGGCATTTCTGGTGCGGTTATTGATTTTGGCATCCTTATCGTTTTGCAAGCAACCATTTTGCCACCATCGCATGTTATCAATGTTATCATTGCCACTGTTATTGCTTTTACCTCAGCAGTTGTCAGCAACTTTATTTGGACACGCTACTGGGTCTATCCAGAATCAAAAAATACACCTATCCGCAAGCAACTAACCCAATTTGCCACCATTAGTGTTATTGGTGGTGCTGGACGCACGTTGTGGATTGCCGTGATGTATTATGAAATTGGGCATCTGGTGATGCCTATGGCATTGCCTGTCATTCAAATTTTCCGCCCCGGATATTCACCATCTGTCACCGCAGAAGAAAAACTTGGCACAATCATTGCTCAATTGATAGCGATGGTCGTGGTGATGTTATGGAATTTCTTCGCCAATCGTTATTGGACTTATAGAGACGTAAAATAATATGGTCGCCATCGGCATAGACTATACTCCTGCTTACGAACAAGGGGCTGGCATTGGGCGGTCTGTCCGTGGTTTGGTCTCTGCTTTGGCGACAATAGATAACATAACCGATTATCGGTTATTTGTTGCTGGCGCAAGCCGTACAAAATTGCCTTCCATGCTTGCGCCAAATTTTACCTATTACCCCTCACAAATTTCGCCAAAATGGTGGGCGCGGATATGGCATCGGGCGCAGATACCCTATCATATCGAAAATATACTGGGTAAAATCGCCCTCTATCATGCTACCGATTTTGTTTTGCCCCCCATCCATAAAAAAACCAAAAGCCTTGTCACTATTCATGATTTATCATTTGTGCGTGTACCAGAAACAGCCAGCCCATCGCTCAAAAAATATTTAGATGTGGTCGTACCCCGTTCTATTGCGTGTGCTACACATATTCATGCGGTATCAGAAGCCACACGCCAAGACATCATCACGTTATACAACACCCCTCCAAGCAAAATTTCGGTGATATTTAACGCGGTAGAATCGCGTTTTAAGCCCACCAATACTCCCAAAGACCTTTTAGCAAAATATCAGATTCCCGATGTGCCATATATTGTCACTGTAGGCACTGTTCAACCACGCAAAAATTATAGCCGACTGGTGAAGGCATTGGTTGAGCTACGCAAAAATCATGATGTGCATTTGGTGGTTGCTGGTGGTCGTGGATGGCTTGAAGATGAATTTTATACCACCATCCGCGATACCAACATGACGGATTATGTGCATGTCACGGGATTTGTCGCCGATGAAGACCTCCCTGCCCTTTATAGTGGCGCGATTTGTATGGCATTTCCATCGTTATATGAAGGATTTGGCATCCCTGTTTTAGAAGCGATGGGATGTGGTGTGCCTGTGGTGTCATCGAACACCTCATCGTTGCCAGAAGTGGCAGAAGATGCCGCACTTTTGGTAGACCCCTACTCGACTGATGAGATTCATAACGCACTAGAACGGGTCATAACAGACCAATCACTGCGAAAAACACTTATTGAATGTGGGCTTATGCAAGCGAAAAAGTTCACATGGGAAAATTCTGCCATGCAATTACAATCACTTTATGTGCAATTATTAGAGGGGTAAAATCTGATATGACCAGCGATTTTGTGCCAAAAAAGACCTCTGTATTGCTACAATTGCTCCATGATGTTGGCTCAGACCGCATTATAGAGATGAAAGCGCCCGATTTGGGGCTTTCAGAAAACCGCCCATATCCCTTTTTAGCGATTGTTGGGCAGGTAGAAATGCGAACAGCCCTTCTCCTCTCGGTGATAAATCCAGCCATTGGCGGGGTTCTACTCATCGGTCCGCGTGGTATTGCCAAGACAACGGCTGTGCGTAGCCTCACAGGGATTTTGCCCGATGTTGAGGTGAGTGATTGTGAAGATGGGGCGTTGCCCGAAGATATGAAGAACCCCGATGCTGAATTTTTGTATCCCGATTGCTATGAAAAATTCAAAAAAGATGAACCAATATCGCATTATGAACCCGTAAAATTGGTCGAATTACCCCTTAATGCCCGCCTAGAAGATGTTGTTGGTGGTATTAATGAGCGCGTGGCGGTGCAACGCAATAGTATCCGCTTGGAACGTGGGATTTTAGCGCGTGCCGATAATAATATCCTCTACATTGATGAGGTCAATCTGCTCGATGACCAAATTGTAGATGCGATTTTGGATGCCGCTTCACAAGGGAGCTATACGGTCAAACGCGGGGCGATGGTTGGGACGTATCGCTCCAGATTTGTCCTCATCGGCTCTATGAATCCCGAAGAAGGACGCTTGCGCCCACAGATTTTAGACCGTTTTGGGTTGCGTGTGAATGTTCGCGGACTCACCAGCGTTGAAGAACGCCTAGAGGTATATAAGCGTGTGCGTGCATACCGCAAAAATCCGTCACAATTCATCAAATTATGGGATGATACCACCCAAGATGCCCTTGCCGATGTGATGACGGCGCGTGAATTACTGAAAGAAACAGATGTCAACGATGAAGCCTTACAGATGGGCTTAAAATTGGTGCAATCACTCAAAATTGATTCTACACGGGCAGAATATACCATGTTTGAAGCCGCCCGCGCTCATGCCGCCGCCGATGGTCGAAAAGTTGCCACAATAGAAGATATTCGGGTGGTCGCACCAATGGCATTGCGTCAACGCCGAAGTGAATTTATGGCAAATTTTGTAGATTTACAAGAAGCTGAAGACAAACAAATTACCCAATTATTCGATACATTTTCTGGAACAACATCATCATGACACATAAACACCCACTCCCCTATGGATGGATAATTCTCATTTTATTGGCGCTTGTTGCCTATACCCTCCCATGGGTGAATGGCGGTAGTGCCAGTCTATCATTTGGCGCATTTGACCTCGCAGAATGGGCAAGTTTGCACCCTACGACCCGCGCTATGTCCCCCATTTTATTGACCAGCTTTTTATTGCGCTTGCCATTGGTTTGCTTCGCATGGATAGTCGCCTTCAATTCGCCCCATCCACCCCTTCGCTCATCAACATGGTGGGTATATGCCATTATTTGTTTTTTTCTAGTCGTGCTTTCGACTCCCCCACTCGAATTTTTAACCACCAACCGCGATGACATTAATTATCTGCAACAAGCCAGCTTAACTGCTTTAGGAATAATTGGATGTGGCATTGGGCTAAGTGGTATCCTCAAACCATTTCGCGGGTATGTGGCGATGGGTATATGTGCTATAGGGGCTATTTCTAGCACCTGGGGGGTAATTCTGGGCTATAATCTGCTGGCAGAATTTCAAATCACGGTCGTTTTGGGGTTAGGCATCATTGGCTCTGTGGGGATATTTGCCCTTATGGGCGGATACACATGGTTAGGAGAATTAAAAAGACGGCGATGAGATTGCCGTCTTTTCCGTTAATAAAATTACATGCGGGTTCTGATGTATTCTACTGCTTGCCCAACAGTTTTAATTTTTTGGGCATCATCATCGGTAATTTCGCCACCGAATTGTTCTTCAAACGCCATAATCAATTCCACGAGGTCGAGTGAATCGGCTTCGAGGTCAGCACGGAAATCGGCGGCAGGGACAACTCGTTCTTCATCTACACCGAGTAAATCCACGACGATTTTTTTTACACGTTCTTCAATAGAATCTGCCATTTTTGCTCCCTCTTCAATACAGAAGTTTTGTTTTTTTGTTTGATAAAATCAACTAGGAATTATACAGATAATCCCATTCCCTGCTAGTCCTATCTAGTAACAACCCTCTATCCAATCAAAAGATGTTGATAACCCGTGTTTTTTGTGCAAATTTGATGATATGATTGCCAAAATTCACCATTTCATGATAAGGATTTTATTGGATGACCCAACCAACAGATGCACCAACCACAGAAAGTCGCAAAGTAGACCATATCAAAATTAACCTAGAGCGTGATGTGCAATTCCCAAATGTCACCACAGGGTTAGAACAGTATGCGTTTATGCACCAAGCCTTGCCAGAACTCGATTTGAAAGCCATAGACAGCACCATATCCCTCTTTGGAAAAACCCTTAGCGCCCCCATCCTCATCTCGTCTATGACGGGTGGCACAGATATGGCTCAACGCCTCAATATGAATTTGGCACAAGCCGCCCAAACCCATAAAATTGCGATGGGCTTAGGCTCACAACGCGCCGCCATCGAAAGTGATGCGCTGGTTTATAGCTATGATGTTCGCAAAGTCGCGCCCGATATTTTGCTGTTTGCCAATGTTGGCGCGGTACAACTCAATTATGGGTACACATGGCAACAATGCCAAAAAGCGGTGGATATGGTCGGTGCAGATGCACTCATTTTGCACTTTAATGTGTTGCAAGAAGCCGTTCAACCCGAAGGCGACATTAACTTTGCGGGATTGCTCAAAAAAATTGAACAAGTCTGCAAAGCCGTGAATGTTCCTGTCATCGCCAAAGAAGTCGGTTGGGGATTTTCTGAAAAAAATGCCCATGACCTTGCGAATGTGGGTGTCTCTGCTATTGATGTAGCGGGTGCAGGTGGAACATCGTGGAGCGAAGTGGAATATCATCGCGCCCCAACATCCTTCCATGCGCGTGTGGCGCGGAGCTTTGCCGATTGGGGTATTCCTACGGCAGATGCGATTCAATACGCTGTTAAAGGTGCGCCAAAATTGCCGATTATCGCCAGTGGTGGGATTCGTGATGGTGTCGAAATTGCCAAGTGCATCGCATTAGGCGCGAGTTTGGGGGGCATTGCCAGCCATTTCCTCAAAGCCGCCAATGAATCTACAGAAGCAGTAGACCAACTGATTCGTGAACTTACCGCCCAAATCCGTATTGCGATGTTATGTAGTGGGGCTTCTACGATTGCTGAATTGCAAAATACCCCACTTATTAAACGCTAGAGGCTAAATAATTTCACGGAAAATCATGTTACTGAGCAACCTACCCTTTTCTGTGATACGAACATGCTCTGGTGTCACTTCTAGCAGACCATACCCCTCAAATTTTTCAAACGTTTTGCCATGTAACCCTAATAGGTCGGTGGCAAAACGTTTTTTGAACTCCGATAATGATACCCCTTCTTTTAGCAGGCGCAGGCACATCATCAATGTCTCAGAAATATCTTCGGCTTGGGTCACTTGTCTGGCATCTATCACAGCAGGGGTGCGCGGAAAATCATAATTACCCCCCTCTTCGTTCATAGCTGTGATATAGCGTTGTGGCGAGAGTATGGTGGCATATCGTACCCCACCCGCAAAACCATGCGCGCCCGGTCCCAATCCAATATAAGGGGTATTATGCCAATATTGCAAATTATGCCGACAGGCATATCCAGCTTTTGCCCAATTACTAATCTCATATTGCTCATAACCTGCCCTATTCAATTGTTCGGTGGCGAGTTCATACATATCGGCTGTTAGGTCATCATCGGGCATCGGCAATGAGCCATAATCTACTCGTGCTTTGAGGGATGTCCCCTCTTCTAGGGTGAGTGCATACAACGAGATATGTTCTGGCGCAAGGTCAACGACTTGTTTAAGACTTGCATCCCACGTTTTAAGTGTTTGATGGGGAAATCCATAAATGAGGTCGAGGTTGATATTATTAAATCCTGCCTCGCGCACCATCTCCATCGCCTGAATGACGGTATGATTATCATGCCGACGGTCAAACAAGACCAATTCATCCTGATTTGCCGATTGCATCCCGATGCTCATGCGATGAATTCCCAAACGGTGCAAATCTTTAAGATATGGTAAACTTAAGTCATTGGGGTTTGCCTCTGTAGAAATTTCGATGGTATCTGACCATGTGAAACCGCGTTGCAATGCCGTGAGCAATTGGTCAAACTGCCCTGCCGTGAGAAGTGTTGGTGTCCCACCACCAAAATAAATACTTTCCACCACCGCATAGGGATTGGTTTCTGCGATGAGGTTAATTTCTTTGATGAGTGCCGATACAAATGCAGGGATGAGCGCATCAAGATTGACATAGGTATTGAACGCGCAATAGGTGCATTTGGTCGCGCAAAACGGAATATGTAGGTAAATCGAAAGAGTTTCTGAATTTATGCTCATAATTCTACAAGATACGTTGCAGTCCTTTCAGACTGATATATAATCTAATAAAGGACAATCTGCCTTTTCTTTGCTATCATTCAATTTATCATCATATTGATTAGATGGATATAATGCCAATGGCTGAGACAACACAATTTGGAAATAATGAAGAACTTGGGGGCAATGATGGCACTCTTAAAGCCAACACCATCCTCATGGCACGGTATAAAGTGCTAGGACAATTAGGTGGTGGTGGTCAAGGCGCTGTTTATCAGGCGCGTGACCTCAACTTTCCAGATGCCAAGCGCCTTGTTGCAATCAAAGAAATGCACTATGCCTCTGGCGACCCAAGTATGCGGGCGCAATCGCTGGCGGCGTTTCAACGGGAGGCAAATATCCTCGCCACGTTATCTCATTCTGCTATTCCTAAAATTTTTGACTTTTTTGACCAAAACAATCGCGCGTATCTGGTGATGGAATTTATCAATGGGAGCGATTTGGAATTGCTCTTGACCAAAACCAAAGAATTGCCGATGGACAAAATTTTGGAATGGGCAACCGATTTATGTGATGTGTTACATTACTTGCATAAAACCGAGCCAGAACCGATTATTTTCCGTGATGTGAAACCCGCCAACATCATGATAGATAATCTTGGTAAGGTGCGCCTCATTGACTTTGGTATCGCCAAAATTTTTGTGAGCGGTGTCAAAAACACGATGATTGGTACAGAAGGTTATTCTGCACCAGAACAATATAAAGGCGATGTGAACCTTCTGAGCGATATTTATAGTCTGGGTGCAACATTGCATCATATCATCACGCGCAAAGACCCTCGCTTAGAGCCGCCGTTTAGTTTTAATGAACGCCCATTGGTCAATTTCAATACCAAAGTGCCGTTTGGACTTCAAGAAATCCTCGACAAAGCCCTTTCGATGAATCCTGCCGAGCGGTATCAGAGCTGTGCAGATATGAAAGAAGCCTTTTTGTCACTACGCTATCGTGGCTCTGCACCTACGCTTGGCAATGTATCTGCGACTCGTGCCATGGATAAACCCGGTACCAGCTTCTTTGAAGGCGCAGAATTTGATGCCAATGGGGTGCGTGGCAAAATTGAACCTCGGTGGATATTCAAATCTGAAGATGAAATTCGTGCTAACCCCACTGCCCTCAACAAAGTTGCTTATTTTGGGTCTTATGATACCAATATGTGGGCAGTGAATTTGGAAGATGGTAGCTTTAAGTGGAAATATGCCACCAGTGGCGGTATTGCTTCTGCGCCATTTGCCGATAGCAACACAGGGCTTGTCTTTTTTGGGTCTGAGGACATGAATTTTTATTCCCTCAATGCTCTAACAGGCAAAATCGCATGGTCACATACCACAGGCGGACGTGTTCGAGGCGCGCCCACGGTTGCCCACGAAAGCGTCTTTTTTGGGAGTGATGATGGTCGTTTATATGCGCTTGCGGCGGGCAATGGTCGTCCCTTGTGGGAATACGACATGGGCGCACCGATTCGCCTTAAACCATACATCACCGAAGATTTAATCATCATCGGCTCAGATTCTGGCGAATTGGTTGGGTTGGAACTTTCTGGCAACCGCAAGTGGAATTATCGTTTGCGTCGTTCAATCACATCATCCCCCACAGTAGATGTTGTTGAAGGTGTGGGATATGTTGGCTCGGTTGATGGCTATCTGTATGCCATTGATATTAGTAACGGTTATAGTATGTGGCGCTTCCGCACAGGAGGACCAATTATCTCTAGTGTGGCAATGGACGGCTCCACCTTGCTTTTTGGTTCTGCCGATTGTAATTTTTATGCTATCAACGCAGAAAATGCCAAAGAAAGATGGCGCTTTACATCTGACAAGCCGATTGTGGCTTCACCAATCGTCCACAATGGGTATGTTTATTTTGGTGGGACAAATGGCATCTTTTATTGCCTAGAAGCCAAAACAGGCAAAGAAGTTTGGAAATTTGAAACAGCTAATTCCATCACAGCACAACCCTATATCATTGATAAAATGATTTTAGTCGCTTCGATGGATCATATTCTTTACGCATTGCCACTTGTCTAATTGCGGTCACACTAGCGAGGGAGTCGCTTAATATGGATTTGTTTCGGAAAATGTTCGGGAAAACGAGTGAAGAAGCGTCAGAAAAAGAGATAACCAAGTCTCCCAAACCTCAGACGATAGAAACCCCACAACCAATAGTGGCAAATAACAACTCATCAGAAGTTGAAGGGTTAGACCCGACGACACAACCTGTTAATGTACCACCGCCAACACCCAGAATACCACCACGTCCTATCAGTGATAACGTGACCCAACAACTTGCGTCAGATATTTTATCTACGAGCAATTCAAGTTGTATCACCTTTGGGCAATCTTCTGATATTGGATTAGTCCGCTCAAATAACCAAGATGCGGCGATGTCTTTCTTTTTTACCAGTGCTACCGCCGATGACCGTCCAGATTTTGGTATTTTTATTGTTGCCGATGGGATGGGCGGGCATCATGATGGTGAAAAAGCCTCTGCAATTACCGCAAAAACTGTAACCACCTATTTAACCCAAAATGTCTACTTGCCTATTTTGAGTGGGAATAGCGATATTCCACCAATTAGCGAAGTAATGGTCGCTGCGGTTCAAAAAGCCAATAGCGAAATCATTAAACATGTCCCAGAGGGTGGCACAACTGTCACCGCAGTCGGTGTTTTGGGAGATTTAGCCTATATCGCGCATGTTGGCGATAGTCGGGCTTATCTCATCACGAAAGACAATATCGAACAAATCACTCGTGACCATTCGTTGGTTCAACGCCTTATCGAATTAGACCAAATCACACAAGATGAGGTTCATGACCATCCACAGAAAAATGTCTTATATCGGGCATTGGGTCAAAATGATAATGTCGAGGTAGATATTACCACGCGACGTTTGCCACCCAATTCGCGGGTTCTCATTTGTAGCGATGGTCTTTGGGGATTAATCACCGAAAAAGACCTTTTTGAAATTGCAATGAATCACTCAGATCCACAACAAGCCTGTGAAAAACTGGTCGCCTTAGCTAATACCAATGGTGGCGTAGATAATATCACGGTTATCATATTGAAAATTTCATAGACTGGATTTTGGGCTATGTCTACAGAGAAGAATCCTTACAAACTACTTGGAATACCAGAAGATGCCTCATTAGAGGATATTAAAGCGGCGTATCGCAAGATTGCCCGCCGTTTACATCCCGATGTAAATCCCAATAATAATGCGGCACAAACGCAATTTCAAGAAATCAGCAATGCACATGAATTGCTGACAAGTCCATCTCGTAAATCGGCTTATGACCTCTCATTGAGGTCAAAGAAGTCCGATAACGATTATTTCTTCACGTTTCAGGTTGCTTCTAGCAAGCAGGTGATTTTCCCACTTCCTGAACCACAAGTGATTTATGTGTTAGCAGAAATTCATCCAGACCCACGCGCTGGCGAAATTAAACAGCGCGAGAGCAATCTGAATTTAACACTTGTCTTAGACCAGAGTAATTCGATGAGCGGGGCGCGAATTGAACGTGTCAAAGTCGCCGCTCATCAGATTATAGATAGCCTCAAAGAGAATGATATTCTGTCGGTTGTGGTCTTTAATGACCGTGCAGAAATTATCATCCCTGCCACCCGTGTAACCGATAAGCCCTCACTCAAAGCCAAAATTAGCTTAATAACACCTGCGGGTGGTACAGAAATTTATCAGGGCTTATCGGCAGGGATGAATCAGGTACGCCAATATTTGGGTCCCAAGTTAGTTAATCATATTATTCTACTAACCGATGGGCATACCTTTGGCGACCAAGAGAAATGCTTAGAATTGGCAGATAAAGCCGCCCTAGACGGCGTTGGCATTAGTGCTATGGGTTTGGGGCATGATTGGAATGATAAATTTTTGGATGAAATCGCCTCAAAGACGGGCGGAAATTCCAGTTTTATTAGTTCCATTGGTGCAGTTGTCAAATTCATGAATGAGCATGTTCGGAATTTAAGTAACGCCTTTGCAGAGCGCATGATATTATCTGTTGCAACCGATTCAGATGTGGTGCTAGAATCGGCATTCAAATTATCTCCGCACCCACAACCCCTACAACATGAAGGGGGAAATATTGTTTTAGGCGGATTACCCAATAATCGCCCTATCTCTGTTTTACTACAGTTACAAGTCCCGCCAGAAATGTCCGAAGGTCAACGGCATTTTGCGCGTTTAGCCGTTAATGGTGAAATATTGGCTAATACCAATCCTCAATTTTATATGGTAAAAGACCCGGTTTTTGAAATTAGCAAAGATATTTCTATCAAACAAGACCCGCCAACGGCTATTTTAGATGCACTCAGCAAATTAACACTTTATCGTTTACAAGAACGTGCCCAAGAAGCCCTAGCCAGTGGAGATGTAAACGAAGCAACACGCCGACTTGAAAATTTAGCCACTCGTCTGTTAGAGTTGGGTAAAAATGAATTGGCAGAACAAGCTCTTTCAGAAGCCCAGCGTGTTAATGTCACACATCACCTTTCCACTGCTGGACGCATGACATTAAAATATCAAACACGGCACCTTCTATCTGATGAAACCCCATTGGAAAGTGAAACATGATAACATGTACTTATTGTGGTCATAAAAACCGTCCGGGATTACTTTTTTGTGAAGAATGTGGACATACATTGATTGAGGGGGCTATAGATGCTACAGTCCCCACGAAACGACTTGAGACTAGTTTGGGTGAATTTTCTGCCCGTGCGACATGGGGGTCTGCAAGTGTTGGTAAAATTTCTTCTATTGTGATGCGTATTCGTGATGTCTCTGAACCAATGGTTCTGGAATTGAAAGACCGTATTGTGTTTGGACGTTCAGAACCCAATAGCCCACGCCAACCCGATGTGGATTTAACGGCTTATGGGGCATTAGAAAAAGGTGTTTCGCGGGTACATGCCTCTATTGAGCGCAGTGATGATGTGTTGACAATTATTGATATGGGAAGCGCCAATGGCACAAACTTAAATGGACAACGACTCACTCCCAATCAACCGCGTGTGTTACGTGATGGCGATGAAATTCGCTTTGGCAAGCTCATTGCCCATCTTTATTTTCAGGTTTAGCAAGGAGAGATAATGAATGATTAGTTTACTCTTACATGTCGCCAATTCTGAGCCGATTAAGGTAGATGTGGATGAAATGCCAAGTCCCAACGACACCATGATTCTTGGCAAAAATCCCCGTGAACGCTCCGATAAAGAACTCAACATATTTGATGAAGGCGTAACGGTGGTGATTTTCCCGTTATGGCGCATCAACTATATTCAGATATTGCCAAGTCCAGATGATGAAATTGAATTCCCATTGCCATTCCGCCAAGATTGAGGGTAACTATTTATGACATCATCAAAATTACCAAAACCCAATCGGCATAATGCAAATCGTGTGCTGGTCGTGGATGATGAACTCCGCATGATTGGGTTTATTCGCATGAACCTTGAGCTAGAGGGCTATCAGGTGGTAGAAGCGCATAATGGCTTAGAGGCGCTTGAAGCGATTCGCACTAAATTGCCAGATGTCGTTCTGCTCGATGTCATGATGCCCGATTTAGATGGGTTTGAGACGCTTCGCATGTTACGTGAATTTTCGACCATCCCCGTTATCATGCTCACCGCCAAAGGCGAAGAAAATGATAAAGTATATGGGTTAGAATTGGGCGCAGATGACTATATCACCAAACCTTTTGGACCCAGAGAACTCTCTAGCCGTATCAAAGCCGTGTTACGTCGCGCCGAAATGCCGAGTAGCTCACCCAATCAGGCTGTACTAAAAATTGATGACCGCCTACAAGTAGATTTTAATCGGCGCGAGGTCATTGTGAACAATGAACACATCAAATTGCGTCCGACTGAATATCGCTTGTTATATCACCTCATCGAAAATGCGGGTTGGACAATTCCTCATGACCAAATTTTGGCAAAGGTATGGGGATATGAATACCGCGATGAAGCCCATTATGTGCGCCTATATGTGAATTATTTGCGCGAAAAAATTGAAGAAGACCCAGCCAATCCGCGTTATATCCTCACCGAGCGCGGGGTTGGCTATCGCTTTTTCGATTATAAGAATCAGAGTCAGTAAGGTGTGCTATGAGTGAACCAAAATTTGACCCGATGAAGGAACTCGCCAATTTGCGAAATAATTTGTCTCGCACCATTCAGCAAGGGATTCGCACAGTGCTTCCCAACACATTCCCTGCGCTAGATATATATGAATTGGGTGATGAGCTAATCATTCAAACCGAATCATTATATGGATTAGTCGCAGACACATTGCAAATTAGTGTTGAGGCTGGAACACTTATCATCAAGGGGGAAACAAAGCCCCCTACCGATATTCCAGAAAGTGCTTATTTACATCGTGAGCGCGTTTTTGGCGCGTTTGAACGGCATATAAGCCTTCCACGCCCTGTCATCGCTACAAACGCCAAATCAAGCCTAAAATCGGGCATTTTGACCGTTCACTTCCCCAAACAAAAAGACACGAATCATATCGTGTCTATTAACCCCGTTCAAGAATAATCTATCATCGTGATGGTGACATCATCTGTCACTATCACGATTTATCCTCTCATTAAATTATTCCACCACTGCATCATCTTGCTTGAGTCCTGCATAGACAGAAGCAAATTGCTCTATCATTTCGGCTTTGTCTATGGGTGATAAAAAGCTACTTGCAACCGCATTCATTGCCAATTCTTCTAATGTCTCAATAGGCAATTTTGCGTGTTGGACGGCGGCAAAATATTCATCTGTTAGGTTTGTTTTGAAGTAGCTGGGCATATCAGCACTAATTACAGGTTTAATGCCCTGTGCGACCAATTCCGCCAATGGATAATCGGCATATTTTTTGACCCAATCAAAACATACAGCGCGTCCCATGCTGGTCACAACAGTAATTTCACGCTCTATAATCTGGGCAATCGCATCTGGCGCTTCAATAAGCCCCCACGCATCTAAAATACGTGATGGTGAAAAGTCTTTGAGGACTTGCAAAATGCCATCGGCTTTTTGTTGATGTCCTGCTTGTACCACAATGGGCAAATCTTTTTTATTGGCGAGGACAATAGACCGTTCAAATGGATTAGGCGATAATGCTACATCTTCTTTGCCCATCAAACCAACTGCCACAACACTATTGCGCCGAGTACCTGTGCTGGTTGCCCAACGCACAAGGTCTTCAAATTTGCGCGGTTCTTCACGGGGGGCAACCAAAATCCATTCTAAACGCACACCCCATCCTCTAAATGCACGGTCACGTCCATCATTGAGTGCTTCGAGCAATTCATCCACCGACATAGTGCCTTGTGGGAGCAATAGCGAGGGGTTGATGAGGACTTCGGCATATTTGACATTTTCTTTGGAGAGCATCACCCCAACATCATACGCCATGCGCGAAAAATCTTCTGGATATTGTGACCATGTTGCCACCATGCGAATCACTTCGTCTAGGCGCTTAAAATCGGGTTTGTCAATTAAGTTCACCCAATCTCCAAATTTCTTTGTTTTATCGGCAACGTCATTTTGCTCTGCAATCATCAATAGTGCTTGTTTGCGAACAGCACCTTCAAACCGCAAACCTAATTCGACTTTGGGGACATCATGTACAAAAGTTTCTAATTTCATTTTTTAAACCCTCTAAGGCTATTCTGATTGACTAACAAGATGATTGTTTTGCACTTTTTTCTGGGCAAGAATCGCCTCGATAAACGCATAAAACAAAGGGTGTGGCTGATTTGGTCTACTTTGAAATTCTGGATGGAATTGTACGCCAACCATGAAGGGGTGATTTTTTAATTCCATGATTTCGACCAATAAATCATCTGGACTCAATCCACTAAATACTGCACCGTGTTCTTCAAATTGTGGACGATAGGTATTATTAAACTCAAACCGATGACGATGGCGTTCATTGATTACAGGCACATCATCATATGCCGATGCCGCGATAGTCCCCGTTTGCAATTTGCATGGATACACACCCAAACGCATTGTGCCGCCACGCCCCAATTTACCGCGTTGGTCTAGCATCAGGTCTATGATGTTATTTTTGCTTGGGACTTCAAATTCAGAACTAGTGGCATCTGATAATCCCAAAACGTGCCGTGCAAATTCAATAGACATGACCTGCATCCCCAAGCACAAACCCAAATAGGGAACATTATTTTCTCTGGCAAATTGGGCAGTGGCGATTTTGCCTTCCACCCCGCGATACCCAAACCCACCGGGGACGATGATGCCATCTAACCCGTGTAAATTTTTGGGGTCTAGTCCTTTATCAGAATCGATCCATACCACTTCTAGCTTACGGTCATGGGCGCTGGCGGCATGAAAAGTCGCCTCTCTGACGCTCATATAAGCATCATGCAATTCAATGTATTTGCCGACAATGCCAATTTTGACGGTCTCTTTGGCAGAGTGCATCCGTTGGCTCATGGCTCGCCAAGACGCTAAATCGGGTGGTTGTGCTTCTTCTGTCAATTTGAGTTCTTCGACCAAATAATTGCCTAATCCCGCATCTTCTAGGATGAGAGGCACATCATAAAGCAAGTCTACAGTTTCTAGCGGGATGACAGCATTTTCATCAACATCACAAAATAGTGCCAATTTTTTGATTAAATCTTGGCTCACAGGATGGTCTGTACGGGCAATGATGACGTTGGGCTGAATCCCTGCACCTCGTAATTCGCGCACACTATGTTGTGTTGGCTTGGTTTTGAGTTCACCCGTCGCGCCGATATAAGGCAAAAATGTCACATGGACATAAAGTGTGTCGCGTTTTTTGAGGCTCATTCGCACCTGACGGATGGCTTCTAAAAATGGTTGACCTTCAATATCACCAACCGTACCGCCAACCTCAACAATCACCACATCAGCGCCACTTTCTGCGCTCACCAACATAATACGGTCTTTGATTTCATCGGTGATGTGAGGGATAACCTGAATAGTACGCCCCAAAAATGCACCTTTTCGCTCATTCTCAATCACACTGCTATAAATCTGCCCTGCGGTAACATTGCACCCACGAGTGAGATTTTCATCTGTGAACCGTTCATAATGCCCCAAATCGAGGTCGGTTTCTGCGCCATCTATGGTCACAAACACTTCGCCATGTTGATATGGACTCATGGTGCCAGGGTCAACATTGAGGTATGGGTCTAATTTTTGAATAGCGACTTTGAATCCACGCGCTTTCAATAAGCGCCCAATTGCCGCCGCCGTGACCCCCTTCCCCACAGAACTT
>JANRKU010000099.1:0-21553 GCA_033763335.1 bacterium
GCAGGATATTATCATGAAGGCAACGATAAGTCACTCCGTTTATGGGATAAAGAGGGTAATCTCATCAAAACATTGGAAGGTAATTCGCGTGAAATTGAGGGTATGTTCCAAACGACACAAGGATATTATCTCGCATGGGAGAGTGGCAATGAAGGGCAAGGCGGGTTTAATATCTATTTATGGGATATAGAAGGCAATTTACTGAAGGTGATGGCAGGGCATACTAGCCGTATTCGATGTGTTATTGAAACCCGCGCTGGTCAAATATTATCTTGTGGGGTTGATGCAAAAATTCGTGTATGGGATAAAGATGGCAATCTGCAAAACATCATGACAGGGCATGATAAACAGATAACTGCCTTAAAACAATTAAAAAACGGTCTTTTTGTATCTAGTGATACGGATGATATTACCATTATCTGGGATGAAGTTGGCAATCTCATCAAAAAACTAGGCAAAAAGCGAGATGATATTGGGTCGGTTATTATGCTTGATGACAATCGCTATGTAAGTTACAGACGGTTCAAATTCTTTTTATGGGATGCCGACTGGAATTTATTAGATATCCTAGAAACACCCCTATATGGTGATAAGAAGCCAATTTGGGAATGGGCAAAAACGCATCATATTGACCCAATGATATTCTATAGTGGTGATTCGGTTATTGGGAAATATCGCTTGAGTGCCTATTGGCGCTGGGATATTCAAATTTATCACCCAGAAACAGGCGAAACCATTCATACATTTTATGCTGATGCTCAATTTTTTACTAAGCCTATCATTATCAAAGAAGATGATTATTTCATCGTGATTATTGGTGATATGAAGGGGCGAATTTTATTTTTGCGTTGGCGTGAGGAATAAAAAAGATGGGGGAGTTGCTCCCCCATCTTTTTATACAATTGTTGGACCGTTATCATCGTCTACAGGTGGAAAATCGCCTACTGGAAGGTCATCATCGTCCACTTCCACTTCGACCATGATGCGTTTTTTCTTCCTCTCATAAATGCCCGTGGGTGGGTGTGCTGATGGCACAGGGGGGACGGGTGGTACTGGTGGCACAGGCGGTACTGGTGGCACGGGGATGTTGGTGGTCACACCATACCGTTTGAGGTCACTTTGTCCGCTATAGACGCGCCCATCGGGTAAAATCGCGCCCATCAATTCCGTGACTTCGATATATGCCCCTTCCAGATTGGCATCGCGTAAATTTGCGCCCATTAGGTTCACATTGATTAAAATCGCGCCTTGCAAGTTGCTATTCCGCAAATTTGCGCCTGTCATATTGGCATCGGTGAAATCGGCACGGCTGAGGTTGGCATCGTTCATATTTGCCCCGCTCAAATTGGCTCTGGTCAAAATTGCACCCTCAAAATTGGCGTTGGGGGCATTGCACCCTGCCAAAATGGTTTGAACAAGACTTGCACCGTTGAAATTGCCATCTGGAATACTCGCCCCAGACAAATTTGCATTGTCCAAGATGGCAAATGAGAAATTGATATTATTCAATTTTGAACCAGAGAAATTGCTACGGCTCAATTCGCTACGGCTAAAATTGGCATCTGGCACTTTTGAAGCAGAGAAATTTGCCCCTGTGAAAATGGCTTTATCTGCTTGGATGTTGGGCAATTTGCTGGTAGAAAAATTGCTATCGGCAAAATTCCCACCTGTGAAGGTCGCATCGGGCGCTTTGGATTCAGAGAAATTTGCCCCGCGTGCCGTGACATTCGTCAAATTGGCATTGGCAAGACGCGCCGCACTTAAATTAGCATCGGTCAAATTTGCCCCTGTCAGGTTGGCATCATTCATCCGCGCACGGCGTAAATTTGCGCCAGCCATATCTTGTCCTTGTAGGTTTGCACCTATCATACTCGCGCCTTCGCCACCATCTTCCATATCGAATTCAAAATCGAAATTGGTGAGCGCCCGTTTGATGGTGTTTTTGCTCATCCCCAAAATTTGGTCGCGCAATTCACGCCCTAAATTTTTGAGGCTATCCACATCGGGTCCAAAATCGCCCTTAAAATCACCGCGCATCCCACGGAAGGGGCGTTCTTCTTTGAGCAATCCCTCAATATAGATGACCAGTTGATTTACGGCATATTGCACTTGCCCAATCATTTCCTCTTCGGTGAGCGCATCGTCTACTTCGAGCGCGAGGGTCTCTGCGATATAAAAATCATCGGGCAAAATTTCGGTGGCTTTGCGGTGTAAGCCTGTATAGCCCTTAACGGTCATTTTGCCAATCCCTTTATAGGTGGTCGTGGAAATGGCGCGGTGGGTCGAGTGTTGCAGGGCTTTAAGCGCACGCAACAGTTGCATCAATTCTTGTTGTTTCGTCTCGTCCATGAGATTTCTCCTCAATACTTTCTTCAATACTCAACTTATTCACAATAACAGGGACTTCATCCGTTTCATCCATATCGGGTTGTTGAATGGCAAGCAGTGTCTTTGGATTCACCAGCCCACGTAAGGTCTTTTTGGCATGAAATAACCGCGATTTCACTGTGCCGATATTGACCTCCATCACCTCTGCAATTTCGGCGTAGGAAAGTTCTTCCTCGCAATACAAAATGAGCGTTTGGCGATGATGCTCTGGCAATTTATCAATGGCTTCTTGCACTTCTAAATACAACAATAACCAATGAGCGATTTCGTCGGGTGGTTGCGCTTTATCGGCATGAAATGACACCCGCATTTCGAGTGGTTCATCATCCAACGATACCACATCATAACGTCCACCCCGCCGTAGCGCATCATACGCCTTATTCCGCGCCACACGAAATAGGAACGGGCGTAATTTTTCTGGCGGATAGATGTCATCCAGATGGGTATAGAGGGTGATGAAGGTATCTTGCACCAAATCTTGTGCCAAGTGTTCATCGCCTACCAAACGACGGACAAAACGTTGTAGCGCAGGTTCGAGCAATAGATGCAACTCATCAAAGGCTGTTGTATCGCCCGCTTGTGCTTGTATTAAATACTCACGTTCTTGTTCATGCGCCACGTTCTGCCTCTCCTGTCTCTTGATACAGAATACGCAACATCAGGCGAATTGGTTCAATATTTATCTAAAATCCAGCGCATAATGGTGTAATTGGCGGCGAGGGCGGCGTAATCGCCAAAAGTGGCAAAGGTATCTATGACCGCCTGTGGCGATACTTTGCCCTCAATCCCAAAGAAATAGCGTCCCACCGCCGCTTGTAACGCCACATCGTTATGCCCCACCACATTATGAATTGCCAGTGTGCGTTGCAATGTCCATGATGCTGTCCAGTGACCAATGCCTTTGATATTCACCAAAAAGATATATGCCTCTTGTGGAGATAGGTGCAATATACTTTCGAGGGGCAAATTGTCTGTGATAATATTTTGCGCGATGCTTATCATCAAAGCCATACGCTTAAAGGTGATTTTTAGGGGTGTAAATTCTTCCACTGTCGCCCCTGCAATTTGAGCGGGGGTGGGGAAGGCATAGCCTGTGAATCCACCCGCCTCTAACTTGTTATTTCCCCATTGCACCAACCAGCGTTGGGCTTTTTGTGCGGCTACCCATGCGATTTGTTGCTCCATGATGGTGTGCATGAGGGCTTCAAAGACGGTTTGTGTGCGTAGCCAATGCAAGCCGATGAGGGGTTCAACCACAGACCATAAGGGGGGATGGTCTTTTGCAAATTCATAAAATGGGGCATAATTAAGGTCTATACATAAAATATATCCCACTTGCAAGAGCAATTCATCTATTTTGATTGCCACATCTGCCGACATCGCCCACACTTGTAATTGAGGTTTATCCACTGTGCCAATGCTGATGACACGCACCATCACCAATCCACCCACATGATGCAAGGTGCGCCAATAGGCATTATCATGAACAAATTCCATCACAGGATGGGTATATCGCCCCAGCAAATTCGTCATCAACGAAAAATTATAGGGTGGGGTTGGGTATAAATGACCTATCAATTGGGGAAATGTTGAGTGCATTAGGATTTTATATCTCGATAAATTTTCAGGTTATATTTTCAGGTTATAATGATTATTCAATTATAGTGACATGATGGGGATTAAGCGACTATGACGACCATTCTTGTAGTAGATGATACCGAAGTGAATTTGACCCTCATCGAGAATTTGCTCAATTATTCAGGATATGACATTCTCACAGCACGCGATGGTCAAGAAGCACTTGCTATTATGGCACAACAAACCATCCAATTACTTATTGTGGATTGGATGATGCCCCGTATGGATGGCATCGAACTCATTCGAGCCATTCGGCAACAATTTCCAGAGCCATACCGTTATATTATCATGCTCACAGGCAGGCAAGAACGTGATGCCGTCATTACAGGGTTGGGTGCAGGGGCAGATGATTTTGTGACCCGCCCATTTAATTCCCGCGAGTTAGAAGCACGGGTCTCTATTGGGGTACGGATTATTGAACTCGAAAATAAAATGCGTGATTTGGTGTTGGTGACAGAGCGTAGTAAACAAATTTGGGAAGCCACCACCGATTCTATTGTACAACTGATTTGTCTTGTAGACCGTGAGGGGCGGGTTTTACGCTCCAATGGCGTAGTCGAAAAATGGCGCTTATCCTCTATGTATGAAGCGACTGGCTCACCCCTGAGTACCCTCATGGGCAAAGTTTATAAAGATGTCGGCGCAAAATTAGGTACGGTTTGGGATTTGGCAAAAGAGAAATTGGCACACGGGCTAGAATATGATTTTGAATGTAAAGATGACCAATCTGGACATTATTTTGATGTTCACTATCAGCCAATTAACCCGTTTGGTGGGCTTAATGAACAAGAAGAGGCATTTGCCGCCGTTAGTATTCAAGATATTACAGAGCGCAAGCAATTGGAACTGAATCTTCAAGATGCCAATGCACAACTCGCTATTGAACGCGATAAATCGGATAATGTATTGGTGAATGTTTTGCCACGTCCCATTGCGGAACGGCTAAAATCGGGTGAAAAAATCATTGCGGAATATCACGAATCGGTCACAGTGATGTTTGCCGATATTGTTGGCTTTACCCCCCTGACAGCAACCCTAGCACCACGTCAATTGATGGAAATCCTCAATGCTATTTTTTCTACTTTTGACCATTTGACCCAACAATATGGACTCGAAAAAATTAAAACCGTTGGCGATGCGTATATGGTGGTGGGTAGCTTGCCCGATGCGATACCCGACCATGCTCACCGTATTGGCAAATTGGCATTGGCGATGGTGCGGGTGATGAAAACCCTGAGCGACCATATTGGTTTGGCGCTCGAAATCAGAGTTGGTATTGATAGTGGACATGTGGTGGCGGGGGTGATTGGAACGGCTAAATTTTCATATGACCTGTGGGGCGATGTAGTGAATACTGCCAGCCGCATGGAATCTACAGGGCAGAGGGGCAAAATTCAGGTCACAGACCGTGCCTATGAATTGCTCAAAGAGCATTTTGTGTTAGAAAAGCGTGGACTCGTAGATGTAAAAGGCAAAGGGCAAACTTTGACCTATTGGCTTGTTGAGGAATTGAGTTAAAATTATGATAATGGCTTTTGTAAGGGTGCAACATGTTGCGCTCTTACGCACTTTACTAATGAATAATGGCATAATTTATCATGCCTATGATGAAGGATTAGAGTATTATGGCGTTACTCCCTATTGTGAAGGTAGAACACCCCGTTTTGCGTAAAAAGGCGGTGAAGGTCATCAGTTTTGATAAAAAATTTCAACAACTGGTGGATGATATGATAGAAACGATGATAGATGCCCCAGGTGTCGGACTCGCCGCGCCACAGGTCAATGTGAGCCAACGACTCATCGTGGTACGGTTGCCCGATGATGAAAATAGCAAAGCGGAATATGGCGACCAAGCAGGTGTGGTCTATGTGGTTGCGAATCCAAAAATTATCAAAGCCAGCAAAGAAATGGTAGATGGCGTAGAAGCCTGTTTATCACTCCCCGGTTATTATGGCGATGTAGAACGCCACGAGACGATTGTCATCACAGGGCAAGACCGCTATGGCAAAGATTTTCGGCTCAAGGCAAAAGGCTGGCAAGCGCGGGTATTCCAGCACGAAATTGACCATCTGGATGGCATTATGTATACCGATATTGCCAAAGATGTGTGGAAAGCCAAAGACGGCGAAGAAGTTATCGAAGGCGAAACACCCAAAACACAACCAGAAAATTAAGGCGACCAACGGGTCGCCTTTTTTATGCGTTTTTTATGGCAGTGCGGATGCGTTGCTCAAATTCGCCCAACATGGCGGCAGTTGCTCCCCATATTTTATGGTCGCCAAATTGATAATAGGGCAGGCGGATTTTTGCACCGCGTATTTCTGCCTCATCAACCCCTTTAATATGGGGATTGAGCAATTCAGTGAGGGGGAAATAAATCACTTCTGCCACTTCATCGGGGTTGGGCTGACAAACGGGTTTATATGGCAAGGTTGCCACTGTCGGATACACCGTAAAATGGCTCGGTGGGATATAGAATTTATTCAAACTCCCCAAAATAGTGAGTTCCTCACAGATACCCAATTCTTCACACGTTTCGCGTAGGGCTGTGGCGATAAAATCGGGGTCGCTGGGGTCTTTTTTGCCACCAGGGAAACTGATTTGCCCGCTATGATTGCCCAAATTATCGGTACGGCGTGTGAGGATGACGGTATAACTACCCATATCGGGATAGACCAGCGCCAAGACACCTGCCTCTTTTGGGGGCTTATCTTTATTTTCTGGGAACATCCCGCGTGGGTTGGGTGCCATGCTTTCTTGGGCATTGGCAGGGTCAAACGATGTTAAGGTTAATGCCTTGCGAATAATGTCGAGTGTTATCATTCTAACCACACATGTAAATGATGATGACGGCGTGGATAAAGTTTGCCGTTCACAACGTCTGGGAGGGGATGTGCATTAGGGATGAGGCGCAAGCGCAAACGGTCTATGGTTGGTCTGCCTGCATCTTGCCATTTATCTAGTTGTGTTTCAATTTCGATAAACGCATCTGAACCCGCAAAACAATGCGCCCGTCCCAATCCATAATAGGGGACAAATGTGGCGCTGGCGGCTGAAAATAGGGCAAATCCTTCGCCTTCCATACCAAATGCCTGATAGCCTTCGCGGATGGTATAAAGCGCAAAAATGTCTTTTGTCCCTTCATTGAGCATCAAAAATGGGATGAATCCATACCAATATTCGATGGTATTCAATGGGGCGCTTAGATAACATAGTTCTGCATCGCTAGAGAGCAATACCGAGAGCGCAACCGTGTCTATTTTCTCGATTTCATCGGCGAGCAATAATAATTCGGTGCTACCGACAAATTTCCGTACCAATGGACCTTCTGCGATACCGCGAATATAGACAAAGGCGCTTGGGATGACATTTTCGGCATACAAGGTGCCATCGGGTTGTTGGCTAAAAGATGCCATGACCTGCAAGCCATCTAACCAGATGGGGGCGATGAGCCGTCCTTCTGGTTTGAGTTGTTTTATCCATGTGGGCGGAATATCCCACACGCCACAGGTGGCGACAATGCGGTCATAGGCGGCACGCGGAGCATAGCCTTCTGCGCCATCGGTATTGACGACATTGACCTTAGCGTAGCCATTTCGCATGAGCTTGGCTTGGGCTTCTTTGGCAATATCACGCTCAATTTCGAGTGAGGTGATTGTGCCTTCATCTTTGCCGACCAAATAAGCCATCAACGCCGAGACATACCCTGTTCCTGTGCCAATATGCAAGACATTCTGCCCGCGTTTGAGCGAGAGTTGTTGTAACAGGTGTGCGACCATACTGGGCATGGTATCGGAACAAGTAGCATCGCCCCGTATATCGGTTTTGACATCAACCGTTTCATCGGCATACACGCGCTCTAGGGGAGCATCGGGTAAAAACAGATGACGTGGAATAGCAAGTAAGGCTTCTGCGACTTGTGGGTCTGTCAACATACCACGTTGGCGCAATAAATCTACCAACGATTGTGCAGGGTTAATTGTGGGCATAGCTACCTTTTCTACCCAATCCGACACTATACCATGCCCGCCGTTTGCGGAGCGATACCCCGGGGTCTACCCCGCGTGGACGTTCTGTGCGTACCCGTCCGCGTGCATCAATATGCACCTGTCCCGCTTTTTGGAGGCGGGCAAATTCTTCTGGGGTGATGACGGGTGCGACCTCTCCCCCAAGCCGATTTAAGCGGTCATTCATCTCGTTATCCAAATTAGACGGTTCATCCAATGGGATATTAGGTGTTTCATCTGACATACAAAAAATACCTCCCAATGAGGAATACAATCATAGTCATTGTAGCACTATTTTGTGGTGCATATACGGCATATTTTGTAAAATAGAGCCATTCTATCATTACATGCTTTTTCATAGCGCCATTATCAGCTACAATAATCATGATTAACTTGTTCATTTTTGTACGCTCAAGGAATAACAAATTATGCCTTTGCGGATATTTAACGTCGTTGGACGCGAAAAGCAAGATTTTATCCCCCTACAAGAGGGTTATGTGGGGATGTATGTGTGCGGTCCGACAGTCTATGACCATGCCCATTTGGGACATGCCAAAAGTTATGTCTCGTTTGATGTGGTGGTGCGGTATTTGCGTTATAGTGGGTATCGGGTGTTGTATGTGCAGAATATCACCGATGTCGGTCATTTGACAGAGACCGAAACGGGCGAGGATAGAATTCTCAAGAAGGCGCGGACGATGCAAGCCAAGCCGATGCAAATTGTCGAAACCTATACCCGTAGTTATTTTGATGATATGGATGCGCTTGGTGTGGTGCGTCCCGATATTTCGCCACGCGCCAGCGCCCATGTGCCAGAACAAATCAAGATGATAGAAACATTGTTGCGAAAAGAACATGCCTATGTCGCCAATGGAAGCGTCTATTTTGATGTGACCACTGCGCCCACATACGGCAAATTGTCGAATCGCAAACTCGAAGAACAAGAAGAAGGCACACGCGAGGCTGTACGCAACGAAAAGCGCAATCCACAAGATTTTGCGCTGTGGAAACGTGCCGACCCCGAACATATCCTCCGTTGGGATAGCCCATGGGGTGAAGGATTCCCAGGGTGGCATATCGAATGTTCTGCGATGGCGATGAAATATTTGGGCGTGACCTTTGATATTCATGGTGGCGGGATTGATAATATTTTCCCACACAATGAATGTGAAATCATCCAAAGCGAATCTGCTAATGAAGCTGATTTTGCCCGTTATTGGATGCTGGTCGGTAGCCTTACAGTAGATGGTATCAAAATGTCGAAGAGTTTGGGCAATTTTACGACCATCAAAGACGCACTCAAAACGTATCGTCCAGAGGTGTTGCGGATGTCTGTTTTGAGCGCCCATTATAGCAATCCCGTTGATTATAGCGATGAAGCCTTGCAAGGGGCGCGTGGTGGATGGGAACGACTGAATAATGCGTATCGGCTGGTGGCAAATAAATTAGAAAATGCCCCCAATACTGATGAGGGCAATGCCTTTTTAGCGCGTGTGAATCAGACACATGATGAGTTCAAATCTGCGATGGATGATGATTTTAATGCGCCCAGAGCAATTGCCGTATTGCAAGAATTTACCCGCGAGGTGAATACCTTGTTGAATAGCCCATCAGGTGTTGGTGCATCTGTCTTAGATGCCATCAACGGCGTATATACCCGTTTGGGCGGCGACGTGTTGGGGATTATCGCCCCTGTGGAGCAATCCATCGGTGGTGGTAATGCCAAGCGTGAATCGGCGTTGATTGAATTGCTGATTGACCTGCGGAAAAAAGCCCGTGCCAACAAAGACTTTGCCGAAAGTGACCGCATCCGCGACCAATTATTGGCGCAGGGAGTGGTCTTAGAAGACCGCGTAGACGGCACATTATGGAAATATAACGACTAGAGGGGCTACATGCCAGAATATTTATATGGACATTGGTCGGTGATGGAAGCGTTACGTGCCAATCGCCGTCAATTTGAACAATTGCTACTCGCAGAAAAAGCCGATGAAAAAGGCTCTGTTGGCGAGATTATGCACATTGCCAATGTGCGGAATGTACCCATTAAACGGGTGCCAAAGCACATTTTAGATGATTTATCGGGCGGGTCAAATCATCAAAGCACCATTTTACGCACACAGGGCTATCATTATGCACAGATAGACGAAATTTTAGATGTGGCACAAAAACGCAATGAAAAACCCTTTGTGCTGTTGCTAGATTTGCTCAAAGACCCGCAAAATGTGGGCAGTTTGCTCCGTGTGGCGGATGCAGTCGGTGTGCATGGCATTATTATGCAGGATAGACGGGCAGTGGCAGTTACTCCCGCAGTGGTCAGCGCGTCGTCGGGCGCGGTTGAACATTTGCTGGTGGCGCAAGTGACCAATTTGGTCAACACCATGAAAGACCTCAAGAAATATGATATCTGGATGGTGGGATTTGAAATTGGTGAAGGGTTGTTACCCCTCAACAAGACCAACCTCAATATGGGGCTAGGCGTTGTTTTGGGGAGTGAAGGGGAGGGGATGCGCCGTCTTGTCAAAGAGACGTGCGATATTTTACTCACCTTGCCCATGCGCGGGAATGTGGGCAGTTTGAATGTGGCGACAGTTGGTGCTGTGGCGCTTTATAACGCATGGCAAGCGCGTGAATGGCAAGGCTGGAAGCCATTATAATGAAATTGTGAGTAATCACAACGAGTTACGTGTATTTATTTTGAGAAAAGTGTTAAGGTTAAAATACCATGATAAACGACATCATTAACGAAGCAAAGTCAAAAATGAAATCTACGCTCAGTGTCTATGAAGAAGATTTACATGGGATGCGGAGCAATCGCGCAAGCACGGCGCTCGTAGACCGTTTGATGGTCTCATATTATGGGCAAGATACCGAATTGCGCCAACTCGCCAATATTTCTACCCCAGAGGCATTGCAAATCCTGATTCGCCCCTTTGATGCAGGTGCTATCAAGGACATCGAAAAAGCGATTCGCAATTCCGATTTGGGGATTAACCCCAGCACCGATGGTAATTCGATTCGGTTGGTTATGCCCCCGCTCACCCGTGAACGGCGTATGGAATTGGTGAAGGTGCTACACAAAAAGATGGAAGAGGTGCGGGTAGCTATTCGCAATATCCGCCGTTCTGGTAATCAAGATTTAGAAGAATACGAAAAAGAAAAAATGATTTCTGAAGATGACCGCAAACGCGGTGAAGCAGAAATTCAAAAATTGACAGATGAATCTATCGCCAGAATCGAAGAAATTGGCAAAGCCAAAGAAGTCGAAATGATGGCTGTTTAAGCATTTTTTGTACACACACTTTTATGGGAAAGGCACACACACCATGACCATCGCCCGTGTTCAACAACCGCAAGCCCCCACTGTGGAATTGCCCCCTATCGTGCCAAAGCATGTTGCTATCATCATGGATGGCAACGGGCGGTGGGCTAAGGCACGCGGGTTGCCCCGTACCGAAGGACACCGACAAGGCAAAGATAATTTGCGCCGTATTTTGGAATCGTGTGTGGAATTTGGTGTGGAAATCTTGACCATCTATGCGTTTTCGACAGAAAATTGGGAACGCCCACCCGCAGAGGTGGGCGTACTGATGTCTATTTTGAATCTCGTACTCGACCAAGAGGTCAAAAAACTCCATAAAAATGGGGTACAGGTGCGACATATTGGCAAAATGGATGGTGTTGACCCCAAATTGCAAAGAAAAATTTTACAAGCCTGCGAGTATACTAAAAATAATACCCGTCTCATCCTCAATGTTGCCTTCAATTATGGCGGGCGTGATGAAATTGTTCAGGCGATAAAACGGATTGTGGCAGATGGCATTCCCGCAGACCACATCACCGAAGATTTGGTGAGTCATTATCTGTATACCGCCGACCAACCCGACCCCGATTTGGTTATCCGCACAGGGGGCGAATTTCGGTTGAGCAATTTCCTCATTTGGCAAGGCTCGTATGCCGAATATTATAGCACGCCTGTATATTGGCCCGATTTTGACCGCAACGAATTGCTCAATGCCCTCTGGGAATTTAGCAAGCGCCGTAGACGATTTGGGATGACCGATGAGCAGATTGACGAATTAGCTGAGTAATGTTTTTTAGAAAAAGAGGTCGTATCGTGAAATCCATTGAACAAGTGACGCAAGCACTCGCAACACAAAATTATATTGCCACCGATGAAATTTCTACGGTGATGTATTTAGCCAATAAGTTGGGTAAACCTCTTTTGGCAGAAGGTCCTGCGGGTGTTGGTAAAACGGAACTCGCCAAAGCATGGGCAGGAGCAAGTGGCAAGCGCCTCATCCGCCTGCAATGCTATGAAGGGTTAGACGAAGGCAAAGCCCTCTATGAATGGGAATATGCCAAGCAAATGCTCTATACACAATTACTCCGTGACAAATTGAGCCAAATCCTCTCTGAAACAGCAACCCTCACCGAAGCCGCCGATAAACTTGCCCAAGAAGACAATGTGTTTTTCTCTGAACGCTTTTTATTGGCACGTCCATTGCTCGAAGCCATCACTGCCGATGAGCCTGTTGTGTTGCTGATAGACGAAATTGACCGCGCTGATGCTGAATTTGAAGCCTTCTTGCTCGAAATTCTCAGTGATTTTCAGGTTTCGATTCCAGAATTGGGGACGATTAAAGCCAAGCACCAACCCGATGTCTTGCTCACCAGCAATAACACCCGTGAACTCTCTGAGGCGCTCAAACGCCGTTGCTTATATTTGTTTGTGGATTATCCCACCTACGATTCTGAACTGAGTATTGTGCGCTTGCGTGTGCCTGCATTGAGCGAAAAATTGGCACGTCAAGCGGTGGAAATTGTTCAGGGCTTGCGTGAACTCGATTTGAAGAAAAATCCGAGTGTATCCGAGACGATTGATTGGGCAAAGGCATTGGTGATGATTAATGCCGATACATTGGATAAAAAGACACTCGAAACCACATTGACCGTGTTGCTCAAACACGAATCGGATGTGCAAAAGGCGAAGCGTGTATTGGTAGAAGGTGGCAAACCTCATCCATTAGACCGCCGTCCACGTCCGGGCGGGCGTTATAATTAATTTGCAAATAAGGGTTTGTAAGGGCGCAACATGTTGCGCCCTTACAGGGTTTTTGCAGGATGACCTATGAAAATTAACCCCAAAAACGGACATATCACCCTCACCGAAGTGGGTAATAAAATTATCACCCCCAATATGCCTTCTGCGCGGTATATGGGGCTTGGATTCAGCCTCAGAAAGCCAGACCACCCCACCACATCAGGTCAAATTCGCCAAAAAACATTGCCACCCATCACCGTACAATTTGATGATGGCAAACTGAATGCGATTTTTATGCCTGTAGTCTCACACGGCGGTTATGAGATGTATCTCGACCAAGCACATGGCTATTTGGAGCAAATGGGGGTGGATGTTCAGGGATATTCATGGGGTGAGGTGGCTATTGATGAACTTGTCGCAACGGGTGAGATGTGGATAGAAATTCAGTATTATCAAACCCCTATAAAAGAGAAAATTCGATGAAAATAAATCCCCAAAACGGACAATTTACCCTGTCAGAATTTGCCAATCGGATACTCATCCCAAAAATGTCTGCTAATGAGTATATGGGGCTTGGATTTAAGCTAGGGAATCCAGAAAACCCGTCTGTACAGACCCATTTTCAGCAAAAAACATTCTCATTTTTTGCCATCCAATTTCAAGAGGGGCGACTTAGAACCATTACGCTTGGAACAGATTCAGATAAAGCCAAAAATCACCTCAAACAATTGGGGATAAAACCGCAAGCATACAGTTGGGGTGATGTTAAATTAGGCTCACATGCCCAATCGGGCGAGATGTGGATAGAAATTCGCTATAACTAGCCTTATTTTGGCTCATCAGACAATTCTGTTTTTTCTTCTGTGGCAGATGTCCATGTTCCAAAGGTGCTAGGCGAGTTTGCGGGTGTGGTAGCCCCATTTTGCGAAATTTCTGGGTTTGGCTTGGGGGCAGTGGCATTTTGCTTGATTTGCGTGCTGAGTTTCACATTTTCTTTGATGTTCATCTCGCGTTGGACGGCATCTAAATCGCGTTCTAGCTCTTTGCTGGCTTCGTCCAATTCTTGGGTATAGGGTTTGAGCAAATTTCGCGTGGCTTGGCTAATGTTTTGGCGGGTGGGCGGTGTTTTGGGAATTTCAACATCAACACCTGCGTCTTTCATCTCTTGTTGGATGACGGTCATCATCTCTGACCAGATATGACGCACACGGGCAAAAAATTTGCCAACCAAATATGCCCATTGCACGACACGCTTGGGTCCTGCGACCACCATCGCAATCACAAGCACCAATAAAAATTCTAAGCCACCAATGCCAAATAATTCCATCGTTATCACCAATTGTTATCAGATGGACATGATATATCATGTCCCTACGGACTATTTTACGCCAAATGGTAGGTTATTTTAAGCCCATAGGTGCTTAACAAATGTAACTTTTATCATGTAAAAAGTTTACACAATGGTGACGAATGGCTCATACATAGCGATGGATTGTGTGTTAGAATGGGGGTATCTCGAAATGGTTAGAAAGGGCTTTTACAATTATGTCACCGGGAATACCTGAACTCCTCCTTATTTTGGCGCTCGTCATGATATTGTTTGGTGTGGGACGGATTGGGAAAATTGGTGGGGAATTGGGCAGTGCTGTCGCCAATTTCCGCAAAGGACTCAATGATGGCAAAACCCCTACCCCCACTGCCACCGATGAAAAAGAGCAAAAAGGGTAATTGAATTTTTTGACTTAAAACTTCTTGTAGGGGCGCAATTGATTGCGCTCTTACGTTTTATGCCCCTGTGATAGGGGTATTTTTATATATTAGGGTGTTAGGCATTTCTTTATCCCCAAAAATTAATTTGTGGCAACCTCATTCCCTTGTTATAATTTAACAAATCTCTGCCACACAGAGATTTTTCTTCATGACCACTTAACCTATCGTCCACATTATCAAGGGACTCATCCTATGGGAAATCCAAAAGCCCACACCATTTTGTTTTTAACCAGTGCCTTCAAAGGCGAGCGTATGATTCAGGCAGTCAAATTGGCGGGGATGAATGTCATCCTCATCACTGACGAAGAAAATCGCCATCAGCCGTGGCCCCATCACAGCATAGATGAATATTTTGTTTTGCACGACCTCAGACGCTATCAGGATGTTATCCATAGTGTTAGTTATTTGTCCAGAGGGCGCAAAATTGATTATATTATCCCTCTTGATGAATTTGAGGTGGAATTGGCGGCGGTTTTGCGTGAGCATCTCCGTTTAGATGGCATGACCATCAGCCAAGTACGTCCTTTTCGGGATAAACTTGCCATGCGCCAAGTCACCCGCCATGCTGGAATCGCTGTCCCCAATTTTATCGGCGTATTGAATTATGATGACCTACGTGATTTTATGGAAAAAACACCCGCCCCATGGGTTCTCAAACCACGCATGGAAGCGGGGTCTATGGGGATTCGCAAAATGCACGATGCCGAACAAGTGTGGCGGGCATTGGATGAACTGGGTGATAAACAATCGTATTATCTCTTAGAGCAATTTGTCCCAGGTGATGTGTATCATGCCGATAGTATCGTCAATGATGGTAAAGTGGTTTTTGTCAGCATCCAAAAATATGGCGCACCACCCATGCAGACCTATCAGGGCGGTGGGGTATTCATGACGCGCACCTTGCAATCATCTGATGAAGATTATAAAGCGGTTCAACAGATGAACGCACAAGTCATTAAGGCGATGAATTTTCATAATGGGGTCACTCATGCCGAATTTATCAAATGGAATGAAGGCGGAAAATTCCACTTTCTAGAAATTGCCGCCCGTGTGGGTGGGGCAAATATCGCCGATATGATAGAAGCAGGACGCGGTGTGAATTTATGGGAAGAATGGGGTCGTCTGGAAGTGGCACTCTTGCTGGGGCAGAAATATGAATTGCCCAAGCCCAAAACACTCCATGCTGGCTTATTGATGACCCTCGCACGCGATGAACACCCTAATCTCGATAGCTTTTCTGCTGAAGAAGTGGTGTGGAAGCAAAATAAAGCCTATCATGCAGGTGTTATTGTCGCCAGCAAGAAATATGAGCGTATCACAGAATTACTCGGTGAGTATCATCGGCGTTTGGCAGAAGAATTTAGCGCGGTGGGTGTGCCGATGGGCGTAACCCGCACTGGGCAACAAGGTTAACGGGTCAGCACCCAAAAGGGACACTGGTGAAACAGATTAAATTTGTATCGAATTATCCGCATTATAACCCCGAAAAAGTGGGATTGCTCCCCACACCAGAGCGTGTCGGGGCGCTTAGTGACTATACAGGGCGTGGTGTGACCATCGCCTTTATTGATTCTGGTTTTTCAATGCACCCCGATGTGGCAGACCGTATTATTGCCCATGCCGATGCCAGCACCAATCGCGTTCTCGAACAACCGCATGTGATGGAAATCACCGATATGAGTTGGCATGGACAAATGACCAGCGTTATTGCGGCAGGGGATGGGCGCACATCGGCTGGGGTGTTTAAGGGCATTGCCAGCGAGAGTAATCTCATTTTTGTAAAAGTCAGTACACCCAAATATCAGATTAAAGAAAATGATATTTTGCGCGGGTTGCGTTGGATATATGATTCACGCAAACGCTATAATGTGCGCGTGGTCAATGTATCGGTGGGGGGCGATTTTGAAAATCATGATGCCAATCATCCCTTACATCTTATCGTGAAAAAATTACATGATGTGGGTATCACGGTAGTGATTGCGGCGGGGAATAGTGGCAAGCGGGGCATTGTGCCACCTGCTTCATCGCCTCACGCACTCACAGTAGGGGGCTATGATGACCATAACCAAATTGACCGCCATCACTGGAAATTGTATCGGCATAGTCATGGTATGGCATACGATGGCACGCATAAGCCCGAAATTTTGGGCTTGGCAGATTGGGTCGCATCGCCTATTTTGCCCAATAGCAAACAAGAACGCGAAATTGGCTGGCTCTCGCAAATGCTCCATATCCATACCAAAGCAGAATTGAAAGATATTCTGGAAAAAGGGTATGCTGATTTGGGATTTGATGATGATATTATCCATCATATAGATGATGAATTGGTCAATAAATTGCAGGGGCGTATTTATCATCACAAAATTGTGGATGCACATCATCAATATGTAGATGGCACATCGGTTTCTACGCCCATTGTGACCGCTATCATCGCGCAAATGCTACAGGCAAATCCCAATTTATCACCACAAGATATTCGTCAAATTCTGACCAGCACCGCCACCAAACTGCACCACGTTGCCGATGAAATTCAGGGGGCGGGGATTGTGAACGCAAAACAGGCGGTGATGACCGCACAAACATGGTCAACGACACGCACAAAAATTGTCTAGTCACATTATCACTTTAGGAGTGTGTTATGAACCGAGAACATCATCGCTGGTATAGCCCATCGCTCAACCGCGACATGGAATTATTGGTATTTGGTCATGCAGGTGCGCGAGTGATTGTATTCCCAACCTCAAAGGGTAAATTTTATGAATGGGAAGACAGAAATATGATGAATTCGCTCCGCTATCAGATTGACCAAGGCTGGTTGCAACTCTATTGTGTGGATAGTGTAGACCACGAAAGCTGGTATAACTATGGCGCACATCCCGGTGCGCGTGCATGGCGACATCATCAATATTTTATGTATATTTATCATGAGGTGTTGCCCCTTTCTGTGCATAAAAATAGCAATCCCTTCCTGATGACGATGGGAGCGAGTTTTGGCGCATTCCACGCCATGTCTTTTGGTCTAAAATTTGCCGATAAAGTAGACCGTATTTTGGCATTTAGTGGATTATATGATATTCGCACCTTCACCGATGGTTATGGGGATGACATGGTATATCACTATAACCCGATGCAATTTATTCAGAATGAATGGCAAATTGAGCGTCTCGATGCCTTGCGACATATTGATATTATCATGGCAACAGGCAAAGATGACCGCCTCATGAACCAAGCCCGTCAGATGTCTGCTGTGCTATGGGGGAAGGGGATTGGCAATGCGTTACGGGAGTGGGATGGCTGGTCTCATGATTGGCAATACTGGGATAAGATGATGCACACCTATTTGAATGGTCACGATTAATCTGTAGAGGAGACGAGAATATGGCTACAAAAAAGAATGAACCCATTAAGATTGGCTTATTTGTGGGGCGTGAATGGTCTTTTCCGCCCGCTTTTATTGAAGAAGTAAATCGGCGTACCGACCAAACAGGCGTGATTGCAGAATATGTCAAAGTTGGCGGTACGATGATGGATGAACCTGTAGATTATCGTGTCATTGTAGACCGCATTTCGCATGAAGTCCCTTATTATCGCTCATTCCTCAAAAATGCCGCCTTGCAAGGTGTAAAAGTGGTCAATGACCCGTTTATGTGGACGGCAGACGACAAATTTTTTGGTGCATCACTCATCACCAAACTTGGTATTGCATCACCGAAAACAGTTGTGTTGCCAAACCGCGAATATGTCCCCGGAATTGTGCATAATGAAAGCCTACGTAACCTCAAATACCCTGTGGATTGGGGCGCATTGGTGGATATGGTCGGCGGATTTCCCCTCGTCCTAAAAGATGCACATGGCGGTGGTTGGCGTGATGTGTATGTGTGCCATTCGATGGATGAACTCATTTATCGCTATAATACCAGTGGCTTGTTGACCATGATTATCCAAGAATTTATTCGCTGGGAAAATTATGCCCGTTGTATGGGATTGGCACAAGACGATGTGCGCGTGATGAAATATGACCCCCATGCCCGTTATTATGCCCCAGAACACGATTTTTCTGATGATATGTATGCACGCCTATGGAATGATACCATCACCATCTGCAAAGCCTTTGGCTATGATATGAACACCTGCGAATTTGCTATTCGGGATGGTATTCCCTACGCCATAGATTTTATGAATCCTGCCCCAGATATGGATGTGAATTCATTGGGCAAAGGGCATTTTGATTGGATGGTGACACACATGGCAGATAACATGATTAAATTGGCATTATCTAGTGTTGGCACACGCGATAATTATTTATGGGGTAGTCTTACACCATCGGCAAAAGCACCGAAGAAAAAATCCACATCCAAAGCCAAAGGAGGATAAATCTTATGTCCTCAATGGTTGATGATGCTGTCAAATACTATCATGATTTGCTCACGCCAGAGATGGCAGAGGCGACTGATTTTGCCCTACGGAAAAAATTGCGTGACCGTAATTTGTATTTTGGCGACCGCCCATTATGTGTGGTGTTGCGCCCCTATTTCTATTCTGAGAATAATTGGATTTTCCTCAATTCTGGCTTAGAAAAATTGCTAGAGGCGTTTAATATCGTGCATCAAGTGTGTATTCAAGACCCCAAACAACGGGCTTATTTGATGTTGGATGATTATGAGGAACAACTCATCCCATACGATAAACCGAGTGTCCCGCCGTGGTCGAGTTCTCGCCTTGATATGTTTTATGTTACAGAAAAAAATGTCCTCAAGTGTGTGGAATATAATGCAGAAACCCCTGCGGGCATTGGCTATGCGGATATGTTGGGGGAGGTGTTCGCTGAACTGGAGCCATTTAAGACATTCCAGCAAAAATATCACACCTTCATGATGCCTGCGCTTGACCAGCTCACCGACTCGCTGATTGATGCGTATTTGGCATGGGGTGGGCAACGGTTTCCACAAATTGCCATTGTAGATTGGCGTGAAGTACCAACCCTGACCGAACATGAAATCACCCGTCAACATTTTGAACGCAAAGGGCTAAAAGCGGTACTCGCAGACCCGCGTTCTTTGGAATATCGCAATGGCGTGTTGTGGGCAGATGGTTTTCGGATTGATATGATTTACAAACGGGTGCTATATAGCGAATTATTCGCCACAATGGGCATAGATAATCCCATTACCCGCGCAGTACGCGATGGCAATGTGTTCATCACCAATTCGATTAGTGCCAAAATGTTGGCAAAAAAGGCGAGTTTGGCATTTTTGAGCGATACCGCCAATTCTCATTTTTTCTCTGCTGACCAATTGGCGGCGATTGCCACCCATATCCCATGGACGCGGGTGGTCAAAGATAGCAAAACCACCTATGAGGGCAAACCGATTGACCTATTGCCATTTTTGAATGTCAACAAAGACAAATTTGTCCTCAAACCCAATGATGATTATGGTGGGCGTGGCGTGATATTGGGTTGGGAATGTTCGTCCGATGGGTGGGATGCGGCACTCAAACAGGCATTAGTTGTCCCCCATGTGGTGCAAGAACGGGTAGATATTGTGCAACGGAATTTCCCCATGTGGTTGAATGGGGAGGTGGATATTAGTCCGCGTTATGTGGATGCCGACCCGTATGTGTTTGGGGGCAAAATGGTTTATGGACTGATGACACGCCTTTCTCCGTTATCTTTGTTGAATGTGACAGCAGGTGGTGGGTCTATTGTGCCGACCATCCTCATCGAAAAACGGCGCTAATTTTTTGTATGCTAGATATGGACGGCAAAGCACACCGTCCATATCTCATATATGGGGTAAAAGGGGTGTTTTATGTCACACATGACCAAAGATAAAGGTGATTTAGCTGTTGCGATGGCTCTCGCTGATTTGCGGAAGCATGGCATTGTGTGTTGCCTGCCGATTAGCGAACATCTGCCATTTGATATGGTTGCCATCATGCCCGATATGACCACCTTGGTGCGCTTACAGGTGAAATATCGTAAGGCGAATGGCTATGGCGGAATAGAGTTATTATTTCGCTCGAATTACTACAATTCTAAAAAAATTTATAGCAAGCCTATAGATTTATCCGAAATTGACGGATTTGCACTCTATAACCCCGATACCGATACAACGTATTATTTATCTGCAAATATGATAAAAGACAAAGCCAAAAGCATTACCCTACGCCTGAGACCAACTGCTAATAATCAAAAACAAGGGATATGGATTGCCGATGATTTTAGAAACCCATTCGCCATTATGCCAATGGTCGGTGATAAAGTGACAGACTTACCGATGCGCCAGCCATCACAGGCTGATGAATTCGCCCTAACTTTGGTGATAGCCGATTTAATGAAACAAGGGATTCAATTGCTCTTGCCACAATCCGTTTATGTTCCCTTTTCGATGATAGGGGTTTGTGAGGATATGAAAACCCTTATTCGCTATGGGGTTGGGATGGATGAGGTGGATATAATCCCTTATGTGGATATATATGCTATTTGTTCATCTATAACAGGTGAAATTACATATATCCCCGCACAATCAGTGACAGAGAATATGAAGAAATTGACATTCTCAAAATTATAGGGTTGAAAAAAATAATTTTTTCACATACAATAAATGAGTTGTTTGGGCCCGTAGCGCAGCGGTAGCGCAGTTGACTTTTAATCAATGGGTCGTAAGTTCGAATCTTACCGGGCTCATCAAAAATAAAGCGCCAG
>JANRKU010000100.1:0-35366 GCA_033763335.1 bacterium
TTTGGCGCACCGACTTGTGGTGGAAAATGGGGTTTCATGACTATTTTTTCTGCAATAGGCGTTGTTGCATCTTCTACCAAATCGCCATCCGAATTTGCCACAATTTCGGTGCTATAGCCTGATGGGAAGGTGATATATGCTTTTTCGCTTGTTCGTTTGACAATAACCCCATGTTGCTTGATGGTGATGTCGCCATCCCAGAAACATTTTTCGCCAATAAATACCCGTCGTGAATCAAAAATCTGTACCCCCAATGCCCGATTGAGGAGATAAACGGGGATAATACCGCCAACATGATGTTTTTCGCCACAACCTTGTGGTTGGTCGCTATGATAAAACTCGCTGAAATAGCCATTTTCTTTGAAGGCAGTCACTTGGGTTTTGAGCATTTTCTGGATGAGTTGGAGTGCTACATCGCCGCGCCCATAATCCAGTAAGCCCTCACCAATGAGGGTTGTCCAATATGCCCATGTGCCACCGCCACCAACGGCGCTAGTGGGGTCATAATTGGGGTCTTTGGCAGAGACAATGCTCATGCCACTATTACGCCAAAAATGGGCAGGGTCTGTGAGGAGCTTGATGAGCGATTCTGCCCGATTTTCTGGAATCCCATTGAGCATGAGGGGCAAGAGAGCATTCACATCAGGGCGGGTAAAATCTACAGTATGGGCATTGAATTTATAGACACGACTTGCTCCTTCAAAATAGACCTCATCCACCGTCTTAAATAAATTTTTGCTGGTATAAAAGCCGTTGCCATAGCCCCATGTAAATTTTTGTTTGACATCGGCTTGCTCATGAATGGTATCGCCATTTGGGGCAATGCCTTTGATATGCAAAGTGGCTTTGGGGGCTTGATTCGTCCCACCGATAAGATGTACCTGAATCCGCGCAGGGTCTTCTAATGATAGCGCCACAGGGATGCGTTCTTCGGCAGAGAGTTCCATAAAAATGGGGATATATGGAGTGGCAAGGTTGGTATCGCGGTCTTGATAGCTATACCGACCAATTGCCTCACGCCATAATTTTTCTAAGAAGGCTTGTTGTTTGGTGAGTTTGTTGATTAACCCATAGCCGTCGGTTTTTCCCAATAAATGTGATATATACGACAGATAAATCGTCTCGGAGATGATATAAGCCGCCATATCGGGTGATTCGGTGATGTTAATATCCACATTTTGCGCCCATGCCTGATTATTGCCAAATGTCGGGAAGAAAACATATCCCATTTGGCGTTCATGCTCCCATTCTGGCATGGAATCTTGGTCTTTGTCGTTCTCCATCCAGCGTTGATAAAAGCGCAATAATTTTGGGAAGGTTTCTTCTAAAAAGGCTCTGTCTTCGGTAAATTGATAAATATTCCACGCCATACGCGCCAAAATCGGCGGGCATAAATACCCCCCTGCGGGTGTGGACGATGTAAAACTGGGTTTCATATCTATTTTGCCATCATGGGTTTGAATGGCTAAGAAATTTTTCAGAATCCCTTGTGCCAATTCTGGCGCAATTGGGGCAATGCCAAGTGCCATCAGATAGGAAATATGGGCAAATTGCCCATTCCAACCACGGTCATAATCACTGCCATCCCCTTTGGCACTATAGCCTTTTTCTGATTGACGTGTATTGACGAATGAGGCATGGGCGAGGTGGCTGGTGGGGGATATAAAGGCTTGAATGAGGTGATGATAGGATAGGGCGATGAGGGCATCGGTTTCGGTGTCCCCTGTTTCGATATATGGGATGGCGCTACTCGCTTTGGCGATGGTCGCAAACGCCACATCCCAATCTTGTGCCAGCCAATAGGTGGCACGCTCTAGCGAATCATTCATGCGTCCTAAACCAGAATGGACAAATCGCACTTGCGCTGTCTTGCCCGCTTCAATGGTCATGCTTGCGCCAATTATTGGCTGTGTTTTGCCTGTATGGGCGCTGGTTTGTGCATTTTCGAGCAAGACCACTGGCTCTATATTGGGATAGCGCCCCAATGATAGCGCATGGGATTGCGAAATGAGGGTGATAATGGCTAAATCCGATTTTTTATCGGTGAGCGCATCACCAACCAAGTCCAATCGAATTTCTTCGGTGGTTGTACCTGTATTGTGGATGGTAAACCGTCCGCCGATAGAGGCAGATTCCATCACCCAATATTCGGCGGTGAGGTGCAAGTTTTGGGTGATGTGTCCTTCTATGCGGGCAAAAGCAGGTGCAAAAGATACGAGGCGGGGAACTTTACTATATGTTTGTGGTGTTGCAATCGTCCGCCCAGTGTGTATCCAATGGGGGGTGAGGGTAGCACGCTGAACCCTGCCTCCATAGCGGGTACGAAGGGTTAGGGGAGCGTGCTTATCATCATTAAAAAGGACTTCCCAAATTTGGTCATCTATAAAATTGACCTGACTAAGACGGGCATCTGCCGCCAACTGTAATGACTTGATGAACGATAATCCGTCTTGCCAATGATGGTGTGTCTGCATAGCCCTCTTCGCCTTTCAGATTATGATTGTCGTTGCCATGTGCCGTCAGATTGTTGGAAAATATAATTGAATCCGTCACGGCTTGTTAAGACATGATATCCCGGACCCGCAACATACACATTGTTGCTAATCATGCCACCTGCATGAAATTCGTAATTGGTCACATGCCCATATTCGGTATCTAATGCCCAACCGAGCGCGTCTCTGATGGCGGTATTATCGCGCCACAAACTGCCAAATCCGCGTTCTGGTTGATAGCGCCCTTCTGGTGGGGCAATGCTGGTATCGAGTTCGGTCATGCCTTCTTCCCATGTATTGGGGTAGAAGCGCCATTGTCCAGAAGTGCCTTCTTCATTTTCATAAATCATAACCCATATTTCGTCTTGTGGTTGAATGTAAAACATCCGACCATGCTCAAAGACCTGTTCTGCAACGATAATTTGTGCCACCAGTGGCGTTGGGAATATATCGGCAGTGGGATTGGGATTCGGTGTATTGGTCGCTGAAATTACAGATTGAACGGTGGATGTTGCCATTGCCGTTGCTGATGGGGTGGGTGGGATAGAGTTGGTGGCTTGTGTGCCAGATTCTGTGACCACGACCACCACTGTGACTTCACGAGTGACCTCGCGGGTGACTTCCATCAAAAATTGGGTCACTTGGCGTTCTTGACATCCTGCCAGCACAAGGCTTAGGCAGAGGGTAATCATCAAAAAAAAGAAAGTAGCACGAAAACGCATTCTCATCTCCAAACGATAATCTTGGCATTATAGTGATAAAAAATTCACAACCTTAATCTGATTGTATCAAAGGTAATGTGAGTTGCAAGTCATGTTCATTTATCAGTGGTAATTCGTGGGCTGAACGATGGTAAAACATTTTGGCAGGTTATTACGTATTTCCTACGACAACAACATTCTATTTTTATTTGAGCAAATTCACTGAACAAGGAGATATTTGGTATGAACAAGGTTCGCCTTATGATTGGGATGATGGTATTTTTATGTATTGGTTTGACAGCAAATGTCTATGCACAATCTTTTCCTGAAGAGATTCCACTACCTGAGCTTAGTGGAGAGTATGCGGTTGGGGTAGCTTATTATCATCTCATAGATGCGAATCGTCCAGAAACGCTGACAGATGATGAGGATGACCAACGCGAATTGATGATTAGTGTTTTTTATCCCGCCCAAGTGGATGAAAATGCTGTTAATGCACCGTATGTCACGCCTGAAGAAGCACAAAATATAGAATCGGCGTATAGTGGTCTTGGCGTTCCAGCCGCCTTATTGAACGCATTTCAAACACACGCTTATATGAATGTGTCGGTCGCTGATGGTCTTTTTCCAGTCGTATTATTTTCGCATGGTGCTGGGGTGATTCCACAATTTTATCGGGCTATGCTAGAGGAACTTGCTAGTCACGGTTATATTGTTGTATCTATTGCCCATACGTATAATGCGACAGTGGTGACTTTCCCTGATGGGCGCGTTGTTATGGGAAATTCGGCAGGAAACATTGAGGGTAATTCTCTCGAAGAACAAACTGCATCAGCAAACCGATTGCTTGAAATTTGGGTGGCAGATGCCTCATTTGTGTTAGATGAATTAACACGTCTCAATACAGATGATGTTTTGTTGAGTGGACATCTCGATTTGGAGCATGTGGGGATGTTTGGTCACTCATTTGGTGGGGCAACTGCCGCAGAAATGACCGTTAGTGATGAACGGTTTGATGCGGGCATTAACATGGATGGCACACTATTTGGGCGTGTGGCAAATGAGGGAACAACCCGCCCCTTTATGTTTATGTTATCTGAACTTAACAGGGCTTCTCAAGAATGGGAAAACGCACTTGTAAATAGTCAGGCTGGTTATGTGGTGTTATTGGAAAATTCTGACCATAACACCTATATTACCGACCAATTGGTTATCGCACAATATATTCCAGATTTGGTACCAACTGGTATTGGTACTGTTGACCCTGTCTCTGCATTAAATGTTATCCATACCTACATTGTTGCCTTTTTTGATTATAACCTCAAGGACAAAACAACCGATATATTCACTGTACCAGCTCCATTTGAAGGGGTTGATGTTACTTTATTCGGTGTATCTGAATAAATAACTTAAACAGACGGTGTGAAAATTGGCACAATGATGACTAGGGGTTAAAATTGTGCCAATTTTTGGGTAGACTTTACCTGTTTTTTTGAGCAATCGAATAGGAGAAATTGATATGGAAGAACAAAAAGAGGGCGGGATGCCGTCATATGTTGTCGTTATCACTGGTGTGTTAATTGCCGTGATTTTGATTGTATTGGTAACAGCCATTGTTTTATTGGCTATTGGTGCATCAAATACCCCTGCAACACCCGATGTTGTCCCTACCGCCGAAATCACAGAAGAAATCCCTGTCATCGAAGAAACCCCTGTCATTGAAACAACAACCGAAGCGACTCCCGTAGCAGAAGCCACCGCAGAAGAAACCCCAGTAACAGAAGCAACAGTCGAAGCGACACCTGTAGCAGAAGTTACCGCAGAAGGTACACCATCAGCATGACCACCATGAAACCATTTCCGACGAATATCGCTCTTAATAAGGCAGAGGGATATTTAGAAATAACGTGGAATATTGATAATCGTGTGTGTCGCTATCCACTATCGCAATTGCGCGAAGCATGTCCGTGTGTGGAATGTCGGGGAGGGCATCAGAATATGGGGGCGGCACACGACCCCGATAATATTCTGCGCCTCATCCCCAAACGGTCTTATACCGTTAAAGACTTACAATTGATTGGTAATTATGCCATTCAACCCACATGGGATGATGACCATCACACCGGATTATATACGTGGGAATATTTGTGGAAACTCTATCCACATGATGATATGCCCACCAAAACATGAGAATTACTCAATTCTGAAGAAAGTTTGTGACATTTGCACAATTTTAACCTTGTGTTTATGTTGGTGCTAATGGTGGGGTGGTCTATAATGGCTGTTGTTGGCAGAAAATAATACCCTGCTAAATATGATTATACATTTTGAAAGGATTCGCTTAAATGAACCGCATGAAGCTCCTTGGTTTAAGTTTAGTATTAGTTATTTTGTCTGTGTTAGTGAGTCTTGCACCTGTTGCCGCACAAGAAACCCTCTTGATTTGGGCAGATGCAGAACGCGCCCCATTGCTTCTCGAACTCGGTGCCGATTTTGAAGCTCAATTCGGTGTTAAATTAGAAGTTCAAGAAATGGGTTTGGGGGATGCTCGTGACCAATTGTTGGTTGCTGGTCCCGTTGGCGAAGGTCCAGACGTGTTGATTATCCCACACGATAATATTGGTCAATTGGTCGCCAATGGCGCGATTCTTCCCATTGAATTGGGCGATTTGGCAGATAGCTTCTATCCCGCCGCTATTGACCTCTTCACCTATCAAGACCAACTGTGGGGCTTGCCCTATAACTTGGAAAATGTCGCGCTTATCCGCAACACCGACCTCGTGCCAGAACTTCCTGCAACATGGGACGAAGTTCGTGCTGTCAGCGAACAATTGATTGCCGATGGCGCACTCTATGGTTTCGTTGCTCACACTGGCAATCCTTATCATATTTACCCCATTGTTTCTGCTTTTGGTGGTTATGTCTTTGGTTTTAATGAAGACGGCACCTATAATGTTTCTGACATTGGGTTGAATAGCGAAGGTGGTCTCGCCGCCGCACAATGGTTTGCAGATATGTATGCCGCCGACCTTATGCCACAAAATATTGGCGATAACGAAGTCTTTGACCTGTTTACCTCTGGCGATGCCGCCATGTTCATCACTGGTCCTTGGTACTCTGACCGTATTAGAGAAGCGGCAGAAGCTGGTGGATTTAATTACTCCATTGACCCATTCCCTGGTGTTGAAGGTGTAACCGAAAATGGCGCACCATTTGCTGGTGGTCAAGGCTTTGCAATTAGCGCCTTCAGCGAAAATCAATTGTTGGCAGAAACCTTCTTGCTCGACTTTGTGGCAACTGTTGATGTGATGCAACGCCTGACCCAACGCCTCCCAGCCTTTGTTGGTGTGGTTGTTGAAGACCCCAATATCGAACTCTTTAGCGCGGCTGGTTTCAATGCACAACCAATGCCCGCTATCGCAGAAATGGGTTCTGTGTGGAAGGGCTGGAGCGATGGTATGACCCTCATCAGCCAAGATGCAGACCCCGTTGCTTCTATGAATACCGCAGTTGAACAAATCAATGCCGCCCTTGCCTTGCGCCAAAGCGAAAGCAAAGTGGTTGTGTTGGTTGGTAGTTTACAAGCCGCCGCTGGTTGCGAAGGTGACTGGGACCCCGCTTGTACAGTGACCGCCTTCACTGATGCTGGTGGTGGTATCTATAATATCACCGTTGCCCTTCCCGCAGGCGAATATGAATATAAAGTCGCCCTCAATGGTGGTTGGGATGAAAACTATGGTTTGAATGGTGAACCCAATGGTGCCAATATCCCCTTGTCTTTGGCAGAAGATACAGAAGTAACCTTTAGCTATAACGACGAAACCAAAGCCATTGCCGATAGCGTCAACAATCCCGATGCCGTAGAAGTTGGCATGGGTGCAAGTGATGTCGTTGTGTTGGTTGGTAGCTTACAAGACGAAGGTGGTTGCCCAGGTGAATGGGACCCCGCTTGTACCACCACTCAATTGGCTTTCCTTGGCGAAGGTGTCTATGAAGCAACCTTCACCCTCCCCGCAGGCGAATATGAATATAAAGTCGCCCTCAATGGTGGTTGGGATGTCAACTTTGGTGCCGCTTGTGAAGCCAATGGTGCCAATATTGCCTTGTCTCTTGCAGAAGAAACTGCCGTCACCTTCACCTTTGACCAAAATCTTGGTCTCGTTAGCGATAGTGTCAACTTACAAGCTGAATGCTAGTTTGGGTTAAAATAGATAATGGTCACTACGACTAAAGAAGCAAGGTCTCCGCAAGGAGACCTTGCTTTTTCAAAAATGACAGAACCAAGAAAGATCGTCTTCACCCTTTTGAAGTATGCTGGACTCATCATCCTTGACGCATTAGCGTTGGTTTTGGTCTATGCGTTCTTCTATGACGGGGCGGGCGGGTTGGCGCTGACAATCGCTTTTATCACCATTATGGCGAATGTCTTTGTTTTGGTGCCAAGTCTGTATCCGCTAAAGTGGATGACTCCTGGGTTGATGCTTGTCACGCTATTGGTTATTTATCCCATTATCTTAACTGTACAAACCGCCTTTACGAATTATGGTGATGGCAATTTGTTGGTGAAAGAACGTGTGATAGACCTGATTAAGTCGCGTGGGTACGTGCCAGATAATGCTACCTCATATAAATGGGTGCCGTTCCGTCTAAGTGAGACAGAATATGCCTTGTGGTTGGTAGATGATGCTGGTCAAACCCTATTTGCGCTTCCAGGTCAAGAGCCTGTTGTTGTTGATAGAGCATCGTTAGGATATTCCGAAGCTACTGCACGTTACTTATTTGACCCAACCTCATTAGAAGTAACCGATACCCAAGCCAATGTTACATACGAAGATGCGCTTATCTATTCTGATGGCACTTCTTTTGGGATATGGATTTCTAAAGATGATGGCAAAAATATTTTTTATGCCTTCCCAAATGTACCCATTGAAGAAAAACCCTTTTTTGATAGAGGTCAACGCCTTGCACAATTAGGTGAAGGATTGGCAATCACTTATGGCGACGAAAATAGACCAACAGCCATTGGCGATTTTACATTGGTAGAAACACCTGCTGACCAAGCAGAAGCCCTAGCATCATTGGCATTGGGGATAGAAGGTGGCGACCAGTTAATTGCTGGAAATCTCAATTCTATTGTGCCTGCCATTACTGGGTATACACGCCTCGACAATTGGGATTCCTTAGCTGAACTCGATAGCATTGAATACCTTGCACCCCTTAATTCTTTTGTGTTTCAACCAATTGATTTGAGTTCCCGCTATCTTTATGACCCAGAACAATCCCTCGTCAATGACCAACAGAGCAGTGGCTCTGGTATTGATGCCTATTATGATGTTACTGTTTACTCCAATGGCACTGAATATGCGTTATGGATGATTCGGTTGGGGGCAACAGAACCTACTCAAGCGTTATTGGCGCTTCCTAATCAAGAAGTTCAGTCACTCACACTAAAAGATAATCGTGGGCAGATTTTGGACAGCCTACAAACCGATTTTAACATTGTCCTCACTGACCCCATTTCTGGTTTGCCAGAAAGCATCGGTGATTTTAAGCGTAGTACCGATTTGCCTACTGATACATCCCTCGTTTGGGGTGGTGAAAGTGGTGATTCGCTCAAAATAGGTCGTCTTGATATTAATGAACGCTTTGTTGTAGACCGCGAACAGCGCATTGCCATTGACCGTGTGTTTGGGTTTATCTTTAGCTCGGTTGAGTTCTATGCCAAAGATGACGACCCTAGCACGATTGCAGTTTGGTTGGGTAATGGTAACAATCCAAAGCGCCCTGCTTCTGCTCAATTTGCCGCTTATATTGCTATTCCTAATCAAACGACATTGATTAATAACCCATCGCGGGTACGCCCTGCGGGTTATATTCCAGCCAGCTATCAAGGTTATACCCAATTGATTGCAGAAAATGAGCGTACAATTGGCTCTGCCTTCTTAGAAAATGTTAGTTTTGATTATTTTGGGACAGGCGAGGATACAATAGGCGTACAAAATGCCTCAACTGTGGGTCGCCCTTATGTATTGCGCTATAGCTATGATGAAGCCACTCAAACCTTTACTGACCTCGCAGACAATAACAAGGTTTATTCTGCTGATGATAACTGTGACATTCCAGAAGGCGCACGCGAACCAGAATGCGGATTTTTCTCCTCTGCTACGGGCGAGAAATTGTCTCCAGGGTATCGTTTGCCCATTGGCACGCATAATTTTACCCGTTTGGTCACAGACCCAGGGTTGCGAGGACCATTAGTAGATATTTTTGTGTGGACGATTGTGTTTGCGGCGCTGTCTGTATTGACCACCTTCTCGGTTGGTTTGTTCATGGCGCTCATCCTCAATGACCCTGTTATTCCTGCCCGTAAGCTGATTCGCTCTTTACTTATCATCCCCTATACCATACCGGGTGTTATTAGCATTTTGGTCTGGCAGGGCATGTTAAATCAAAACTTGGGCGTTATCACCAATTTCATTTTTGACCTCACAGGAACCCGTGTGGCATGGTTCTCTGACCCAATTTTGGCAAAGATTGCCATCTTGTTGGTCAATTTGTGGTTGGGATACCCCTACATGATGCTGATTAGCAGTGGCGCGTTGCAATCTATTCCGTCAGAAGTATATGAAGCGGCGGCTGTAGATGGTGCAAATCCACAACAACGCTTCTGGCGTATTACGTTGCCGTTATTGTTGGTGACGCTTGGTCCACTTCTTATTGGGTCATTCGTTTACAACTTCAATAACTTCATGCTCATTCAGGTCTTGACGGCGGGTAATCCACCGATTCCGGGTTCACCTGTGCCAGCAGGGTATACCGATATTCTCATCAGCTATACCTATCGGTTGGCATTTGGGAATACGGCGGGTGCGGACTATGGATATGCTTCTGCCATCACCATCGTGATTTTCTTCCTCGTGGCAATTGCGACGATTATTCAATATCGCTATACCAGAACTTGGGAACAGGTAGGTGAAAATGTCTAGCGGAACAAGGTCCTCTAACAGAGAAAACGACAGACAAAAATCGTCTATTGTGATGAGTCAACGCGATAAGATAATCAGCCTTACCTTTCGCATGACGATTATCATTATTGCGATTTTATTCGCCTTATTTCCTATCGTATTTGTGTTTGCATCTGCCATCAATCCTGCGGGTACACTCTCGACACGTTCACTTATCCCCACTGTAGAAAATCCAGCCGAGTTGCTAAATAATTTCCGCGCATTGCTCATTGATGAGTTGGAAATTTATCCGTTTTGGAATTGGATTTTTAACTCATTCGTCATCGCCACTGTATCTACCTCATTGGGTGTGATGATTACGGCGCTCGGCGCGTATTCTTTCTCGCGCTTTCGCTTTAAGGGTCGGCGGAGCATGTTGTTGGGTATCTTGCTCATCCAAGTGTTCCCCAATTTGTTGGCGATGGTGTCGTTGTTCCTGATACTAAGCCAAGTCTCGCGCCTCGCTGTTATTATTCCACAAGCGATGCCCTTCCTAGCATTCATTGATTGGAATTGGCTCAATTTCTTTGGGCTAAATAGTGCTGGCGGGTTGATTTTGGTGTATTTGGGCGGTGTGATGGGCTTGAATACATGGCTGATGAAGGGTTTCTTCGATTCTGTCCCGCGTGAGATTGATGAATCGGCAATGGTGGATGGGGCAACACACGCCCAAACCTATTGGTTGCTCATCTTCCCACTGATTCGCCCAATTTTGGCGGTGGTGGCAGTGTTGTCATTCGTTGGTACATTCAACGAATTCATTTTGGCACGGCTTTTACTCCGTGACCGTGAAAATTGGACGCTGATGGTTGGGTTATTCAACTTCATCAATGCCGATTTTAATCGTGACTGGGGCAAGTTTGCGGCGGGGGCGTTGGTCTCTGCGATACCAGTCGTGGCGGTTTATTTGGCACTACAAGACCAGATTGTTGGTGGTCTGACGCAAGGTGCGGTGAAAGGCTAGTTTTTTCGCTGTGGATAACTGTTACATATAAAGACACGGTTTTTGCCGTGTCTTTGTGTTTATAAGAGAGAGGCAGATTATGGAATTTATTTTTGGCACACTTGCCACACCAGAATTACGACAATTACATCATCAAATTGCCCATTTGGGCGTGCAACATAGCCATCAGATAGCACCCATCATCCCCAAACCGAATATCGAAACCACGCTTTTTGTCACTGTGGGTCATGATTTTCCCGCCCACCATGTTGCGTGTTACTATACCACCGATGGCAGTATGCCTGTTGGCAATCATGGGGTGGCACAAAATGGGTCTGTCATCGAATTTCGGCTAGAGGGGCATTTATGGGACTCGGTTACATGGGGGTATAACGCCCAATGGACGGCAAAAATTCCCCCACAACCAGAAAACACAATTGTGCGCTATCGTATTAGCGCATGGGCAGATGATGGCACAGAAGCCTTTGCCGATTATCCAGAACTCAAAGCCACCACAGAACGCGCCGCAGGGGCATTTTTTCGCGGTGAATCTGTGCCAGCATTACCTCCAATTGGGGATAGTGTTGGTAAAACATTCACATTTCATGTGTCAAACCTTCCTGCGCCAGAATGGGCAAAATCGGCTGTGATTTATCAGATTTTTGTAGACCGATTTTACGCAGGTGATGGACGGGAGTGGCTTCAAACAGCCGATTTGCGTCAACCCTTTGGCGGGACATTATGGGGTGTGCGCGATAAAATGGATTATTTGGCAGATTTGGGGATTAATTGCATTTGGCTCACACCAACGTTTATGAGTCCATCTCATCACGGTTACGACACAAGCGATTATTTTAAGACAGAACCCCGTATGGGTGGCGATGAAGCCTTGCGTGCGGTGGTTGAATCGGCGCATAAACATGGGATTCGTGTGGTATTGGATTTGGCATGTAACCATATCTCTAATCAAAATGCTTATTTTCTGGAAGCATTAAACGACCCCACCAGCCCTTATCGAGATTGGTTTGTATTTGATGAGTCAGAAGCTGTGGGTTATAAGACCTTTTTTGGTTCAGAGGCGATGCCGTATCTGAATTTGCAATTTCCAGCCGCCAGAGATTGGGTTTGCTCGGTGGGGCAGTATTGGCTACGAGAATTTGATGTAGACGGCTTCCGACTTGACCATGCCAATGGACCGGGTGCCGATTTTTGGTCAGATTTTCGCGCCGCTTGTCGTGCCGTTAAGCCTGATGCTTTTTGCTTTGGCGAAATTGTCGAAGCGCCAAATATTCTACGAACATATGCAGGTGGATTAGACGGCATACTTGATTTTCATGTTGAAGATATGCTCCGCAAGGTTTATGCCAAAGGTGAAGGCACAGAAGCCGAATTTTTGGCATTTTTAGAGCGCCATTATGATTATTTCCAAGATAGTCTCATTATGCCTACTTTTTTGGATAATCATGATATGAATCGCTTTTTGTTTGTGGTAGATGGGGATAAATCCAAGTTGATGCGGACGGCAGAAGTCCAATTTGCGCTTCCACATCCGCCTGTGATTTATTATGGCACAGAGGTCGGGATGACACAGACTATCGCCACCTACGAAGGGGCAGGGTTAGATGAAAGTCGCTTGCCAATGCTATGGGGAAATGACCAAGATGCTGAATTGTTGGCATTTTATAAAGCGTTAATCGCCAAACGGCGCAATAGTTAGTGGTTGTCATGCTAGGGTGCAACATGTTGCGCCCTAGCACAAGCTACCTGCGATGTAGATGATTTTATGCTTCTAGTGCTTCTAACTCGGTTCTACATAAATCGGCAAAATCGCCACCGGGGGAAATTTTGAGATAAGTGTCAAAATCGGTTTTGGCATCCTCTGGTTGCCCCAATTGGATATATAATGCCCCGCGATAATAATACGCAGGGGCAAAATTGGGGTTAAATGTGACAGCATTGGTAAAATCACGTAAGGCTTGTTCTGTTTGCTCAAATTGTTGATTAATGCGCCCGCGTACCACATGCAGATTAAAATCGTTGGGGCGGGTTTGTAGGGCGCTATCAATATCGGCAAGGGCATCATCAAAGTTGCCCAATTGGGCTTGGAGTTGTGCGCGACGAGCTAGGGTATCGTGACGGTCTAATGACCAATAGGGGTAATTGGCGAGTAAATCGTCTACCAATGCAATCCCCTCATCGGCACGGTCTGTTTGCAAATAAACCCATGCTAAATTGATGGGTGTAGATGTGTAATAAGTACCTGTGAGGTTATCATTGAGAATACTTTGATAAATGGTCTCGGCAGTTTCATAATCGCCCTCAAGCAAGGCACACACACCCAAAAAGAAGGGAAAATGCGATTGTAGGGCGCTCTCCGTTGTTTCTGTTTGGATGGTGGTAAATAGCTCATTTGCCAAATCGCACCGTTGATTTTCGATGAATACCAACCCTGCCGTGACTTTGACGGCAATTTCTTTGGGGGCATTAAAAATCACGGCATTATCCCGTAAAATAGGGATGAGGACAGGCGATAGCTCTATTAGGGGGTTATGGTTGAGGGTGATAATATACGCGATTTTATCGGTTATACCATCTTGCCGACTCGATACTGGTCTAAATAGCACATGCACCGCAGACATGCCTGAAGATAACTCTACAATTTCAATATTGATGCCCGATTCACCCAATTGGGCGGTGAGCATGTCAAAAAACTCGGTGGTCAGTTGAGGGTCATTGACCCCATCAAAATAAGACAAATAAACAGTTGTCTCTTCCGTTTCGGTTTGGGCAGAACTAAGTGAGCCAATTCCAAATAATGCCAAAATGAGAATGAATAATCCAATACGTTTCATGTGAAATGCCCTCCATCCTTAACGTGCCTGAATTTCAGCTAATAACGTTCTCGCCTCTAAACTTAAATAATCATTTAATCCACTCGCTAAAAAATCTACCAGAAAATCTTCTGCGCTTGTATCGTCTCCATCAGCATAAGCCAAAAGCGCCTCATAATACAAGATGACTGGGTAACTATCTTCAATTTTACTCAAACGGTTTAGCTCTTTACCCGCCGCTTTGAGGTCATCTGCCAAAATGAGGATTTGAATAATCTGCCCGATGATATAGGGGTCATCGGCATAAATTTCGAGTGCAGAGTCTAAACTTGTGATGGCAGAATCGTATTCTTCTTCTATGGTATAAAAATGGGCTTGCAATTGAAGCGCACTCACCGTTGCCCAATCAATGCCTGTAAAGCCTATGACACTATCGAGGGTTTCATAGGCTAAATCGGTGTTGCCCAGTTCATACTGTGTCCACGCCAAATTAATACGAGACTCTAAGCCATAGCGAAAATCGTAGCCATTTTCATCGAAGAAGGTTAAAACGCCTTCATAGAGGGTTTGGGCTGTTTCTAAATCTTCTTGGACGATGGCACAATTGGCACGATAAAAATTGAGATAAGCACCCATCTCTTGTGCATAGTCTAATTCTTCAATTTGTGCTGTGCTTTCTTCTACAATTTGTAGGTGGGGGAGCATTCCTTCACAATCGGCATTGAGATAATAACCCAATGCTAGGGTAAACTCGGCAACCACACGTCTCCATAATGGATTTTCTGGGTTAGCAGATAGGGGAAAATTAAAAAACGGATGGGGGATAAGATAACGCGAGGGAAGCAAGGTTGGCAGGGGGGAGATAACATCAAAATCTACATAGATAGTATCTTGAGCAAAATCCAAAATAATCTTTACCGCAGAAAATTCCGGGTCTTGTTCGAGTAGGAAGGTGATGTCACTTTCGACAAAGATGGTGGGTAGTTCATCTTCTAAAATGCTGATGAGTGTGGTGAGTTCTGGAGTGGCTTGGTCATAAAGCGTGCTAAAATTGACTGTGACAAAACGATCTTCATCGTCATTTTCACCGTTATCTTGAGCGTATAGGGGCATTTCCTTCGCTATGAGTAGCAACGATAACGATAGGCACAGCATCAAGCGTTTCATCAAAAAAAATTCCTTTACACCACCACAATATCTTTATATAAATCTTATAATAAAATGTGACATGATGTATTTCTGTTCGCTTTTTACGCGCTTTTCATGTATAATAGCATAAGGTTGGAAAGAATCTAGTTAGGAAACATTGAAAAATTTTTACACTCTATGACTGATAATATAGAAAATAATGAGCAACTCAATGGCGATGCCCCAAACCCTGGGGTTATTCGTAGCATGGACATCAACGAAGAGATGCGCGGGAGTTATTTGGATTACGCGATGAGCGTTATCGTAGCCCGTGCCTTGCCAGATGCCCGTGATGGTCTTAAGCCTGTTCAACGGCGCATTTTGTATGCGATGTATGATATGGGATTGCGTCCAGGGACACCCTACAAAAAAAGCGCCCGTGTCGTTGGTGAAGTTTTAGGTAAATATCATCCGCATGGGGATAGCTCTGTATATGATGCCATGGCGCGTATGGCGCAAGATTTTTCGTTGCGTTATATGCTCGTGGATGGTCAGGGCAACTTTGGGAGTGTGGATGGCGATAGTCCTGCCGCCATGCGCTATACCGAAGCGCGTTTGGCAGGGGTTACGAGTGAATTACTCGTTGACATCGAAATGGATACGGTGGATTTTCAGGATAATTATGATGGGTCGCAACAAGAGCCGATTGTGATGCCTGCGCGTTTGCCCAATTTGTTGTTGAATGGGGCGACAGGGATTGCCGTTGGTATGGCGACCAGTATTCCCCCCCATAACCTGCGTGAATTGACCAGCGCCATCGCCTTTTTGATTGATAACTATGAACGCATAGACGATGTGACGCTCGATGACCTCATGGAATATGTTCATTGCCCAGATTTCCCAACAGGGGCAATGGTCGTCATCACAGATGAATTAAAAGAGGCATACGCCACAGGCAAGGGGCGTGTGGTTATTCGTGCGACTCATACCCTCGAAGAGCATAATGGGTATCAACGCCTTATTTTCACTTCTATCCCTTATCAAGTGAGCAAGACGGCAATTATTGACCGTATTGTGACATTGGTGCGCGAAGGGCGTTTGGATAGTATCCGTGATTTGCGTGATGAATCTGACCGCAAAGGGATGCGCTTGGTGGTTGAACTCAAACGCGGTGTGACCCCTCAAACCGTTGTGAATCAACTTTTCAAATATACCCAATTGCAAAGCACATTCAGTATTCAGATGTTGGCATTGGTAAATGGTGAACCACGTACCCTTAGCTTAAAACGGTGTTTGCATATTTATATCGAACATCGCTATGAGGTGATTGTTCGCCGTTCTACATTTGAATTGGCAAAACGTCGCGCACGGGCGCACATCCTCGAAGGATTGCTGAAAGCGATTTCGCAATTGGATGCGATTATTCGTACCATTCGCGCCGCCGATGATGCAGAAATGGCGCGTTTGAATTTGATGAACGGGTTTGACCTAACACCTGCCCAAGCAGAAGCCATTTTGGAAATGCAATTGCGCCGTTTGGCGGCATTAGAGCGCCAAAAATTGCAAGGCGAATACGATGAAGTGCAAGCTCGGATTACCTATTTAGAAGATTTGCTCCGTAGCCCAGAAAAAATTCGCGCACTCATTCGTGAAGATGTGACCGAAATTGCCCAAAAATTTGGCGATGCTCGCAAAACACAAATCACCTATGGCAACACCGATTTTAACGAATCGGATTTGGTACGCGAAGAAGATGTGGTGGTCTCACTCACCATCAACGGCTATATCAAGCGTGTGCCAGCGCGGGAATATCGCGCTCAACGGCGTGGTGGCAAGGGTGTTATTGGGATGCAGACCAAAGAAGAAGATGGGTTACACGAAATTTTCTTCTCTAGCAGTTTGGATGACCTATTGCTCTTTAGCGATAAGGGCAAGGTCTATTCGCAGAAGGTCTATCGAATTCCAGAGACAGGACGTGCCAATCGTGGCACGCTGATTCATTCGATTTTGCCCCTCAGCCAAGATGAGCATATCACTGCCATTTTGCCCATTGAAACGTTTGAAAAAGAGGGTGGCTATTTTACGATGGTCACACGCCACGGACGTATCAAACGGGTTCATATGCAAGAATTTGCCGATGTTCGCAATAGTGGTATTATCGCCATTAGCCTCAATGAAGATGATTATTTGGGGTGGGTGAAATATACCGATGGCAACCAAGATGTTGTATTGGTGACAGAACAAGGGCAGAGTATCCGCTTTCATGAAGATGAAACCCGTCCATTGGGTAGAACGGCGGCAGGCGTGAATGCCATTCGCTTATCTGATGGGGATGTGGTGGCTGGCATGGATGTCATTGGCGCACAACATACCCATATTTTGGTTGTGACGGCAAATGGTTATGGCAAGCGCACGACCATTGACCAATATTTGCAACAAGGTCGTTATGGCGTTGGTGTGAGAACATTGGCACGCAACGATAAAACAGGCAATGTGGTCGCCATGCGTTGTATTCAAGAAGATGATGAAATCATGGTCATTACACGAGGTGGCATTATCCTCAGAACCGCCCTAAGTGCTATCCGTGAAACAGGACGTAGCACTCAGGGGGTGACACTCATCAATGTTGCCGATGGCGATGAGGTGGCGAGTATTGCCATCATGAACCAAGAGGCTGAAAAAACGCTCGAAGAAACCCAATAAGCGTTTTTGGTTCTTCAATATCAATGACAATAATTCGCGCATCAGTCGGAAGGCTGGTGCGCGTTTCGCTTTTGGGGTCTGCTAATTCATCGGCATAACGTCCAGACCCTTTAATGGTCACGATGGTGCGTTTTGAGAGGACTTGTTGCAATACCTCTTTTTGGGTGATTGCGCCCCCATTGGCAACAATGGCTAAATGCTTTTTGGCGAGTTTAGACATGTTGATAATCATGGGAGATTCATCCCCAAAAACACCTGTTTCGAGTAAGACAAAATGGGTGTAGTAGGGTTGTAACGGAAACCGCTCTTGGGTGGCATCTACACCCAAAAGACGCGCAATGGCACGCCCAATCAAATTGGATTTAGAAAGGGGGTGCTTGGGGTAGGTGATGGCACCGAATGGACAAACGCCAATCAATGGGGTTGTGGCTTTTGCCCGATGATAGGCATTGCCCAATGATTCCATTGCACCAGCGCGTGTGCCACCAAAAACCATCATCAAGCGATACGATTCGGCAAATGGGATGAGACCCTCATAAAAAAATTGCTCTAGCTTGGGGATAAGTGGCGTTTCCATATTTCCACCGCCACCATGAAATGTCAAAATGCCATTTACGGGTGGAATATTGAGCGCGGCAACGGCATCAGTAGGGGTAATCGTCAACGGCGCACGGATGGCAGAAGCCGTTTTATCATAATCGGTAAAATGAATTGCAAATGGTGTTGGTGTTGGCATAAATACCCTCAATAAAGTCTTGATAATATGTATAAGTGTAGCCTATAGGCATGATTTATGCGAGTTTTCGTAGGTAAAACGCGGGTTTTTGTGGTTTATGGGCATGTTATAATAGACACGCATTTTTTGAGGAAAATGGGCATATAAGGAATAATAATGATGCGATTAAAAATGGGATTAGCTCTTTTGGGGTTACTAGTGGGGATGCTCCCCATGCTCGTGCTTGGACAAAGTACAGGGGTGGTTGCGGAAGCGATTGGGTCTGCCAATTTGCGTTCACGTCCCGATACCACTGCCGATAAATTGGGTGAAATTCTTAAAGGCACACAATACCCTGTCGTTGGGCGCAGTGAATTTTTTCCATGGGTGTTATTGGGTGATGTGACCACATTTCAACCCATTGGCTGGGTATTTAATGAATTGGTGGTCATCACGGGCGATATTAATACTGTGCCACTGTCTACATTGGATGTCACCAATCCGCCACCACCCGTCCCAACGGCGACGAATATGGTACAAGTGAATGGCTCATCTATCCCAACAGCGACAGGACCCGCCATTACACCCCTATCAGTAACATTTACCCCTATCGCCAGCCCAACTCCGAATTATACCGTTTCGGGGACGGTCATTAATGAAATTAATATCCGCTATGGACCGGGGACAGATTATCCTGTATTGGGACGTGCCTTTGCTGGCGAAATATTTCCCATTTCTGGGTATCATACCCAATTCCCGTGGGTGCAAATTATTTATGCTGGCTCACCCAATAATTTTGGATGGGTACTTCAAGAGTTACTTACCATAACGGGAGATATTTATTCACTCCCTGCCGTTACCAGTTTGCAATTTAATTTGCCAACCCTCACACCAACGCCTGCGGTACGTGCCGCATCGCGGATTGTTGGTCAGCCGAATGTGCCACTTAGCCCCGCCTTTGCAAAATTGGGCGATGACTTATGGAATTATTTGCTATCACAAGGATTTAACCCCGCCACCAGCCAATTTGGGGCGCTTTATCTCCAAGATTTGCAAACAGGGGAAGCCGTGACATTTGGCAACGATTTTGCTTTTAGTGGTACGAGTATCAATAAAATTGCGGTGTTGGCAGAATATTTTAATACCATGGATGGCATCCCCAATTTATCTGAAGCGGTTGATATTGCCAATACCATGATTTGTAGTGAGAATGTGGCTACCAATCGGGTGATGGGGGCAAATGCGGGCGGTGATAATTTACAAGGCGCGGTGAATACGACCAATTTTATGCGCCAATTGGGACTCACACGTACTTTTTTGACTGCCCCGTATGATACGACTATTGGTATTGCGACCTCGACACCTGTTCCCCGTGCGATAGAATTTCCGATTACGGATGCCGACCAAGTAAAAGCCAATCCCAATCCAAGCAATCAGATGGCTGTGGATGAAATGGGATGGATGCTATCGAGCATATATGAATGTGCTTATCGGGAATCGGGTCCTTTGATGACCAATTTTACAGGATTTACCCCTCAAGAATGTCGTAAAATGATTCATGTGATGGAAAGCAACACGGTAGATGGCTTGCTCAAAGCAGGTGTTCCAGAAAATATTCGTGTGGCACATAAACATGGCTGGGTGAACGATACGCATGGTAATGCGGGTATCTTTTTTACACCCGGTGGCGATTATGTGATGGTTGTGATGCTCTTTAAGCCCGAATTTTTGTCTTTTGAGGCGGAATCATTGCCTATATTAGGCGAATTGTCGCGCATGGTGTATAACCATTATAATCCGACCCAACCATTGAATCAGGCACGTCCAAATTATATACCGGGCGTAGGTGAATGTAATTATGATGCGACCAATCCGCTTGTATCCGAAATCGCCTCACCGTTATTTTTGATTGATAATGACTTGTCGCTATTTCATCAAGTCGCACCAGCTCCGATTATTCCCACTGCGACTCCAACCCTTACACCAACCCCCACTCCCACACAAACCCCTGCGGGATAGGTGGTATTTGCTTAATCCTGTAAGATTGCGATAGAATTAACGATGGGCAAGGAAAATCATTCCTTGCCCATTTTTTGACTAAAAAATTTTGGAGAAAATGGTTTATGAAAAAGTTGATGCTTATTTTTTTGCTGTTGATGGTTGTTGGCGTTGCTAACGCTCAAAAACCTGTTCATGAGGGGGAATTGCAGGTAGCAGGCTTGCGTGACCGTGTGGAAATCCTCCGTGATGAATGGGGCGTGCCTCATATTTATGCCAGCAACACCTATGATTTGCTCTTTGCACAAGGATTTACCCAAGCCACTGACCGTTGGTGGCAAATGGAATTTTATCGGCATATTGGCAGTGGCGCGATTCAAGAACTCACTGGCTATAACGAAGGATTGATGGGGACAGACCGATATTTACGCTCTCTCGGTTTGCGCGATGTGGCACAACGCGAATTGGATGAACTATATGATGAAGAATCCAAAATGTTATTCCAAGCGTTTGCTGATGGCGTGAATGCGTATATCCTCACGCGCCCTGCCACAGAACTTGCCACCGAATATAGCCTGCTCCGTGTGGCAGGGGTGACGCTTACTGTTGAAGAATGGACACCTGTGGATAGCATCATCTGGGGCAAGATGATGGCATTCAATTTAGCGGGTAATTCCGATTATGAAGAATTGCTCACCGAATTATATGGTGTGATGGATAAAGATTTGCTCGATAGCTGGAATATTCCATTTCCCTATGGCGAAATGCCTACCATCATTTGGGAAGAAGAACTCCCTGTGAGCAACCAAGCCACCGCACAACAACCCGCTCCAGAGGTTGGGATTGCGGGATTGGATATGAACATGGATGGTGAGGCTGTTGCCCGCCAATTGGTATGGCTAAATGCGGATATTGGCATTGGCAGTAATAACTGGGTTGTGAGTGGTGCTTTGACCGAAACAGGGTTGCCCCTCATGGCGAATGATATGCACTTGGGTGTGCAAATGCCCTCCATTTGGTACGAAATTGGGTTACATTGTGCGCCAGTGACCGCCGATTGCCCTTATGATGCCGTTGGCTTTGCACTAAGCCCCACACCATTTATCGTAGCAGGGCATAATGCCAATATTTCATGGGCATTGACCAATGTCGGACCCGATACACAAGACTTGTATCAAATTCGGGTGAATCCAGAAAATGAATTGCAATACGAATGGGATGGCGAATGGCGTGATATGACGGTCAAAGAGGAAATTTTCACCTTTGGCGATGGCAGAGAACCTATTCCCTACCGTGTGCGGATGACGCACTTGGGTCCTATCATGAATGACCGCCTTGATGGGTTTAATAACGAAACCCCTGTGGCAATGCGTTGGACATCGTTGGAACCTGGGACGGTATTCATGGCATTTTCGCGCCTGAATAAAGCCTCTAATTGGGAAGAATTCAGAGAAGCCTTATCTTATTGGGATGCACCATCGCAAAATGTGATTTATGCCGATGTGAACAATAATATTGGGTATCAAATTCCGGGTAAAATCCCTGTGCGTGCCGCAGGACATAGTGGGCTATTGCCTGTCCCCGGTTGGACGAGTGAATATGAATGGCTTGGATATTATCCATTCGATTCGCTTCCTCGTTTGTATAATCCAGAACGCGGTTATATTTCCACTGCCAATCAAGCCGTTGTGCCAATGGCATTCTATGAGCAAACAGCCAGTGAATTGGCTGATGTGTTTGGCGCAGATGCCAATTATCTGATTAGCTATCACTGGGATTATGGGTATCGTGGTCGGCGCATTAATAACCTCATTGAAACACTCGCCCCGCATAGCATCGAAACCTTTGCCACGATTCACGGTGATAATTTTGATGGGAATGCGGCAGAAATTTTGCCACTCTTTGCAGAAATCCCATTCCCTGAAGATATGGTCGAAATGCGTGATTGGTTGCTCTCGTGGGATTACCAGATGCACATGGATAGCCCACAAGGGGCGCTATGGGCGTATTTCTGGGTGCGTTTGATGGATAACCTCTATAATGACGAATTCGCGCCTGCTGACTACCAAGTGAATGGAAATCAGAATGACCGCGTTGTCACCACGCGCTTGATGAGTGACCCACAAAATACATGGTGGGATGATGTGGATACCGCCGATGTGACCGAAACTCGTGATGAAATTGTCATTAAATCATTTGGTGAGGCGATTGCTATCACCACTGAGCGACTTGGTGATGACCCGCAAGCGTGGAAATGGGGTTCATTGCACACCACAACATTTGTATCAAATCCATTGGGGTTGAGTGGCATTGCACCGATTGAAAATCAGGTGAATCGTGGTCCTGTGCCAACCAGTGGGTCTGGTGTGGCGATTAACGCGACGGGTTGGGGTGCATATCCAGATACCGATTTCTCAACAGGTGGTGCGCCATCTGAACGGGTGATTTATGACCTGAGTGGGTGGGATAATAGCCAATCTATTCATACCACAGGGCAAAGCGGACACCCCAATAGCGATAATTACGATAATATGATTGACCCGTGGCGGATGATTGAATATCGCACGATGGTATTTGGTCGTGAGGCAGTCGAAGCGGCGGCAGTTAGCACCTTGATATTGGTGCCATAAAGTAAGAGAGGGTGGTTAGCCACCTTATATCTTATCACCTGTAAGGGCGCAACATGTTGCGCCCTTACATACCCCTCAATGGGGTAGGTGGATGAGATTTGTGCTTAATTTACCCTAAACGACCCGTTGCCAATAATAATGCTATGCCTAATACAGCAACATTCATAAACAAAAACATCGAAATAAACATACGCTCAATGGGAGTCATCCCTAAGAATAATTTTTGTTCCCCTTCACGCGCATCACTCCCATAATCAAAATCTTCGTCTTCCCCAAACGAAAATTCATCATCTTCACCGCTTCTCCTCAGATCGTCTAACATCGCCCTCGCTCCTCGCAAGTTTTTTTGTGTGAATTGATTCTTGACATCTATTCTAACACATAACTTTGTCATCCGTTGCTAGATATGGAGGAAATTGCAGAATTTTTAGCTATAAAGTGCTATTATGATGAATCTAAAACCACAAATAAAATGGGAGTTTATGATGGGCAATTTATCAGTTTTGTTTTCTGTGCCAACAATAATTGAGTCTGGCTTGTCAACTGGTCAGTTGCAACGAGTAGGTGGGGTAATTGTAGATTCATCATCTAAATCAATTGTTATGTGGCTTAGAGAAGGCGCAATCATGGCTGATGTGGCTAACGAAGGCACATCAGCATTATTCAGCACTATGACGCAATTTTCAAAAATTGCTCCAGTTATCAATTTAGGAATGATGGTTGCGGGATTTGTTCATATTAATAACCGTTTGAACCAATTATCACGGGATATTGAGCAACTTGGGGCGAGTATTCTGGCAGAATTTTCCCGTGACCGTGATACACAATTCAAAGTCGCATTAGAAGCGGTACATGATGTTTTTGAAGGTGATGATAATACCCGTCACCATGCGATGCGAAGTGCAGTAGATGGTTTGAGGGAAGCCCGCGAGAATTTTTTGAAAGATTTTGAAGCTGTGCTACAAGGGGATATAACTCCTCAAAAAATTGAATTGGCACAATATGTTTTGTCGTATGCTATGTATGCCGAAACAACACGGATTCGTTGTTATGTTGCCAACAACCAACATGATTTGGCGCGTAAAAAGATGAAAGAATCGTTACCCATTTTTCATGAAGCAACACAACGATTTGTGAAGGTGTGCATGGGGGAGCATCCCGCGTTATTTTTGCACAAAGATTTTAATAACGATTACGTGGAGCGATTTTTTCATATACAGGGGTGGTTATCTACACAGGCAGAAGAATGGACTGTCCCCGATATGACCATGTTAGATATTCTGCATCATATTCGGCAAGATTTTTGGAATAATGACCTTATAAGCGATAAATTTGGTAATATTTTTCAACAAATTGTTAATCAACCGACCATTTCTTGGAAAGAACGGGTGCATCGTTTAGTATCACAACTGAATTATGCAGAGGCGATGATTGAAAACTATCACCGCCTACAAGGATTTGATTTAGAATTACGCGCTCAACGATTGGTATCTGTAGAAGAGTTGGTCTCCGAAGATGAACTCGCACGCCATTCGATGGCGCTTATTGTGGATGATGATTTTTTGCAACAATTAACATGGCAAAATTTATCCAAACCACCCCGCCAGTAAACTGGCGACTTGTGCCTGCATTTCGGGTGAAAAGGGCATATCTGACCGCGCACGCACCGCATACGGCGAGGGTATCAGCAACAAGTTACGGTCACTTGGCGACCACATCAAGCCACCATACCCCTCTGGTGATATATCGGCACGTAAACGGGGTAAATTGGCACAATTTCGGGTGGTACATGCCAATTCCACCATCTGATCAAGATAGGTCATCAGGTCTTGCGCGACTCGTGCATCTACTTCTCGATAGGTGATGGTGGCATAGCGCCCCTCTAGGGTATTAGATTCTCCCCAGAAGGTATAATCGGGGCGGGTATGCTTCCAGCCATCAAGCAATAGATCTTTGTCTTCATCTTCTGAATAGCGCCAATAAAACCATACACGGGTATAGGCAACCCCATCTATAATTTCTTCGACATGCACCCGCGCACGGGGGACATTATCATCTATCTCCAGCGATAAAATACGCCCATTTAATTCAATATTGCTCCCCCTGATGATTGCATCTTGGTAAGCCTGAAAATTGGCACGCTGTTCATCTTCCCATGTTGGGTCGGCGCTCCGTTGGAGCTTTTTATAGGCATCCCAATCGCCAATACGGATGGCAGTCACTTCAGCGATGAGGGTGTCGCGCAATTCGGTTTCCAGTTGGCGATTCAGTTGATTAAATCGTTGGTCAACAAAAATAAATGCCCCAATGCCAAGTCCAATTATCACGCTTAAAAACATCAATAGCCGAATGGCACGTAAGCGCCGTTTGCGCGAGGCAGTCGGGTCTTCTCCAATGCCACGCTGAACCTGCCCATCCATTTCCCAATCGAGTTTGATGCTCATGATAAATCTCCTGCAATTACTGTATGAAATGCCCCATCTGCTTTTTGGATGATGAGCGCCCCATCGTGTGTGACATCATGTGCAATACCCGTCACACCATCCACCGAGACGGTTTTTCCGAGTGTATCCAAACGAGAACGCCATGCTTGATAAAGGGCATCTGAGCCGAGCCGATTTGTCCAATTATCTACCCTATCTAATAGCATAGCAACGAGGTCAGCACGGTCAACACGCCTATCTAGCTCGGTTTCGATGTTGGTGGCAGTGGTAGCGAGGTCACTATCCCCAAAATTGACACGGATATTGACCCCCATCCCCAATACCACGCCACCGAGTTTATCGCCTTGCCAAACCGCTTCGGGCAAGACACCACAGACCTTTTTGCCATTTATTCGCACATCATTTGCCCATTTGAGGCTGATATTTGGGATGCCCAAGCCTTCTAATAATTCTGCTACCGCCACAGCACCCGCCATAAAAACATGCTTTGACCCCTCTGGTGTGGGGCGTAGGATGACCGAGAGTGCCAATGCAACCCCTTGTGGGGTATGCCATATGCGCCCCATACGCCCACGTCCTGCTGTTTGTTCATCTGCAATGACGACAGCGCCTTGTGGAGCGCCATTTTTGAGCCATGTGAGTGCCTCATTTTGGGTGCTGGGGAGTGATTCAAAAAAGCGAAAGGGGCGATTGCCCAATTTTTGTGCGAGATGGGTTTGCGTGAGCATGGTTATATTTATCCTAATTTGGGCAGTGTAACCCCTGTTTGGCTTTGATATTTGCCTTTTTTATCGGCATACGAAATTTCACAGACTTCATCACCCTCTAAAAATAGCACTTGGGCGATGCCTTCATTGGCATAAACTTTGGCGGGAAGGGGGGTGGTGTTGCTGATTTCGAGGGTGACATGCCCTTCCCATTCTGGTTCGAAAGGTGTTACGTTGATGATGAGTCCGCAATTGGAGACAAAGATACCTGCTTCTAATGCGAAATTTCCTGCTTCTGGAACACTCAAGCAATAAACATCATGGTCGCCTGCTAAGGGACGGATACTTACCACGCGATGATTACGATAATTCGGTGAATTAGGTTCTATTCGTGGTATGGAAAAAGTTTTTGAATGTGATTGCTCAAATTTTAGTAGACCCGCAGGTATAGTGGATGGTTGTTGTCCATAAATCCCATGTCGTAAATTCCATTCATCAGCCAAGCGATGGGTGGGGTATAGATGCCCATTTGCGGGTTGATAAACCATTTCATATCCCCGCGCTAAATGCCGATAGAGGGGCATGAGTGATTCACCATTTCTTAGCTCATCTGCTTTGAGGATACGCCCATCGCGTGTGATGAACTCGTGGTCGGGTGTGGCATGGATAACCGCACCATTATCGAGTGTTATTTCCATGAGTGCATCGCGTCCAATATACCGAGGTGCTTCTAGCAGTGTCACCATTACTCGCCCAAATTGCCCAATGCTATAGCCAAAGAACAATTCCCCTGTTTCGCTTCTTTTTGCCATTTCTTCTAATGATACAGATGTGCCGTCAGCCAATGCGACTTTGGTATCACCACTAAAACATCTTGCGTATGTTGATTTTCCGACACAAATCGTCAAAACACTGCGCGGGATGCGGAAATATTCGACAGAACGCGCTAATGCAAATGAATTGGGTGGGATGATACACACATCACTGGTGATGTCTACAAATGATTCAGGTGAGAAATTTTTTGGGTCTACAATCGCAGAAAAAACATTCGTGAATACCTTAAATTCTTCTGCCACACGCATATCATAGCCGTATGATGATACCCCATAACTGATAACCCCATCGCGCTTTTGTGTTTCGACAAACGGCTCTATCATGCCGTGTTCGAGCGCCATCTTGCGAATCCAATGGTCTGGTTTAAGTCCCATGACATCTCCTGTTTGTCTATAACCAACAAGGGCGCAAATCATTGCGCCCTCATACTTTTATAGTAGGCATGATATATCATGCCTTCATGTCATGCAATGACCATTATGCAAGTCATCTCATTGATGTTATGATGTAGTGGAAAATTGTTTTACCCAGCGTTGTAGCATGAACCATGTTGCAAGAACAAATAAGGCGGTTAATACATGCCGTACAATTGTGCCAGATGCGCCACCATTTAAGGCAACAATAAGCGCATCACCTAATGGGATGACAACGGCTATTAAGGCATATAATGTCAATATATCCCATTTTCGATTTACTACCAATGCCAATCCAAATAAACCGATAAATAATGTTCGTATGGCATAAACAATGATATACGCATTGTTACTGTCTGCATCGAGTGAAACACCAAATGATGATGCAAACTCAATCGGGTTTAATAATGCGCGGATAAAATTGAATAATTGATAGACAATCAATATGATTGCCATCCATACTCCGATAGAACGCCATGGTGTGGTTGTATTAGATTTTTGAGTTGAATTGTTAATCATGATATTTTCCTCATTACTTGGGTTAGATAAATAGAGTTGACAGAGAACAGGGCTTTATGATGATGTCTTGTTACAATCTATCTTGGTCAGGTGATATAAACATTTGGCGTATCATCTCAGCAAAATTTGTGTTGCTGGCATATTCTGGATGTGCGCGGAAAAGCGCCATTGTCCGTGTAGCTTGCTCCAGTTCAACTAGATTTGCCTGTTCCAGTGCTGTGCAACTATCTGCTGAATGTGGTGTGTTATATACGAGTGAGTCTGGGGTCATCATCCCTATGCGAATTTTATTTTGTACATGTTTATGACATTTACAGGGGTTTTCTGTATTGATAATGCCACAGCGATGCGAGACAAATGCCACTAATGCCTGACGCGCCCGTGAGAGGCGCTTGCGATAGGCGGGGGCGCTAATTCCCATAATGTATGAAGCATCATCGCTAGATATGCCAATTAGCTCTCCTAGCACTAAAGCCAATCTGTCTTCATGATTGAGGCACATTAACATGCCTAATGTGCAACTTCGGCGCACTTCTTCGACTAGGGTAATATCTTCATACACATCTTCTGCGGAGCTATCGCTGAGTGCGAGGCTTGTTTCTAATTGTTGTGAGATATGGTCGAAAGAAATTTGTGTTTTATGAGTATCACGGTTATAGCGGTTGATGAGTGTCGTGGTGGCGATTCGATATGCCCATGTTAGAAAGGCGCTCTCACCTCTAAATTGCCCTAAGTGTGTCATAATGCGGATTAGAATGTCTTGTGTCGCATCTTCCGCTTCAAAGGGGGTTTTGAGCATCCTGATGGCAAGGTTATAAATGAACCCTTGTATGTGAGATAATAGTTTTTCCAGAGATTCTTTACTTCCGTTTTGGGCTTCTTTTGCCAATGTATTCAGATTAACTTCCATCATCTTTATGTGCCTCCGTTTTATTCCATCATTTAATTAGACACTCGATATGAGGAATTGTGACATCATCTCAAATTTTTTGATGAATAAGATTAATTTTAGGTTTTATAAGAGGATTTAGCAGGTCAAATTTTGGCATTATATGTGCGGGGAAATGATGTTGTTGAGTCTTGTAAATAAAAAAAATATCTCAGTGTCACTTAAATAGACACTGAGATATTGACAATACATTATAGAATCGGTGTTACCGTCAAGAAATTACCACGCTCTACATTGGCTTTTTCCACAGCATCCTTAGACCCTAAGACCACGATATGACCATTTTTGACAGCATCGAGCGCATCTGCCACTTTCTTCAAATCGGCGTTGGTCGTACCCAAGACTTGCTCACGGGTTTTTTGGCGTTGTGCATCGCTCAGATTCAACAAATAACGATTGAGCGAGGTATAGCCTTTGGCATCTGGCAATAAATAGGGGTCAAAATCGCCAATGACACCGATGATATTCTTGGTTAGTTCATCATCACTAAGAGGCTCATTCCGCAAAAAGTCGGCTGTGCCATCATAGACATCTAATGTGCGGAGTAAATTGGGGTCACGATATGAGCCATACCCGAATACACCCGAATTGGGGTCAAAACTGGCAAATGCCCCATATGCACCACCCTGAACACGAATCCGATTAAGCAGATATTCGATTCTTAGGTAATTGATGGCGACATACATCGCGCCATGAAATTCAAATCCCGCCTCATAGACATTTCTTGCCTTGCCGACATAATTCACTTGTGCGGGAATCGTCATGCCTTCATTACCTGTGGGATAGACAGGATTCCATGTTGTTTTATTTGCGCCATTAGCGGGCATGGCACGGATGAATGCTTCTAATTTGGGTTGGAATTTATCCCAATTGGGAGCATCAAGTGTGACATTGCAAATCATCGTATCACGGTTGATGAGGTGTTTTTTGAGTGTTTCGAGTTTGGCGAGTACACCTTCCCAATCACTATCAATTTTATTTGCCAAATCACGCAAGAAGAACAGATAGCTGATGCCACCCATTTGTTCCCGCACCCAACCCGATAAGGTGAAATGAGCGCCCAAACGTGAGCCAACTATCATATGACCTGCAGGGACGAGGCGAGCTTCTAAGCCTGCTTTTTCGGTGAGGACAATTTGCTTGAAGCGTTCTTTATCATCCAATTTGAGGGTGAGTAGAATGTCCTCTAAAATTGCCAATACATCATCATTTTGGCTTTGAATACCTTTGGCACGGATGAACATCCATAATGCGCTCCCAGAACGGTCATGTTTTTCTGCCGCAACCATACTGGTGTCAATGCCACCCGTTTTACTGCCGATGCGTTGGGTTAAACGCACAAAATCTTCTTTTTCTGTTCCCATTTCCAACAAGACAGTGCTAAATAATCCCAAATAGGGGATGAGGTCTTGTGGGACAGTGTGCAAATCGAAGCCCAAATCGAAATAGGTGATGCCATTGCTAAAAATATCATGATAGACGATGGTTGCGCCATTATTGGGACTAACTTCGATTGGGAAGTTACGACTTTGGCGGTCTAGGTCGCTCAATTTGAGGAAGGGTAGCTTGGCAATATCCTCTGGCTTATCTGGGGTTTCTTGTTTTGCGCGTAGACGATGAGTATCGGCAATAATGGCTTCAATTTCTGCATCCGATAGCTTTGCGCGGACAGCATCCAATTTGGCGCGTTCTTCTGCTTCTAAGCGTTTGCGATGTTCTGAATCTGGTTCGAGCAAAATGGTTGAGCGATGGGTATTGTTGAGCAATTGGGTTTCAATCAATTTTTCAAAATAACGGTTATCAGTGGCAATTTGCTTTTTGATACTAGATAAGGCGGATTCATACGATAATGGGGCAAGCGGGTCGCCACCATATAGCCATGTGGACAAGCTAGAGAACATCACTGCTAACCCGCGTGGGAATTGCCCTGTGTTATATTCGCGCAGAGAAAATTCATAGGTGTTCATAGCGGCTTCAATTTCGAGTGGGTCAATGCCGTCTTTAGCGAGTTGTTCGAGCGTTTCTAAGATGGTAGATTCTACCTTACCCCCATCTTCCAATGCCACACCGCGCATCCCAGTGGAAAAAATCATTTGTGCGCCATCGGTATCTAACCCAATTCCCGCCACATCTTCGCCCAGTTCAGAATCCAGCAAGGCTTTATACAATGGGGAAGCGGGCGAGCCGAGCAAAATTTGATTCAGCATTTGGACAGATAAGGTGTGTTGCATATCAAGAGGATTATCTAATGCCCAATTGACCGTGACCATCGCCTTATTTTCGGCTTCTTCACCTGCATCGAAAGAGATGGTCACGCGGCGAGGCTCGCCAAATGGTGTTTGGGTTGGAATTTTATTGTTGACTTCTTTACGTTCAAATTCATTGAGGTAGTTATCCAAAATTCGCAGACGTTCTTCTGGATTATCATCCCCATAAAAATAAATACGTGCATTGGATGGGTGATAGTAAGTTTCGTGGAATTCTTTGAATTGTTCATAAGTCAAATTTGGGATGACTTGTGGATTCCCGCCCGAATTTGCGCCATAGGGGGTGTCTGGAAAAAGGGTATGACCTGTTTCCATATACAATACTTGGTCTGGAGATGAATATACGCCTTTCATCTCATTGAATACCACACCTTTATAAATCATCTCACCATCGGCAGAATCGAGTTCATAATGCCAGCCCTCTTGTTTGAGGGTGTCTTGTGAGATATTGGGATGAAACACCGAATCCAGATACACATCAATCAGGTTATAAAAATCTTTGCCATTTTGACTGGCGACAGGATAGACGGTTTTATCTGGAAAAGTCATGGCATTGATAAAGGTTGCTAATGACCCTTTGACCAATTCAAAGAAGGGGTCTTTGGTGGGGTATTTGCGTGACCCATTCAAGACAGAATGTTCAAGGATATGGGGCAAGCCTGTGTCATCTGGTGGGGGGGTGGTGAAGGTAATGCCAAAGCATTTATTTTCATCATTATTTTCTAGTGAGAGTAGTTCTGCGCCTGTTTTGATATGGCGATAAATTTTTGCATTACTATTGATTTCGGGGATGTGTGTTTCTCTAATTAGTTCAAAACCATGTAATTGGGTCATTCATGTCACCTTTCAAATTTTTTTGAACGAACAATTCCAGTTTAGTGCAAAATTGGGGTAATGTCTATAAAGTGTTTGATGAGGGGTAAGGATGGATGTGTAGGGACGGCATATATGCCGTCCCTACGGACATATTATTACATGCGCTCTGGGGCAGTCATGCCCAATAAATCCAATACACGTTTGAACATGGCTTTGGTGGCGGTATAAAACGCCAAACGCGCTTTTTGTAGATTGGGGTCTATGCCATCGGCAAAGGCACGCACACGGTCATACATTGGATGAAAGGCATTAGACAGCTCCAACGCATAAAAGGCGATGGTATGTGGTGATAAATTGTCGCTGGCAATTTGCATAATATCCAACAATTCCAGACATTTCCGCAAGAAGGTGAGTTCTTCTGTGCCGAGTAGTGATAAATCTGCGCCATCAATCCCAACACCGCGCACGTCTGCCTCACGTAAAATGCCCGAACAGCGCACATGAGCATATTGGATGTAATACACAGGGTTTTCGTTGCTCTGTGATACAGCCACATTGATGTCAAATTTCAGTTGTGAATCTGGACTGCGTTGGAGCAAGAAATAGCGAATCGCATCGGCGCTAGTGAGGTCTATGAGTTCATCTAGTGTATCGAAAATCCCACGCCGTGTACTGCCCTTAAAAGGTTTTCCATCGCGCACGACACTCACCATCTGCACATGGACAACATGAATGGGTTCTGGGTCATATCCCATTGCCACAACACCCCTGCGGACGACTTGTGCTTGGGTGAAATGGTCTGCACCCAAAATATTCACCAATAGGTCGAATCCGCGATTAATTTTGTTGATGTGATAGGCAATATCGGGCAGGGTATAAGTTGGCTCCCCATTGCTTTTGACCAATACGCGGTCTTCATCATCGCCAAAAGTGGTGCTTCTGAACCATTGGGCAGGTTGTTGATTGGCGCTTTTTGCAATAACTTTTTCATCTGTCTCACCTTCACGGATGACAGATGTATAAACATGCCCGCGTTTTTGAAGTTCTTCTAGTGTTTTCCACACCGCACCTGTGTCATAGAGGGTATTTTCGTTGAAGAACACATCATGTTTAATGCCAATTCTGGCACAAGTCTCTTGTATCCATTGGAACATGCGCTTTTCGGCATATTCTTTGAAGGGTTGCCAATCGGCATTCTCTAATGCCTTACCTTGCTCATTTATAAGGTCTTTGGCGTAATCAATTAGATAGTCACCCTGATAAAATTTTTCCATATCGGGGATTTCGATGGTATGACCCAATTCTTGCAGATAGCGAATCCGCAGACTTTCGCCCAAATTGTGCATTTGCACACCCGCATTATTGAAATAATATTCACGCTCAACGGTATAGCCAGTAGCTTCTAACACACGGGCGATAGCATCTCCCAAAATTGCGCCACGACTACGCCCAATGGTAATAGGTCCTGTGGGGTTGGCGCTCAAAAATTCGACTTGGGCGCGTTTGCCAGCACCAATATCCAACGCACCAAACGAATCGCCATTGGTGATGAGGATATTCACAAGATTGCGAATCCAATTTTCATCCAAGCGAACATTCACAAATCCGGGGGGGGCGACTTCTATCGCGGCGATAAAATCGGGTTTGGTCATGTGTTTAGCAATGATAGTAGCAATTTCAATGGGTGGTTTTCCCATCACTTTAGATAATCCTAATGCCACTGATGCGCCATAATCACCTTGTTCGGCTTTTTTGGGCGGTTTGATATCAATGGCAGGGATATCTGTGGCGGGCAATTCACCCGCATGTTGGGCTTTTTGGATAGCTTCGCGGACAAGTTCCGCAACTTGATGAGTCAGGGGTTTCAATGTGGCTTTATCCTCTTGATATATACGTCACAATCAGCCTCTATTTTAGCAAACCTTTTTCTTTCAGATAAGGTATGCACCGCTTAACACCTTCTTCTAGTGAGATTTGGGGCGACCATCCGAGCAAGTTACGCGCTTTTTGGGTGCTATAAGTGGTATCTGATGTAATAAATTTCAAAAAGCCGATACCACCTTTAATCATGTCTAATTTTGTGAAGGGGCTAATGATTTTTATCAGCAATTTGATGAATGGCGTTGGAATGCCCAACCACCATTGATGTCCTACCAATTGAGAATATGTCCCCAAAAATTTACGCCATGTGGGGGCAGGGTCTGGGGTGGCATTGAAAATTTGCCCAACCGCTTTAGGATGTGTTCCCGATACAATCAGTAAATTCACCACATCATCCACATAAATAGGGGCGCTTTTGCCACTGCCATTTCCGATAAAAATGGTGGGTTTGCGTTTGGCAATATTGAATGCCAATTTTGTCCATGTTTGGCTATGTGCGCCATAAATCATCCCCGGACGGATGATGGTATAGGGCAGATTATTGGCTTTTGCAACCTCTATTAACGCTGTTTCGCCTTCGCCTTTGGTCACTGCATAATCGTATGGGATGGGTTTGGTGAGTGGGGCATCTTCGGTGATGATTGTGGCGGATGGATACCCATATACCGCGATAGAACTAACATGCACAAACCGCCCCACACCCGCTTTTACCGATGCGAGTGCCAATGCCCGTGTTGCTTCCACATTGATGGCGCGTTGTTCTGTTATATCCCCGCCCAATGCCGCCGCCACATGAAAGACCACATCCACGCCTGTGAGTGCGGTTTCCATCCATGCGGTATCAGTAGTTAAATCGCCATTGACCAATTCAACACCCGCCAAATGGGCGATTTTATCGGCTTTTTTCGGATTTCTGACCAATGCCTTAATCTGTATGCCATGTGCGGAAAGGGTGTGTATTAACACCCCGCCCAAAAAACCTGTCCCACCTGTGACAAATACGGTTTTCAAGCCAATTCCTCCACTGGTTCATCGGGATTGAGCAATTGCAAATCATGTAGCTTGGTATAAATGCCATCTTTGACGATGAGTTCATCATGTGTGCCGAGTTCTACCAATTCGCCTTTATCCAAAACAGCGATACGATTTGCCACGCGCACAGTGCTAAAACGATGAGCAATAATAATCGTGGTGCGGTTTTGCATCAACCGTGTGAGTGCTTCTTGGATAAGTTGTTCACTTTCGCTATCAAGGCTTGATGTGGCTTCATCCAGCAACAAAATGCGAGGATTTTTGAGGATGGCGCGGGCGATTGCCACCCGTTGGCGCTGTCCACCACTCAATTTTGTGCCACGTTCCCCAACAACCGTTTCGTAGCCATCGGTCAATTC